>NZ_JASGFE010000001.1:0-167458 GCF_047605725.1 Microbacterium sp.
CGAGTGAGACACTACGAAACGAAATCAACGTTGCAATAGCAGCTTGAACCCGCCCTTCATCCGCGACGATTTGCGCCAACCCACCGGATGCCACGCCCGCTTCACCAGGCCCACCTTGCCGCCGCAGCCTGAAGCCGCGACCATACGCGCCAACCCACCGGACTCCGCGACCATACGCGCCAACCCGAAGCGGCGTCCGCGCGACCTTATAGGATCGACTGGTCGCCGCGCCCCTTGCGGCAATCAGCCACGATACGGGGAACCACGCATGACACCGCACGAACGCCTCACCGCCGCCATCGCCCTGGCGCAGCACCGCGGGTTCGTCTACCCGTCCGGGGAGATCTACGGCGGCACGCGCTCTGCGTGGGACTACGGACCCTACGGCGTGGCCCTCAAGGAGAACATCAAGCGCCAGTGGTGGAAGACCTTCGTGCAGCGGCGCGCCGACATGGTCGGGCTCGACTCGGCGATCATCCTGCCGACCGCGGTGTGGGAGGCATCCGGCCATGTCGCTGCCTTCTCCGACCCGCTCACCGAGTCGCTCGTCACGCACAAGCGCTACCGCGCCGACCACCTCTTCGAGGCCTATGAGGAAAAGCACGGGCATCCGCCGGTCAACGGCCTGGCCGACATCCCCGACCCGGAGCACCCCGACAAGGTCGGTCAGTGGACCGAGATCAAGTCGTTCTCGGGTCTCGTGAAGACCTACCTCGGCGTCGTCGACGACGAGTCGGGCAAGCACTACATGCGACCCGAGACCGCGCAGGGCATCTTCACGAACTTCCGGAACGTCCAGCAGTCGATGCGCCGCAAGCCCCCGTTCGGCATCGCGCAGATCGGCAAGGCCTTCCGCAACGAGATCACCCCCGGCAACTTCATCTTCCGCACGCGCGAGTTCGAACAGATGGAGATCGAGTACTTCGTCGAGCCCGGCACCGACGAGCAGGCCCAGCAGGACTGGATGGACGCCAGTTGGGCATGGTTCCTCGACCTGGGCATGACCCCCGAGAACATCCGCTGGTTCGAGCACCCCAAGGACAAGCTCGCGCACTACTCGAAGCGCACGGTCGACATCGAGTACCGCTTCGGCTTCGTCGGCAGCGAGTGGGGCGAGCTGATGGGTGTCGCCAACCGCACCGACTACGACGTGGGCGTGCACGCCGAGGCATCCGGCAAGGACCTCTCCTACTTCGACCAGGCCCAGAACAAGAAGTACATCCCGTATGTGATCGAGCCGTCCTTCGGTCTGACCCGCGCGCTTATGGCGTTCCTGGTCGACGCCTACGACGTCGAGGAGGCCACGACCGCGGCCGGCAAGACCGACACGCGCACCGTGCTGCGGCTCGACCACCGGCTCGCACCCTACAAGGTCGCGGTACTGCCGCTCTCGCGCAACGAGGCGCTCACACCCACCGCGCGTCGTGTCGCCGATCTCCTGCGCGAGAAGTGGGACATCGACTACGACGACGCCCAGGCGATCGGCCGCCGCTACCGTCGCCAGGACGAGGTCGGCACGCCCTACTGCGTCACCGTGGACTTCGACACGCTGGAGGATGCCGCCGTGACGGTGCGCGAGCGCGACTCGATGGCGCAGGTGCGCGTGCCGATCGCTGGCCTCGTCGCCCACCTGGACGCGCTGCTCACCGGACTGTAGGAGCCCGGGCGGCACGGCCGTTCAGGGCCGGGGCGCGTGGTGGGTCCGCTGCGCGGCGAGGAGTCCCTCGGCGACCAGCTGCTCGACGGCATCCGCCGCGTCGCCGACGATGCTCGGCAGCGCCGCGCGCTCGCCGGAGGAGAACGGATCGAGCACCCAGTCGGCGGGGTCCTGCCGACCCGGCGGGCGCCCGATGCCCACGCGCACCCGCACGAAGTCGGGTGAGCCGAGCGCCTTCGCCACGTCGCGGACACCGTTGTGGCCGCCGTGACCGCCACCGGATTTGAGCTTGAGGGTGTCGAAGGGCAGGTCGAGCTCGTCGTGCACGACCACGACCCGCTCCAGCGGCACGCGATAGAACGCCACGAGCGCCGAGACGGGGCCTCCGGAGAGGTTCATGAAGCTATTGGGCTTGGCCAGCACCAGCTTCGGTCCGCCCGGACGCGACCACGCCTCGACCACGCGTGCACCCGCCTTGTGGACCCGGAAGGTCTCGCCGCGCCGGGAGGCGAGCTCGTCCACGACGAGCTGCCCGGCGTTGTGACGGGTCGGCTCGTAGCGGGGCCCGGGATTGCCCAGACCCACGATCAGCCACGTCTCGGCCATCGCTGCGCTCCCTTCCTCGGTCACCGTGCGGACAGCGGAGCCCGCCCCCTCGCCGGAGAGGACGGGCTCCATGCGGGCGGTGTCCTACTCGCCGGCGGCCTCGTCGGCGGCCGCCTCCTCGGCGGCCTCCTCGGTCTCGTCGCTCGCGGATCCGGCCGGGGTCGAGATCGCCACGACCAGGACGTCCGGCTCGGTCTGCAGGGTCGCGCCGCGCGGCAGGGTCAGCTCGGCCGCGGTGATGTGCGTGCCGTCCTCGAGACCCTCGACGTCGACCTCGATGTGCTCGGGGATGTGGGTGGCCTCGACCTCGAGCGCGACGCTCGGGGCGTCGAGGTTCACGATGGTGCCGGCAAACGGCTCGCCGACCACGACGATCGGGACGTCGACCTGGATCTTCTCGCCCTTCTTGACCACGAGCAGATCGATGTGCTCGATGACCTGGTGGACCGGGTCCTTCTGGACGTCCTTGACGAGCGTGAGCTGGGTATTGCCTGCCACGTCGAGCTCGAGCACGACGTTCGCACGACGGATCAGCAGCGACATCTGGTGGCCGGGGAGGGCGACGTGGACGGGGTCTGTGCCATGGCCGTAGATGACGGCGGGGATCTTGCCGGCCGCGCGCAGGCGGCGCGCGAACCCCTTGCCGAAGCTCTCGCGCGGCTCGGCTTGGACCTTGGTGTCGGTCTCGGTCGACATGATGGTTCTCCTTGCGGGCCACACGGCCCTGGTGCGGGATCTGGATTCGACTCGAACGCGCACGCGTGAGGAAAGCCGGAAGCCTGCATCACCGCGTCGATCACGGATGCCGCGCCCCTCCGGAGACCGGAGAAACGAGGCATCCCTCGCCGAAGTATCGTGGCGAGTCTACCAGCCGTCGCGCTACGATGAGGACGTCACGAAGCGCCCGAAGGGGGACCCATGGAGTACGGCTTTCTTTCGCACGCGCTGTTCTGGCTGCTCGGCCTCATGGCCCTCGGCGCGACCACCGCGGTCTCGATGGCGCTGTTCTCGATGGGGCGCCAGAGCTACCACGACTGAGTCGCGCACCGCGAACGGCCGCGTCCGACGGCACGCGGTCACGCGTCGTCGTCGAAGCGCAGCAGCACCTTCGACGAGCGCGACGCGTCGGCCGCCACCGCGAACGCCTCGGCGGCCTCGGCCACCGGCCGGACGTGGGTGACGACGCCGTCGACGACGAGCGATCCGTCCGCGAGCGCGGCGATGACCGCGTCGAACTCCGCCCCGAAACGGAACGAGCCGACCAGGCTCAGCTCGCGAGTGATCGCGGTGGCGATCGGCGCGGGGACGTCGCCTGCTCGTTGCAGGCCGAGCAGCACGACGGTTCCGCCGCGCGCAGCGGCCGACACCGCCCCGGCGAGCCCCGCGACGGTGCCGCTGGACTCGACGACGACGTCCGCGTGCAATGCGGCGATCGCGTCGGCGTCCCTCGCATCGAGCGCCCGTGCCCCTCGCGCCGCAGCCAGCTCGCGCGGCAGCGGATGCAGATCGGTGACCACGACGGATGCCGCGCCGTGATGCTGCGCGGCCGACACCACGAGCTGGCCGATGGGGCCGGCACCGATCACCGCGACGCTCCTGCCGCGTACGTCGCCCGCGCGCTCGATCGCGTGCCACGCGACCGCGGCCGGCTCGGCGAGGGCGGCCACGCGCAGGTCGAGCCCCGCCGGCACCTCGTGCAGCATGCGCGCCGGCAGCGCCACCCGGCGGGCGAAGGCGCCCTGCGTGTGCGGGAGGTGCATCGCCGAGCCGAGATAGGTCGAGGCCGGGGCGAGGTTGGGCCGGCCCGCCGGCCAGGGCGTCGCCCCGTCGCCGCGGGGGGTGAGCGGATGGACGGCGACCGGTGTGCCCGCCGCGGGGCCGCTCCCGTCGGCGGCGGCCTGCACCACCGTGCCGGAGACCTCGTGGCCGAGGATCATCGGCTCACGCAGGATCGACGCACCTGCGGCGCCGTGCAGCCAGTAGTGCAGGTCGGAGCCGCACACGCCGCCATAGGCGATCTCGACGATCGCCTCGTCGCCTGCCGGACGGGGCTCGGCGACATCCTCCACGCGCAGGTCACCGGCGGCGTGGACGACCACGGCGGGATTGCCCATCACACCACCGCCGTCATTCCGCCGTCGACGTACAGCGTCTGCCCGTTGACGAAGTCGCTCGCCCCGCTGGCCAGGAACACCAGCGCCCCCACGAGGTCGCGCGTGTCGCCCCAGCGGCCCGCCGGAGTGCGCGTGCGCACCCACCCGGAGAACTGCTCGTCGTCGACAAGCGCCTTGGTGAGCTCTGTGGCGAAGTAGCCCGGCGCGATCGCGTTGGCCTGGATGCCGTGCGGCGCGAGGTCGGCGCACAGTCCCTTGGTGAACATCGCGATAGCGCCCTTTGTGGCCGAGTACGCCGCGATCGACGGCCGCGCCAGCTGGGACTGCACGCTGCCGATCTGGACGAGCTTGCCGGAACCCCGCGCGATCATCCCGCGCGCGACGCGGCGGGAGAGATAGAAGACGCTGGACAGGTTCGTCTCCACGAGGGCCCGCCAGTCCTCGTCGGAGAACTCCGCGATCGGGGCGCGCCGCTGCACGCCGGCGTTGTTGACCAGGATGTCCGGGGTGCCGAGGTCCGCCTCCAGGGCGTCGATGCCGGCATCGACGGCCCCGGCATCCGTCACGTCGAAGACGATGCTCTGCGCCGCGGTGCCGGTCGCGGCGGAGATCTCCGCCGCCGCGGCGGCGGCCTTGGCCGCGTCGCGTCCGTGCACCACGACGGTGGCGCCGGCGGCCGCCAGCCCCTCCGCGAGCGTGCGCCCGATGCCCTGGCTGGAGCCGGTGACCAGCGCCGTCCGACCGGTCAGGTCGAAGGCCGCCAGCCCGGCGGGAGAGGTCACCGCGCCGCCGTCCGGACGGCACCGGACGGGGAAGGCATGCGGCTCACGCCCTGCACGGTGACCCGCAGCACGTACAGCCGCGAGGTCGCCGTGAGGTAGAGGAGGTTCCGCTGCGGTCCACCGAACTCGAGGTTCGACACGACCTGCGGCACCGCAAGCCTGCCGAGCTGCTCGCCGTCGGGATGGTAGACGTGCACGCCGTCCTCCGCCGCGGCCCACACCCTGCCCTCGGTGTCGATGCGCAGCCCGTCGTAGATGACGTCGGCCGTCGCGAAGGTCGACCCCTCGCCCAGCCGCGCGCCCTCGACCGGGAAGCGCACGATGCTGCGGTGCTCGCTGTCGCTCACGTAGAGGAATGCACCGTCGGGCGAGAACGCCAGCCCGTTCGGCCCGTCGAGCGCGTCGGATGCCGCGACCAGGCCGTCGTCCTCGCTCCACCGGTAGACGTTGCGACTGCCGATCTCCTCGTCGCCGCGATGCCCCTCGTAGTCGTTGCGGATGCCGTAGTGCGGATCGGTGAACCACACCGACCCGTCGGTGTGCACGACCACGTCGTTGGGGCTGTTGAGCCGCCGCCCCTGATAGGAGTCGGCCACGACGCTCGCCGAGCCGTCGTGCTCGAAGCGCACGACCCGCCGCCCACCGTGCTCGCACTGCACGAAGCGACCCTCGCGGTCCACCGTGCGCCCGTTGGTGAATCCGGCGCGGGCATCCCACGTGTGCACCGCGCCGCTCACCTCGTCATAGCGCAGCACCCGGTCATTGGGGATGTCGCTGAAGAGCAGGAACCTCCCCTGCGGCGAGTAGGCGGGACCCTCCAGCCAGCGTCCGTCGTCGAAGAGCACGCGCAGTTCGCGATCCCCGCCGATGCCCGCGAACCGCGGATCCAGTGCCTCGAACCTCGCCGGGATGCGCTCGTGCGTCATCCATCCGTCCTTCCTGTGCCGCGCGGGCAGATATCACTTGCCCCAGACCGTCTTGTACACGTCACGGTAGCCGCTCGACGGATCGAACACGTCACCATCCGGCACGTTCTGCTTCGTGATCAGGGCGGGCAGCGCGATGAACCCGGAGTCCTCCTCCCCCGCGAGGGCGCGGTTGGCCTCGTCGATCAGCTGCCAGCCCTGCAGCAGCAGCGGCTCGGCGACCGTCGCGGCCTGGTAGTCGACGTTGCGGATGCGCTGGAACTCGGCGGCGTCGCCGTCACCGGCGGCCACGGACTTGGGCGGCCCCGCAGGGTCGGTGCCCGCAGCGCGCAGCGCCTGCTGCGCACCGCCGAAGTAGTTGCCGTTGATCGCGAGGAGGTAGCTGAGCTCGTCGCCCTTCGACTGCAGCAGCTGCGAGATGATGCCCGGCATCCGCTGATCGGCCTCCGCGATCGGCGAGTCCTGGTAGGACAGCACCGTGCACGTCTCGCACGCCTCGACGTAGGCCTGCATCGCCTTGGCCTTCTGCACGGCGATGTCGTACTGCCCGTCGGTGAAGATCGCGACGCCGGCCGTGCCGTCGGAGTCGGCGACCGCGTAGGCCGCCGCCAGCTGCGACACCTGCAGCGGATCGGTCGTGATGTTCGTGAAGAGGCCGTTGCCGGGACCCACGGTGGAGCCGGCGTGCCAGCCGATCACAGGGATCCCCGCATCGCCGGCTTGACGGATCGTCGTGGCCTGCTCGGTCGGGTCGAACCCGCCGAGGATGATGGCCGCCGGCTGAGCGGCGATCGCCTGGCTCAGCGCGTCCGAGCGCCCCTGCGTCGTGCCCTTGCCGTCGTAGGCGTCGACGGTCCAGCCGATCGCCGCCGCCGCCTCCAGCACGCCCTTCTGGACGGTGTTGATGCCGCCGTTGGTGAGGTCGCTGCCGACATAGGCGACGTGCGCGCCGGGCTGCTGCGCCGTCGGTCCGCTCGTGGGCGGCGTGAAGCCGTCGGTCGAGTTCAGGCTCTTGTCGACGAGCTTCTTCGAGAAGTCGACGGCATCGCCGGTGGGCAGGATGGCGGTGAAGTCCGACACCTCTGCGGCGGAGCCCGTGTCACCCGTGCCGACCTTCGGGCTGTTGCATGCGGTGAGCCCGAGTCCGAGCGCGAGGGCCATCGGCACCGCGATCGCGGCCAGCACCGTGCGGCGGGAGGTGCGCTTGATCATCACCGGTCTTCCTTTCCAGGGGTGGGGGGCGTGGATGCCGCGACGGCAGCCTCGTGTTCGACACTGGCGATCGCCTGCGTGTCGAGCGGCTCGGGCCCGGGTGGCTTGGTGGTCACCGGTGCGCTGTCGGCGCGGGAGACGCGCTTGCGAGTGGCCAGCGAGGCGATCGTGATCGCGGCGACCAGCGTCAGGCCGTTGAACAGCGGCTCCAGGAAGAACTGACCCGGGAACACCTGCTGGAGGCCGGAGATGCCGATCGTGGTGATCGCGACGCCGAGGATCGTGCCGAGACCGTTCACCCGGCCCGGGCGGATCGTGGTGGAGCCGAGGAAGGCCGCCGCCAGGGCGGGGAGCAGGAACTCCGGCCCGATGTTCGCCTGCGCGACGCCGGCCTGGCGGGAGGCGAGCAGGATGCCGGCGAGGCCGGTGAGCATGCCCGAGGCGACCATCGCGCCCACGACGTACTTGCGTCGCGGGATGCCGGTGAGAGTCGCCGCCGCGGGGTTGGCGCCGACCGCGTACAGGTACCGGCCGACCGGCATGTAGTCGAGCACGAGCCACACCACGAGGGCGAGGACCAGCGCGATGACGAACGGGCCGGGGATCGGGCCGAGGGTCCACCGCGTCAGCTCGTCGAAGTACAGCGCCCGCTCGCCCTGCGAGTCGGTGACCTGCTGGCCGCCGGTGTACCAGTAGGTGATGGCGTAGATCACCTGCCCGGTGGCGAGGGTCGCGATGAAGGCGTCGACCTGGGCGAGCTCGACCAGCAGCGCGTTGAGCAGGCCGATCACCCCGCCGCCCACGAGCACCAGCAGGATCGTGAGCCGGTAGTCCAGCCCCTGTATCTGCCAGGACAGCGCCATCACCTGCCAGAGCCCGACGCCGTAGCCGACGGACAGGTCGATCTTGCCGGCGACCATCGGGATGGTGACGGCGATCGCGAGGATCAGCAGCACCGACTTGCTCGAGGCCAGCAGCTGGAAGTTCAGCAGCGACCCGAAGGTATCCGGCCGGAGGATGACGAACAGCGCGAACAGGGCGAGCGTGAGCAGCACCATGCCGTAATTGCTCGTCAGCTTCTGGAAGAAGCCTGCGCCGGGCCCAGGCTCCAGCGCGGTCGATTTGACGGACGTGTTCATGCTCATGCTGCGCTGGCTCCTTCAGGTGAGGCGGCGTGGCCGACGCTGGCCAGATCGGATGCCGCGGAGATCAGGTTCGGGATGGTGACGTCGGATCCGACGAGCTCGGCCACGATGCGGCCGCGCCCCATGACGATCGCGCGGTGGGCGATCTTGGCCACCTCCTCCATGTCGGTGGAGACGACCACCGCACCGGTGCCGGTGGACACGACCTGGCCGAGCAGATCGTAGATCTCGGCCTTCGCGCCGACGTCCACGCCCATGGTGGGCTCTTCGAGGACGACGATCTTGCGCCCGCGGCCGAAGCAGCGCGCCAGGATCGCCTTCTGCTGGTTGCCGCCGGAGAAGGTGTCCAGCGCCAGCTCGGGGTCGGCGGGGCGGATCTGGTAGGGCGCGAGGATCTCCCGCGCCTCCGCGCTCTCGCTGCGCACCGCGCGCGGCTGCCACCACTTCCGTCCCCACACGCCGGGGTTGTAAAAGAGGTTCTCCCGCACGGTGAGCCCCGCCCCCACGGCCTCGGACTCCCGGTTGGACGTGGCGAACGCGACCCCGACCTCGACGGCATCGCGCGGGTCGTGCGGCCGGTACTCCTCGCCGTCGAGCGTCATCCGCCCCCCGGTCGGGTGCGTCGCGCCGGCGATGGCGCGGCCCAGCGCCTCCTGGCCCGCCCCGCGCAGCCCGCAGATCGCGAGCACCTCGCCCTCTCGCACCGTGAGGTCGATCGGCTCGGTGTCGCCGACCCGGAGGCCCGACAGCACCAGGCGGTCGCGCTCGCCCGGCTCGCCGATGCGGGGCACCGTGGTCTCGCGTCCGACGATGAGCTCGACCATCTCCTGCGGGGTGAGATCGTGCACGGCGCGCTCGGCGACGAGCCGGCCGTTGCGCATGATGACCGCGCGCTGGCAGATGTCGTAGGTCTCGTCCAGGCGGTGGGAGACGTAGATCATTCCCACCCCGCTCTCGCGCAGTCGGCGCAGCACCACGAACAACCGCTCCACGTCGCCCTGCGGGAGGGACGCGGTCGGCTCGTCCAGCACGAGCAGCTTCGGCTTGCTGACCAGTCCCCGCGCGATCGCGAGCAGGCTCCGCTCGGCGCGCGGTAGGTCGAAGATGCGGGCGCGCGGATCGATGCCGCCGCCGATGGTGTCCAGCACCTCGTCGGCCTGCGCCAGCATCCCCTTCTGACTGAGCAGTCCGAGCCCCGTGCGGGGGTAGCCCAGACCCAGCGCGATGTTCTCGGCGACGGTCATCCACTCGATCAGTCCCAGGTTCTGATGCACGAACGAGACCTGTCTGCGGACTCCGGGCGCGTCGATGTCGGCGCCGGAGAGCAGGATCGTGCCGGAGTCCTGCTTGTAGACGGCCGCGAGCATCTTGATCACGGTGGACTTGCCTGCGCCGTTCTCGCCCATGAGGGCGACGATCTCGCCGGCGTGGATGTCGAACGAGACATCATCGACGGCCTTGGTGGCGTAGAAGGACTTGGTGAGGTGCTGCACGCTCAGCAGAGGCGCGCCCTCCGAACCTTCGTTGTGCTCCACATCATCTCCTTCGAGTGTGGTGTTCTGAGAAGAAGATACCGGTGGAGCGAACAGAGTTCAATACTCTGAACACGACTGTTCTCAGGAATCGGCCTCCGCGCCCGGCCGAGGGTCGCTGATGGGCTGCATCGGGTTCTCCATCAGCCGCTCCAACTCGAACAGCTCCGCCAGGATCGTCTCCTGCTGCAGGTCGGAGGTGGCCGCGGTGAGGAACGTGCACCCGATCGCGAGCGCCGGCGAAGAGCTGGAGCGCGGCGGCATCCGCACCGCGACGCCGGAGATGCCCGGATGCACCTCGTTCTCGTCCACCGCGTAGCCGCGCCGGCGCACCAGCTCGAGCTTGGCGAGCAGGTCGGGAAGGGTGCGCACGCTCTGCGCCGTGCGGCGGGGGAAGGCCGCCGGATCGCGGAACAGACGCGCGACCTCGTCGTCGGGAAGCGCGGCCAGGAGGGCGTTTCCCACCGCGGTGGGAGCGGCGGGGAACCGGTCGCCGATGCCGGCCGTCAGCCGCAGCGGCGCGCTGCCCTCGTGTCGGGCGAGATACAGCACGTCGGAGCCGTCGAGCATCGCGATCTGCACGACCTCCTGCGACAGCGCGGCCGCGGTGGCGCAGTAGCGGTAGAACTCCCGCACCTCGTTGAACGAGTGGATGTAGGCGCCGCCGAACTCGACCGTGCGGTGCCCGAGCAGGTACCCCGCCTCGACCCGCCGGATCAGTCCGGACTCCTCCAGCACCACGCACAGGTTCGACGTGGAGGACTTCGGGGCCTTGAGCGCGCGGGCGATCTCGGTGAGCCCGACCGCCCTGCCCTGGGCCTCGGTCAGGATGCCGAGGATGCGCACTCCGCGCCGGAGAGCCGGAGCGGGGTCACGGGCGGAGGAGTCGTCTTCATCGACGGACATGCGCGCCTTCCGATCGCTCAGTAGAACTCGACAGTGTCGACGACCGCGCGAAGCGCTCGCCCGTCCAGGAGCCGGGTCGCGTTGTCGGCGAAGCGGCGTGCGATGCGCTCCTCCTCCTTGCTGCTCAGCGCCGCCGTGTGCGGGCTGATCAGCACCCGCGGATGCGCCCACAGCGGCGAGTCGGCCGGCAGCGGCTCGACGGCGAACACATCGAGCGCCGCGAACGACACCCTGCCGTCGTCGAGGGCCGCCAGGAGCGCGGTCTCGTCGATCACGCTGCCGCGACCGATGCTGGCGAGGATCAGGCCGGGGCGCGCGGCGGCGAGCACCTCGGCGCCGATCAGCCGGTCGGTCTGCGCCGTCCCGGGAAGGGTGACCACGAGCGCGTCCACCTCGGCGACCGCCTCGACGAGCTGGTCGAGCGGGACGAGACGCTCCACGCCCTCCACCGGCTCGCCGGAACGCGTCGTGCCCCACACCCGCGCGCCGAGCGCGTCGAGCAGGCGAGCGCACTCCGACCCGATGCCGCCGAGACCGACCACGAGCACGGTCAGCTCGTCGACCTGGCGCATCTCCCATCGCTCCGGCCACGTGCGCGCGGCCTGGTCGGCGACCAGCCGCGGCAGATCCTTGGCGCCTGCCAGCACGCCGAAGACGGCGAACTCGGCCAGCGGCCCCCCGTGCACGCCGGCGCTCGTGGTGAACACGATGCGTGCGAGGGCTGCGGCATCCAGCCCCGCCGCCTTGATCTGGCTGCCCCCGCCGGCGGCCATGGTCATGACCCAGCGCAGGCGCGGGTTGGCCGAGACCGTGCGGGAAAGGGCGGCGGGATCGACGTCGGGGATGCCGAACAGCACGTCCGCGCTGTCCACCATCGCCTCGAACGCCGCCTGCTCGGCGGGGGTGCGCACGAACGACGGATCCCCCGACCAATCGGCCGGCCCGCGCATCGGGGGAACGAGGCGGTGGTCGCGGACGACCTCCAGCCGAGGCTCGAGCTCCTCGATGAGGCGGCAGTGCGCCTCCGACAGCGGCACGGCCACGACCGCCCGCAGCTTCTGCTCGATCCCGGGCATCCCGCTCTCCTCCCTTGAGCAGGATCCTGCTCCGTCGGCCAGAGTCGCCGTGACCATACCCTAGCTTAGGACAACCGGTTGGACCACGTCCGTCCGACTGAACCACTACCATGTCTGGCATGAGCGACATCCCCCCCGCCGACGAGGTCCGCCCGACATCGACCGCGGCCCGGCCCGACGTCGTCGGGATCGTCGGCGTCGGCTCGATGGGCACCCCGGTCGCCCAGCATCTGCTGGCCGCCCGCGGAACGCTCGTCGTCCACTCGCGCTCGCCCCGCCCCGACCTGGTCGCCGCGGGTGCCACGTGGGTGGCGACCCCGCGGGAGCTCGCCGAACAGGTCGACGCGCTGGTCGTGTTCCTGCCTGACCTCCCCGACCTGGAGGGCATGCTCGACGGGCCGGACGGGCTGCTGGCAGGCGCCGGCGACCTTCTCCTGATGATCGGGTCGACCTCGTCTGCCCCCGGCGTGCGCGCACTGGCCGATCGGCTCGCCGAGCGGACCGCCGGGCGCGTGCGCGTCGTGGACTGCCCGGTCTCCGGCGGCGAGGACGGGGCGCGCGCCGGGGCCCTCTCGATCATGATCGGCGGCACCGAAGCCGACGCGGCCCGCGCCGCCGGCATCCTCGCCCCCTGCGGCACCCCGGTGCATCTCGGGCCGCTCGGCGCCGGCGAGGTCGCGAAGGCGTGCAACCAGCTGGTGGTCGCGGCCACGATCCTCGCCCTCGGCGAGGCCACCGTCCTGGCCGAGCGCTCCGGCCTCGACCTCGATGCGCTCTGGACCCTGCTGGCGGGCGGCTACGCCGGGTCGAACGTCCTGAACAGCCGCAAGGACAAGCTCGTCACCGGCGACGACTCCCCCAGCGGCCTGGCCAAGTACATGGTGAAGGACCTGCGCTTCGCGAACGACATCGCCGAGGCGACCGGGACCGACGCGGTGATCCTGCCCGCGCTGCGCGCCGCGTTCGACGAGCTCGTCGAACGCGGCTACGGCGACCGCGACATCGCCGTCTCGCGGCGGTTCGTCGCCGAGCGCAGCACACCTGCGCACTGACGGGCCCGCCCGCTACTGTGAAAGGACCCGCGTCCTGCCGGGCCCCCACTTGATCGGAAGGCTCTTGCCATGACCTCTGACCGGACCGCCAACATCGGAGTCGTCGGACTCGCCGTGATGGGATCGAACCTCGCCCGAAATCTCGCCAGCCGCGAGGGCAACACCGTCGCCGTCCTCAACCGCAGCCGCACGAAGACCGACGCGCTCATCGCCGAGCACCCCGAAGCCGAGTTCATCCCCGCGTTCTCCTACGAGGAGTTCGCCGCGTCGCTGCAGAAGCCCCGCACCGCGATCATCATGGTCAAGGCCGGGCGGCCGACCGATGCCGTCATCGACGACCTCATGAGCGTGTTCGAGCCGGGCGACATCATCATCGACGGCGGCAATTCGCTGTTCACCGACACGATCCGCCGCGAGAAGGCCGTGCGCGAGCGCGGCTTCAACTTCGTCGGCATGGGCGTCTCCGGCGGCGAGGAGGGCGCGCTCAACGGCCCGTCGCTCATGCCCGGCGGGCCCGACGAGGCGTGGACGACGCTCGGCCCGATCCTCCGCACGATCGCCGCGGTCGCCGAGGGCGAGCCGTGCGTCACCCACGTCGGCCACGACGGCGCCGGCCACTTCGTGAAGATGGTGCACAACGGCATCGAGTACGCCGACATGCAGCTGATCGCCGAGGCCTACGACCTCATCCGCCGCGGCACCGGCAAGACCCCCGCCGAGATCGCGGACATCTTCGCCGAGTGGAACCGCGGCGAGCTGGAGAGCTACCTCATCGAGATCACCGCCGAGGTGCTGCGCCAGACCGATGCCGAGACCGGCCGCCCGCTCGTGGACATCATCGTCGACCAGGCGGGCGCCAAGGGCACAGGGGCCTGGACCGTGCAGACCGCGCTCGACCTCGGCGTGCCGGTGTCGGGCATCGCCGAGGCGACCTTCGCCCGCTCGCTCTCGTCGCATCCGGAGCAGCGCGTGGTCTCCGGGGGCCTGCCCGGACCGAGCGAGGCCCTGCAGGTGGGCGACCCCGACGCCTTCGTCGAGAGCGTGCGTCTAGCCTTGTACGCCTCGAAGATCGTCGCCTACTCGCAGGGCTTCGACGAGATCCGCGCGGGCGCCGCGCAGTACGGCTGGACCATCGACCTCGGCGCGGTGTCGAAGATCTGGCGCGGCGGGTGCATCATCCGCGCCCAGTTCCTCAACCGCATCGCCGACGCGTACGACGCCGAGCCCGGACTTCCGGTGCTCCTGAGCGCGCCGTACTTCGTCGAGGCGCTCGGGCGCGCCCAGGACGCGTGGCGCTCGATCGTGTCGACGGCCGCGACCGCCGGCATCCCCGCCCCCGCCTTCTCGTCCTCGCTCGCCTACTACGACGGCCTGCGCGCCGAGCGGCTGCCGGCCGCGCTCATCCAGGGTCAGCGCGACTTCTTCGGCGCGCACACGTACCGCCGCGTCGACAAGGAGGGCACGTTCCACACGCTGTGGTCGGGCGACCGGTCGGAGATCGCCGCCGAGGACACGCACTGAGTTCGTCGGAGTGATGGTGCGAGCACGGCGTGCGGCATCGCGCGCCGTGCTCGCCGTCCTCTCCGCCGCCTACCTGTGGGCGGTGGGCTGGCTGACGCTGCGCGCCCGGCCCTACGGCGCGGACGTCTCGGAGGTGCTGGAACGCCTGCTCGCCTGGTTCTCCCGGCACCGGGTCACCGAGTGGATCACCCTGGAGCGCATGGAGTTCGCCGCGAACATCGCGATGTTCGTGCCGCTGGGCGTGTTCGCCGTGCTCTGGTTCGGCGTGCGCGGCTGGTGGTCCGCCCCGGTGCTGGGCCTCGTACTCAGCGGCGCGATCGAGCTCGCCCAGGCGCTGCTGCTCGACACGCGCGTGCCCGACGTGCGCGACCTCGTGGCCAACACGATCGGCTCCGTGGTCGGGATGCTGCTGATGCTGCTCCTCGCGTTCCTCCTCGTGCCGAGCCGGCCGCGTCGATAGTCGTCGTCCTGCGCGGGACCTGCGATCGGCGGCATCCCGTCGCACGACTCGGAACGATCCTCAGTCGCGTCATCACCGGTTCCGACACGATCGACAGCCTTAAGATCGGGTCTACATAGCACTCGCAAAGGAAAAGGGTTCATCATGGTGAACATGACCTCAACCGCACCTGAGCTCCGCCGGCCAGACGGCACTCCCCCACGCGTGCTCGTCGTCGACGACGAGCAGATGCTGACCGACCTCCTCTCGATGGCGTTGCGCATGGAGGGCTGGGAGGTGCGCACGGCCCCGTCCGGGCTGGAGGCGCTCACCGTGGCGCGCGAGTACGCGCCCGACGCCCTGGTCCTGGACATCATGATGCCGGGCCTTGACGGCATGGGAGTGCTGCAGCGGCTGCGACGCTCCGGCAACGATGTCCCGGTACTGTTCCTCACCGCGAAGGACTCCGTCTCCGACCGCGTCGCCGGTCTCACCGCCGGCGGAGACGACTACGTCACCAAGCCCTTCAGCCTCGAAGAGGTCGTCGCACGGCTGCGCGGCCTGATGCGCCGGGCCGGCACGGCCCGCACCGACCTCACCGACCCGGTGCTGCGCGTGGGCGACCTGTCGCTTGACGAGGACTCCCACGAGGTGGAGCGCGACGGCGAGCTCATCGAGCTGACCGCCACCGAGTTCGAGCTGCTGCGCTTCCTCATGCGCAATCCGCGCCGCGTGATGTCGAAGGCGCAGATCCTCGACCGTGTGTGGAACTACGATTTCGGAGGCCGCTCGTCGGTCGTCGAGCTGTACATCTCCTACCTGCGCAAGAAGATCGATCACGGCCGGGAGCCGCTGATCCACACGGTCCGCGGCGTCGGCTACATGATCAAAGCCCCGCAATGAGCCCCGGCCGACGGCGCTGGAGCCTGCAGGCGCGCCTGATGGTCACCGTCATGGGCATGGTGGCCCTCATCCTCGTCGGCAGCGCCGTCGCAATCGGCGCGCGCGTCGGCGACGCGCTGATCGGCTCGCTGGATTCCACCCTGGATGCCTCCACCGCCGCCCTGCGCCTGTTCGAGCCGGGCCCGGGGGAGCTTCGCGGCGTGCGCGACGCGGCCGCCGTGCTCTCCACCGGCCGCCAGCCGGAGGGCTACCTGCTGCTGCTCGACTCGACCGCCGGTGTCACCGCCGCAGTCGTCACCGCCGACAGCGGGGTGACCGCGCTCAGCGCGGAGCAGGTCGCCGCAGTGGTCGCGACCCCCGACAACGGCTTCGCGACCATCACCGTACCGGACCTCGGCACATACCGCGTGGTGCCGTTCCGCGCGGGCGATGTGGCCGGCATCGCCGGGCTGCCGCTGGGCACCGTCAACGCCACGATCACGCAGATCCTCTGGGCGATCCTCCTCGTCACCGCGTTGGGGCTCGTCCTGCTGGCTGCGGCCATCGCCGTCGTGCTGCGCCGCTCGCTCAAGCCCCTGGAGGCGGTCGCGGACACCGCGACCCGCGTCGCCGCGCTGCCGATGGCCGAGGGTGCCGTCTCGATCGCGGAGCGCGTTCCGGTGGCCGAGGCCGACGCGCGCACCGAGATCGGTCGCGTCGGCATCGCGCTGAACACGCTCCTCGACCACGTCGGCTCGTCCCTCGATGCCCGTCAGCGCAACGAGGAACGGATGCGGGCTTTCGTCGCCGACGCGAGCCACGAGCTGCGCACCCCGCTGGCGTCGATCCGCGGCTACTCCGAGCTGTCGTTGCGAGCCCTGCAGCAGCTGCCCGGACCGGAGGCGGCGACCACGACGACGTCGGCGTTGGAGCGCATCCAGGCGCAGTCGGTGCGCATGACGAGCCTCGTCGAAGACCTGCTGCTGCTGGCGCGCCTCGACGAGGGGCAGGAGCTCGTCTTCGGTGCCGTCGATCTCACGCGGCTCGCGATCGAGGCGGTCGCCGATGCACGGGCAGTCGGCACCGACCACGAGTGGATCCTCGATGTCGGCGACGAGCCGGTCGTGGCCGCCGGCGACGTCGCGCGGCTCCACCAGGTCGTGGCGAACCTGCTCGCCAACGCTCGAGTGCACACTCCCGCCGGGACCCGCGTGACCGTCGCGGTCCTCGTGGTCGGAGGCGAGGCTGTTGTGCGGGTGAACGACAACGGCCCCGGCATCGAGAAGGCCGTCGCCGGCGAGCTGTTCGAGCGCTTCTCCCGCGGCGACCGCTCCCGCGCGCGGCAGACCGGAGGCACGGGCCTCGGGCTGTCCATCGCGCGGGCGATCGTGGTGGCCCACCACGGCTCGCTCACGGTGGACAGCCGCCCAGGCTCGACGACCTTCGAGCTGCGCCTGCCCGCGCGGCCCGCCGATCCCGCACCCTGAGCCGCGCCCTGACACAGCCTGTCCCGCGCCCTGAGTCACGGCATCCCACCACCTGCCTGGCGAACCCTCACTGCGCGTCGGCGCCAGTCTCCTGCTCCGGCCCGTACGAATATGTGGCGCTGTTGCAGACTTCTGGCGCCATCGCAGAAGGGGGTGTGGCGCCGTCGCAGGAAAGTGTCACCAACAGGGCAGGAGGCCGAGAGGGGGCGAGGCGGGGTCAGTAACCGGAGAAGGCGTCGGTCGTGACCGAACGAGCTCGCTCCCACACCGGAGCGAGCTCGGCGATCAGCCCCGGCGGGCCCGACACGTACGCGTGACGCGCGTGGATGTCGGGAACGAGCTGCAGGAGGCCGTCGGCATCCAGCCGCGCGCCACCGGCCCACCGCCAGTGCGACGGCAGCCCGGCAGGCCGGTCGCGCGTGAAGACGACGACCGGGATGCCGGAGGCCTCCAGCTCCGGACGGAACGCCAGCTCCGCAGCCTCGGACGCGACGTAGACGAGCACGATGTCGCGCTCGCGCGCGTCGGCGCCGAGCTCGGTCAGCTGCGACACGAACGGCGTGACCCCGATGCCGGCGGCGACCATGAGCACGGGGCCCGACGAGCGACGCGGCAGCACGAAGTCGCCCCACACCCCGGTGACGGCCAGCGCGTCCCCCGGTGCGACCGCGGCGAGCGCCCGCTTGTACGTGGACTGCACGGCGCCGCCCTCGCGCAGCGCGATACGGAGCTCGGGGAGCTCTCGCGGAGCGGAGACGATGCTGAACTCCCGCCGCGTGCCCCGCGCATCGGGGTGCGCGTGCGGCACCTCGAGCTCGACGTACTGACCGGGCACGAACCGGAGCCCGCGCCCCGCCCGGAAGGTCAGCTCGCGGACGGTCGGAGTCAGCGTGCGACGCCCCTCGAACCGCAGCCGGACGGCGGAGCGGGCGGCGAAGCAGAACGCCACGACGTTGCCGACGAGGAGTGCGCGCTCCTGTCCGAGGCTCACCTCGCCGAGGTCGATCGGCCAGCCGGCGAGAACCCCGACGACGACTGCGACCGCGAGCTGCTGCCACCGGCGCGGCGGCAGGGTGAGGGGCTCGGAGAGCATGAACGCGCCGAGGAACAGGAACGGCGACGACCACACGACCGACCAGAACACGGTGGCGAGGTCGAGCGGGATGCCGGCGGCCTGATACTGCACGTTCACTCGCACGACCGCGACCACGATCGCCACGAGCACGAAGACGCCGACGACGCGCACCTTCTCGGTGCGCAGGAGCACCACGAGACCCAGGACGATCACGGGCGCCGCCAGCAGGGGCGTGCCCACCCACCACGACGACGCGCCGAGACCGGGGAGCCACACGCTCACGACCGTGAGTACCGCCGCGCCCGCCGCGGCGGGGTTGAACAGGTGCCGCCCGCGCCACGCGAGCAGGTACTTCGAGGCCGATGCGACGGCGCCCGCGAGCGCGAGTCCGGCAAGGCCCGCCGGATCGAGCGTCGGCCGCAGCACGAACAGCAGGATGAGCGCGGTGATGAGCGATGACTCCAGGCGCCAGGAGGAGCCCAGCACGCGGTGGGAGACGGCATCCACCGCCGCGCACACGGCCACGAGGACCGCCAGCGCTGCCATGAGCTCCAGCGGCCCGATCGCGAGGGCGTCCAGCAGCGACAGCGTCAGCGCGTAGGCGGCGAGCATGCCGAGGCACAGCAGGACGAGCCGGTACATCGACACGCGGCCGAGGACGGCGAAGACGCGGTTCCACCTCGCGGTGAGCGCGCTCGTCATACGAACAGCTCCGCTGCGCAGCCCGGGGACCACTCCAGGCGCCCGTCGCTGGTCATGCGCACCCACGGCACGCCCCTGGCGTGGGCGAACGCGGCACCGCCGTCGAAGAAGAGGGCAGTGGCGACGGCGTCGGCGACCATGGCGGACTCGGCGACCGCCCACGTCGCCGCGATGGTGCGGACCGGATGCCCCGTCCGCGCGTCCAGCACGTGATGCAGGCCCTCGCCCCACACGCGCCGATTCGTCGCGGAGGCGCACAGCGCGGCATCCCGCACCTCCCACACTCCCACCGCGCGGGTCGGGTCGAACGGATGCTCCAGCCCGATGCGGTCGCCGCGTCCGCGCACCGCGACGTCGCCGCTCGCGTCGACGACCGCCTCGCCGTCGGCGGCCACGACCTCCAGCACCCGGTCGACGAGGCGACCCTTGCCGACCGCGCCGACGTCGATCGTGGCGGGCTCGGTGAGCATCAGCCGCTCGGTCGTCCAGGAGAGCACCGCGCGCCAGTCCGACGGCGCAGGCTCCGCGCCGCGATCGACGAACCCGTAGTGCGCGTCGTAGCCGCGCCGGGCGAGCACCCCGCCGACGAGCGGGTTGACCGCGCCGGCGGTGGCCTCGTCGAGGTCGGCATAGACGGCGAGCATGGCGGCGGCATCCGGCGGCGCGTCCACGACACCGGCGCCGCGCGCGAGAGCGCTCACGAGCGAGTCGTCACGGAAGCGCGACCACTCGCGGTCGAACGCGTCGACGAGGGCGGAGACAGCGTCGCGCACTCCGGCCGGCAGCGGGCGAGGAGTGTCGATGCGCCAGCGGGTGCCGATCGCGTCGAACTCCCAGCGGTCGCCGGTCACGTCACGCCTTCGCCTCGGCCTTGATGATCTCCAGAGCCTGGTTGAACCCGCCGCTGGTGAGCGACGATCCGGCCACGCGACTGACCGCGAGCTCATCGATGGGCTTGCCGACGACCACCTCGGCGATGCCGCCGATGAACTCGCCCTGGAACTGCACCGACTCGCGCTTGCTGGGGTTCCCGGTCACGCTCACGGCCGTGACGACGTCGTCCTCCAGGGTCACGGTCACGGTGATCGTCTCCACCGTCTCGGGCGTCGCGTACGAGCCCTCGGCGGAGTAGGTCCCGTCGACGTACGTGCTGTCGGGCTCGGCGACCGCCGCGGCGGTCTCAGTGGGCTCGGCGGTCGCGGTGGCAGTGGCGGTCTCGGTCGTCTCGGCGGCCGGCGCGGACTCGGCCGCGCAGCCGGTGAGGAGCACCGCCCCGACCACGGATGCCGCGGCCGCTGTCGCGCGGGCGGGTCGAGCAAGGGCGGGGGTGGGGATCATGGACGGTCCTCTCGTTCTGCCGCGCCGTACGGCGCTCCTCCACGCTAACGGCGCCGCCCGCCGCGCAGCCTGTGTCCAGCCTATGCGTTCACGGTGAGGAACTCCCGGCTAGCCCTCCCCCTCCCCCTTGCCCTCGCCACGAGTCACTGCCCTCGCCCTCGCCACGAGTCACTGCCCTCGCCCTCGCCACGAGTCACTGCCCCCGGTCGCGAGTCACTCCCCTACCGTCGAGTCACTGCCCTGCAGCGCAGTGACTCGCGCGCAAGGCAGTGACTCGCGAGAAGGTCATGCCGCACGCGGGTGCGGACGAGGGTGCGAGTGAGGGTGCGGACGAGGGGGCGGATGCCGGGGGCACGGGTTACGCGGCGCCGTCGAACATGCTCGTGACCGAGCCGTCCTCGAACACCTCGTGGATCGCCCGGGCCAGCAGCGGTGCGATCGGCAGGATCGTCAGCGCCGGGAACCGCTTCTCCGGCGGCAGCGGGATCGAGTCGGTCACCACGACCGCGTCGATCGACGGGTCCTGCAGACGCTGCGCGGCGGGGTCGCTGAAGATCGCGTGGGTCGCGGCGACGATGACGCGCTCCGCGCCGTTGTTCTTCAGCGCCTGGGCGGCCTTGACGATCGTGCCTCCGGTGTCGATCATGTCGTCGACGAGCAGGCACACGCGCCCCTCGACGTGGCCGACGATCTCGTTGACGGTCACCTGGTTGGCGACGTTCGGGTCGCGGCGCTTGTGAATGATCGCCAGGGGCGCGTCGAGGCTGTCCGACCAGGTGTCGGCGACCCGCACCCGGCCGGTGTCGGGCGAGACGACGGTGAGCTTGGCCCGGTCGTCGGCGGTGAGCGTGCGCTCGAAGTAGTCCAGCAGCACCGGCTTGGCGAACAGGTGGTCCACCGGACCGTCGAAGAAGCCCTGGATCTGCGCGGCGTGCAGATCCACGCTCATGATGCGGTCGGCCCCGGCCGTGCGCAGCAGGTCGGCCACCAGGCGGGCACTGATCGGCTCACGTCCGCGGCCCTTCTTGTCCTGACGCGAGTACGGGTAGTACGGGGCGACGACGGTGATCCGCTTCGCCGACGCGCGCTTGGCGGCATCGAGCATGATCAGGATCTCCATGAGCCACTCGTTCACCGGCGGACCGAAGGTCTGGATCAGGAACACGTCGCATCCGCGGATCGACACCTCGAAACGCGTCAGGATCTCCCCGGACGCGAACGTGCGGTGCTCCGTGGGCACGAGCTCGGTGCCCAGCTCTCGCGTCACCGCCAGCGCGAGCTCCTCGTGCGAGCGGCCCGAGGCCACCACGAGCCGCTTCTTGGTCTTCGCGACGATGCCCGGCGCGATCCCCCGCGCGACATCGAGATCAACCGTGTTCTTATTGCGCGCCATCGTCCGCTTTCTCTGCCGCCCGAGCCCTGGCCACGGCGTCTGCCGCGGCCGTTCCCGCTCTGTTCTTCTCGACCCATCCGTCGATGTTGCGCTGAGGGGCCACACTCAGAGCAAGGGCGCCGGCGGGGACGTCCTTGCGGATGACCGCGCCGGCACCGGTCTTGGCGCCGTCGCCGAGCCTGACCGGGGCCACGAACACGTTGTGCGAGCCCGTGTGCACCTCGTCGCCGATATGCGTGCGGTGCTTGGTCAGGTCGTCGTAGTTCGCGGTGATCGCTCCCGCGCCCAGGTTCACACCGCGCCCGATCGTGGTGTCGCCCACGTAGGAGAGATGCGGCACCTTGCTGCCCTCGCCGATCGTGGAGTTCTTGGTCTCCACGAACGTGCCGATCTTCCCCCCGGCGGCCAGCTGCGTGCCCGCGCGCAGGTACGAGAAGGGCCCGACCGTGGCGCCGGCGCCGATCACGGCGAGCGTGGCGTCGCTGCGGGTGACGGTCGCGCCCTCGCCCACCTCGCAGTCCACGAGGCTCGTGTCGGGGCCGATGACCGCACCGGTGGAGACGGCCGTGGCGCGCAGGATGTGCGTGTTCGGCAGCACGGTCACGTCGGGGGCGAGCGTCGCGGTGACGTCGATCCACGTCGTGGCGGGATCCTGCACGGTGACGCCGGCCAGCTGCCACCGCCGCACGGTGCGCGCGTTGAGGAGGCGCGCCGCCTCGGCAAGCTGCACCCGGTCGTTGACGCCGAGGGCGGCCGCGGCATCCGGCGCGGTCAGCGCGGCCACGGCGAGGCGCGAGGCGCGCAGCAGCCCGATCACGTCGGTGAGATAGCGCTCCCCCTGCGCGTTGGCGGTGCCGACGAGGCCCAGGTGCTCGCGCAGCGGTGCGGCGCGGAAGACGTAGACCCCCGCGTTGATCTCGGTGACGGATGCCTCGTCGCCGGTGGCGTCCTTCTGCTCCACGATGCGGGCCACGGAGCTGTCGGCGGCGCGGATGACGCGACCGTACCCGCTCGGGTCGTCCACGACCGCCGTCAACACGGTCGCCGCCGCCGCGGCGGCCCTATGAGCCGACAGGAGCGCGTCGAGCGTGTCGGCGTCGAGGAGGGGAACGTCGCCGCTGAGCACGAGCACGTCGCCGTCGAAGTCGCCGAGCGCGTCGAGGGCGACCTGGACGGCGCGACCTGTGCCGGGGATCTCGTCCTGGTCGACGACCCGGATCTCGGGCGCGATGCCGGTGACCGCCTCCGCGACGCGGTCGCGCTCGTGCCGCAGCACCACCAGCACGCTGTCGGGGTGCAGATCGCGTGCGACGTCGAGCACGTGACCGAGCAGAGGACGACCGCCGATGCGATGGAGCACCTTCGGCAGGCTCGACTTCATGCGAGTGCCTTGACCTGCGGCCAGGACGATCACGGCCAGCGCACGTGCGCCCTGTGTTGCGTTGTTCTCCGCCATGCTCCGCCGCCAGGATTCGAACCTAGACCTCACAGCTCCAAAGGCTGTCGTGCTGCCATTACACCACGGCGGAACGCCGCAGACCGCGGCGCCGTCCATTCTTCCAGTCGCGCGGGCCCGGTCACGACACCGCCGAGCGGCCGAGGCGTCACCGCCCGATAATGGACGGATGGCAGCGGAGGCGGACGAGGTCGATCGCATCGTGGACGCGTGGGGCACGCAGCGCCCCGACCTGGACTTCTCGCCCCTGGAGGTGCTCTCGCGCGTCGACCGCCTCTCGCGCCACCTCGACCGCGCGCGCCGTGCCGCCTTCCGTCGCAGCGATCTGGAGCCGTGGGAGTGGGACGTGCTGTCCGCACTGCGGCGCGCCGGCGAGCCGTATCAGCTCAGCCCCAAGCAGCTCCTCGCTCAGACGCTCGTCTCCAGCGGCACGATGACCAACCGCATCGACCGGCTCGTCGGGCGGCGGCTGGTGCGGCGCGAGGCCGATCCCGCCGACCGGCGCGGCATCCTCGTGACGCTCACCGACGACGGCAGGATCCGGGTGGATGCCGCGATCACGCGGCTCGTCGACGCCGAGGCAGCACTGCTGGGCGCTCTCGCCCGCTCCGACCGCGACCGCCTCGCCGCGCTGCTGCGAAAACTCAGCCTCGGCTTCGACGTCGGTGTGCACCTCTGACCTATTCGATCAAGTCCGAGAGCTCCAGCCAGCGCTCTTCGAGCTCGGTCGTCTCGTCCTCGACGGCGCGGAGGTCGTCTGCGAGCCTCTGCAGACCCCCGTAGTCGCCCTGGTCGTGGTCGGCCATGCGCCGGTGCAGGGTCTTCACCTCGGCGTGGAGCTTGTCGAGACGCCGTTCGATCGAGGCGACCTCCTTCTGCGCGGTGCGCCGTTCGGCACCGGAGAGCCCGGCCGCGCCGGCTCCCTCGTCGCCGGTCGTCGGGGTGATCGGACCACTCGCGCGCGATGCCGGCTGCTCGCGCCGCAGCCGCAGGTACTCGTCCACCCCGCCGGGCAGGTGCCGCAAGCGCCCGTCGAGGATGGCGTACTGCTGGTCGGTGACCCGCTCGAGGAAGTAGCGGTCGTGGGACACGACGATGAGGCATCCGGGCCACGAGTCCAGCAGATCCTCCAGTGCCGCCAGCATGTCGGCGTCAACGTCATTCGCCGGCTCATCGAGAGCGATGAGGTTAGGTTCGTCCAGCAACAGGAGCAGGAGCTGGAGCCGCCGCTTCTGCCCTCCGGACAGCTCGGCGATCCTCGTGGAGAGGTGTGGGCGGGCGAAGCCGAGACGTTCCAACAGTTGCGCCGGAGTCAGATCCTTGCCGTCGACCTGGAAGGTCGTCTGCGTGCGGGCCAGCACTTCGCGCACCCGATCACCGCCGATGTCCGCGAGCTGGGAGAACTGCTGATCCAGCAGCCCGAGCTTCACGGTCTTGCCTGTCTTGACCCGGCCCGACGTGGGCTGCACGGTTCCGGCGATCAAGCCGAGCAGGGTCGACTTGCCGCTCCCGTTCGCTCCGAGTATCCCGGTCCGCTCGCCGGGGGCGAGCCGCCACGTCACGTCACGCAGCACGTCGCGGTCGCGGTACCGCACACCCGCGCCTTCCACGTCGACCACCTGCTTGCCCAGGCGGGCGACCGCGAGACGTTGCAGCTCGATCGGATTGCGAACCGGCGGCACATCCTCGATCAGCTGGTTGGCGGCGTCGATGCGGAACTTCGGCTTGGATGTCCGTGCCGGCGCGCCACGACGCAGCCATGCCAGCTCCTTGCGCATGAGATTCTGACGCTTCGCTTCGGTAGCCGCGTCGATCCGGTCCCGCTCGACCCGTTGCAGCACGTAGGCGGCATAGCCGCCCTCGAACGGCTCCACGGTCCCGTCGTGGACCTCCCACGTCTCGGTGCAGACCTCGTCGAGGAACCAGCGGTCGTGGGTCACGACCAGCAGGCCGCCCGAGTCCTTCGCCCAGCGATTGCGCAGGTGCCCGGCCAGCCAGGCGATGCCCTCGACGTCGAGATGGTTCGTCGGCTCATCCAGCGCGACGATATCCCACTCGCCGATCAGCAGCGCGGCCAGCGCGACCCGGCGCCGCTGCCCGCCGCTCAGCTCGCCGATCCTCGCCTCCCACGGCAGATCGGCGACAAGCCCGCCGATCACATCGCGGACCCTGGCGTCACCGGCCCACTCGTGCTCCGGCCGGTCAGCGACGATTGATCCTGCGACCGTCGCAGCAGGGTCGAGATCGTCGGACTGCGACAACACCCCGAAACGCACCCCGCCTCGCCGCGTCACCCGGCCCGCCTGCGGCTCGATCAAGCCGCCGAGCATCCCCAGCAGGCTCGACTTTCCGTCTCCGTTGCGACCGACGATGCCGATGCGGTCGCCCTCCTCGATGCCGAGGGTGACGGAGTCGAAGACGACCTTGGTCGGGTACTCGAGGTGCAGGCCTTCGGCGCCGAGGAGATGTGCCATGTCCCGACCAGCGTATCCGCGCGGCGGGGCGCACACGTATCGCCGACGAGGCTTGACCTTGACGTAACGGAAACCTTTAGCGTGGGCGGCATGGAGTGGTCGATACAACAGGTCGCGCGGATCGCCGGCACCACCAGCCGCACCCTTCGTCACTACGACGACCTCGGCCTGGTGCCTCCCGCGCGGATCGGGAGCAACGGATACCGGTACTACGACGAGCACGCGCTCGTGCGGCTGCAGCGGGTGCTGCTGCTGCGCGAGCTCGGACTCGGGCTGCCGCAGATCGCAGGCGGGCTCGCGCACGAGGACGACGAGGCGTCGGCGCTGACCACCCACCTGTTGCTGCTGCGGCAGGAACAGGACAGGCTCGCGCGGCAGATCGCCGCCGTCGAGCACACCGTCACGACCCTGCAAGGAGGGGATGAGCTCATGGCAGAGACCATGTTCGACGGCTTCGACCACACCCGGTACAAGGAGGAGGTGGAGCAGCGCTGGGGAAAGGACGCCTACGCGCGATCCGATGCCTGGTGGCGCGGCATGAACGACGAGGAGCGGCGCGCCTGGATGGACCGGGTCGAGCAGCTCAACCGGGACTGGACCGCGGCGGCGGCACTGGGGGTCGCGCCCGACTCCCCCGAGGCGCAAGACCTCGCCCGCCGGCACATCGAGTGGCTGACCGGCATCCCGGGAACACCCGCTGCCGCGCCGGCCAGCGACCTCGCCGCCTACGTGCGCGGACTCGCGGAGATGTACGTCGCCGACGAGCGTTTCGCCGCCGACTACGGCGGCGTCGAGGGCGCATCGTTCGTCCGCGATGCGCTCCGGTCCTACCTCGACCGGGCGCACTGACGCGCGCGGGGTCAGCGCACGGAGCGGCGGCGCGCGGCGAAGCGGTCGCGTGCGGCCGAGACGAACATCCACGCCGCGTAGCCCAGCAGCCCGCAGACCAGCACGGTCACCACGATGGCACGCAGGTCGCCGCTGAGCACCGTGGCCACCCAGCCGATATACGGGATGGCGTACCACACGATGCCCCTGACCTGCACCGGCCGCACCGGATCGAGGTCGGGCTGCGCGTTGGCGTCGCCTTTGGTGACGAACACGGGCGTGCCGTCGGCCAGCAGCATCCGCTGCGTGACCCGGTGGGTGACGAGCGTCGGCTCGCCGCTGTGGAGCTGATACGTGAGCACGTCACCGGGCTCGATCTCGTCGATCGCGGTCGGCCGCACCACGACCATCGTGCCCGGCGGCAGCGACGGCTCCATCGACGAGGTGCGCACGGTGAGGGCGACCGAGCCGGTGAGGGCCGGGATCACGATCGCGACCACGCCGATGCCCACCAGCAGCACCAGCAGCGCCCCCATCGCCGCCGTGCCGACCGCGCGGAGCACCGCGCGCGGGCGCGAGAGTCGTGCCGCCTCGGCGCTCCCGACGACGGATGCCTCGGCCTGGGCGAGCGCCTCCCCTGAAGCCGACCCGGCTGCGGCGGCCCCTGACACCGCCGCAGCCCGATCGACCGCCGAACGCCCGGTCACCGGCTCAGCCATCGCCGCTCACCGCCCCCAGCCCCCCGACGACCTCGACGCCTCCCGCCGAGTGCGGTGAGCGCGACACCCGCCACCGTCATGCTCCCGGCCAGAAGCGTCAGCGACCACGACCGATCCGCGCCGGTCGTCGCCAGAGCGCCCGACACCGGGTCGACGGTCGGCCCGGGGAGCACCTGGCACGTGCTGCCCGGCTCTGCCTTCCCCGCCGCGACGGCCTCGACCAGCACCCCCCGCAGTCCGAAACCGACCGTGCCACGCATGCCGCGCTCCCCGTCCAGCGCGGGATCCAGCCCAGCGGTCACGTCGAGCCGGAGGCTCTGCCCCGGCCCGAGCGCGATGCCGTCGCCGAGCACCGTGCACTCCCCGTTCGCGACGGCGGTCTCCAGCGTCACGGGCGGCAGGGCCGCGCTCCCCTCCGGCATCACCCGCACCGAGAAGGCGGCAGCGAGCGCGGCGTCGTCGGCGCTCGGCCCGACGAGCTCGATGCGCAGTGCGGCCTCGACCTCCGAGCCGTTTCTCACCCAGACGTGCTCGGCGCCGCGGTCGCCGGGCACGACGATCCCCATGCCCCCGAACAGCGGCAGCGTGCTGTCAGGGGTGAAGTGCACGCCGTCGCGCGAGACGAGCAGTTCGCCCCCCGCTGCGGCGGCCGACCCCGCCGTCCCGCCCATCAGCGCGACGGTGAGCAGCGTGCCGGCCGTCGCGGCGGCGGTGCGCACCGGCATCCGTCTCGTCGTCGCCACGGGCTCAGCCGATCCCCGCGACAGCCGTGATGGTGGTGGTGCCGCTGCGGCGGAGCTGGATGCCGTCCCACAGCACGTTCGAGGAGCTGTCGACGATCCGATAGGTCGATGTCGTGTTGTTCGGCATGGTCGAGCTGTTTGCGGTGAACGTGACGCTCGACGACGAGCTCGAGATGGTGGCCGCGGCGGTGTACGTCGAGCAGGCCGTGTTGGTGCAGCGCTGCAGGGTGCCGGCCGGCATGCTCGAGCCTCCGAAGGTCAGGGTGACGCTCGTGAGCACCGCGCCGAAGGTCAGGGGCTCGCGCTCGAAGCGCAGTTGCGCGCTCGTGGCGTCGCAGTCGACCATGGTGGCCTGCGTGCCCGCTGTCGTTGCCAGGCCCAGGCACAGACCGGTCGCTGCGCTGACCAGCTGGTAGCGGGTCGCGTCGATCTGCTGCACGTACCACTGCTGGGCCGTCGTACTCGCCGCGGTCTGCATGATCGCGCTCGTCCCGCTGTAGGTGACGCGGATGCCCGGGGCGTGACGGGGCTTGATCGTGACCAGCGACTGGTCGCTTCCCGACACCGGCACGAACTCCCAGCGCTGGTTGGAGTTGCTGTGGCATCCCCACGCGATGGCGGCCGCTCCGGTTCCCCCGCTTCCGCTGACGTCGAGACAGAAGCCGGTGTTCGCGTTCGCGCGCACCGTGAACCAGCGCGACAGCGAGGAGTCGAAGAAGCCGGTGGTGAGCGGGTACATGCCGGCCGTCTGCTGCACGTGGGTGGAGCCGGTCGCGGATGCCACCCACCCGTCGGCGCTGAGTGAGACGGCGATCGCCGGGTTCGCCTGCTGCGATCCGCCGGTCGAGGTCAGTGCCTTCCAGTCCGGGATGATGGTGCGCACGCAGTAGACGATCGACGCGCCGGCGGCCAGTGTCGTGCTGATCGCAGGAGGCGCGGCCCAGGTGCCGCTGAGGGCGGAGTCCGGCGGGCTCGTCGCGCTGCACGCGGCGGCCGTCGTGGGCCAGACCCGGATCGGCAGGCCGCTCGCCCACGACTCCGGCGCCGCGATGGTCACCGCGGCCGTGCCGCCCACGCTGCCGGTGTTGGTGACCGTGAAACTGCCGGTCTCGGTCAGGTCGCTCGGCAGGTACTTGGCGCCCATGCCGGAGAAGCCGGTCTGGGCGACCGAGACGGCCTGAGTGCTGATCGACCCGGTGGCCGTGGCGCTCGCGGTGAGGTACGCCCACCCCGCGCCGCCGCCGATCGCCACGAGGAACGCGGTGACTCCCGCGACGAGCGCGACGCGATGCCGCGCGATCCACGATCGCGCGACTCCTCGGGTGGTGGGCTCGGACATGTCAGCTCGTGCTCTGGGTGCCGTTGACGGTGAGGGTGAAGCCGAGTCCCTGTCCGCTCGCGGCGATGGGCGTGTCCGCGGCGAGGGCGACCTCGAGGCAGTACCAGCGCGTCGCGCCGGCGGACAGGGACGCGCCGTCACCGAGTACCGCGGCGTAGCCGGGCAGAGCCGCCTGCGGTCCACCGAGTCCCGTGGTGCAGGCTTCGGAGCCGGCCACCTCGGTGATGCGGGCCAGGGCGTGCGAGGCGAGCAGAGGCGTGCTCGTGGCCGCGATCGCGGCATCGAGCGCCGCGGGCGCGTCGCCGGTGTTCGTCACCCGGAACGCCGTGGCGATCGGAGCCGCGGGCGAGACCGCGAACGTGCCCAGGGAGGCTGAGGCCGACCCGTTGACCTGGAGCGTGAGCGTTCCGGCGCTCAGGGTCGCCCCCGGTGCACCCGCGGTCGAGGTGAGGAACGCGTAGGTTCCTCCCGCCCCGCTGAGCCCGACCACCACGGACGCCGCCACTGCCAGGGACGCGTGCACGAGCGCACGTCGGCGCGGCCGACGTGCGGGGTGCTCGTCGCTGCGTGTCATGTGGGTTCCGTTCTCGCGCGCCGATCGCTCGTCGTCGTGCGGGCAGGCGTCGGCGCGCGGCACCGACGAAGGATGCCGACGCGCCAGGGCCGACGCGCCAGGGCGGGGCGATCGCCCCGCCCTGCGCGGGTTACGGGACGGCGATGCTGCCGTCGACCTGGGTGACCGTGAGGGCGAAGCCCGAGAGGTCGACCGCGCCGGTCTTGGCCGGGTTGTCCGCCGCGGGCGAGCCGGCCGCGCCGAAGGGCCACGTGATCGTTGCCGTGATCGTGGTCGCGTAGGCGCTGCTCGTGTTGCTCTTGTGCTCGAAGGTGTCGCCCCCGGTTCCGACCGGAGTGGCGCCGGCGACCGCGAACACGGCGGACTCCGTGAGGCGACCGGCCAGGGCCGTGTCTTCCGCATCGCCGCCGGCGGCCGCGACAGCTCCGCCAGCGAGCCCCACCTGGAAGCGCAGGTTCTGCCCCTGCGCGGTGATCGAGGCCGGCATCGTGTAGGTGAGCACGTCGCCCGGCACCAATCGCACGGCGCTGATGTCGGCGACCGCGGTAGCCGCCCCGCTGGTGTGGGCGATCGTCCAGGTCGGCGTACCGTCGGCCACGACGGTGAGCGTGCCTGCTGTGATGGTGCTCGACTCGCCGAGATCCGCGCTGTCGTTCCAATAGGCGAGGGTGCCCGCACCGCCCAGCAGCAGCACGATGGCCGCGCCCGTGGCGATGACCCCCTTGGTGGTCTTTTTCATGGATGTTTCTTTCTGTGGGAGTGCGAGAAGGTCGGCGAGCATTGCGACTGCACGCGACGGCTTATGACACCGCTGCGCGCGCAGTCCCCAGCGCACCTGCTCCTCTCCACACCCCGCCGCCGAATCGGTGGCAGGGCGCAGAGCCCCAGAAGCGATCGAGAGGCGACGAGCAAGCCCGCCTCGCCTCGGACGCGATATTGAAGATATGATCGGCCGGACGGCTCAGGTGTGCTTTCGCCTGAACCTTCCCCCAGATGTTCTCCCTCCCCAGCTGAACGATGGACCGCCCCAGGAGAAATTCGTCCATGGTCAGATCGCACGATTCCGGCCTCCCCACCGGAGAGCACCTCGATGCCCGCCGTCGTGGCGCCGGCATCCCGGTGGCCTCGCGCCTGCTCGAGCGCCTCGTCGCGGACGAGGACGGGTTCACGAAGGCTCCGCCGCTCACGGTGCTGTGCGCGCCGACCGGTTACGGAAAGACGGCGACCGTGGCCGCCTGGCTGGGCGACGGGACCGACACGCGCCGCCGGGTGCGCTGGGCGCGCGCGGGGGCGTCGGAACCGGATGCCCTGTGGCGGTCGGTCGCGCAGGCGCTGGCGCCGCTGTCGGCGACCACGGTGGCGCCCGAAGAGGATGCCGTGCGCACAGCGATCCGGATCGCCTCGGGCATCTCGGCTCCGGCCTACCTGGTGATCGACGACTACCAGCGTGCGACCAGCACCGACGACGATGCCGCCGTCGCCGAGCTGTCCACGGCCTCGCCGCACCTGCGGGTCGTCGTCCTCGCCCGGCGGGTGACGCTGCTGGACAGACCTCTGATCCGCACCAAGACCCGCCTCCTGCGCATAGGCTCGGCCGACCTCGCGCTCACCCCCGACGAGTCGAAGCACCTCGCCGTGTCGCTTGGCGTGCCATCCAGCGACCGCCTCGGCGTCGCGCTGGAGGAGGCCGACGGCTGGCCGCTCGCGATCGCCGCCGCGCTCGACCTCGGCTCCGACGAGCTGTACCTCGACACGCCTCAGGGTCGCTCCTGGGCCGGCTCCCCGCAGGCTGCCGCCTTCGATCCTCCCGCCAACCTCGCCGCCTTCGCACTGGACTGGATCGAGCTCCTCGGCGCGGACGCGCGTCGCGTGCTGCTGGCGGCATCCCAGCTCAAGGCGATCGGCCTCGCCCAGATCGCGCGGATGCTCGACGTCGACGCCGACGCCGCGCTCACGACCGCGCGGCAGCTCGTCGAGACGGGCCTGCTGGTCGAGCTGCCGGGCTCGCCCAGGGCCGAGTTCAGCTGCCACCGTTCGGTGCGCACGCCGCTGCACGAGTTCGCCGCGCACACGATGGATGCCGCCGAGCGCGCGCGGATCTACCACGACCGGGCCGCGGAGCTGGAACGCACCGACCCCTTCTCCGCGTTCCGGCTGTACTGCGCCGCCGGTCGATACGATGCCGCCGAAAGCCTGGTCGGCCGGGAGTTCGCGGCGATCGTCGCCGAACCGGATGCGCGCAACCAGCTGCTGCGCGCAGTGCCCGAGGATGCGCTCCTTGCCTACCCGACGATCACCTTCGCCCTGATCTTCCTCGAGCTGCCACAGGTCGATGTGTCCGCGGAGCGCATCCTGCACCTGGTCCGGATCTGGGCGCGGGCCCTGGACGCCCAGCTGCCGCAGGGCATCGCGACCCCACCCGGTCCCCTGCACTTTCCGCTCCTGTGTCAGGCGATGGTGGTCGCGCGGCTGCTGGAGGGCCCGGATGCCTCGCAGGAGATCCTTCGGCACATCGAGGGCCTGCTCACCGCGAGCCAGGTCGACGACGACCCGACAGCCGCGCCGGAGCATGCGCCCGTGGCGGGCACGCCCGTCTTCAGCGGGTTCCTCCCGGCCTACTTCCACTTCGCGGCCACCACCGCGATCATGGTCGGCGACCTGGACTGCGCGCGGCGCAATCTGCATCGGCTGAAGCGCCGCTCCGAGCGCATGATCGCCGGCGCGACCGCCCGCCTCGCGGCGGGAGCGAACGGCTCGGGTCCGGATGCCGGCTACCGATGGCTGCTCGTCGCATTCGGCGGACTCGCGTTCACCGAGCTGCTCGAAGGCGATATGCGCGGCTGCGCGGCCGCGCTGGCAGCGATGGACGAGCTCGTCGAGCGCACCGGAGCGACTGCTCCGAGCATCTCCTGGGCGGGCGCAGAGGTCGCCCGGGCGCACCTGTCGTACGAGCTGGCCGACAATGCCCTGCTCCAGCGTGCGTACGCCAGACTCGGTCCCCTGGGCGCCCACCTCGAGTACTGGCCGCTGTTCATCGTCGCCCAGGCCGCGTCGAAGCGGCGCGAGCGCTCCACCAGTTCCGCGCTCGCACAGCTGCGGGCTGGCATCGCCGAGATTCCCACCGTGCCACGCTCGAGCAGCAGCTGGTCGGAGTACCTCCTCGGCTACGAGCTCATGCTCTGCACCGCGCTGGGCGATCTGTCCGCCTCCGCCGAACTGCTGGCATCCGCACCCACCGACAGCGCGCGCATGAAGCTCGAGCGGGCGCGCTTGGCGCTCTTCTCCGGCGATGACGTCGAGGCGCTGCTCGCCGCCCAGCGCGTCGGCCTTCCCGGCACGACGATCCGCAAGCGCGTCGATCGATTCCTCATCGGCGCGGTCGCCGCGTGGAACTGCGGACGAGGCGACGACGCGTTCGCCATGCTGCACGAGGCGTCGGAGCTGCTCGAGCGCCACCTGCTTCCTTCGGCGCTGCAGAACCTGCCCTATCGGCAACTGCGCGAGCTCGCCCTCGCGGCGCGGGATGCCGGTGTCTGCGACCTCGTCGGCATGGTCGACGACGTGCCGGAGCCGGCCCGCGCCACGCGCTACGAGCGCCTCACCGAGATGGAGCTGCGCACTCTGCAGGCCATCGCGCGGCACCGCAGCGCGAACAAGGCCGCCGCGGAGCTGTTCGTCACGGCGGGGACCGTGAAGAAGCACCTCGCCTCGGTCTACCGCAAGCTCGGGGTGAACGGCCGCGACGAGGCGATCCTGATGGCCGGTCGCATGGGCATCTTGGACTAGGGTCGCCCCGCGACCGCGCGGTCGAGCACTCTGGCCCGATGCGTTGCGCATAATTCAGGCAGAACGTCGATGCCGCCGGGCACCAGCCGCACAATCACGCGGAAGTACCGCCCTCGCTCACACAGATTGCCTGAGTTGTGCGCACCGCGCACCGGCTTTCACGCGCACCGGCAGGGCTTACGCCCTCGCCGGAAGCCGCCCCGGTAGTGTGCACGCATGATCGGCGTCAGCGGCCTGGACCGGGAGGCTATTGCGCGCGCATGCGAACGGAACCGCGTCGCGCGACTGCGCGCCTTCGGATCCGTCGTGACGGATCGGTTCGTTCCCGCCACCAGCGACCTCGACTTTCTCGTCGACTTCCGGGCTCACGCACCGAAGGGCGTTGCGCCATTCCTCAACCTCAAGGACGAACTGGAGCGACTCGCCTGACGCGAGGTCGATCACCAGCTTCCTGGATGGCGTGACGGTCACAGGGTACGTGGATGCGCAACTGGTCGCAGCCGGTGAACCTTGACCAGTGCCGATCGTCGACATCTCTGACCGGCCGCTCGCCGGGCCTTACCTCGACGCCTCCGCGACGTAGGCACGAATGCGCGCCAAGAACCGGCGGCGCGCTGCACCGCCGAAGAACAGCGAATCGATGCCCCGCGGACGAAGGCGGCCCCACGCGTCACGTCCGGACGCACCCCACGCGCCGACGAGTTCCTCCGTCTCCGCCACCGGATCGCCCACGCCCGCACGCCATCGTCGTTCTGCAAGCCGAAGCACGACGCGCAACCAGAGATCAGCGGCCGTCTCGTCGGCGAGAAGCACCTCGTCGTCGAGCCGACCGACGGCCTCCTCGGAGCCGATCCCGACGATCTCGCCGATCGGCGCGCTCCCCCGCCGTTCTCGCTCCTGCGCGATTCGGCCGAGCTGACAATCGTCGAGCAGGCCTATGCGACGGCCGAACTGCAGGTCCTCGATGCGCACACGGTCAAGATCCAGTACGAGCAACGGGTCGTATGCCACGCCCTCGACAGCACCGAGCGACGCCCGAATCGACTCGAACTCCACTGCCGTGCCCGTCACCCCACACGAGCGGGTCGCGGCCCGCATGCGACCTGTCGAGTGTTCATCGCATAGCCCCGCGCGAACTCGTCAACGAGCTCCGTCCGGCGGTCGCCCACCGAAAACCGCGCAATGAGCTCAGGACTCACGTCCTCCTCCCTACAGCCCAGAGTTGAAGATGCTGCCACTACGAGGAGCACCAGTGTGCTCCCTGAGTTCGCGTACGAGCCGTAAGACACGGTTCCGACGGCCAACCGTAGTTGGAAACGACAGCGGTAGCCATCTGTCCTTGATCTCTACTTCTATGATCCTCACGGAACCGACGAACGGAATGAATCGCGTCCCGACCCCGAGAAGCCCGGAGTACACCGCCGAAAGATCAATTCTGACGATATCGCACGACCTGACGCGACGGCGACGGAACCACGACTTCACCACGAATCCGTCTTCGGTCAACCACACCCCCAGCCACCATGATCGAACGATCACAAACAATGGCATCAGAAGGAAGAGCCAGGCTTCATGGTCCGCGCTGCCATACGAAACACCAACCAGCCCGCCCAGGATCATGACACCGCCCCACACCGCTGCGGTCACGCGAATGCCTATGCCCGAGCCCGGTACATAGCGCATGAACGGCTTCCTGTCGGAACGTAGCGAGCGACGACTTGCCGTAGATCGCACCGAGCCGCGTGACCCTCCCCCGGCCGTCGCTTCTGTCTCACCCGGCATCACGGCACCCAATCCGGTGGCATCTCCTGCGGCACCCAGGTATTGAGCAACTCCTCAATCCGGTTGCTGCTCCGCCGGCCCATCATCGTCGCGGAGAGGTCGATGCTCCTTCCCCCGAGGCGATACACTTCGATCACCCGGAGCCCCATGTTGTGCCACGAATCAGTCCCGTTAAAAGCAGTGCACATACCTGCGTACCCAGCATCGCTGAAGCCGAGGACATCTTCGTACCGTGCGGTATAAGTTCGCAGGTACGACCGGACGATCAGCTCGTCTTGTGTGGCGTATGCCTTGATGCGCCACGACAGAAGGAACATGAGCAGGGGGGCACCGACACCACTTGGCGCATCTGGTCGCCGCACCCCGTCGCAGCGACCAGATGCGCCCACCTGAGGAACTAGTCCCCTCGCGCAGTTGGCGCGTACGGTCGCCGCAACCGGCATTCACGACCAATCGCGTCAGGTAGACGAGGGCCACAGCCACACCTGGCGCGTTCTGTCGCTGAATCCCTGTTCCGCGACCAGATGCGCCCGCCTGAGGGAGCGCCACGTACGCAGTTGGCGCAACTGGTCGCCGCGCCTCCGATCCATGACCAAACGCGCCCAGCGAAAGTCGTTCCGCGGCGCAGCACTCGCGTGATTCACCCGCACAACACCACCAACATCCAAACCGGCGCCCACGTCTCGATCGACAATGCAGCGCGCCCGTCGCGAACACGAGCCCCGCGAACAGATAGCCAAGGATGGCACACAGATGTACCCAAGGGAAGGCATAGCCTCATCACGATGTGATACCACAGAGCGAATCCTCGGTCGCGGGCCGCTCTGGCGTGCGAGGTCGGCGAGCGCCAGGCGGGCGCGATACCCTGGAGGCGAGAGGCGGTGACGATGCCCCAGACAGCGGTGCGCGAGACCGTGCGGAGCGAGAGCCCGACCACGCCCCCGGCCGACCGCCTCATGCGTCGGCTCCTGCGCGTTCAGGCGACCGACCGCCGCGCCGCGAGCAGCGCGCACCGCGCGTTCCGGGTCTCGATCGTGGTCTCGGCGGTCCGGTGCCTCATCACGTACCTCGCGGTGCCGATCCTCATCCCGTTCACCGCGATCGCCGGCCTGGTCGCGACGCCGCTGAGCATCGCGCTGTGCTGCTTCGCGTTCGTAAACGGCGTGATCGGGGTGCGCCGGTTCTGGATCGCCGATCACCGGCACCGCTGGATGTACACCTGGTTCATGGCGGTCGTGTTCGCCGTGCTGACGGTGGCGCTCGTCATGGACATCAGCAGATTGGTCACCGGAGCATGAGCGAGACAGCGCAGGAGCGCGCGGTCGTCGACGCCGCGACGCAGGACGACGACGAGGGCTCGGCCACGGGCGTATGGGCGACCGTCGGCCTCTTCGTGGCCTTCGTGGTGCTGGGCTCCAGCTGCATTGCCCTCCAGCTGTTCTCCTGAGTCGCGAGCCGGGCCTCTGCCCGATCCGCGTCGATGCGGCCGGCCCGGCAACGGGCGGCGGCGGCCTCGTCGCGTGAAGGGGGCGCGACGCTCGTTCGGCGCACCCCCTTCATCGTGTCGCGCGCCCGCCGCACGCCGCCGACGGGCTATTCCGCCCGGTCGGCCACGGTCGGCCACACGGGGAACGGGTCGGCGAACGCCGCCCACGCCGCGGGGCCATCGGCAAGCTCCGCGTCGTCGAGTGCCGCCTCATCGAGCGCGGCGGTCAGGGCCGCACGGTTGAGGTCGACACCGATGATCGCGAGCTCCTGCCCGAGCGCGAGCAGGTCTTCATCCTCGGCGAGATCGTCGTCGCGAGCGACCGGATGGAACGAGATCATTCGGCCGACGTGCTCCCACTGCGCCACGACGTGAGACCGCGTCGCGAAGCGGCAGAAGCCGCCGGACCGGATCACCGTGCCGAACTCGCCCGGCTCGATGCGGTCATCGAGCAGGCGCTTGAGGCGGCCGGGGTGCAGCGGACGGACGTTGTCGTATCTCAGCGCGCTGACGTGCGGGTCGGTCATGCACGGATCGAGGTCGCCGTTGAGCACTGCGACCCAGCCCGGCCGCTCCTGCGCCGCCCCGTACGGCTCGTCCTCTGAACCAGCCTCGAAGACCTCGCGGTGCAGGCGCAGCCGGGCGCGGGGGCTCAGGTGACTGACCAGCGCCATGATCGTCGACAGGTCTTCGGTGGGCAGGGCGTCCCCGTTCACGAGCACAATGTCCGACGCGTACTCGATCTGGGTCACGGTGAGCGCCGCGCGGGCGATGTACTGCCGTGCATCGGCGTGCCGCCAGGGCGGGGCCGCTCGGTAGGCGTAGCTCTCGCGGTCCAGGTCGTCGCGCAGGTGCGCGGCATCGGCGACGCAGACCAGACGGATCAGCCGGGTGGCGGCATCCGGCGCGGCGAGCGTGCCGATCAGCTCGGTCGGCTCGGTCTCGGCGGGGAACTCGATGACCGCCCCGCCCGAGGTGTCGGCCCACGCGGCGAGCGCCGCCGCCTCGTCGATCGGGTCCGGCGAGACCGCCAGCTGGTGCGCGGAGACGAACATGCGCCGCGTCTGCTGTGCGAGCCGCCGCGCATAGCGCGCTCGTTCCGGCGCACAGCTGCCCACCACCGCCACCACATCGACCTGCTCCACGCGCGCTCCTCTCGTCCGGCGTGCTCCGCCGCTATCCTTTGATGATAACCCTTCTCAATAGAGAGGCAGACATGAAGGTCCGCGCATCGATCAAGTCGTTGAAGAACCAGCCGGGCGCCCAGGTCGTGCGCCGGCGCGGCAAGGTCTACGTCATCAACAAGCTCAACCCACGGTTCAAGGGGCGCCAGGGCTGAGGCGCCGGTTCGCGCCCGTCCGGCCTGGTTGCCATAGGGCTCGCCGCGCAGGCTGCGCATAACTCAGGCAGAACGCCGCCGGCGCGGGGCGAAGCCGACGCGGCGCCACGAATTGCCTGAGTTATGAACACCGGAGCGGGCACACCGACCTCCGGGGCCGAGGCTCCCGTCAGTCCGAGACGATGCGGGCGCCGGGCACCGGACCGTGCACGTGAAAGGCGGCCAGGCCGGATGCCGTGAACAGCTCGCGCAGTTCGGCGGCGGCGCCGGAACCACCGCCGAGGAAGGCGACCGTGGGCCCCGACCCCGAGACGATGCCGCCCAGCGCGCCCTGCGATCCCCCAAGGGCGAGGAGCGCGGCCAGGTCGGGGCGCAGCGACCGCGCCGCCGTCTGCAGGTCGTTGCGCAGGGCCACCGCGAGGGCGGCCGGCGCACCGGCGCGCAGCGCCTGCAGCACCGCGGGGTCGACGACCGGCTCGTCCGTCGGCGCCAGCGCGCGCCCGGTCGCACGCAGCCGGTCGAGCTCGCGATAGACCTCCGGTGTCGACAGCCCCTCGTCGCTCGTGACGAGCACCCACTCGAACCGGCCCCCGGCCAACGCCGGCGTGAGCACATCGCCCCGCCCAGTGCCCACCGCCGTGCCGCCCAGGAGCGCGAACGGCACGTCCGCACCCAGGCGTGCGGCCAGCGCGTGCAGCCGGGCGTGGCTGAGCCCGCCCCGCCAGAGCGCGTCGCACGCGACGAGCGCGGCCGCGGCATCCGCCGATCCCCCGCCCATGCCGCCGGCCACCGGCACGCCCTTGTGCACCTCAAGGTGCACACCGCCCTCGTGCCCCAGCTCGAGCGCGACCAGCCGCGCGGCACGGATCGCGAGGTTGCGGTCGTCCTGCGGCACGCCGGTCGTGTCGACCTCGCCGTGGACGCTGATCGTGAAGCCGTCGGCAGGCGTGGCGACGACGTCCTCGTACAGCGAGACGGCCTGATAGACGGATGCCACGTCGTGATAGCCGTCGGCACCGGCCGCGCCGACCTCGAAGAAGACGTTGAGCTTGCCGGGCGCGCGCACGTGCACCCGGCGCGGGGCGACGCCTGCGTTCACGCCTTCGTCGAGCTGGCCCACAGATCGACGTCGATGGCGCCGGCCAGCACGTCGATCTGCTCCAGCTCCTCCGCGACGAAGGCCGGTCCGTCGAGGGCCGCGAGGTTCTCGTCGAGCTGCTCGGGCCGCGAGGCGCCGATCAACGCCGATGTGATCACCGGGTCGCGCAGCACCCACTGGATCGCCAACTGGGCGAGAGTCTGCCCGCGCTCGCGCGCGACGACGTTCAGCGAGCGCAACGCATTCAGCGCCCCGTCGCTGAGCCGGCCGCTCGGGAGCGACCCGCGCTGCTGGGCACGCTCGGCGGTGCCGTCGGCGAGGTACTTGCCGGTGAGCAGGCCCTGGGCGAGCGGGGTGAACGCGATCGCGCCCATGCCCTCCTGCCTGAGCACCCCGGTGAGTCCGTCCTCGACCCAGCGGTTGAGGATCGAGTACGCGGGCTGGTGGATGACCAGCGGCGTGCCGAGCGAGTGCGCGACGGCCTTGGCCGCCGCCGTGCGCGCGGCACTGTACGACGAGATGCCGACATAGAGCGCCTTGCCCTGCCGCACGAGCGTGTCGAGGGCGCCGATCGTCTCCTCCAGCGGGGTGACCGCGTCGGCGCGGTGCGAGTAGAAGATGTCGACGTAGTCCAGGCCCATGCGCCCCAGCGACTGGTCGGCGCTCGCGAGGATGTACTTGCGCGAGCCCTGCGTGCCGTAGGGCCCCGGCCACATGTCCCAGCCCGCCTTCGACGAGATGATGAGCTCGTCGCGGTACGGCGCGAAGTCCTCGCGCATCATGCGCCCGAAGTTGGTCTCAGCCGAGCCGTACGGCGGGCCGTAGTTGTTGGCCAGGTCGAAGTGCGTGATGCCGCGGTCGAAGGCGTGGCGCAGAAGCGTGCGCTGATTGTCGAACGGGATGTTGTCACCGAAGTTCCACCACAGCCCCAGCGACAGCGGCGGGAGGTAAAGGCCGGACTCGCCGACCTGACGGCAGTCGGCGCCCTCGTAGCGGCTCTCGGCGGCGGTGTACGGACGGTGGGTGTCGCCGTTGCGGCTCGGCGGGAAGCGTTCGGAGTCGGTCACCGTTCCAGGCTATCGACAACGCCGTCGAGAAAGCCGCGGACGACGGCATCCTGCCACGCCGCGACCTGCGCCGGATCAGTGTCGTCGACCATGCGCACGCGCGGCCCGTCCGCCTCGACCGACGCGACGTCGAGCGGGGCCGCGTGTTGGGCGCGAGCGAGCTCGTTCATCGCCCGCCGCTCGCGGAGGTGCCGCCGCGCTCGCGCCGGACGCGCCGCATGGCAGTCATGGCAGCCCGCCGCGTCCGTCAGCGGCCGTCCGCGACCTCGCGGGCGATCGCGACGAAGTCCTCGATCGACAGCTGCTCTCCGCGCGCGGTGGGGTCGACCCCGGCTGCCGCGAGAATCTCGGATGCCGCGGCCGCGGATCCGCCGACGACCCCGGCGAGCGACTGCCGGAGCATCTTACGTCGCTGACCGAATGCGGCATCCACGATCTCGAACACGGTCCGCCGCAGCGTGTCGTCACCGCGCGGCGCTGCGCCGCGCTCGAACGCGACGAGCACGCTGTCGACGTTGGGCACCGGCCAGAACACCTGACGCGACACCGTGCCGGCCAGCCGCCACGACCCGTACCAGGCGGCCTTGACGCTCGGGACGCCGTACGCCTTCGAGCCCGGAGAGGCCGCGAGACGCTCGCCGACCTCGGCCTGCACCATCACGACCCCGCGCTGCAGTTCGGGGAACGTCTGCAGGAAGTGCAGCAGCACGGGCACGCTGACGTTGTAGGGCAGGTTCGCGACCAGCACGTTCGGGGCGCCGGGGAGCTCTGTGACCCGGAGTGCGTCGGCGTCGAGCACGGTCAGAGCGCCCGCGGCCACGCCGTGCGCGGCGACGGTCGAGGGCAGACGCTCGGCGAGGCGGTGATCGATCTCGACCGCCGTGACCGATGCTCCGGTCTCGAGGATCGCGAGGGTCAGCGATCCGAGGCCCGGCCCGATCTCCACGACGCGATCGGCCGCCCTCACGTTCGCGACGTGCACGATCTTGCGGACGGTGTTCGCGTCGACGACGAAGTTCTGACCGAGCTTCTTGGTCGGCGTGACGTCGAGGTCGGCGGCCAGCGCGCGGATCTCGGCGGCGCCGAGGAGGGTCACGGGCATGCCGATCAGCCTACCGACGCGGCAAGGACCCCAGCCGCCCGCCTGACGGGGCCGGGCACTCGCAGAATCTGTCCCGCTTACAGGGCCAAAGCGCCTCTGGCGGGCCCTGCGCAGACCGATGAGCGGTTTGACCCTGTAAGCGGGACGCACAAGCAGCGAGACCGGCCGCCGCCGGGCAGCTCCGGCAGGGTCAGAGGGCCGCGGCGGCAGCCTTGGCCGCGGCCGGGAGCGCGGCGACGACGCGGTCGATCGCGGTGTCGTCGTGGGCGGCGGTGAGGAACCAGGCCTCGAAGGCCGACGGCGGCAGGGAAACCCCGGCGTCCAGCATCGCGTGGAAGAACGCGGCGTACGCGGCGGTGTCCTGCCTGCCGGCGGTCTCATAGTCCGCCACTCCGCCGGCGACCTCCTCGCCCCAGAAGACGCTGAACAGGGTCCCCGCGGTCTGGATCGTGTGCGGCACGCCGGCCCCGGTCAGCGCCTCGCCGACGGCGGTGCGGACCGCGACGGATGCCTCGTCCAACCGCCCGTACGCGGCGGCATCGGCGTGCCGCAGCGTCGCGAGCCCCGCCGCGACGGCCACCGGGTTCCCCGACAGGGTCCCGGCCTGGTAGACCGGGCCGAGCGGGGCGAGCCGGTCCATGACCTCCGCGCGCCCTGCCACCGCGGCAACCGGCAGCCCGCCGCCGATGACCTTGCCGAAGGTGATGAGGTCCGGGACGACGACCTCCCCGGCCCCGGCCAGCACCTCGGCGTAGCCTCCCGGCGCGGCACGGAACCCGGTGAGCACCTCGTCGCTGATCAGGAGCGCACCGGCGGCGCGGCACTGTTCCGCCAAGAACCTGCTGAAGCCCGGCGCAGGCGGCACGACGCCCATGTTGGCCGCCGCAGCCTCGGTGATCACCGCGGCGATGCGCTCGCCATGAACGCGGAACGCCTCGGCCACCGCGGCGCGGTCGTTGTAGGGCAGCACGAGGGTCTGCGCCGCGATCGGCGCCGGCACGCCCGCCGATCCGGGCAGCGCGAAGGTCGCGAGCCCCGAGCCGGCCTGCGCGAGCAGACCGTCGGAGTGTCCGTGGTAGTGGCCCGCGAACTTCACGACGAGGTCTCGCCCGGTGAACCCGCGCGCGAGACGGATCGCCGTCATCGTCGCCTCGGTGCCGGTGGAGACCAACCGCACCTTCTCGGCGGCCGGCACCCGCTCGCGGATGAGCGCGGCGAGCTCGGTCTCGCCCGGCGTCGGAGCGCCGAAAGACAGCCCGGCACGCGCCGCCTCGACGACGGCATCCACAACCGCGGGGTGCGCGTGGCCGAGCAGTGCCGGCCCCCAGCTCGCGACGAGATCGACGTATTCCCGGCCGTCCGCGTCGGTGACGTAGGGTCCGGATGCCGCGACGAAGAACCGCGGAGTCCCCGACACCGAGCCGTAGGCGCGCACGGGCGAGTTCACACCGCCGGGGATCACCGCCTTGGCGGCCTCGAACAGCTCGTCGACCGTCACGACAGGCTCCTTCCCTCGCGCAGCCACCGCGCGACCTCCAGCGCCCAGTAGGTGAGGACGACGTCGGCGCCGGCGCGGCGGATGCCGAGCAGCGACTCGCCGATCGCGCGGTCGCGGTCGATCAGCCCGGCCTCGGCGGCGGCCTCGATCAGCGCGAACTCCCCCGACACCTGGTAGGCCCACACCGGGATCGGCGACACGTCCGCGACCCGCGCCAGCACGTCGAGATAGGCGCCGGCGGGCTTGACCATGACGATGTCCGCACCCTCCCGGATGTCGAGCATCGCCTCCTCGACCCCCTCGCGACCGTTCGCGGGGTCGAGCTGGTAGGTGCGGCGGTCCCCGGAGAGGGTCGACTCCACGGCATCCCGGAACGGCCCGTACAAGGCCGACGCGTACTTCGCCGAATAGGCCAGGATGCCGACCTCCTCGTGGCCCGCCGCATCCAGCGCCGCGCGGCACGCGGCGACCTGACCGTCCATCATGCCGGACAGTCCGAGGAGGTCGGCCCCCGCCTCGGCCTGCGCGACGGCCATGCGCGCATAGACCACGAGTGTCGCGTCGTTGTCGACCGAGCCGTCGGCGGCGAGGAGCCCGCAGTGCCCGTGGTCGGTGAATTCGTCCAGGCACAGGTCGCTCTGGATCGTCAGCCGGCCGCGGGCAGCATCCTGCGCGACGCGGATCGCGCGGTTCAGGATGCCGTCCGGATCGATCGCGCCGGAGCCGACCGCATCCCGCATGACCGGGACCCCGAACAGCATGATGCCGCCCAGGCCCGCGCCGGCCGCCTCCTCGACCAGTGCCGGCAGCGAGTCGAGGGTGTGCTGGAACACCCCGGGCATCGTCCGGATCGGGCGCGGGGCGTCGATCCCCTCGCGCACGAAGACCGGCAGGACGAGCTGGGCGGGCACGAGCGCATGCTGTGCGGCCAGGCGTCGCAGTGCCGGGGTGCGGCGGCCGCGCCGCATGCGGCGGGCGGGAAATCCGGCGGACCAGCGGGCGGGGACGTCGCCGGAAGAATCGGCGGGAAGATCGGTCACGCGGGACCTCCATCGTGGTGCGGGCGAGTGGCGAAGTGAGCGTCGAGCGCGTCGATGAGGGCATCGACGGTCTGCACGGGCGCGGTGAGTGCGACCGGGATGCCGATGCGTGCGGCATCCCGCGTCGTGCCCGGACCGATCGAGGCGACGACGACGAGCTCGGAGAGCTCGACCTGACGCTTGAGCTCGCGGCCGACGCTGAGCGAGGTGAGCAGCACCGCGTGGATGCGGCCGGAGCGGAGGTCGCGGGCGATCTCTGGGGCGAGGTCGACTCCGACGGTGCGGTATGCGATGCCGACATCGACCGCGAAGCCGTGCAGCTCCAGTTCGTCGCTGACGACGGCGCGCGCGAGGTCGGAGCGCAGCACGAGGCATCGACCGGTCGCGCCGGGGTCGTGCCGTGCGCACCACTGGGCGACGAGGTTCTCGCCGGACGACGGCCCGTCCGGGGTGAACGCGACCGTCCAGCCGGCCGCGGAGACCGCGCGCGCGGTGGCCGCGCCGACGACGGCGATGCGGGTCGCGGACGGTACCGCGACCCCGGCGCCGGTGAGCTGCTCGATGGTCGCGGCCGACGTGACGAACAGCCAGTCGTATTCCCCCGCGGAGAGTCGGGCGAACACGGCGTCGCGCGCGGCGGGGTCGCGCGGAGGCCGGGCGGCGATGAGGGGGGCGACGACGGGGTCCGCTCCTCTGCTGCGCAGCGTGTCGCTCACGCGGGCGCCCCACGCGCCGCCGCGCGGGACCAGGACGCGCGCTCCGGTGAGGCCGCTCACGAGCGCGGCTCCGGCGTATCTGCGGGGGTGGAGGCACCCTCAGCGGGGAAAGTGGCACCCTCGGCGAGGGTGGAGGCACCCTCGGCGAGGAAAGTGGCACCCTCGGCGAGGAGGGTGGTGGCGACGGCGGTGGCGACACGGGCACGGGTGGTGAGGGGGGCGGGGATCAGGGCGGCGGGGGCGGGGTGCGCGGGGACGGGGATCAGGGCGGCGAGGGGGGCCGTCGCGCGAGCGCGGGCGACCTCGCGGCCGTCGGCGCTGTACACCTCGGCGTGCAGCCGCACCTCGCCGCCGACAGCGGTCGCGCTCACCGCGATGGGCGCGGTGCAGCCGGCCTCCAGGAGCGCGAGCACCTCCCGTTCCAGCAGCGCCGTGGCCGCGGCGACCGGATCGGTGATGCTCCGCAGCGCCTCGCCCAACGCGCCGTCGAGGTCGTCCTGCCGCAGCTCGACGGCGAGCGCGCCCTGGGCGGCGGAGGTCGGCCACTCCTCGAGCGGGAACACCTCGCTGATCTCGTCCGTGCGGCCGATGCGGCGCAGGCCCGCCTCGGCCAGCACGATCGCGTCGTACTCGCCCGCGGCCACCCTGCGCAGCCGCGTGTCGACATTGCCGCGGATGTCGACGACGACCAGGTCGGGCCGAACCCGCCGCACCTGCGCGGCCCGACGCGGCGATCCGGTGCCGACGCGGGCGCCGGGGGGAAGGGCGGCGAGCGCACGCCCGCCGGTGGCGCACAGCACGTCGTTCTGCCGTTCCCGCGCCGGGATGCCGCCGATCGAGAGCCCGGGATGCGCCGCCGTCGGGAGGTCCTTCATGGAGTGCACCACGACATCGCACTCGCCGCGCAGGAGCGCCTCGCGCAGCGCCGCCGCGAACACCCCGGTGCCGCCGAGCGAGGCGAGCGAGCCGGTCGCGACATCGCCGTACGAGACGATCGGGACGAGCTCGACCGTCGCCCCCGTCGCCGCGGTGAGCAGGTCCGCGACGTGGCGGGACTGCGTCGTCGCGAGAGCGCTCGCGCGCGTGCCGAGGCGGATGGTGCGCATCGGTCCATTCTCCCCGATGCGCACCGCTCGGCGCACGTCGGCCCGCGCGGGGCTCGGGTCATCGCGCGAGGGTCGCGCCGACCGCCCGCGCGTGCGGCACCACCGAGGCGAGCCCGGTGCCGGCGACCGCGGCGCCGGCCAGGACGATGCCGCGGCGCTCCGCCTCGGCGACGACCTCTGCGGGAAGCATGCCGGAGGCAGCGACAGGCCACCGCATCACGACCTCCTCGCGGATATCGCCGGCCTCCACCGCGACACCGGTGAGCAGGGCGACCTCGCGCGCGAGCGCCGCACGGTCGCGCGCCTCGAACGCGCCGGCCTCGCGCGCGGAGAGCCGCAGCACGTGCACACCGGGCGGGAGCGCCTCGCCGACCCACGGCCACTTCGCGTTTACGTGGGTGAGCGCCTTGGCCGCCGCGTCCGTGCCCGGCGCGACGATGACCCCGCTGCCGACCGGGAACGCGTCGAGCCCCGGGGCCTCGACGGCGACGTGGACGACGGCCACGGCATCGTCCTCCCCCACCGACTCGACACGCCCCGCGGGCTCGCCCGGCGTTCGAGGCCCTGCGGTGCCGCTCGGCGACCGGATCAGGCGCGCCGCGGCGCGCGCGTCGACCGCGAGCACGACGCGCCGGGCCCGTACCGCCGAGCCGTCGCCCAGGACCAGCTCGTGCCCGCCGTCGACCGCGCGCAACGCCGTGACCGGGGCGTCGGTGCGCACACGGGCGCCGTGCGCGCGCGCGAGGTCGGCCAGCGCCGCGGCGAGCCGCCACACGCCGCCGCGGATGCCTCCGACCGCACTCCCGGGTCGCCCTCCGGGCGCGAGGGATGCCGCCGCCTCGACCAGCGAGCCGTGCTCCCGGTAGCGCCGCCACAGCTCGGGGTGCAGTCTCGACAGCCGCGCCGCCCCGGCCGGCCGCGAGTACACGCTGCGGCAGATCGGGTCGACGAGGAGGTCGGCCACGCGCGGCCCGAGCCGGGTCGCGGCGAGCGTGTGCAGATCCGGCTCCGCGGCGGCCCGCGCCGCGGGGAGGGCCGGCTCCGCGGCGGCGAGCGCCGCGGCATCCGCCCCCACGATGCGCACGACGTCGGCCGCGAGCGGGTCGGCGGGAATACCGAGGATCGTGCGCTGCGGCAGCGGGGCTCGATCGATGCCGCCTGCGGCGGGCCAGACCAGCTGCGCGCCGCCGGGCCGCGGGAGGGCGATATCCAGCGGCAGCCCGAGCTCGCCGATGAGGGCCGCGACGGCTCCGGTGCGGGTCGCGAACGACTCGGCGCCGGCATCGGTCTCGACGCCCGCGATCGTCAGCGGCCGCAGCATGCCGCCGACATGCGGACCGCTCTCGCACACCACGACGCGCAGGCCTGCCCGCGCGGCCTCGGCGGCGACGACGAGCCCCGCGATCCCCGCGCCGACCACGGCGACGTCGACGGGATCGGTGTCGTTCACACCGCCCGCCACTCGTGCACGGTGCGCACCAGACGCGTCAGCACCGCCGGATCCGTCTCCTTCGGCACGCCGTGACCGAGGTTGAACACGTGCGCCCGCGCGGCGAGGCCGTCCGCCAGTATCGACCCGACCGCGGCGTCGAGCACGGGCTCGGGAGCGGCCAGCAGCGCCGGGTCGAGGTTTCCCTGTACGGTGACCTCGCGACCGACCCGCGCGACGGCGTCTCGGAGCGAGACCCGGTGATCCACTCCGATCCCGTCGACCCCGATCGAGGCCATGTCGGCCAGGATCTCGCCGGTGCCGACACCGAAGTGCACGAGCGGCACGTGCTCCAGCTCCACGCCGTCGGGCACCCGCAGCGCCCGTACCGGGTCCAGGGCCGCGGCAGAGGCGGGGAGCACGGCACGGCGGTAGTCCGCGGGGGCGAGGCCCCCTGCCCACGAATCGAACAGCTGCACGGCGCTCGCACCCGCCCGCACCTGCAGCACGAGGAACGCCCCGGCGAGCGCGGCGAGCCACTCCACGAGCGAACGCCAGGCCACCGGGTCCTCGTGGATGAGGCGCCGCGCGGCGAGGTGGTCCTTGGAGGGGCCGCCCTCCACGAGATAGGCCGCGAGCGTGAACGGAGCGCCGGCGAAGCCGATCAGCGGAATCGACTCGCCGCGCTCGTGCGAGAGGGCGGCGAGCTCGCCGGTCGTGCGGGCGACGGCATCCGCCACCCGTTCTCCCCGCTCCAGCACGAGCGCGGGATCGATCCGGGTGGCCGCGGCGATGTCGGCGCCCGTGCGCAGGGGCCGGGCGAACACCGGACCGCGCCCGGGCACGATCTCCACCTCGATGCCGGCGAGCAGGAGCGGCACGACGATGTCGCTGAAGAAGATGGCGGCATCCACCCCGTGCCGGCGCACCGGCTGCAGCGTGATCTCGCTGGCCAGGTCCGGGTCCAGGCACGCGTCGAGCATCGATCCGGCGCGCGCGCGCAACCGGCGGTACTCCGGCAGCGACCGGCCGGCCTGCCGCATGAACCACACCGGCACGACCTCGGGGCGCGTGCCCATGAGCGCCCGGACGAGCCGCGACGAGGACGTTCCGTGCGCACGGAGCGGGTGGCTGGCGGCCAGGGACATGCGGTCTTTTCCGGGAGGAGAGTCGGCGGAATCGTTCCTGGCTAGACTAACGGGGAACACCCGGAGGAACCGCACTCGTGCTCGTCTGCCTGTCCGCTCACCATCGCTCGGCGCCGTTCGAGTCGCTGGAGAGCCTGTCGCGCCTGGGCGAGTCCGCCGCGCCCGCGCTCCGCGCCGCGCACGAGGACATCCTCGGCACCGTCGTGCTCGCCACGTGCAACCGTTTCGAGGCGTACTTCGACATCGCCGACGAGTCCCCGGTGCCGTCGATGGATGCCGCCATGGAGAGGCTCGCCGCGATGAGCGACCTTCCGTTTCGCACGGTGCGCGAGAGCGTCGATTTCGCGCACGGAAGCGGCGTGGCACGTCACCTGTTCTCGGTCGCCGCGGGCCTGGAGTCGGTCGTCGTCGGCGAGGACGAGATCGCCGGGCAGGTCAAGCGCGCCCTCGACGCCGCCCGCAAGCAGGGCCTGACCACCACGCCGCTGGAGAGCCTGTTCCAGCGCGCCGCCGAGACCTCGCGCGTCGTGAAGAACGCCGTGGGCGTGGGCGCGGCGGGAAGGTCGCTGGTGCGGGTGGCGCTGCAGATGGCCTCGTCGCGGGTCGTCGACTGGGCGCAGACGCGGGTGCTCCTGATCGGCACCGGCCGCTATGCCGCCACGACGCTGTCGGTGCTGCGCAGCCACGGCGCCGTGGACATCGGTGTGTTCTCGGCATCGGGCCGCGGCGCCGAGTTCGCGGCCCGGCAGGGCCTTGCCCTGGTCACAGAACGGGACTTCGCCGCGGCCGCGGCCCGCGCCCAGGTCGTGATCGCCTGCACGAGCGCGTCGGATGCCCCGGTCCTGCCCGCCCCGGTGTTGCGCGCCGCCCGCGGTGGCGATGCGCACGCGCAACTGGTGATCGATCTCGGGATGCCTCGGAACGTCGACCCCGCTGTCGCCGAGCTGCCCGGCACCGAGCTGCTCGACCTCGACACGATCCGCCTGCACGCGCCGCTGGACGAGTTCGCCGCCCTCGGGGAGGCCCGCGAGATCGTCGCGGAGGCCGCGCGACGCCACGCCGCCGAGCGCCGCGTGCGAGAGGTGTCGCCCTCTGTCGTCGCACTCCGCGGCTACCTGCACGGCCTGCTCGAGGAGGAGATCGCGCGGCTGCGCGGTCGCGGCGACGGGGTCGCCGAGACAGAGCGGGCGCTGCGGCACTTCGAGGGCGTGGTGCTGCACCGGTTGATCGGGCAGGGCCACACTCTCGCCGCCGCGGGAGCGGGTCAGGAATGGTGCCAGGCTCTCGAGCTGGTCTTCCCGCTCGACACGCAGCGCCCGTCGGACTGACGGCCCACGGCAATCCCGATCAGCCTCTGTCGGTGCCGAACTCCCGGTTCATGAGCAACTGGATGTCGCGGTCCATGCCGTCCAGTCGCGTGTGCACCGCCTGGAACCGGGCGTTCATCTCCTCCCGGAGGCCGCCGATCTCCGCGCCGAGCTCCGCCCGGACGCCGCCGATCGCCGCGCTGAGCTCCCTCCGCACGGCACCGATCTCGGTCTTGATGACGCGCGTGAACATCGTCGAGATGATCGTCATCGTGCCGAGGAACGACGCGGCCAGCACGCCGATCACCGCCCACGTCTGCGCGTCGTCCATCTCGATCACCCTTCCATTGTCCCGGTTCGGATACTCCGACGCTACGGCGCCGCGCACCCCGACGCGGGCGGATTCCGACGATCCGTGGACAGCTCGCGAGGTCGAGCGTCTGTGGAGAAGACGGCGCCCGCAGCAACCACCGGGACAGCTCAGAAGGCGCCGTAGACGGCAAGGGTGTTCGCCGCGAGCTGCGCGCACAGCTCGTCCACCTCGAGCCCGAGCTCGGCAGCCATGAACCGCACCGTCACCGGAACGAGGTACGGCGCATTCGGCCGCCCGCGGTGCGGGATGGGAGTGAGGAAGGGGGCATCCGTCTCCACGAGGATCCGCTCGCGCGGCGTCACCGAGAGCGCGTCGCGCAGGTTCTGCGCGTTCTTGAACGTGACGTTGCCCGCGAAGCTCAGGTAGTAGCCGCGCTCGGCGCAGGAGCGCGCCATGTCCGCGTCGCCCGAGAAGCAGTGGAACACCGTGCGGTCGGGGGCGCCCACGCGTTCGAGCGTTTCAAGGACGGCCGCGTGCGCGTCGCGGTCGTGGATCTGCATCGCGATGCCGTGCTTCTTCGCGAGCTCGATATGCGCCTCGAAGCTGAAGAACTGGGCGGCGTGCCCCTCCTCGCCGGTGCGGAAGAAGTCCAGGCCCGTCTCGCCGATCGCGCGCACGCGCGGCTGCGCCGCCAGCTCGTCGATCACCGAGATGGCCTCGTCGAGCCGGCCCGCCTCGGCGTACCCGGGAGCCTCGTTGGGGTGGATAGCGACGGCCGCGAGCACCCGCGGGTCGGAGGAGGCGGCATCCGCCGACCACACGCTCGAGGCGATGTCGCCCCCCGCCTGCACCACGCCGACGACGCCGACGGATGCCGCCAGCTCCAGCTGCTCGGCAAGGGTGCGGGGCTCGTCGCCGTCGGCGATCTCCAGGTGGCAGTGGTTGTCGTACACCGGCACGCGCAGCGGCTCGGGCGCCTGCGGCCACCGCACGTCGCGCGAGCCCTGCTCCCGCCGCCGCACGTACCCCGACGGGTCCGTCACGCGGATTGCTCCACGCGCGGGAACAGCGGCGCGAGCCCGTTGACGCTCGCCCCGGGGCGGAGCACCCCCCAGACACCGGCCTCGCGGATCGGCTGGTCGACCAGGCGACCCGGGCCGCCCAGGGCGACCCACAGCTTCTCGGTCGAGACCGGCATGATCGGCGAGAGGAGCACCGCGAGGGCGCGCAGGCCCTCCGCGGCCGTGTAGAGCACCGTGCCCAATCGTGCGCGCTGCGCGTCATCCTTGGCGAGCGCCCACGGCTCGTTGTCGGTGATGTACGCGTTCAGGGCGTCGACGACGGTCCAGATCGCGGCGATCGCCTCGTCGGGGCGGAAGCGCTCCATGGCCGCGTCGGCGGCGGTCGCGGCATCCGCCACCGTCTGCTGGATCGCGAGGTCACCGGTCTCGTACTCGCCCGGGGGCGGCACGATCCCCTCGAAGTAGCGCTCGATCATCGCCGTCGTGCGCGAGGCGAGGTTGCCGAAGCCGTTCGCCAGCTCCGCCTGGTAGCGCGCCGACAGGTCCTCCCACGAGAACGAGCCGTCCTGGCCGAACGCGATCGCGGAGAGGAAGTAGAACCGGTAGGCGTCGGAGCCGAACACATCGGTGATCTCGGTGGGCGCGATGCCGGTGAGCTTCGACTTCGACATCTTCTCGCCGCCGACCAGCAGCCAGCCGTGCGCGAAGACGCCCTCGGGCACGTCGAGGCCGGCCGCCATGAGCATCGCGGGCCAGATCACGGCGTGGAACCGCAGGATGTCCTTGCCGACCACGTGGCGGGCCGGCCAGCGCCGCGCGAACTCCACCGGGTCGGAGCCGTAGCCCACCGCCGTGACGTAGTTCAGGAGCGCGTCGATCCACACGTAGATGACATGCGACTCGTCCCACGGCACCGTGATGCCCCAGTCGAACGTCGACCGCGACACCGAGAGGTCCTTGAGCCCCTGCTTGACGAACGAGACGACCTCGTTGCGCGCCGACTCCGGCTGTACGAACCCGGTCTTGTACAGCTCGAGCAGCCGGTCCTGGAACTCGCTCAGCTTGAAGAAGTAGTTCTTCTCCTGCAGCAGCTCCAACGGCTTGGAGTGGATCGCACAGACCTTGAGCCCCTCGAAGGGACCCGTGCCGTCGACGATCTCGGACTCGGGCTTGAACTCCTCGCAGCCCACGCAGTACAGCGCCTCGTACTCCCCCGCGTAGATGTAGCCGCGGTCGTACAGCGCCTGGAAGAACACCTGGACGTTGCGCTCATGCCGCTCCTGCGTGGTGCGGATGAAGTCGTCGTTGGCGACGTCGAGGGTCTTCAGGAGCGGATGCCACGACTCGCTCACGAGCTTGTCGACCCACTGCTGCGGGGTCACCCCGTTGGCGGTGGCCGCGCGGAGCATCTTTTGGCCGTGCTCGTCGGTGCCGGTGAGCATCCAGGTGTCGTCGCCGGCCTGGCGGTGCCAGCGCGCGAGCGTGTCGACGGCGACGGTCGTATAGCCGTGCCCGATGTGGGGTACGTCGCTCGGGTAGTAGATCGGCGTCGTGATGTAGAAGCTGCGGCCGGAAGTCACCAGACGATTCTATTTGCCCCCGCGAGGGTGCTCACTCCCCCCGCGAGGGTGCTCCCTCCCCCCGCGAGGGTGCTCCCTCCCCCCGCGAGGGTGCTCACTCCCCCCGCGAGGGTGCTCCTTGCACAGACCGAGCGGCGAGCGCGGCCTGGTACAGCTCGCGGGAGGAGTGGCCGGTGAGACCGGCGACCTCGGCGGCGGCATCCTTCAGGCGTGCTCCACTCGCCACGAGCGACTGCACCTGGGCGAGCGCGTCGTCGGGCGAGACCGCGCGCGCGACCGCTCCGGCCACCACCACGACGAGCTCGCCCCGGACACCCCCGGACGCCCAGGCCGCCAGCTCGGCGAGCTCGCCGCGCACGACCTCCTCGTGCAGCTTGGTCAGCTCGCGGCACACGGCCGCGCGGCGGTCGGCGCCGAACGCGTCGGCCATCGCGGCGAGAGTCTCGGCCAGGCGCGACGGGCCCTCGAAGAAGACCATCGTGCGCGGCTCGGCGGCAAGCGCCGCGAGGGCGCGGCGGCGCTCCCCGGGCTTGCGCGGCGGGAACCCCTCGAACGTGAAGCGGTCGGTGGGAAGCCCCGCCACGGCGAGCGCGGCCAGCACGGCGCTCGGCCCCGGAATGACGCTCACCGCGACGCCCTGCGCCACCGCCTCGGCGACGAGGCCGTAACCGGGGTCGCTGACGGTGGGCATGCCGGCATCCGACAACACGAGCAGCTCCGCCTCGCGCGCCGCGGCGACGAGCTCGGCCGCGCGGTGCTTCTCGTTGTGGTCGTGCAGCGCCACGAGCCGCGGGTGGTTCTGCACCCCGAGCGCCCGCAGCAGGTGCTGCGCCGTGCGGGTGTCCTCCGCGGCGACCACCGTCGCGGACTCCAGAGCGGCGACGAGACGGGGCGAGGCATCCCCCAGATTGCCGATCGGCGTCGCCGCGAGGATGATCACCGCCCCAGCTTAGGCTGGACCGGTGACCACGCCCGCGACCACGATCACGCCTCCGGTGCGACCGTCCGCGTACGACCGCTGGCGTGCACGCACCGATGCCGACCCGCGCCTTCGCCGCCTGTACGCGTGGCTCGCCCCGACACTCGTCACGCTCCTGGCGGCCGGACTGCGCCTGTGGAACCTGGGGCATCCGCACGCCTTGGTGTTCGACGAGACGTACTACGTGAAGGACGCCTGGAGCCAGTGGAACCTCGGCTACGCGGCGACCTGGCCCGACGGCGCTGACGAGCAGTTCGTCGCCGGCCAGACCGACCTCTTCCAGGCCGACGGCAGCTTCGTGGTGCATCCGCCGCTTGGGAAATACCTGATCGGAGCGGGGATGGCGCTGTTCGGCGCCGACTCGTCCTTCGGGTGGCGCATCGCCGTCGCGCTGAGCGGCACCGCGTGCGTGCTCCTGCTGTACCTCATCGCGCGGGCCCTCACCGGCTCGATCGTGTTCGCCGCGGTCGCCTCGGGCCTGCTCGCGATCGACGGGCTCGGCATCGTGATGAGCCGCGTCGCCTTGCTCGATGTCATCCTCACGATGTTCACGCTCCTCGCGTTCTGGTTCGTGCTGCTCGATCGGCGCAGGCACCTCGACCGGCTCGCCGCGGGCATCGCCGCGCGCGAGACCGATGCCGGTCCGCCCGCATGGGGACCGGTGCTGTGGAACCGCCCGTGGGTGGTGGCGGCCGGCGCAGCGGCGGGCGCGGCGTCCGCCGTCAAGTGGTCGGGCGCATGGGCGCTCGCCGCGATCGGCCTCTATCTCGTGATCTCCGACGCGCTCGCGCGACGCCGCTGGGGCGTACAGCTCTGGCCCGCGGATGCCGCCTTCCGCCAGGGGGCGGTGTCGTTCCTGCTGCTCGTGCCCGTCGCGGTGGTCGTATACCTGGCATCGTGGACCGGCTGGCTCACCACCCACGGCGGCTACGGGCGCGACCGCCTCGATCCGGATCCGGGCTTCTGGTCGTGGGTTCCGCTGCCGCTTCGGAACCTCTGGCACTACCACGAGACGATCTACAACTCGACGGCGAGCATCACCTCCTCGCACCCGTACATGAGCCCCGCGTGGCAGTGGCCGCTGCTGTGGCGGCCGACCTCGATGTACGTGCAGACCGCTGCCGATGGTTCGCCCGGGTGCGTGGGAGCGAACGGCTGCATCGCGACCATCTACAGCATGCCCGACCCGCTGGTGTGGTGGGGCGGGGTCGCCGCGGTCGTGTTCATCGGCTACCTGTTCGTCCGCACGCGGGACTGGCGGTACGCGTTCGTCCTCACCGGTGTCGCCGCGACCTATGCACCGTGGCTGCTGTTCGCCGAGCGCACGGTCTTCCAGTTCTACACGATCGTCATCCTGCCCTTCATGCTCCTGGCGCTCGCCTTCGCGCTGCGCTCGATCGCGGGCTCGAGCTCGACCGACCCGGTGCGCCGCCGGTCCGGACAGCGCACGGTGGTCGTGCTCCTCGCCGCCGCGGTCGCGTTGTCGGCGTTCTGGTTCCCGTTGTGGACCGCGATCCAGGTGCCGTACGACTTCTACCACCTGCACGCGTGGTTGCCCGGCTGGATCTGACTCCGGCATCCCGACTCACTGCTTTCCCACCGAGTCACTGCCCTGCAGCGCAGTGACTCGCCACTAAGGCAGTGACTCGCGAAACAACGCAGTGACTCGGGATGCCGCGCCCGGGGTCAGCCCGGTAAGGCACCGGCCCGCGCACCTTACCGGAGGCCCTCCCGGAGGCTCTGGATGGTGTCGGCCTCGCGCGGGCTCTTGTCGGGGCGATACGCCTTCACGCGCGCGAACCGCAGCGCGAGCCCGCCCGGGTAGCGCGGCGAACGCTGCACGCCGTCGACCGCGATCTCGACGACGGTCACCGGCTCCACGAACACGGCGTGGGCGGTCCGGTGCGTCGCGATCTGCGGGAACCGCTCGGTCTGCCAGCGGAGCAGCTCGTCGGTGAGGCCCTTGAAGGTCTTGCCGACCATGACGAACCCGCCCGGCTCGCCGAACTCTCCGGTGGGGTCGAGCGCGCCCAGGTGCAGGTTCGACAGCATTCCGGTGCGGCGCCCCGAACCCCACTCGCACGCGAGCACGACAAGATCGAGCGTTCGCACGGGCTTGACCTTGACCCAGCTCTTGCCGCGGCGACCCGCCGCGTAGACCGAGTCGATCGCCTTGACGACCACGCCCTCGTGCCCGGCGGCGAGCGCCCGACGCGAGAGCTCATCCGCGGCGTCGCCGTCGGCGGTGACGATGCCCGGCATCCGCCACGGCCCCGCAACGCGCTCCAGCTCGGCCAGCCGTACGCGCAGCGGCTCGTCGATGATGTCCCGCCCGTCGACGTGCAGCAGGTCGAAGAACCAGGGGCGGAGCGCCACCTCCGACGGCGCGTCGGCGCCGAAACGCGACATCGTGTCCTGGAAGGGCCGCGGCGCGCCGTCCTCGTCGAGCGAGAGCGTCTCGCCGTCGAGGATGAGCTCGCGCGCGTCGAGACCGCGGACGACCCGCACGATTTCCGGCACGCGATGGGTGATGTCGGCGAGGCTCCGCGTGTAGACGCGCACCTGGTCGCCCCGACGATGCACCTGGATGCGGGCGCCGTCGAGCTTGTACTCCACCGACGCCTCGCCCGTCTCGATGAGGGCGTCCGCGACGGACGCCGCGGTCGACGCCAGCATCGGCATGACCGGCCGCCCGACGGCAAGGCCCACGGCCTCGAGGTCGGCACCGGTGAGGGCGAGCCGCGCCGTCTCGCCGAGGTCGCCGGAGAGCATCGCGGCCCGGCGGACGGATGCCGCGGACCGGTCCGCCGCGCGGGCCACGGCCTCCAGCAGCACGCCCTCGAGCGCGCCGGTGCGCAGCTCACCCAGCATAACGCGGCGCACGAACTCCCATTCCGGCGCGGTCGCGCGCTCGGCGAGGTCCACGAGGGTGCTGCTGCGCATGGCGGCCGAGCCGGGTCCGGATGCCGCGGCGAGCACGTCGAAGGCCTCGTCGACGTCGGCGATGGTCAGGGTCGGCACCTCGGCGTGCGGCGCGTCGATCGCCAAGAGCCCGCGCCAGCCGACGCCGAGGCGCCCCTGCCGCGGGCTCGCGGTGAGGAGGGCCACCGCGGGAGCGACCTCGTCGGGGTCGAGGCGAGCGAGCAGCCGCGCGAGGGCGTCGATCTTCGCGAGGCGCGACCGCGTGGCGGTGACCTCGTGGACCGTTGCGACGACCTCGGCGAGCAGCATGCCGGCATTGTCCCACCGGCCTCCGACACCCGAACCCGCGCGGCGCACCGGCACCGGTAGAAGAGTTCACTCCTCCCCGCGCAGCCACGCCAGGTCCCGCATCGCCTGACGACGGTGCGCGGCTTCGCGCTCGTGAAGGTCCGGCCGCTTCGCGAGGTGCAGCGTGTAGGGGCTGCCCTTGCGGATCGTGCGATGCATGACGGGAAGCTCGGCTGCTTCGATGCGCTGATGGATGTGCTGGCGCCGGTCTGCCCTCAGCGGCCAGTCGAGCTCCGTGGCCGTGCGGTCCGCGAGGAAGCGCCGCAGGCGCTCGCACAGGTCGCACCCGCAGCCCGACCACGTGATCGACCAGTCGTCGGCGGGTCGTGGCGTGATCCCGACGACACCCTCCAGCCGACGCACCGCGTCACCGGCCAACAGCGCCGGCGCGGCCGAGCCGAGGCGGCGCAGCAGCGGGAGCTCCAGATCGAGCACACCGTCGCCGCACGCCGCAAGGGATGCCACGAACTCCTCCACCAGTTCGGAATCGGCGGTCCTGACGAGTGCCTCCGCCGGCCTCACGACCGGTGCCAGGTTGCGCGCCCGTGACCGCGGACCCGCGGTGAGGGCCGCCGTGATCGAACTCAGCACGCCCGCCCAGATCCGTCGGCACAACCGGGTGACGACGCTGGCTGCGCCGGCCCGCCTGAGCGCCGCGGCCACGTCCGGCATGGTGTCGCTCGCCCACTCCCAGTACCCGTGCCGGTAGCCGTCGACAGGGAACCAGGACTCGATCAACCTCGCCGTCGACGCGTCTCCGTACCTCTGGCGAACCGCAGCCAACGCCGCCGCGTGAGCGGCCGTCACCTCTTTCCCGTCGCAGTGGGCGAGGAGGTCGTGGGCGAGTTCGGCGTCCTCCACAGCGTCCGCGAGCGCCAGGAGCGGGGCCAGAAGACCCGCACTGCCTGCTCGGAGCAGACCCGTCAGCGCCTTCGCATCGGCTCGGGCCTGATCGAGGTCGGCCCCGCCGCCCAACCGGGCATTCAGCTCGGCGATCGCGTTGGGCAGGTCCGCCTCTGCGCGCGCGATGAAGTCCCTCTCCTGCGGCCACAGCACGATCGCGGCTCGGCGATACCAGCGGTCGAGGGTGTTGCCGTAGTTGCCCATGTAGCCCTCGTATTCGGACTGATACGGGGCCATCGATGCCGTCGGTGTGACGGAGCAGACCTCGCTCTCGTCCACACCGAGACCGATCTGCTCCCCGTCGCCGACACCGTCCCGCTTCCACCAGCCCAGCGAGATCTCATCGTCGAGCAGCTCCCCGAGGTCGTATGACGCACCAGACCCTCCGTCGTCGTACCCCTCGTCGTCCGGGCCGTCCTCGTATCGCCACGACCACCCGTCCTCGTAGGCGTTCCAGGTCTGGCGAATCTCACCGAGAGCGAGCGCGCTCCGACAGCCGGCTCGAGCCGCAGCGGTCTGCAGTCGCCTCACCCACTCGACATCGCGGCCCTTGAGACGACCCGCGGCCAGCCCTCGTTCGCTGTACTCGTGGTCGAGCAGGACCACCAGGTGGTTCGGCGCCGGAGACGGCTCGTCCGACCAGGGTCGTGGCACCGGGGTGGCGAAGTGCTCACCCACCAGGGCGGCGAGCTCCTCCTCCGGATCGAGCTCGATCGTCTCGGCATCGCGGGTGACGAGCAGGTTGAAGGTCAGCGTCACCCGGCGTCCGGAACGCACCGGCCGCACCTCGTGCACGCAATCGGCATAGAAGGCCACGAAGCCGATGGAGTTCCGGTCCGAGTGTCGATAGGCGTGGGTCTTTCCGCCATGGCTCACCAGGAGCTCCCCGCCGGAATGGACGGACGGCAACGACACCACCAGCGTCGCCACCATCTCGTCATCCTTCTCCGAGTCTCGATGGGGCGCGAAGAACTGGTCCGGCCCGTAGACGAGCAGCGCGTGCAGCTCGGCGCGAACACGCGAGCCTCTCGGCAGGCCGAGTCCCTCGTGCACGTCGGCCAGCACGGCATCGAGCAGCTCGTCCCAGGCGCCGCCCAAGCTGACTTGGTCAGCGGTCAGCTCCCACGTGTCGCGCACCGACGTGTCGGTCAGCGTCTGTTCACCGAGCCCGAACATCGCCGGACGCGCGACCGACACGAGCATTCGCTCCTGCGCGGCGCCGACGGGGAGCTTCACCGAGCCGATCCCGTCCACCAATAACGTCACGCCCGCGGCCGGTGCCGACGTCTCCACGCTGAAGGACCCGGTTGACTCACCACCGCGCAGAAGGCGAGCGATCTTCTCTCGGGCTGGCTTGACCATGACCGACAACCTACCGAGGAGGACTGCCCGCTGCGGGTAGCGCTCGCCTTGGCGCATGTGGTCGCCGCTGCCGCGGAACGCGACCATACGCGCCGACCCGAGGCGCGTGCGCCTTCCTCACCTGCCCCGTATTGTCGCCGCAGCCGCGCCGCGCGACCACACGGGCCAGCGAACGAGCATCGCTGCGCGCCGACACCGACGAGCGCGGGCGGCCTACGATGAAGGGCTATGCCCGAGCCCGCGATCTCGTATCCGCCGGAGCTGCCAGTCAGCGCCGCGCGCGACGAGATCGCCCGCGCGATCGAGAGCCACCAGGTCGTCATCGTCGCCGGCGCCACCGGGTCGGGAAAGACCACGCAGCTGCCGAAGATCTGCCTCGAGCTCGGCCGCACGAGCATCGCCCACACGCAGCCGCGCCGCATCGCCGCGCGCACGATCGCCGAGCGCATCGCCGAAGAGCTGCAGGTGCCCCTCGGCACGACGGTCGGCTACAAGGTGCGTTTCACCGACAGGGTCTCCGCCGACACGCGCGTGGCGCTGCTGACCGACGGCATCCTCCTGAACGAGATCCACCGCGACCGGCTGCTGAGCCGCTACGACACGATCATCGTCGACGAGGCGCACGAGCGCTCGCTCAACGTCGACTTCCTGATCGGGTACCTCAGGCGCATCCTCCCTCGGCGCCCCGACCTGAAGGTGATCGTCACGAGCGCCACGATCGACCCGGAGAGCTTCGCCGCGCACTTCGCGGATGCCGCGGGCGACCCGGCACCGATCATCGAGGTGTCCGGCCGCACGTATCCCGTCGAGATCCGCTACCGCGACCCCGCGGAGGACGATGTCGACGCCATCGTCGCGGCCCTCCGTGAGCTCGACCGCGAGCCCGACGGCGACGTGCTCGTGTTCCTCCCCGGCGAGGCCGAGATCCGCGACGCGATGGATGCCGTTCGCGGAATGTATGCGGATCACCCTCGCCCGACGGAGGTTCTGCCCCTGTTCGGCCGGCTGTCCGCCGCCGAGCAGCATCGCGTGTTCGAGCGGTCGCAGGTCGCCGGCGTCCGGCGCCGTGTCATCCTCGCCACGAACGTCGCGGAGACGAGCCTGACGGTCCCCGGCATCCGATACGTCGTCGACACCGGCACCGCGCGCATCTCCCGCTACAGCGCGCGGTCGAAGGTGCAACGGCTCCCGATCGAGGCCGTGTCGCAGGCATCCGCGCAGCAGCGCTCCGGTCGCGCCGGCCGCACCTCGCCGGGCATCGCGATCCGCCTGTACGTCGAGGAGGACTTCGACAAGCGCCCCGAGTTCACCGAACCCGAGATCCTGCGCACGAGCCTCGCGAGCGTCATCCTGCAGATGCTCGCGCTCGGCTTCGGCGACATCTCGGCGTTCCCGTTCCTCACCCCACCCGACTCGCGCGGCGTGAAAGCCGCACTGGACCTGCTCACCGAGCTCCGGGCGATCACGCGTCAGGGCGCCGAGCCGAAGCTCACGAAGATCGGCCGCGAGCTCGCGCGCCTGCCCATCGACCCGCGCTTCGCGCGCATGCTCCTCGAGGCACGCAAGCTCGGGGTCACGCGCGACGTGCTCGCGATCGTCGCGGGGCTCTCGATCCAGGACGTCCGCGAGCGCCCCGAGGAGCGCCGCGACGAGGCCGATCGCCTCCACGCGCGGTTCACCGATCCGACCAGCGACTTCCTCACGCTTCTGAACCTGTGGTCCTACCTGCACGAGCAGCAGGGCCGACTCGGCTCCAGCGCCTTCCGGCGCCTCTGCCGCGCCGAGCATCTCAACTATGTACGCGTGCGGGAATGGTTCGACGTGCATCGGCAGCTGCGCGCACTCCTGCGCGACGGCGGCGCGGCACCCGGCGCCCCGGGCGCTGCAGATCCGGCGGCCGTGCACCGCGCGATCCTGTCCGGGCTGCTGTCACATCTCGGCATCCTCGACACCCGCTCGCTCGCGAAGGGCGACAAGGGCCGCAGGCCGCTGCCGCAGTATCGCGGCGCGCGCGGCGCGACGTTCTCGATCTTCCCCGGCTCGGGCCTGCGCAAAGCCTCGCCCGACGCGGTCATGGCCGCCGAGCTGGTCGAGACCTCCCGCCTGTTCGCGCGCACGGTCGCGGCGATCGACCCCGCGTGGGCCGAGGAGCTCGCCGGCGATCTCGCACACCGCACCGTGAGCGATCCGCACTGGTCGAAGGATGCCGGAGCCGCCGTCGCCGCCGAGAAGATCACCCTGTTCGGGGTGGAGATCATCCCGCGCCGCCGCATCCAGCTCGCGCGCATCGACCGCGACCTCGCACGCGAGCTGTTCGTGCGGCACGCACTCGTCGACGGCGAGTGGAACAGCCAGCACCTCGACAAGCGCCTCACGGCATTCGAGCGCCGCAACCACGCGTTGCGCCGCCGGCTGGAGCGCCTGGAGGAGCGCGAGCGCCGCCGCGACATCCTCGTCGGCGATGAGGCGGTGTTCCGCTTCTACGACGCCCGGGTGCCGCGCGACGCGTTCGACGTGCGCTCCTTCGAGATGTGGTGGCGGGATGCCTCGACCCGCACCCCGCGCCTCCTCGACCTCACCGAGGGCGACCTCGTCGACGACGCCGCGCGCGCCGACGAGCGCGACTTCCCGACCCGCTGGCGGCAGGGCGACCAGGTGCTCACGCTCGCCTACCGCTTCGAGCCCGGGGCCCCCGACGACGGCGTGAACGTCGTGGTACCGCTGGCGCTCCTGGCCCAGCTGAGCCCGGACGGCTTCGACTGGCAGGTGCCGGGGCTGCGCGCCGAGCTCGTGACGGCGCTGCTTCGTGCGCTCCCGAAGGCGATCCGCCGCAACGTCGTGCCCGCCGCGGACTGGGCGGCGCGCTTCGGCGAGCAGCTCGACGGCGCCGGTCCCGAGTCGCACGACGGCCGTCCGGGCCGCACGCTGACCGAGGCCCTCGCCGCCCTCGTGCAGCGCGTGGCGAACCAGCCGGTGCGCGCGGGCGACTTCGACCTCGACCGGTTGCCCGCGCACCTGACTGCGTCGTTCCGCGTCGTCGACGAGCGCGGGCGCGTCGTCGGCTCCGGCCGCTCGCTCGAAGACCTGCAGACCCGGCTCGCCGGGCGGGCTCGGGATGCCGTGTCCCGCTCCCTCGCGCGCACCGGTTCCCGGTCGCCCGTCGAGCGCAGCGAGTCGGGACGCCCACCCGGCACAGACGTCTCGGCTCGGCCCTCCGGGCCGCGCTCCCCGACCGAGAGCCCCGCCGGCCCGCGCCCGATGCCCGGCGAGCACGGGGCACCGGCATCCCGCTTCGCCGAGCAATCGGGGCTCATCGACTGGACGTTCGGTGCGCTCCCCTCCCTCATCGACACGCCGGTGGCCGGCGGCGTGGTGCGCGGCTATCCGGCACTCGTCGACGAGGGCACGAGCGTGGCTCTGCGGATCGAGGCGACGCCGGAACAGGCCGCGCGGCTCACGCACGCCGGCATCCGCCGGCTCGTGCTGCTGGCCGTTCCCTCACCGACCGCGTACGTGCTCGACCACCTGACCGCGGCGGAGAAGCTCGCCCTGGCCGCCTCGCCCTACCCGTCGGCGCGGGCGCTCGTCGAAGACGCCCGCGTCGCGGTCGCCGACGCCGTCATCGCGCGGACCGACCCCGCCGTCCGCACGCGGGAACGGTTCGAGGTCGTGCGCGACGCGTTCTCGGCCGCCGTGATGGACGAGCTGTTCGCTGCGGTGTCCCTCTGCGCGCGCATCCTGACGCTCCAGCGCGAGGTCGATCGAGCCGTCAGGGAGCAGAACTCCCTGACCCTGCTGGGCGCGCTCGGCGACGTCAAGGCCCAGCTCGCGGGCCTCGTCCACCGCGGCTTCGTCGCGCAGACCGGCGTCGCTCGGCTCGCCCACCTCCCCCGCTACCTGCAGGCCGCGCGGGATCGCGTGCGCGGCCTCGCCGACCAGCCCGGGCGCGATCGCCAGCGCATGACCGAATTCGAGCGCGCTGCCGCACTCTACGCCGAGGCCGGCGGCACGATCCCGGTCGCCCCCGATGCGGGACGAGCCCTCGTCCACGCCCGCTGGCTGCTGGAGGAGTACCGCGTGAGCCTGTTCGCCCAGAACCTCGGCACGGCCGAGCCGGTCTCGCTGCAGCGCATCGCGAAGGCCCTGTCCGGCGCCCGCTGAGCGCCGACCCCGGCGTCCCCCTCCCTTGTTCACTTGTCCTGGATGTACGCGAAACGGCGCTCCGGGCGTACACCTGGGGCAACCGAACGGGTGGGGGGAGAGAGGCGCCCGGCACCGCGCCTCGGGCCACCACCTGTCCCGCGTACAGTGGGGAGGCATGGCAACCGCGATCACCTACTCCGCGTTCGGCGACCCCGAGGTCCTGACCCTCACCGAGATCGAGCCGCCCGTTCCGGGCACCGGAGAGGTCGCCGTGCGCGTGGAGGCGGCGGGCGTCAATCCGCTGGACGCGAAGCTTCGCTCCGGGCGGCGCCCGTCCGGGCCGATCACTGCGCCGCGGCGCGTCGGCGGCGACGGCGCCGGGGTCGTGACGGCTGTCGGCGACCAGGTCGAGGGCTACCGTCCGGGCAACGAGGTCGTCGTGTTCGGCGCCGCCGGCGTCTACGCGAGCGACCTCGTGGTCACTCCCGCGCAGCTGACCCCGAGGCCCCCGCGGGTGAGCGCCGCAGTGGGGGCTGCCCTCGGCATCCCGTTCGGCACCGCGTATCAGACACTGCGCTCGCTCGGCGTGCGCGCCGGCGACACGCTCCTCGTCCACGGCGGGTCGGGGGCCGTCGGGCAGGCGGTCATCCAGTTCGCCGTGCTGTGGGGCGCGACCGCGATCGCGACCACGAGCGATCGCCGCGCCGGCCGGGTCCGCGCCCTCGGCGCGATCCCTGTGGCCTACGGTGAGGGGCTCGCCTCGCGGGTGCGTGCCGCCGCACCGCGGGGCGTGACCGCGGCGATCGACATCGCCGGCACTGACGAGGCGCTGGCGGCGTCCCTCGAGCTCGTCGCCGACCGCGACCGCATCGCGACGCTCGTGCGCGGAGCCGACGCCGCGGGCCTCGGCATCCGCGCCTTCATGGGCGGCAGCCCCCGCCCGCTCAGCGCGCTGGAGCGCGCGTGGCGTGCCGAGGCGATGCCGGTGGCCGTCGCGCTCGTCGCCGCGGGGGCATTCTCGGTCGAGCTCGGCACGCAGCTGCCGCTTGCCGAGGCTGCCGAGGCGCACCGGCTCCTTGAGGCCGGCGCCGACGGCAAGATCGTCCTGATCCCCTGACCTCGCGGCCCGATCCGGGCGAGGCTCCACCGGAATGCTGCCCGGAGCAAGGCTGGACGACCGATTCCAGCCGCACGGATCGGCTCAGCATGGATCCATGCCTTCGTCCGGGCGCCATTCCGCGTCAGAGCACGGCGGCTAGGCTCTCAGCATGACCGGACTGCCCTGCGGAACCCTCGACATCGGCACCAGCGTGGAGGCGCGCACGGGCACGCTCGACGAGATCCGCAGCCGGATCGGCCTGAACCACCCCGAGGAGGCGTGATGCCCGAGACGGCCGGGGCCCGCGTGGCGGTCTACTTCGACTTCGACAACATCGTGCTGAGCTGGTACGACCGCATCCACGGACGCGGCTCCCTGGGCCGCGACCGCGCTCGCATCGCGGCATCGGCCGGCGATCCGGAGGTGACGGCACGCCTGGCCGCCGCGACCGTCGACGTCGCGGCGATCGTCGAGTACGCGGCATCGTTCGGCACGCTCGTCCTGACCCGCGCCTACGCCGACTGGTCCGCGCCCATCAACGCCGAGTACCGCTCGCAGCTGGTCGCACGCGCGGTCGATCTGGTGCAGCTGTTCCCCACCGCCGCCTACGCCAAGAACGGCGCCGACATCCGGCTCGCGGTGGATGCCGTCGAGGACATGTTCCGCCTTCCCGACCTTACCCACGTCGTGATCGTCGCGGGCGACAGCGACTACGTGCCGCTGGCTCAGCGCTGCAAGCGGCTCGGCCGGTACGTCGTGGGCGTGGGCGTGGCCGGATCCACCGCGAAGGCGCTCGCGGCGGCCTGCGACCGCTTCGACTCCTACGAGTCGCTCCCCGGCGTCACGAGACCCGAGGCCAGCGACGGCAAGGTCGCGGCATCCGGTCGCGGACGGTCCCGCAAGCCGGCGGCGACCCCGCCCGCCGACCCCGCCGAGGCACTGCTGGAGCGCGCGCTGCGCCTGGAGCGCGAGCGCACCGACGACGAGTGGGCCGTCGCATCGGCCCTGAAGGACCTGATCAAGCGCATGGACCCGTCCTTCAGCGAGAAGGAGCTCGGACACGCCTCGTTCACCGATTTCGTGAAGGCCCATCCGGCCGTCGTCGAACTGCGCGAAGAGGGGACGATCAGGTACGTGAGGCTCAACCCGGCACGCACGCCCTGAACCGCTCGCTAGGCTGAGGGGGTGCGGGTGAAGGCGCAGCCGATGATCGTCCGCCTGCCGGACGGGACCGTCAAGCAGGTGGGCCCGCTCACCGGCACCCGCGTGTGGACGGTGCCCGGGCGCGCCGGGCGCGCATTGCCGAGCCTGCCGCGCGAGCCGCGCACGCTGGAGCCGGGCGAGGCGTCACGCCTGTGCGCGTTCTGCAGCGACCGCTACCTGGAGACCACGCCGGAGAAGGTCCGCCTCGTCGGCCCCGCGTTCGAGGCGGTCCATCACGTGCCGGCCTCGGAGCTGTTCGACACGCCGGCGGAGTTCCGCCGCTTCGGCAACCTGTTCGAGATCGTGTCGGCCGAGTACTGGCGCGAGAACCACGGCTTCCGTCAGCCGCGTGCGGTCATCGAGTGGGCGCAGCAGTACCTCGCCGACCCGGTGGGCCACGAGCAGTTGCAGCGGCTCGCCGAGATCCGCGCCCGAGCGACCGGCGTCGTCCCCTCGCTCGAAGAGGCCGCCCTCGACCTCCTCGGCGGATCGCACGACGTGGTCGTCGCTCGCCGGCACGTGCTCGACGGCGCCCGCACCGACGACCAGCTCGCCGCCTCGGGCACCCTGAGCCCCGACGAGCACGGCGCCTACTTCGCGTTCACCGTGGACTCGCTCGCCGCGATCCAGGCCGCCCAGCCCGCGGCGACATACGTCTCCGTGTTCCAGAACTGGCTGGCGCCGGCCGGCGCCTCCTTCGAGCACCTGCACAAGCAGCTCGTGGCCGTCGACGAGGCCGGTCCCCAGGTCGACCGCGAGCTGCGCATGCTCGCAAGCGACCGGAACCTCTACCAGCTCGCGATCGCCGACCTCGCTGTGGCCGAGCGCCTCGTCGTGGCCGCCGTCGACGGCGCCGTCGCCGTCGCCGGCGTGGGGCACCGCTACCCTGCCTTCGAGGTGTACTCCACCTCGGGCGCGAACCTTCCGCAGGAGCATTCGGATGCCGGCATCCGCGCCGTCTCCGACCTCGTGCACGCCCTCCACGCCGCGACCGGAGCGCACGTGCCGACCAACGAGGAGTGGCACTACCGACCCCCGGGCGCACCCTGGCCGATGCCGTGGCGGGTCGTGCTGAAGTGGCGCGTCTCGACCCCGGCGGGCTTCGAGGGCGGCACGAAGATCTTCGTCAACACGATCGATCCGTGGGAGCTGCGCCGCCGCGCCGTGGTGGCGCTCCAGCACCTGCGCGACGACGGACTCGTCGCGGCGGGCATCCGCATCGGCGACGAGTGCACCGCCGACGACACGCGCCTGCACTACGCCGACCCGGGCGAGGCGTGAGCTTCGCCTTCGACGCGCTCCGGCGTGCGCCCGACCTCGAGGGGCCGGGGCTGGTGGCGGCCGATGCCGCCGACCGGCTGCTGCTGGACGAGTCGGCCGCCACGCGCCGCGATCTCCCGCCCGGCGCCCTCGTGGTCATCGGCGACACGCACGGCGCGCTCACGCTCGCCTCAGCGCATGCCGGTGCAGACGCGATCCGCGTGCACCAGGACGCCCTGACCGGCGAGCGCGCGCTCGCGGCCAACGCCGCGCGCCTGGGGTTCTCGGGACGCTTCGAGAGCCTATCGGCGGCGGGCCCGTTGGTGCGCGATGCGCGGGTCGTGCTGCTGCGGCTCCCCCGCTCGCTCGATGCGCTCCGCGACCTCGCCGGGCTCATCGCCGCGCACGCCGCACCGGAGGTCGTCGTGTTCGCCGGCGGCCGCCTCAAGCACATGACGCCGGCCATGAACGCGGTGCTCGGCGAGTTCTTCGGGCGGCTCGACGTCACCCGCGCCCGCCAGAAGTCCCGCGTGCTCGTCGCCCGCGATCCGCACGACGGCCGCGATCCGGCGCCCGCGCAGGCCTGCCACGACGGCATCGTCGTGTGCGCCTACGGCGGCGCGTTCGCCGGCGCGCGCATCGACGGCGGCACGCGGCTGCTCCTGTCGAGCCTTCCCGCGACGCTTCCCGGCGGCACGCGCGACGATCCGTTCATCGACCTCGCGTGCGGCACGGGGGTCGTCGCGGCGACGCTGGCCCTGCGGCATCCGCTCGCCCACGTCTACGCGTCGGACCAGTCCGCCGTCGCGGTGGTCTCGGCACGGGCGACAGTCTCCGCCAACGGCGTCGCCGCGCGCGTGGAGGTCGTCCGCGACGACGCGCTGGCGCGACGGGCGGAGGCCACCGCCTCCTTCGTCGCGCTCAACCCGCCGTTCCACAGCGGCGCCGCGGTCACCGACCGCATCGCGCCGCACCTGTTCGCCGACTCCGCCCGGGTGCTGCGGCCCGGCGGCGAGCTGTGGTGCGTGTGGAACTCTCCGCTGCGCTATCGGCCCGCGCTGGAGCGCGTCGTCGGTTCGACCCGCCAGGTCGCGCGCGACGCCCGATTCACCGTGACCGTGTCGACCCGCCGCTGACCTCGCTGCGGTGACTCGCGCGTCCCGCTTACAGGGCCGATCGCGCCGAACCGTGCTCTCCGGGTCAGATCGGCGCAGTTCACCCTGTAAGCGGGACAGAAATCCGCCATGCCCCCGGCCCGCACCCCTAGCTCCACCCCCCGATCCGCCTCCCGATGCGCCCCGGTTCCGCCGCGCACCGCTCCGCCCCGTGCCACCGACACAATCCCCCTCCCCCACCGAGTCACTGCTCTCCCCGGGTGACGTCCCGCCGAGTCACTGCTCTTCCGTCGAGTCACTGCCCTGGAGAACAGTGACTCGGCAGGAAGACAGTGACTCGACAGGAGCGACACGGTGCGAGGGGCGAGGAGCCGAGGCGCGAGGGGCGCGGAGCGGCACGACCCGAGGGCGCAAGGGGCGATGGCGCGAGGGGCGCGAGGGGCGCGAGGGGCGCGAGGGGCGCGAGGGCGCGAGGGCGCGAGGAGCCACGGCGCGAGGCGCACCGCGCGACGGCGCGAGGCGCACGGCGCGAGGGCGCGAGGGCCGAAGAGCGCGTGGTGCGTCAGGCCGCCGGCACCGAGGCGGGGTCGAACCGGAACAGGGTCGCCAGATCGACGCCGTGCACCACACCGCCCGAGTAGTAGGCGATCGCCCAGTCGTCGATGAACGAACCGTCGGCGAAGCGGCACGCGGTCACCGCCGTGTCGGCACTGCCGCCGACGGGTGTGAGGGTCAGCTCCACGCCCTCGAGATTGACGCACAGCATCGCCGCGGGGTTCTCGCCGCCCCCACCGGGAAGAGGCTTCTTGGCCAGGTAGGCGTAGGCGGCCATCGTCGGCGCCTCGGCGTAGAGCGTCGTGAGATCGACGTCGAGCTGCGTCATCGCGTCGCCCGTGCCCTGCTGGAACCGGCACGCCGGAACCGGGTCGGAGACGGCGGTCCAGTCGCCTGGGACGGCATCGCTCGAGGACGGGGTGATCTCGACGACCGTGCCCCCGTGCTCGGTACAGTACTGGGCGGCGGCCGACGCTTCTACGGTCGGTCCCGGAGTGGGCGTGGAGGTCGGAGTGGGTGTCGGCGTCGGCGTGACCGTCGGTGTCGGTGTGGCCGTCGGCGTGGAGGCGGGCTCGGGCACGCAGCCGACCAGCGATGCCGCGACGACGAAGGCCGCAGCACCGGCGGCGAGACGTGTGCGCATGTCTGCACCCTAGTGCGGGATGCGCCCGCTGTGCGGAGGATTCGGGCGGTGTCGCGATTCGAGGAGCCGGGATCAACCGCATGCATCGGGACCCCTTGACCCGATCGGACTATGGATACGCATCCACTTCGACGTCGCAGACCGAGAGACGCCCAATGCAGGCTTGATCCCAATGTTCTCTTGACATAGGGCAGTCCAGTGAGACATTCTTTGCGAGTGGGAGCGTATCCACAGCGTTCCCGAACCCACTACGGAAGGCTCAACGATGCGCTCACGCACCACCACCGCCCTGCTCGCCTTCGGCGCGCTCGCCCTGACCGCAGGGACCCTGACCGCGTGCTCGGCTCCCGAAGGCGCCGCAGACGCGACGACCTCCGCAGCCCCCGAGGCCAGCGGCTCCCTGAACGTCGCCTGCTCCCAGCAGGAGGACTTCTGCCAGGCCATCACGGCTGCATTCCAGGCCGAGACCGGCATCGAGACGACCTACGTGCGTCTCGGCTCGGGCGAGGTCCTCGCCCGGCTGGAGACGAACCCCGGCGAGTTCGACGTCTGGTCGGGCGGCCAGGCGGAGAACCACCTGATCGCGGATGACCGCGGCTTCGTCGAGTCCTACATCTCCCCCGAGGCGAGCTCGCTTCCCGAGCAGTACAACGACCCGACCGGCGTCTGGTCGGGCTTCTACACCGACTCGGTCGCCTTCTGCTCGAACAAGGCGGAGTTGGAGAAGAAGGGCCTCAAGGCTCCGACCTCCTGGCAGGATCTCCTCGACCCGGCGCTCGCCGGCAGCGTCGCCATGCCGCACCCCGCGACCGCCGGCGTCGGCTACATGGCGATCTTCACGGTGGCGACGCTCGAAGGCGGCGACCAGGCGAAGGCGATCGACTATTTCGCCAAGCTCAACTCGAACGTCATGCAGTACTCCAAGTCGGCGGCCACCGGCACCGAGCAGGCCGGACGCGGTGAGGTCGCCGTCGCCATCGCCCTCGACTCCGACTGCGAGAAGGCGATCCAGGCCGGCTACCCCGACCTCGTCACCTCCTACCCGGAGGAGGGCACCGGCTACGAGGTCGGCGCCGTGTCGATCCTCAAGGATCCCGCCAACCTCGCCAACGCCAAGCTGTTCATGGACTGGGTGCTCACGGCCAAGGCTCAGGACCTCTACGCGGACATCCCCTCCTTCGCCGCGCCGACCAACCCCGACGCCGAGGTCGGCCCGAACGTGCCCCCGCAGGACGAGGTGAAGCAGGTCGACTGGGACATCCGTCTGGCTGCCGACAGCCGTGACGCCTTCATTCAGGCGTTCGAGTCGCAGATCGCCTCGGCGAACGACGCTCAGTAGCCGACCCGTGGGCCGGGGACGCCCTCGTCCCCGGCCCACGATCCGAAGAGGAGACACCGATGTCACTCACCACCAGAATCCCGGTCGCATCAGGCCGACGCCGCACGGAGCAGCGCAAGGATCCCGCCGTATGGCTCGTCCTCGGCATCGTGCTGCTCGCGCTCGTCGTCGTTCTCGGCATCCCGGTCGCCAAGCTCGTCGGCGCAGCGTTCTCCGACGACGGACTGGGCGCGATCATCCACACGTTCACCACGAACGCGGTTCCGCTGCGCAACACGGTGCTGCTCGGCCTGCTCGTCGGGATCGTCGGCACGCTCGTCGGCTTCGTCTGCGCGTACGCGCAGGTGTTCCTGAACTTCCGCGGCAAGCGTGCGCTGCACTGGCTCACCCTGCTGCCCACGATCTCGCCGCCCTTCGCCGCGGCGACCGCGATCATCAGCCTGTTCGGCCGACGCGGCATCGTCTCGTACCAGCTGTTCGGCCTGGAGTTCGACATCTACGGCCTGCCCGGACTCGTCATCGTCATCTCGATGACCTTCGCCCCGGTCGCCTACATGAACATCAAGGGCATGTTCGAGAACCTCGACCCGTCGCTGTTCGAGGCGGCCTCGACACTCGGCGCGACGCAGCTGCGCACGCTGCTCACCGTGACGATCCCCATGGTCGTCCCCGCCCTGCTCGCCTCGTTCCTCGTGCTCTTCGTCGAAGGCATCGCCGACCTCGCGAACCCCCTGGTCCTCGGCGGGGATTTCCGTGTGCTGGCGAGCCAGATCTACTTCGCGGTGGCGGGCAGCGGCGACATCGCGAGCGCCGCCGGCATCGCGCTCGTGCTGCTCCTGCCGGCTCTGACGGTGTTCGCGATCCAGAAGTACTGGGCCGGCAAGAAGTCGGTGATCACGGTCACCGGCAAGCCGACCGGAGCCCTCAAGCCGGTGACGTCGAAGAGCATCGTCATCCCCATCGGCATCCTCACCGGCGGTTGGGCCCTGCTGATCGTGCTCGTGTACGTGACGATCGTCGTCGGCGGGTTCGTCAACATCCTGGGCGTCAACAACACCTTCACGCTGTCGCACTACGAGTTCGTCCAGCGACTGGGATCCAGCGCCATGGTGACGACCCTCACCATGACGCTCATCGCCGCGCCGGTGGCGGCACTGCTCGCACTCGCGATCGCCTGGCTCGTCGTCCGGCACCTCCCCCGGTCGGGCAAACTGCTCGACTTCATCGGGATGCTGGGGGCTGCGATCCCCGGCACCGTACTCGGTCTCGGCTTCGCGCTGGCCTACTCCAGCCCGACCTGGTTCCTCGGCGTGCAGATCCTCCCGATCCTCGCCGGCGGGCTCGCCGTCGGCGGCGGAGCGATCGCGATCGTCCTCGTCTACGTGACCCGCGGCATCCCGACCGGCCAGCAGGCGTCGATCGCGGCACTCCGGCAGATCAACCCGCAGGTGGAGGAGGCGGCGACCTCGCTGGGCGCGGGCGCGCTGACCACCTTCAGGAAGATCACCATCCCACTGGTCAGCTCGGCGGTGATCACCGCGGTCACCTACGCGATCACGAAGTCGATGACCACCATCACCGCGATCATCTTCATCACCACGCCGCAGACCAAGGTGATGACCTCGCAGATCCTCGACGAGGTCGACGCGGGGCGATTCGGCAACGCCTTCGCCTACTGCACGATCCTCATCCTCATGGTGCTCGCCATCCTCGGCGTCGCCTCCCTGCTCCTACAGCAACTGAACCGCTCGAAGAGGACGGCCAACAAATGACCACGTCAACCATCTCCCCGCGACCCGTCACGGCGACCACGGCCGGATCCGTCCGACTCGTCGACGTCTCCAAGGCGTACAACGCGAAGCACTCCGATCAGAAGGCCGTCGACACGATCAATCTCGACATCGAGGCCGGCACCTTCGTCACCCTCCTGGGACCCTCCGGCTGCGGCAAGACCACGACGCTGCGCATGATCGCGGGCTTCGAGCATCCGACCGAGGGCGACATCCTGCTCGACGACGCCAGCGTGCTGGGCGTCACGCCCGACAAGCGACCGATGTCGATGGTGTTCCAGTCCTATGCGCTGTTCCCGCACCTGACGGTCCGCGACAACGTCGCCTTCGGACTGAAGCTCAAGAAGCTCGACCGCCAGGTGCGCCAGCAGAAGGTGGCCGACGGCCTGCGCATGATGGGCATCGAACAGTACGCCGATCGATACCCGCACCAGCTCTCCGGAGGTCAGCAGCAGCGTGTGGCGCTGGCTCGCGCGCTGGTCATGGAGCCGAAGATCGTGCTGTTCGACGAGCCGCTCTCCAATCTCGACGCGCGCCTGCGCGTGCGCATGCGCGACGAGATCCGCGCCCTGCAGCAGCGGCTCGGGCTGACGGCGATCTTCGTCACGCACGACCAGTCGGAGGCGCTCACGATGTCGGACGTCATCGTGGTGATGAGCGCCGGGCGCATCGAGCAGGTGGGTTCGCCGACGGAGATCTACCGGCATCCCGCCAATCGGTTCGTCGCGGCATTCCTGGGCACGAGCAACTTCGTCGACGGCACCGTCTCGGCGATCCTCGGGGGCGAGGGCGCCTATCCGCTCTACCGGGTCCACACCGACCTCGGCACCTTCGACGTGCCGGGCACGCCGGGGCTCACCGCGGGCTCCGCCGCGTCGCTGGTCATCCGTGCCGAGAACCTCCACGTGACCGCGCCCGGCGACGAGGCGATCTCGGCGACGGTGCGTTCCGTGGCCTTCGACGGCGGCGTGGTCAACTACGTCGTCGGCAGCCAGGTAGGCGAGCTTCAAGGCCAAGCGCCGGGTGCGGCACCGCTGTACCCCCGCGGGACTCAGGTCGCGCTCACGATCGAGCCCGGCTCGCTGTGGGTGATCCCGCGGACCGAGGACGTGCATTGATGCGGAGGTTCTTCGACCGGGACGACACGAAGTGGCGAAGACTCGATGGTGCGCTCCACTTCTACGTCTGTCCGCCACCGGGCGATGCCCTCTTCGCCGCGTACGAGGCGGCGGCACGGTCGCTCGAGCCGATCGAAGAGCTGGCCGTGCAGCCCGCCGAGTACCTCCACATGACGATGCAGCGGCTCGACGCCTACCCCGACGAGATCGGCGGGGATGCCTGGGCCACCGCCCTCGGCAGGATCGGCGAATCCGTGGCCGCGCTCGAGCCGTTCGATGTGGAGTTCGAGGCGCCGAGGGCGAACACGCACGCGGTGGAGGCCGTCGGCGCCCCGAGCGCATCGTGGGCGGCCCTGCTCGACGGGCTGCGCAGGGCGTTCCTGAGCGCGGGACTCGGGGACGTGCTGATGGCGCCGCCCTACGGCCCGCACTACACGGTCGCCTACTGCCTCGACGACACCGCGGCCGAGCCGGTGAGCCGGGCGCTGCAGCGAGCCGCCCGGCGAAGCTCCATGCGCGTCGATAGAGTGTCGCTCGTGGCCGTCGACCAGCGGCCGGAGCAGGGGATCTTCACGTTCGACACGCTCCGGGAGTGGACGCTCGACGGCTGACGGCGTCGGCATGGGTTGGGTGGAGACTCGAAGATGGAACGCAGGCGGCGGGTCAGCATCCTCGATGTCGCCCGCGAGGCGGGTGTCGCACAGAGCACGGCGAGCCGTGCGCTGGCCGACGCCCCCCGCGTGAGCCCCGCTGCACGCAGAAGCGTCAAGGCGGCGGCGGAGAAGCTCGGGTACGTGCCCGATCTGCGCGCCGGCGGTCTGGCGAGCTCCCGGACGACGACCATCGGCCTGCTCATCCGCGGTGCCGGGCGGGCCTTCTACGGCGAGCTGGCCGCACAGGTGCAGTTGGAGACCGACAAGCGCGACATCGACCTGCTCATCGTCGGCGCCGGCGACGACGAGCGGCGACAGACCGCCGCGGTGCGCAATCTGCTGGGCCACGGTGTGGGTGGGATCCTCGTGGCATCCGGCCGCACGTCCGCGGCCACCGCGGAGTTCGCGGCATCCTTCGTCCCGACGGTGACCATCGCCCTCGGTCTCGTGCGTCCAGGGTTCGACGCCGTCAACATCGATCCGGCCAGCGAGGCCGACCTCGCCGACCGCGTGGTCAAAGCGGGTCACACTCGCGTCGCGGTGACCGCATCGCGGAATCGGCTGGCGCACACGCTGCACGCCAGGACCTCCAGCTTCCTGACCCAGCTCATCATGGCCGATGTCAAGACGACCATCATCGCCAGCCGCGCCCAGGAGGGGCGCGAGCTGAGGGAAGGGCTCCGTGCGGCCCTGGACGACGGTGTCACCGCCTTCATGGCGGGCGACGATGCCACCGCCCTCCGCATCCTCGAGTACCTCGCCGAGTGGGGAGTCCGGTGTCCGGACGACGTGAGCGTCACCGGATTCGACGGCGTCGGCCCGTATCGCAGCTCGCTGCTCGGTCTGACCACGGTCGCGCAACCCGTGGCCCAGCTCGCCGAACGCGCCATCGAGCTGATCCAGGACAGACTGCGCAACGACGCGACCGATTCGGTGGACATCCGCATTCCGGGGCACTTCGTCCGCGGCCGAACGCTCGGCGCTGCGCCGGCGTAGCGTCGCGGCACTCGGAGGCGATCCGCGCGGTGTCGCGCTTCAGGTGGCCGTGCGGAGCATCGCGGCGGGGCTGGCTGCCAGCACCGCCGCGAGTTCGGGGGCCTCATCGGCCAGCCGCGCATCGAGCTCGGCGAGCCGTGCGTGCGCCGTGGCGAGCACCTCCGCGCCGCGCGCGGTGACGCGAAGATCGGATGCCGTGCCGGCATGGCGCGTGGCGTCCTCCACAAGACCGTCGTCGACGAGCGCACGGACGGCGGTGTGCGCGGACTGCACCGTGATGCTCGAGCGGCGCGCCAGCTCGGAGAACGAGATGCCGGGGGTGGCGTCGATGTGGCCGAGCAGGCCGTACTTGCGGGTCGAGATGCCCAGGCCCCGCAGCTTCTCGGCGAGCCGGCCCTCCCAGATCGCCGAGACGGTCAGCAGACCGATCACGGGACTGAGCGGCGGCCGTTCGGGCATGACGCTCATCGTAGCCACTCGGTCACCGGCGCCGTCCGCGAGGCACGGACGGCGCCGGAGGACTCGAGTCGGTACACCGGGCGACCGGCGGGTCAGAAGTCCCAGTCCTCGTCCTCGGTGGCGACGGCCTTGCCGATCACGTACGAGGATCCGGAGCCGGAGAAGAAGTCATGGTTCTCGTCGGCGTTCGGCGACAGGGCCGACAGGATCGCCGGGTTCACATTGGTGACCGTCGACGGGAACATCGCCTCGTAGCCGAGGTTCATGAGCGCCTTGTTCGCGTTGTAGTGCAGGAACTTCTTGACGTCCTCGGTGAGACCGACCGCGTCGTAGAGATCCTGCGTGTACTGCACCTCGTTGTCGTACAGCTCGTACAGCAGCGAGAACGTGTAGTCCTTGAGCTCTGCGCGCTCGGCCTCGGTCACCTGCTCCAGCCCCTTCTGAAACTTGTAGCCGATGTAGTACCCGTGCACGGCCTCGTCGCGAATGATGAGGCGGATGAGGTCGGCGGTGTTGGTGAGCTTCGCGCGGCTCGACCAGTGCATCGGCAGGTAGAAGCCGGAGTAGAAGAGGAACGACTCCAGCAGAGTGGATGCCACCTTGCGCTTGAGCGGCTCGTCGCCCCGGTAGTAGTCCATGACGATGTTCGCCTTGCGCTGGAGGTTCGGGTTCTCCACCGACCAGCGGAACGCCTCGTCGATCTCCTTCGTCGAGCACAGCGTCGAGAAGATCGACGAGTAGCTCTTCGCGTGCACCGACTCCATGAACGCGATGTTGGTGTACACCGCCTCCTCGTGCGGAGTGATCGCGTCGGGGATGAGCGAGACCGCGCCCACCGTGCCCTGGATCGTGTCGAGCAGGGTGAGACCCGTGAACACGCGCATCGTGAGCTGCTGCTCCTCCGGCGTCAGCGTGTTCCACGACTGGATGTCGTTCGACAGCGGCACCTTCTCGGGCAGCCAGAAGTTGTTCACGAGGCGGTTCCACACCTCGAGGTCCTTGTCGTCCTGGATGCGGTTCCAGTTGATCGCCTGCACGTGGTCGATCAGCTTGAGGGGTTCGTGCGGGGTCATTGTCGTTCCTGTTCCAAAAAATCCCTGATCGACTGTCACAACATGCAGGAGACGCACTCCGACATGTCGGTGCCCTCCAGCGCCAGCTGCCGCAGGCGGATGTAGTAGATCGTCTTGATGCCCTTGCGCCAGGCGTAGATCTGCGCCTTGTTGATGTCGCGCGTGGTGGCGGTGTCCTTGAAGAACAGCGTCAGCGACAGGCCCTGGTCGACGTGCTGGGTCGCGGCCGCGTAGGTGTCGATGACCTTCTCGTAGCCGATCTCGTACGCGTCCTTGTAGTACTCCAGGTTCTCGTTCGTCATGAACGGCGCCGGGTAGTAGACGCGGCCGAGCTTGCCCTCCTTGCGGATCTCGATCTTCGACGCGATCGGGTGGATCGAGCTCGTCGAGTTGTTGATGTACGAGATCGAGCCGGTGGGCGGCACCGCCTGCAGGTTCTGGTTGTAGATGCCGTGCTGCTGCACCGACGCCTTGAGCGCCCGCCAGTCGTCCTGGGTCGGGATGTGGATGCCGTCGAACAGCTCCCGCACGCGCTCGGTCTGCGGCTCCCACGCGGCATCCGTGTACTTGTCGAAGAACTCCCCCGACGCGTAGGTCGAGTCGGCGAACCCGTCGAAGGCGCGGCCGCGCTCGATCGCGATCCGGTTCGAGGCGCGAAGGGCGTGGAACAGCACCGTGTAGAAGTAGATGTTCGTGAAGTCGACACCCTCTTGCGAGCCGTAGTGGATGTGCTCGCGCGCGAGGTAGCCGTGCAGGTTCATCTGCCCGAGGCCGATCGCGTGCGAGCGGTCGTTGCCGTCTTCGATGGAGCGCACCGAGGTGATGTGGCTCTGGTCGCTCACCGCGGTGAGAGCCCGGATCGCCGTCTCGACGGTCTTGCCGAGGTCGCCGCCGTCCATCGCGAGAGCGATGTTCATCGAGCCGAGGTTGCAGGAGATGTCCTTGCCGATCTCGGCGTAGGAGAGGTCCTCGTGGTAGGTGGTCGGGGTGTTCACCTGCAGGATCTCGCTGCAGAGGTTCGACATGTTGATCCGGCCCTTGATGGGGTTGGCGCGGTTCACGGTGTCCTCGAACATGATGTACGGGTAGCCGGACTCGAACTGGATCTCGGCGAGGGTCTGGAAGAACTCGCGCGCGTTGATCTTGGTCTTCTTGATGCGCGCATCGTCGACCATGTCGTGGTACTTCTCGGTGACCGAGATGTCGCCGAAGGGCACGCCGTAGACCCGCTCGACGTCGTACGGCGAGAACAGGTACATGTCCTCGTCCTTCTTGGCGAGCTCGAAGGTGATGTCGGGGATGACCACGCCGAGGGAGAGCGTCTTGATGCGGATCTTCTCGTCGGCGTTCTCGCGCTTGGTGTCGAGGAAGCGCAGGATGTCGGGGTGGTGCGCCGAGAGGTACACCGCGCCCGCGCCCTGCCGGGCGCCGAGCTGGTTGGCGTAGCTGAAGCTGTCTTCGAGCAGCTTCATGACCGGGATGATGCCGCTGGACTGGTTCTCGATCTGCTTGATCGGGGCGCCCGACTCGCGGATGTTCGACAGCAGCAGAGCCACGCCGCCGCCGCGCTTGGACAGCTGCAGCGCGGAGTTGATGCCGCGGGCGATCGACTCCATGTTGTCCTCGATGCGCAGCAGGAAGCACGAGACCAGTTCGCCGCGCTGCGCCTTGCCGGTGTTGAGGAAGGTCGGGGTCGCCGGCTGGAACCGGCCGGCGATGATCTCCTCGACCAGCTCGGTGGCCAGCTGCTGGTCGCCGTCGGCGAGCCCGAGGGCGACCATGACGACGCGGTCCTCGAAGCGCTCCAGGTAGCGCTTGCCGTCGAAGGTCTTGAGCGTGTAGCTCGTGTAGTACTTGAACGCGCCGAGGAAGGTCTCGAAGCGGAACTTCTTCGAGTAGGCGAGCTCGTTGAGCTGCGCGACGAACTCGAACGGATACTTCTCCAGGACCGCCGGCTCGTAGTACTGCTTGTCGACCAGGTACTCCAGCCGCTCCTTCAGCGAGTGGAAGAACACGGTGTTCTGGTTGACGTGCTGCAGGAAGTACTCGCGCGCTGCCCGACGGTCGGCGTCGAACTGGATCTTCCCGTCCTCGCCGTACAGGTTGAGCATCGCGTTGAGGGAGTGGTAGTCCATCCCGTCGAAGCGGGCATCCTTCTTGAATGCCGTGTCGGTCAGTGCTGTGTCCACCATCGCTCCAGTCCCTCGCTCACGCGATCGACGTCTTCAGGCGTGCCGAATAGCTCGAGCCGATACAGGTGCGGCACGCGGCACTTGCGGCTGATGATCTCGCCGGCGAGGCAGTAGGCCTCGCCGAAGTTGGTGTTGCCCGCGGAGATCACTCCGCGGATCAGGCTCCGGTTCCGCTCCTCGTTGAGGAACCGGATGACCTGTTTGGGCACGGCGCCCTTCTCCTCTCCGTGCCCCTGTCCCCCGCCATAGGTGGGGGTGACGAGCACGAACGGCTCATCGACCTCCACGGCCGGATCGGAGGCCCGCAACGGGATCCGCACGGCGGGCAGACCGAGCTTCTCGACGAAGCGCGCGGTGTTGCCCGAGATGCTCGAGAAGTACACGAGCAGGGGCGCTCGCGTCGCCAGTGACGTCGGCATTGCGCACCTCCTCGCGTATCGTCTCGCCTCGTCTACGGGGCGTCAGGATGTTCCGGGCGGCGACGAGACGCGTCACGCCAGGCGCGAGGCGAGCTCGTCGATCTTGTCGGGACGGAAGCCCGACCAGTGGTCCTCGTCGGTGACGACGACCGGCGCCTGCAGGTAGCCGAGCGACTTCACGTGCGCGAGCGCCGTGGCGTCTTCGGACAGGTCGAGGACCTCGTAGTCGATGCCCTTCGAGTCCAGCGCGCGGTAGGTCGCGTTGCACTGCACGCAGGACGGTTTGGTGTAGACCGTGATCGCCATCGTGACCCTTTCTCCCCTCAAGTTCCTCTGTTCTCCCGGCGGCTCCCCGCCGGACTCCCAATACTACATATAGGTGCCGACATCGGGATGCACCACAAGGGCTAGTAGTTACATCCGTGTAGTTTTCCACCGCCCTCCTCAGGTACAACGCTCGTTGTCCACCGATTCATCCACAGGACACCTCCTTCCTCGGAGCCGGGAAAAGCCCTGATTCACGCCCTTCGCGCGAGCCTTGCCGGCATCCATCCACAGTCCCGACGCTACGCGGGGGCTCCGACATCGGATTCGCTGTGGAAACGCGCCCCCGGCGTGTCGCGGCGTGTCGAGACCGGAGTGCCCACTCAACGCATCGCTCGCTCACAGTGGGCGCATAGCCGGATGCTGTGGACTGAGGCTCACGCGATGAGGAGGGCGATATGGACGACACACGCTGGGTCGACGAGCACGGCCAGGAGATCGACGAGGATCACCGCGGACTCGTCTACGACGTGCAGACCCTGATCGACCGGCGCCGGGTGCTCGGACTGTTCGGCGGCGTCGCACTCACGTCTCTGCTCGCGGCATGCGGCACCGAGGCCACCGCGACACCGACCTCCACATCCACCGCGACCGCTACCGCGACCGCAACGCCCGCGGCGACCGCGACGCCGACTCCGACCGCGACGGCCGATGTCCCGGTCACGGAGATCCCCGACGAGACGGCCGGCCCGTATCCTGCCGACGGCTCCAACGGCGTGGATGTGCTCGACGACTCCGGCATCGTGCGCAGCGACATCCGCTCCAGCTTCGGCTCGTCGACCACGGTCGCCGAGGGCATCCCGCTCTCGGTGGCTCTCACCATCCGCGACGCCGCGACCGGCGCCGCACTCGCCGGACGCGGGGTCTACCTGTGGCACTGCAACCGCGACGGGAACTACTCGCTCTACAGCCAGGGGCTGGAGAACGAGAACTACCTGCGCGGCGTGCAGGAGACCGACGCCAACGGCGTCGTGCGCTTCACGACGATCTACCCCGCCTGCTACTCCGGACGCTGGCCGCACATCCACTTCGAGGTGTACGAGAACCTCGCCGGCGCGATCGCCGACGGGCCGATCGTCAAGACGTCGCAGCTGGCCCTGCCCGCCGAGACGAACAACGCGGTGTACGCCACGGCAGGCTACGAGCAGAGCGTGCGCAACCTGTCGGAGATCTCGCTGCAGAGCGACAACGTGTTCGGCGACGACGGCGGCATCTTCCAGATCGCGACGATGTCCGGCTCGGTCTCCGAGGGCTACACGGCCGCCCTCACCGTCGGCGTCTGACCCGGGATGCCGGTCCCTCTGACCGCGAGACTCCATTGGTGCACCGAGACTGCATGCCCAGCGCGCAGTCTCGGTGCACGGGTGGAGTCTCGCGGATTCGATGCGGCGCGCCGGCGCTACGCGACGCGGCGCAGAAGCTCCAGCAGGGCGAGGGCGTACGCGTCGGACGGCTCGGGGTGGGCGAACCGGCGGGGCTCGTCATCGCCGGGGAGCACGATCTCGACCTCGTAGGTGTCCGGGAGGCGCCGTAGCGCGCGGAAGGCCCGCCCGAGCAGCTCGCGCAGCTGATCCTCGCGCGGCAGCCACAGCGTGTCCTCCTGCGACACGGAGTCCAGCGCCCACTCGGTCGTGCCGTTGAAGGCGAGAATGCGGCCGGAGGGGTAGTCGCGGGGCTCGATCGTCATCTCGCTCACCGTGAACACGTCGGCCTCGAACTCGGGCTCGTGCAGCTGGAACCGGTCCCCGGAAGTCGGATGCCACACCAGACCCGCGTCGTGCAGCGCCATCGCCAGCTCCGTCGAGATCATCCGACCATTATCCAGCCCGCGCGCGCCCGCCGAACACGCCACGCTCCTAGGCTGGTGCCCATGCCCATGCCCATGCCCATCCCCGTCACCCTGCCCCGCCGCGCGTGGGGCGATCCCGCCTCGCCCCGACACGCTCTCCTGGTCCACGGCCTCGGCTCGAACGGGGCGCTCATGTGGCGCTTCGGCGTCGCCCTGGCAGACGCCGGCTGGCACGCCGTCGCCGTCGACCTGCGCGGCCACGGCACGGCCCCGCGCGCCCTCGACTACACGATCGCCGCCTACGCGGCCGATATCGCCGCGACCCGGCCCGCCCCGCCCGCCGCCTGGGATCTCGTGATCGGCCACTCCCTCGGCGGTGCGGCCGCCACCGTCGCCGCCGCCGACGACTCGGCATGGGCACACCGGCTGGTGCTCATCGACCCCGGCATCCACCTGTCCGAACACAACCGCGAGCAGACCCGCCTCGGTCAGCAGGCGTCGTTCGCCGATCCGAGTGCAGAGGCGATCCGCGCCGCCAACCCGACCTGGCACGAGCAGGACGTGGAGCTCAAGCTCATCTCCCTCCGCCAGGCGAGCCCGTGGGCGGTCGATCAGACGATCCTGCAGAACTCGCCATGGGACGTCCGCGATGCCGCTGCGCGCCTGAGCGTGCCGGCGCATGTGATCGCCGCCGACCCGTCCCTCGACTCGATCTTCTCCGGTGAGGGCGCGTGCGAGGTGCTGCAGAATCCGGTGTTCACGATGTCGGTCGTGGCCGGTGCCGGGCACTCCCCGCACCGCGACAAGCCCGAGGAGACGATGGCGCAGCTGCACGAGGCGCTCGCATGAGGTTCGACCCGGCGGCCTACCTCCCCGACGCCCTCCTCGACCGCATCCGCGAGCGCGCCGCCGGGCACGACCGCGACAACACCTTCCCCGAGGCGGACCTTGCCGAACTGGCGGATGCCGGCTACCTCGCGATCCTCGTCCCCGCAGAGCTCGGCGGCGCCGGGCTGGGCCTGGCCGAGGCATCCGTCCTGCAGCAGAAGCTCGCCACCGCCTCCCCCGCCACCGCGCTCGCGGTCAACATGCACCTGGTCTGGACCGGGGTCGCGAAGGTGCTCGCCGACCGAGGGATCGACGCACTGCGCTTCGTGCAGGAGGGCGCCGCGGCGGGCGAGGTCTTCGCGTTCGGCATCAGCGAGGCCGGAAACGACCTCGTGCTCTTCGGGAGCGACACGGATGCCGCACCCCTCCCCGACAGCGGCTACGCCTTCACCGGGACCAAGATCTTCACCTCGCTCGCGCCGGTGTGGACGCAGCTCGGGCTGCACGGCCTCGACACCACCTCGCCGGATGCGCCGAAGCTCGTCTACGCCTTCGTGCCGCGCACGGATGCCGTCGTCACGCGCGACGACTGGGACACCCTCGGCATGCGCGGCACCCAGTCGCGCACGACCGAGCTGCACGGCGCCGTCGCCCCCGCAGGTCGCGTCGTGCGCCGCGTCGACCCGGGCCCGAACCCCGACCCGATCGTCTTCGGCATCTTCAGCGTCTTCGAGCTGCTGCTCGCCTCGGTCTACACCGGCATCGCGCGCCGCGCTCTCGATCTCGCGGTCCAGGCCGCGCACGCGCGCCGCTCGAAGAAGTCCGGCGCCGCCTACAGCCAGGACCCCGACATCCGCTGGCGCGTCGCCGACATGGCCCTCGCGTACGACGCGCTGCCGCCGCAGCTGGCGGCCCTGTGCCGCGACGTCGACGGCCGCGCCGACCACGGCGCACGCTGGTTCTCGCTGCTGGCGGGGGTCAAGCACCGCGCCGTGACCACCGCCAAGGCCGTCGTCGACGACGCGATGCTCGTGGCCGGCGGGTCGTCGTACTTCGCGCGCGCCGAGCTCAGCCGGCTCTACCGCGATGTGCTGGCCGGGCTCTTCCACCCCTCCGACCCGGAATCGGCGCACTCCACTGTCGCGACCGCCTGGCTCGGTCCCCTCGACGCCTGATCCTGGCCTTGGTGCCGCGGCCGTTCGTCAGGCCCCGCGGTGATCGAGACCGCAGCGCCGTGCGAGGATGACGGCATGCCTCCCACTCCCCTCGCCCTGCTGAGCCCGGCCGACCAGGAGCGCCGGCGAGGCCTGCGGATCATGAAGGGCGTCGCGCTCGGTGCGCTCCTGTTCATGGCGGTGCTCTTCGTCATCGCGTTCGCACTGCAGGAGCGCATTCCCGCGCTGGCATATGTGCGGGCCGCGGCCGAGGGCGGCATGGTCGGCGCGCTCGCCGACTGGTTCGCCGTGACGGCGCTGTTCCGGCATCCGCTCGGGATCCCCATCCCGCACACCGCGATCATCCCGCGCCGCAAGGACGAGATCGGCCGCACACTCGGGGAGTTCGTGGAGACGAACTTCCTGGAGGGCTCGGTCGTGCGCACCAAGCTCGACTCGGCGCACATCGCCGCCCGTGCCGGCGAGTGGCTGCGCGATCCGCAGCACGCCGAGCGGGTCGGCGTGGAGGCCGCCACGATGGCCGCCGGCATCCTGCGCGCGCTCAGCGACGACGAGGTGCAGGAGCTCATCGCCGATCTCGCGCGCGAGCACCTCATCGCCCCGGAGTGGGGACCGGCGCTGGGCGGATGGCTGTCGCGCGTCGTCGACGCCGACGCCCATCGCGGCGCGGTCGACCTCGCCGTCGACAGCATCGCCGTGTGGCTGCGGCACAATCGCGAGGCCTTCAGCGGCCTCATGTCGCGACGACTCCCGTCGTGGGTGCCGTCGATCGCACTGCGCCTGATCGACGACACCGTCTACAACGAGGCCGTGAAGTTCATCGACGCGGTGCAGGCCGACCCGCGGCATCCGGCCCGCCTCGCCGTCGACGGCTATCTCGCGCGGCTGGCCGACAACCTCCAGCACGACCCGGCGACCATCCGGCGCCTCGAAGACGCCAAGAGCGCCGTGTTCGACAGCCCCCGCGTGCGGGAGCTGGCCGCGGAGGCCTGGAACACCGCCAAGGTCGGGCTCCTGCGCGCCCTCGACGACCCCGACAGCGCCCTGCGCCGCCGCATCGCCGAAGCGCTGGCCGAGATCGGTGCCCGCCTCGCGACGGATGCCGCGCTCCAGCGCCGCGTCGACCGACGCGTCGCCGATGCCGCCGTGTTCCTCGTCGAGCGCTACCGCCACGACATCGCCTCGATCATCACCGACACCGTCGAGCGGTGGGACGCCGCCGAGACCACCGAGAAGATCGAGCTCATGGTCGGCCGCGACCTGCAGTACATCCGCCTGAACGGTACGATCGTCGGTGCGCTCGCGGGTCTGGCCATCTTCTCCGTCGCCCATGCACTGCTGAGGTAGGCCGAGGCGGTCGCCGGCCGGCCTGTCCCATTCACGCCACCGCGGAGTACCCTGACAGTGTGAACGAGGCGGGGGCCGACCAGCTGTTGTTCTCCTACGGTGCGCTTCAGTCCACCGAGGTGCAACTCGACCTGTTCGGCCGCGTGGTACCCGCCAGCCCCGGTTGCATGACCGGCTACACCGTGGACTATGCCGACGTCGAGGACCATCGCGACGCCGATGCCTGCGACCGCTCCGTGCACCCGATCCTGCGCTACACCGGCAACCCGATCGACAAGGTGATCGGCACAGTGCTGTCGCTCACCGACGCCGAGCTCGACGCCACCGACGAGTACCAGACCCCTCTGATGTACCGGCGCATCGCGATCACCCTGGCCGACGGCCGATCGGGATGGGTCTACGTCTCCTGAACGCGGCAGGCCGGGGCGTGGCATCCGGATCGGCGACACCGATATCGTCGAGAGCGGTGCGACGGATGCCGCGCCCCGTCGTGCGGCCGCAGCCGCGCATGCGGAACCCGTGGGAAGGCGGTACGTCGATGACGGCCCTCGTGCTCGTGCGCCATGCGAAGAGCGATTGGGGCCACCCGCGCCTCGACGACCACGACCGCCCGCTCAACGAGCGCGGCCTGCGCGACGCTCCGGAGATGGCCTCGCGCCTGGCGGCGACCGGCTTCATCCCCGACGCGATCCTGGCGTCCACGGCGCTGCGCGCCCGCACCACGGCGGGATTCTTCGGCGAAGCGCTCGGCCTGAAGCCCGAGCTGCGCGAGGAGCTCTACGGCGCGCCGGCACGCACGCTGCTGGCGGCGGCGGTCGACAGCGGCGCTACGTCGGTGCTGATCGTCGCGCACGACCCCGGCATGACCGTGCTCGCCGGCCTGCTGTCCGACGGCGGCATCGGGCACATGCCCACGTGCGCGGTGGCGCGATTCACGTGGGACGCCGACGACTGGGAGGTCGCGTCGGCGATCGAGCCCGCCTCCTGGAGCTTCGACAGCCCGCGTTGACCCCGCCGCTGCGCGCTGGTCAGTCCACCGCCGCCACGGTGCCGCCGGTGAGCCGGACGAGCTCGTCGAAGGTCAGCGGGAACACTGTGTGCGGCGTTCCGCCCGCCGCCCACAGCCGCGGGTAGCCGGCCAGCGCCTCGTCGACGACGGTCTGGATGGGCGCCGGGTGTCCGGTGGGTGCGACCCCGCCGATCGCCTGCCCGGTCGCCTCACGCACCTGATCCGGTGTGGCTCGTCGGATCCGGCCGCGGCCGAGGCGGGCGGCGAGCGCCGCGGTGTCCACGCGATGCGCGCCGCTGGTCATGACCAGAAGCGGCGCCTCGTCGCACCAGAACACGAGCGAGTTGGCAATCGCGCCGACCTCGACGCCGAGGGCGGCGGCGGCCAGCTGCGCGGTGGAGGCGGCATCCGGGAGCACGACGATGTCGCCGGGGATCCCGGCCGCCCGGAGGGCGTCGTGGACGAGACGGCTGCGGACGGGGAGGTCGGTCATCGCGCCAGCCTATCGGCGCCGGTCCGTCCCCCCGGCTCAGCCGGGCGCCGGCCGAATTCCGTCCCGCTTACAGGGCCGATCGACGCGACCGGCGCGAGGTCGCGGCCGAGTGACCAATTCACCCTGTAAGCGGGACGTCAACGGCGAGTGCCGACCGTCCGACGGCCGTGCACGGCCGCCAGAAGGCCCGCGAGAGCGGCGCGCACCCGGTCCGGCTTCCACATCGCGTCGGAGCCGAGCACACGATACGTCGCGAATCCCCGCAGGGCGGCCTCCTGATCACGGCGACGGTCCTCGACCTGGGCCTGCCAGTCCGAGTGATGGGCCTTGCTGTCGCACTCGACGATGAGCCAGCCGTCCACCAGGAAATCCACGCGCCCGACGCCATCGATCTCAACCTGCACCTCGAAGGCGCATCCGAGCGAGCGCAGGATCAGGCGCATGAACGACTCCGGACCCGACTCGGCACGACCGTCCACCAGCCTGCGAAGCCGCCGGTGCCGGCGCGGGAGCGCCGCGAACAGCTCGTCGAGATCGTCGAGGCGGATGAGCCCCACATGCAACGCGGAGTCGATCGTGGCCACAGCGGCGCGGGGCGACTGACAGAGGACGGCATGCAGCACCGCATCGAGCGGCTCCACGGACACCGCCCGCGGATGCGGGATACGCAGTAGCGCAGCGCGGTGTCGTCTCTGTCCGTGCGACCGAGCGGGGAGCCTGGACGACGTGGGCGGCACGTGCACGTGGAGCGCGCCGGACTCCAGTACGAATACGCCACGGCGCCGCAGCTCTGACACGCACGTCAGTCGCCCGTGCAGGCGCGCGGCGGCGATGCAGCCGGGGTCGGTGTCGGCTGTGCAATACGCGCCGACCCGCACTCGGAGGAGGTTCCCGTCGTCCACCGCGGTGCGGATCCGGCGTTTGCTGAAGCCCTCCCCCACGAGATCCCCCGTCGTGAGGAGTCGGGGCGCGCGGCGCACATCGGGCTTGCGTGAGGTGTCCATGGGTCGCATCTTGACGACACACGCCGCCGCGCGGGGCGCCTCACACCCGATCCGTGGACAACTTCCCGAAGTCGTCGCCTGTGGAGGAGTCTGCGCGGGCGCCCTTGTCCTGAGGAGGACGCCCTCCTGTCGTCCCGCTTACAGGGCGAAACGGCTGTGGCGGAGCTCCCGACCGGTCTCAGACCCCATTCGCCCTGTAAGCGGGACGCGAATCGGGTCGAACGGCCGCGAATCCGCCCGGGTGGTGCGGCGCTATCCGCGCCGGGCGAGGGCGTCGGCCATCTGTCGCACTGCCCGCTCGACGATCGGCCGAGGGGTCGCGAAGACGAAGCGCACGAACCCGGCCCCGGGTGCGCCGCAGGCAAGCCCGTCGGTCAGGGCCACACCGGCCTGCTCGCGGAAGAACTGCGCCGGATTGTCGAGCCCGAGCCCGCGGCAGTCCAGCCAGGCGATGTACGTGCCCTCCGGCGGCGTATAGCGGATGCCGGGAATGTGCTCGACGAGCAGCTCGGCGAGCGCGTGACGGTTGGCGTCGTTGTAGGCGATGACGCGCTCGAGCCAGGGCCGCCCCGAGGTGTAGGCGACCGTGTTCGCGATGACGCCGAGGTTGCTCGCGCCGTGACCCGCCATCGGGCCGAGCTGCTCCCACGCTCGCGCATCGGCGTCGTTGCTCAGGATCAGCTGCGCGCACTTGAGCCCGGGCAGGTTCCACGATTTCGAGGCCGAGGTGGCGGTGATCGTGTGCGCGGCAGCCGCGTCGGAGATGCTGGCGTACGGCACATGCCGGCGGCCCGCGTACACCAGCGGCGCGTGGATCTCGTCCGAGAACACCCGCCCGCCGTGCCGGTCCACCAGCTCGCACACCGCGGCGAGCTCGTCACGGGTGAACACCCTTCCCACCGGGTTGTACGGGTTGCACAGGATCAGCAGCTCACCGCCGTCGCGGAAGGCGGCGTCGACCGCGTCGAGGTCGAGCCCGTAACGGCCGGCGTCGACCCGCATCGGGACCTCGAGGATCTCGCGCCCGAGGCTCGGCGGAACGCGGAGGAACGGCATGTAGGCCGGTGTCGGCAGGATCACCTTCGACCCCGGTGCGGTGAAGTGCACGATCGCGAGCTCGAGCGCCTTCAGCACATCGGGGAGCGGATGGACGCGGTCGGCGGAGACGTCCCACCCGTAGGTGTCCGCCTGCCAGGAGGCGCACGCCTCGGACATCGCGACCGACAGCGACCTGGGCAGGTACCCGAACAGACCGTCGTCGATGCTCGCGTGCAGGGCCTCGGCGATGGGCGGCGCGACGCCGAAGTCCATCTCGGCGACGAACGCGCCGATGGCGTCGGGGAACACCGACCACTTCACGCTGCCGATCTCGCGGAGCCGTTCGATCGTGATCGCGTCGAAGTCGATGCCGTCATCCATGCGTCTCGTGCTCCTCTGTGTCCGCCTCGGCGGCCTGTCACCGCGGCCGGGTCGCATCGACCCGCTCGCCGCATCATTCCGCACGCCGAATGGCGGCGGGCACCGGGACGTGCCCGACACCCGCCGCCGTGAGGTCACTGCGCGGTGTAGCCCCCGTCGATGACCAGCTCGGCCCCCGTCATGAACGACGACTCGTCCGACGCGAGGAAGAGGATGCCGTACGCGATCTCCTCCGGGCGACCGAGACGGCCGATCGGGTGCAGCGACTCGAGCGCCTTGCGCCCGGCATCCTGGTCGCCGCCCTCGCCGGCGACGGCCTCGACCATCGGCGTCCAGATGTAGCCCGGGTGCACCGAGTTGACGCGGATGCCGGTGCCCGTCTTCGCGCAGTGCAGCGCCGCCGACTTGGTGAAGATGCGCACGCCGCCCTTGCTGGCGTTGTAGGCGGCCAGGTTCGGGTCGCCGATGATGCCTTCGATCGACGCGAGGTTGATGATCGAGCCTCCACCGCTGTCCTTCATGGCCCCGATCGCCGCGCGGGTGCCGAGGAAGACGGCATCCAGATTGATCGACTGCACGAAGCGCCACTGCTCCAGCGTCGTGTCCTCGGCCGATCCCGTCACGCCCACCCCGGCGTTGTTGACGAGCACGTCGAGCTTGCCGAACTTCGCGAGCGTCTGGGCGATGACGTCGCCCCATGCCGCTTCGTCGGAGACGTCCTGACGGATGAACAGCGTCTTCTCCCCGGACGGGTCGATCGACGCCGCGACGGACTGGCCGGCCTCCGCGTCCAGATCCGTGATGACGACACTCGCGCCCTCGGCGGCGAGGATGCGTGCGGTGGACTCGCCGATCCCTTTCGCTCCTCCGGTGACGATCGCGACCTTGCCTTCGACCCTGCTCATAGCTGCCTCACCCTGTCTCTGTGTGCCGACGCCGATCCGAATCGGTCCGGGCGCCATCCGATTCCGCTGGGGCTCGGATGCCGCGAATCTAACACCCACGCGAACCCACACGCGAGCCGGTGCCCTCTAGAACGGATAGCCGTACCTGCCGAGGAACAGTGCGCCGGAGAGCAGCGCGTAGACCAGGAAGGTCACGGCGATCCACGGGCAGGCCCATCTGCTCGTCTCATACGTGCCGCGGCGCAGCGCGGGGAGCATCGCGAACAGCCCGATGAGCTGCACGGCGGTCAGCACTGGATAGGACCAGTCGGAGAACACCCACGCCAGAGGGAGGAAGTGCAGCGATACGCACAGCGCGATCCACCAGCCGTACCAGCGCTTCTGCTTGCGCCGGGCGAACACGATGCAGCCGATGCCGATCAGCAACGTCTCGGCGAGCACCACCACCCCGAAGACCCAGTAGCGCCCCTCGAGCGCGGTCGGCGTCGCCCAGTTGCGCCAGACGACGATGCCGAACGCGACCGAGACCAGGAACCCGACCACCGAACCGGCGCCCAGGTAGCCGCGCAGCTGCGGCTTCGGGTCCTCCTGCGACCAGCCGAACCAGCCTGCGGCCATCAACGCCAGCCAGGCGATCGCCACAGCCTGGTCACGTAGGAAATCGGTGATCATGCGATCCCGCCGTTGCTCACGCTCCCCACCCTAACGCCCCCGCGCCATCCTTATGTCAAGCGTGCTTGACGTAAAGCTCACTTGACTGTAAAGTCTTCTTTACCACCGCATCTCGCAACCCACTCTGAAGGAGGAAGACCGATGAACACCACCCCTGCCGCCCCCGGCACTCGATCCACCTCGCGCTGGGGCCGCGCCCGCTTCGGCGGAGGAAGCGCGCTGCTGCTCGCCCTCTCGGCCGCGGGCGGCCTGCTGATCGCCGGCGGGCTCGGCGCACTCCTCGCGCTGTTCAGCACCTCCGGCGACTCCTGGCTGGGCTTCGCCGTGGGCTCCATCGTGACGCTTCCCGCGGCGGCGGCGCTCAGCTGGGCGTTGCTGGTCGACTGGTCGACCATCGCCGGCCGGGCGAAGCGGCCAGAGGAATCGATCGAGAACGCCTGGTACGATCGCGCGGCGACGGGCACGTTCCACGACCTGCTCATGATTCTCGGACTCGGTGCTGCGGCATTCAGTGTCACGCGCCTCACGTTCGACACCGGTCTGCTCTTCACGGTGCTGTGCGGTGTGGCGATGGCCGACTTCGCGCTGCGCTTCTGGGCGACGGCACGAGCGGCCCGCTGATGCGCAACGCCGTGTCCGAGAAGCGTGCGGCCGCGGGCTGGTCGCAGCAGCGTCTCGCCGACGAGCTCGGTGTCTCCCGCCAGACAGTCATCTCGATCGAGAAGGGGCGCTTCGACCCGTCGCTGCCGCTCGCGTTCGGCATCGCCGCGATCTTCGAGTGCCGCATCGAGGAGGTGTTCTTCCCGGATGCCGACGGGTGACGCCGGCGCTCGGGCGCTCCGCTCGGTCTTCGCCGCCGGCGCCGCCCTGTCGGCCACGGGAGGCGATGCGCGAATGCTGCTTCTGAAGGACTCCGTGGGAACGACCCTCATCGGATGGGTGTTCCGGCTCGTCGCGGTCGGCATCTTCGTGCTCGTGACGGACCTCCGGCCTCCACCCATCCGGTTTCACGAAGTTCGGAGAATCGCGCATACTTCGGAGCGATCCGGCCGAGAACCTCCGAAGTTCGCTCAACTCTCCGAACTTCGGATGCCGGAGTTCGCACCCGGTACGGCCGGTTAGCTGAGGGGCTCGTGCGGCGGGTGGTGGATGCCGGGGCCTTCAGCTCGCGGCACGGGTGTGCACGTCGACCGCGTGCACCACGGCGGAGCCCTCACCCACGAACAGCCCGAACCGGTCACCGGACCGTTCGTAGATGCGGGTGCTGAGGCTCGTGGCACCGTCGAGATTCACGACGCACAGATCACCGTCGACGATCACATCCAGGGTGTGCTGCCCGGCACTGAGTCGGCACGGCCGCTCCAGCTCGACGAAGAACGGCACATCGCCGGAGATCTCCCACTGGGCATCCCCCAGCCGACGACGCGGCCACCGGTCGAGCACCATGCGCTGGCGTCTCGGCTCGATCCGAAGGATGAAACTCTCATCGCCATCCTCGGTCGCGTGCAGCAGTACCCCGAACTCGGTCGTCGTCGGCTGCACCTCGAACCGGACGGCAGCGTGGAAAGTGGCGGGAAGCCCCTCTCGCGAGACCACGGCGACGTAGCCGTCGGGCGCGTCGAGCTCGACCAGTGCACGACCGGCGGACCCGGTCACCGCATCGAAGGCGACCGGCACGACGTCGTCGAAGCTCTCGACCAGTTCACGCGGCAACCCGAAGGCGAGCGTACCGTCCGCGCGCTGGTGCGCCTCCAACACGGACATCGTTCCCGCCCACTGCCACGCGCCGTCGTCGACGTCGCCCTCGCGGCTTGCGATCCAGCCGAAGAGGAAGCGACGGCCGTCCCGCTCCGCCGTCTTCGCCGCGTAGTAGGCCCGCCCATCGATCGAATCGTGCTCCGGAACGAGCCACGGACCGTCCAGGCTCCGCGCCATCCGGTATCGAGTCGTGAACGACTCGGAGAACTCCGACCAGAGCATGTACCACCAGTCGCCCCACCGGAAGACGTCCGGACACTCGTGGGCGATGTACCGTCGCGGATCCCAGAACGGCTCCACCGGCTCCCACGCCACCAGGTCACGGGAGACGCACTGCGCGATCAGCCCGCGGCGGCGCTCAGGACCGTCGACGTGACGCGCCGCGATCAGCATCCGCCAGAGGCCGGCGTCTTCGTCACGGAACACGAACGGGTCACGCCAGTCGGCGGTCTCGTAGCGAGCGGGCGGGCCGAACGTGTGTTCCGGATGCCGCTGCCATGAGCGCATTCCGTCCGTGCTCGTGGCGTGCATCACGAGTTGCAGCGGAAGCCCATCGCGGCCGAGCCGGTGAGGATTCTGGCCGGTGTAGAAGAGATGATGCAGCCCGCGCTCGTCGCGCACGATGCTGCCCGTGTAAGCGTTGAAGTCCGGCTCATCAGACGTTCCCGCGGCGAGCGCCTCGCCGCAGTCCTCGAAGTCGACGAAGTCCGTCGTCTTGACCAGGTGCCACGGCGTGCCCGGCTTGGGATCCGTACGCGACTCATGCAAGTAGTAGAGGAAGAACTCGCCATTCTCCTGCCACGGGATGATGTCGCCCACCCACGCAGGCTTCGGGCGGAAGAAGACAGACTCGCGCATGTGCGTGGGACCTCATGAGAGAGCGGAGACAGAAGAGCTGACGTCAGTGGTGGACCTGAGGGGATTCGAACCCCTGACCTCTTCATTGCGAACGAAGCGCGCTACCAACTGCGCCACAGGCCCGTGAACCTCAGCAACACTATCACGACCGCGGGAGCGCCCCGCGGCGAGGGCCGTGCGAACAGCCCCGCCTGACCCTCCCCCTAGACTGAGCGGCGTGAAGCCGCGCCGAACGACCGCGCAGGACGTCGCCGACCTCGCCGGCGTGTCCCGCAGCGCGGTGTCGCTCGTGCTCAACGACCGTGCGGACGGCAACATCGCCGCCGAGACCCAGCAGACGATCCGCGCTGCCGCGCAGCGGCTCAACTACACGCCGCACTCGATCGCGGTCAGCCTGCGGCGCCAGCGCACGCAGACGATCGGCGTGGTGACCGACTACATCGCCAGCACCGCATACGGCGGTCACATCCTGAGCGCTGCCACGCGCGCCGCACTGGATCACGGCTACATGCTCCTCACAGTCGACACGCACAACAGCGAGGAGGTCGAGGAGGTCGCCTTCCAGCGGCTCGTCGACCGACAGGTCGACGCCCTCGTCTTCGCGGGCATGGAGACCCACGAGCATCCCGTCCCCGCACTCATGCGCACGCTCCCGAGCGTGATGATCAACAGCTTCACGGCGGATGCCGACATCCCGAGCGTCTGCCCCGACGAGCGCACCGGCGGCCGGCGCGCGGCGGAGCTGCTGCTGGCTGCGGGCCATCGCGACATCCTGTGGCTGGGCGGCACGCTCGACGTGCAGCCCGCGCGCGAACGGCTGCAGGGTTATCGCGATGCGATGCGGGCGGCCGGCCTGCCTGCCCGCGAGCCCCTGGTGGGCGGCTGGGAGATCGGCGGCGCGTATCGGGTCGCCGAATCCGTGCTCGCGAGCCCCGACCGGCCCACCGCGATCCTCGCCGGCAACGACCGTTCGGCGATCGGCATCGCTCTGGCCGCCACCCGGCAGGGACTCGACGTGCCCCGCGACCTGTCCATCGTCGGCTACGACGACGACGACCACGTCGCCGCGGTGATGATCCCCCCGCTCACGACGATGCGCCTCCCCCACGACGAACTGGGGCGGATCGGCGTGCGCATGCTCGTCGACCAGCTCTCCGGCACGGCGCCGCAGACTCCGGAGCAGGTCCTCGTGGACTGCGAGCCGATCGAGCGGGCCTCGGTCGCTCCGCCGTCGTCGTAGGGTCTGCTCCCCACGGCGATGACGGAGCGTGCCGAGGCCCGCTCGAGTCGTGCTGCTCCTTACTTGCCCGCACCTGCCGTCAGGCCCTCGCGCAGCGGCTTCTGGCCGAAGACGAAGACCAGCAGCGCGGGGATCATCGACAGGATGACGCCGGCGAGCACCGTCGAGACGCTTCCGGTGCCGAGGTTGCCCTGCAGCGTGACCAGTCCTAGCGGCAGTGTGAAGTTCTGCTCGCTGATGGTCATGATGAGGGGCCGGAAGAACTCGTTCCAGTGGTAGTTGAACGCGAGGATGCCGACGATCGCAAGACCGGGCGTGGACAGCGGAAGGTAGATGCTGAAGAACACCTTCCACGGCCCCGCACCGTCGATCTCGGCCGCCTCGGCGAGCTCCGCCGGCAGCCCCATGAAGTACTGCCGCATGAGGAACGTGCCGAACGCGGTCGGCAGCGCCGGGAGGATGAGGGCCAGCAGCGTGTCGGCCAGGCCCATCCCACGGATGAGCATGAACACCGGCACGATCGTGACCTGCATCGGCACCATCATCGTGGCGAGGATGAGTCCGAACAGCATCTTCTTGCTACGGAACTCGAACCTCGCGAACACGTAGCCCGCCATGGCCGCGCTGAGCATCTGGCCGGCCGCGACCAGCACCGTCACGAGGGCGCTGTTCCAGGTGTACAGCCACACCGGGATCTTCGTGAACACGTCGGCGTAGGCGTCGAACCCGAACGACGTGATGTTCGTGACCGGGTCGGTCGGCGTCAGCGACGTGATCAGGGTCCAGACCACCGGTCCGAGCGTCAGGAATGCACCGATCGCGAGGACGGCGTACTTTCCGAACGTCCCGAGGCCTTTCATCCGAGACGGCTTCTCTACTGCATCAATAGTCATCTCTCGACCTCACCCGTAGAACACGTAACGCTTGCTGAGCTGGAACTGGATCGCCGTGACGATCATGATCAGGACGGTCAGCACGATGCCGATCGCCGAGGCGAGGCCGAACTCGAGCTGCTGGAAGGCCGACTCGTAGATGACCATGACCGCCGTGCGCGTCTCGTCGCCCGGACCGCCCCGCGTGAGGACGTAGGGCTGGTCGAAGATCTGCAGCGCGCTGATGATCGCCATGACCGAGGCGACGAGCATCGTGGGGCTCACCAGCGGCAGCGTGATCTGACGGAACTGCGTGAGACCCGTGGCCCCGTCCAGCGACGACGCCTCGTAGACCTCCTTCGGAATCGCCGAGATGCCGCCGATGAACATCAGGAACGTGAAGCCGAAGTTCTGCCAGACGTACACCAGCAGCACGACCACCTTGGCGCCGAATCCGGTCGTCAACCAGCCGACCTTGCCGATCCCGAGCAGACCGAGGAACTGGTTGATCAGGCCGAACTCCTGGTTGAACAGGTACGCCATGATGAGCGAAACGGATGCCGCGGACAGGATGAGCGGGAAGAACAGCGACGAGCGGAAGAACGTCCGCAGCCAGTTCGGCATCCTCGACTGCACCAGAATCGCCAGCCCGAGGGCGACGGCGAGCTGGATGATGACCGCCGCGATCACGAACCCGATCGTGTTGAGGAACGACACGCGCACCGTGGGGTTGCCCGCGAGCTCGACGAAGTTGTCGAACCCGACGAACTCGGGCGCCGTGATGATGTCCCAGCGGAAGAACGCCAGCACGACCGATCCGATGATCGGCAGGAAGGCGAACAGACCGAGGCCGATGACCGTCGGAGCGAGGAACACCCAGATGAGCAGGCGGTTGCCGCGCCTTCCCTCCGGGGCGCTCCCCTTGCGCTTGCCGGTGACCACGGTACGCGTGGTCGGCGGAGTCGTCGTCGTGGACATCAGCGCTCCCTCAGTGCGAGTTCGAGGTCGCGCTGCATGGTCTCCAGACCCCGCTTGACCCCGTCCGGTCCATTCGTGATCGTGCTGACCACGTTCTTGATCAGCGCCGACTCGACGGCCGCCTGCTGCGGCGGCGCCGGCATCGGGCCCGTGTCGGGGAAGTTGATCAGCGTGTCGTAGAACACGTTCCAGTGCTTCGGGCCGATGCCCGCGCCGTAGATCTCATCGTTGATCGACTTGCGCGGGATCGAGGAGTCGGGCTTGTTGTGCGCAATCCGCAGCCCCTCCTCCGACACGCAGTACTTCAGCCACTCCCACGCCTCGTCCTTGCGGGGCGAGGTCTCCATGATCGCGTAGCCGCCGGCGCCGAACTGGTGCCGCTGGCCGCGCATCTTCGGGAAGTAGGTGACGTCGTACTCGTCGTTGGCGACGCCGGCGTCGTGCAGGCCCTGCGCCCAGAACCCGCCCGCCGGCGTCATCCCGACCGCGCCGGTGGAGAACAGGGCGACCAGCTCGTTGCCACCGCCCTGGGCCGGGTTAGCCGCGAGTCCCTCGCCGACCAGCTGCTGCAGCACCGAGAAGCTCTCGATCGTCTTCTCGTTGAGCGCGTCCGCACCCTCCCACAGGTAGCCACCGCCACGCGGCTCGATGTCGGGGTAGAAGGTGTTCCACAGCCAGTCGCCGCCGGGCGCCTTCTCCTCGGTGAGGAAGCTCGTGTCGTTGATGTAGAGCCACGGCACGACACCGCCCCACAGCCGGTTGTTCCAGAAGTAGGGCAGGAACGTGCCCTGGGCACCGGCCTTCATCTTGCGGGCGACGTTGAAGAAGTCGTCGAGGGTCCAGTGGTCGTCGGGCCGCTCCAGCCCGGCCCGCTCCAGTGCCGACGAGTTGTAGAAGACGTTCGCCGCGTTGAAGTTGTCCGGGAGCATGAACAGGTTGCCCTTGTAGAGCATCGAGTCCACCAGGGCCGGGTGCGTGTCGTCGAAGTAGCCCTTCATCTCGTCGGCGTCGCGCTGCACGTACTCGTCGATCGGATACGCCATCCGCGAGGCGAACAGCTGGGTGCCCTCGGTGGCGACCGAGACGATGTCCGGCGGACTGCCCGCCGCGCTCATGGTGAGGATCTTCGCGAAGTAGGTGCTCCAGTCCTGTCCCTGGATCGCCACGATGCGCACCGCGATGCCGGGGTGCTTCTTCTGGAAGCCGTCCACGAGCTTCTGACGCGCAGCGGCGTCTTGGGCGGTTCCGAAGAGGGCGATCGTGAGCGCGTCCTGCCCGCGCCCCGGAATGTCCGCCCCTGTCAAACGCGGCCACGACACCGCAGTTCCGACGATGCCGAGGCCGATGGCTCCGATCATCGCTCTTCGTGTGAGGTCAACCACTATGTTGCTCCTTCTCTGGAAGAGAGTTCGTTCCGGCGACTAACACGTGTTAGGTCACCAGAACTCATCCTGACAATTCGCTGAGAGGACGTCAAGTCCCCACGTGGGGATTCGGATCGTCCGTGCTGAATCCATTCAGCATTGGGAACGATAGCACCCCTCCTCGACCGGCGACAAGACTGTGCTGAAATGGTTCAGCACCCGCGGGCGAACGGAGGTCGTGATGGTCGAAGAGGCTCCTCGCCGACCCACGCTCGCCGACGTGGCGCGCCTGGCCGGCATGTCGAAGTCGGCGACGAGCATGATCCTCAACAACAAGGAGGGCTCGCGGCTGTCCGCCGCGGCGGCGGAGCGCGTGCGCGCGGCGGCGACCGAGCTCGGCTACCGCCCCAACCCGGCCGCCCAGAGCCTCCGGCTCGGCCATACGCGCACGCTCGGCTTCGTCTCCGACAACGTCACCCTCACCCGCTACGCGTCCGCCATGATCCGTGGCGTGCTCGACACCGCCGCCCAGCACGACCACACGGTCCTCATCACCGAGACCGGCGGCGATCCGCAACGACTCGACGCGTCGATCCAGAGCATGCTCGACCGGCGGGTCGACGGCATCCTCGTCGGGCTCTTCCAGGCCCGCATGGTCGACGTCCCCCGCATCCCGGCGAATCTCCCGCTCCTGATCGTCAACGGTACGACGCCGCAGGACCACCCCAGTGTTCTGCCCGGCGAGTACGCGGCGGGCAGAACGGTGGCCGAGTTCCTGCTGAACGCCGGACACCGGCGGATCGCGTTCATCGGCCCGGTCAGGCGACTGATGAACGATCCCCGGCAGTCGGTGTCGATCGACGACCGCCTGCAGGGGATGGATGACGCATTCGCGGCCGGCGGCGTCTCACCGCTGCGCGTCGACGTCGCCGAGTGGACCGTGCAGCTCGGCTACGAGCACGCGCTGCGGACGATCACGACCCGCCCCGAGCTGACGGCGATCGTCGCCGGCAACGACAACATCGCCTTCGGCGTGTACCAGGCGATGCACGAGCTGGGCCTGCGCATCCCGCACGACCTCTCCGTGATCTCCTTCGACGACGAGGAGGTCGCCGCCTACCAGCGGCCTGGGCTCACCACCGCGCGGCTCCCCTATCAGGAGATGGCCCAGCGCGCCGTGGAGATGCTGCTCGGCCGGCGCGAGCCCGCCCACGAGACGCTGCCGATGCCGCTCGTCGTCCGCGAATCGGTGGGCCCGCCGCGGGACTGACCGCGGCTCCGGCTCGCCGCGTCACTGACCGGAGGCGCGCTGCTCCAGCAGCCGGCGCACGTGCGCCTCGATCGCCGCGTCGTCTGCGGCCGCACGCGCAGACCGGGCGACCTCGATCGACGGCGGACGCAGCGCCTCGGCGCGTGCGCGCATCGCCTCCTCGAGCGCCGCCTGGCGCAATGCCGCACGCGCGGACTCGGCATCGAGCACGGCGGAGGCGCGCGAACCGGGTTGCGCGGTGAGGGGTCTGGGCAGGCTCCGCGGCGCCCACTGGCGGCCGGAGCCCTCCAGGGCGACGTCCTGCACCTGGGCGACCGGTCGCTCCTGCGCCTCCAGTTCCTTCGCCGCCGTGCGCGCCCCGATCCGGGAGGCGCGCCACAGCACCGCCGCGGCGAGCATGGCCGCACCGGCACCGACCCACAGCAGCAGCTGCGCGCCCGTCGTCACCAGTTCGTAGGCGCCCCAGGCGGCAACACCCAGGCCGATCAGCACGAGGGTCGTCATCGTCAGGCGCAGGCGCCGCCGCGCACGGGCGCGCCGGGCAGCAGGGTCGGCGCGGCGCGCGGCACGTTCTGCACGTTCGCGCTCGAGCTGCACGCGGGCCTGTTCGACCGCGAACTGCTCGCGTTCGGCCTGGGCGCGCTTGGCGATCCGCTGCTGGGCGTGCGCGGCACGGGCGTTGAGCTCCACCTGCACCTCCTCGGGCGTCTCGCTGGTCTCGGCCAGCACCCGCAGTGCCTGACTGAGCCGCACCGCGTTGCGCTCGGCGGCGTTGTACTGGTGCCGCTGATGCAGGGAGGGGAGCAGATACACGAGCCAGAGGGCCACGGCGACGAGGACGATCACACCACCACCGAGAACCTGCTCACCCATGCCGTCCACGGTAGGGGCACGCGTCGTCGCGACCGGGCCATGACGCCGCGTGTCTCAGGTTCGAGTTCAGGTCGAACCCTCCTCGACCCCTCGCTCGGGGTCGAAGCGGTCCGCGGGCGGGATGACGGCGGCATCCGCCGGCACACGTCCGGACAGCCAGCGCTGCAGGATGCCGTCGGGTACTTCCTCGCGCACGAGAGCGAACGCGTAGTGGTCGCGCCACTGGCCGTCGATGTGGATGTAGCGACGGCGCAGCCCCTCGTAACGGAAGCCCAGCTTCTCCACGACGCGCAGGCTCGCGCGGTTCTCCGGGCGGATGCAGACCTCCATCCGATGCAGCCGCAGCTCCTGGAAGCACAGATCCGTCGCCAGCGCGACGCAAGTGGGAGTGATGCCCAAACCGGCATATCTCTCGCTCACCCAGTACCCGATCGTCGCCGACGACAGCGACCCGCGCGAGATGCCCCACACGTTCAGCTGACCGGTGAGCTGGCCGTGGTACTCCATCACGAACGGAACGCCGCCCCCGTCGCGATACTGCTGCAGCAGCCGCCGCACGCCCACCCGCATGTCCAGCGACACCGGGCCGTCGGGACTGGTCGCCTCCCACGGGCGCAGCCACGCCCGGTTGCCCATCAGCTCCGCCTGGAGCCCCCGGGCGTCGCGCGAGCGCACCAGACGGATCGAGATCGGTCCGTGGCTGCGCGGCGCGGTCGGATCCATCCTGAGCCCTTCTAGCGCCGGCCCGTCGTCACAGCGACGCCGTGAAGTCCTTGAGCCAGGGCCGCAGCTCCGGTCCCAGGTCGTCGCGGTCAGCAGCCAGCTGCACGATGGCCTTGATGTAGTCGAGCCGGTCGCCCGTGTCGTAGCGCCGTCCGCGGAAGACGACGCCGTAGACGCGGCCGGCCGCGGCGAGCTCCTGCAGCGCATCGGTGAGCTGGATCTCGCCGCCCTTGCCGGGCTCGGTGCGGGCGAGGATCTCGAACACGTCGGGAGTGAGCACGTAGCGGCCGATGACGGCGAGGTTCGAGGGCGCCTCTTCCGCCTTGGGCTTTTCGACCAGGCCGGTGATGCGCACGATGTCGGGCTCGCCGGTCGGCTCGACGGCCGCCGCACCGTACATATGGATGTGGTCGGGGTCGACCTCCATGAGCGCGATGACCGCGAACCCGGTGCGCTCGTGCTGGTTGAGCATCGTGGTCAGGAGCGGATCGCGCGCGTCGATGAGGTCGTCGCCCAGGAGCACCGCGAACGGCGCGTCGCCGACGTGCGAGCGCGCCCGCAGCACGGCGTGGCCGAGACCGCGCGGCTCGCCCTGGCGCACGAAGTGGATATCGGCCAGTCCGCTCGACTCCTGCACCCGGTGCAGCCGAGCGAGGTCCCCCTTGATCTTCAGGTTCGACTCCAGCTCCGGCACCGAGTCGAAGTGGTTGGACAGCGCGTTCTTGTTCCGGCCGATGATGATGAGGATGTCGTCGATCCCGGCGTCCGTGGCCTCTTCGACCACGTACTGGATGGCCGGCTTGTCGACCACCGGCAGCATCTCCTTGGGCAACGCCTTCGTCGCCGGCAGGAAGCGGGTGCCGAGTCCCGCGGCAGGAATGACGGCTTTGATGGGGGTATGAGCCATGCATGACACTCTATCGATGCCCGGCCGCCCCGCCCGACTGCACGGGCTGCCCCCTCGCCGACACCGCCTCGTCTAAAATCGACCTCATGTCCGATGCGATCGCGCAGGACAAGCGCGTGCTCCGCGACGACCTCCGCGAGCGGAGGCGACGACGCACGATCGCCGAGCGAGAAGCCGCCGCCGCGGGGCTGCACCTCCAGCTGGAGCGCCTCGTGACAGGTCTCGGGGTGCGCACGCTCGCGTGCTACCTGTCGACCGAGACCGAGCCGGGCACCCGCGCGTTCGTGACGGATGCCACCGCCCGCGGCATCCGCGTGCTCCTCCCCCTCGCCCGCGCCGACGGGACCCTGGACTGGGCCGTCGATGACGGCCGGTTCGTGCCCGGCGCCCTGGGGCCTGCCGAGCCCGCCGGCGCACCGATCGGGCCGCGCTCCGTCGAGGACGCCGATCTGCTCGTGGTCCCGGCGGCGGCCGTGGACCGGTCGGGCATGCGGCTCGGCTGGGGCCGCGGATACTACGATCGGATGCTCGGTTCGATGAAACGGCATCCGCCGGTCTACGCTGTGATCTTCGACTCCGAGCTCGTCGACGCGGTACCGCGCGACGTGCACGACCAGCCCGTCGCCGGAGTCGTCACGCCCACCCGGACCGTCGCCTTCGCGGCGCGCCCGCGCCCAGCCCGGAGAGAACCCATGCCCACGTACGCCTACGCCTGCAAAAGCTGCGGCCACCGCTTCGACGCGGTCCAGTCGTTCGCCGATCCTGCACTCACCCTCTGCCCGGAGTGCGGCGGGGAACTGCGCAAGCGCTACGACTCGATCGGCGTCACCTTCAACGGCTCGGGCTTCTACCGCACAGACTCCCGCACCGCCCCCGCAGAAGGCTCGACAGCCGCGTCCGGGGGCGCGACGGAGAAGAAGGCCGCAGCCCCGGCCGCAGCCACCGGCTCCGACTGACGGGGCTCACGAGCGAAAGAAGGACGCATCATGCTCAACGGATTCAAAGACTTCATCATGCGCGGCAACGTCATCGACCTTGCCGTCGCCGTGGTCATCGGCGCCGCGTTCACCGCGATCGTCGACCAGGCCGTCACCTCGATCATCAACCCCCTGATCGGGTTGTTCTTCAACGCGGACAGCCTCGACACGGCCCTCGTCCTGACCGTCCCGACCCTCGGCGGCGGCACCAGCTCGTTCGCAATCGGAGCCCTCCTCGGCGCCATCGTGAACTTCCTCGCGGTCGCGGCGGTCGTCTACTTCGTGTTCGTCAACCCGATGAACCACGCCAAGGCCGCCGCCGAGGCGAAGAAGGACGCCCCCGCCGAGGAAGAGCTGCCCAGCGAGCAGGAGCTGCTCATGCAGATCCGCGACCTGCTCGAGCGCGAGCGCCCGCAGCGGAGCTGACACCGCGCGGCGGCGGCCGAGGCATCCGCTCAGTAGTGCGGAGGCACCTCTCGACGCAGCCGTTCGTCGTTCGGACCGGATGCCGCGACCGCCCGCTCGGTCGCGGCATCCGCCGTCTCCGCCCCCGGTTCGCCGGAGGTGCCCGGCGCCGGCGTCAACCTCGCCCGACGCGCTCCCGGCACCCGGACGATGCGCTGGTGATCACTCGATGACATCGATCGGCTGCGTCGAGGTGTGCGAGGCCGGCGTCTCCGGCGGGGCGCCGAGGATCGCGGCGATGCGCGCGGCGACGTCGGCCGGGTCGCTGTACAAGTCGAAGGCATGCACCCGCACGTAGTGCCAGCCGAGCCGACGGAGGATCTGCGGACGCAGCCGCAGCGACTCCCGCAGCGACTCCCCCGTCGTCTCCGGGTCGCTCTCCACCACGACCGCCTTGCCCTCGCGCTGGGCCACCAGCGGCAGGCGGCCGCGATAGTCCACGTCGACCGCGACGCCGAGGCTGCGCAGCTGACGGGCAAGCCCCAGCGTGAGCGGGTCGGCGAGGTCCTCCAGGCGTGCGTCGCGGGCCCGTGCGGCGATGCCGCCGAGCACCGACATCAGCATCGCCGCGCCGTACTCCAGGCGCCCGCCGTCGAACGAAGAGGGCCGGATCGAGGAGACGATCACCATCGAGCGCCGCGCCCGCGTCATGCCGACCGTCAGCAGCCGCTCCCCGTCGGGGCGGGACAGGTCGCCGAAGTCGCTCAGCACGCGACCGTGCTTGGTGAGCCCGAAGCCGAGCGAGAAGATCACCCGGTCGCGGCTCTCGGCCACCGACTCGTCGAGGGTGTGCACGGCGAAGGGCTCCGCGGTGTCGCGCCCCACGAAATCGGCCACATCGGCCCGGCCGGCGAACGCCTCCGACACCGCGCCGCGCACGCGCTCGGCGTGGCGCGGAGAGGCGGTGACGACCATGAGCGACTCGGTCGGCCGGTTCACGGCGTGCTCGACCACGAGGGTGACGACGCGGGCCACCTCGGCGTCGGGGCTCTCCACGCCGCCGGTGACCGGGTCAGGGGTGCCGCTGCCGCCCTCGACGTAGTCCACAGTGAGGCTGCCACGGCCGAGGTAGGAGCCCGCCCAGGGGAGGGAGACGATCTCGCCGCCGTAGAACGCATCGTTGACGAGCTCGGCGAGGTCCTCGCCGCCGGCGCGGTAGCTGCGGGTGAGGGTCTCGACCGGCACGAGCTCGGCGAGCCGCTCGAACACGCTCGTGTCGTCGGGCTCGTCCTCGTCGTCGGCGGCCACGATGCCCGCCGCGACGCGGAAGGGCGTGGGACGTTGGGTGACCGGATCGCCGAACAGCACGACCTGGCGGGCACGACGGATCGCCGGCGCCGCCTCGGCGAGATTCAGCGCACCCGCGTCGGCGATGATGACCACGTCGAAGTCGGGCCGGTCGGGGATCGTGGGAACGTCGTACGGGGTGGACAGCCACACCGGCGCGAGCGTGCGCAGCAGCGTCGGGGCAGCCGCGATGAGCTCCGCGGCATCCGACACCCCTGCCCGCAGCGCCGTCTTCAGCGCCTGTGCCTCAGCCGCCTCGTCGACGATCGCGATCCGCCAGCGGGTGGCCAGCTCGGCGGCCAGCAACGGACCCGCCGAGGCCGCGTGCGCCTCGTCCACGAGGCGGAAGTCGCGTTCCAGCCGGTCGACGACCGACGTGTTCGCACCCAGGAGCGCCCGCTCGCTGCGCAGCAGCGCCTCCAGCACCGACTGCCACCAGGCGAACTCGAACTCCGTCGCCACGCGATCCTCCGGCACGTGCCGCATCGACAGCTCGGTCAGCAGCGCATCGAGCCCCAGCGCCGCCAGGCGACTGCGCAGCTCCGCGCGCTCGACGAGGTTGTCGAACATTGCCGATTCCGCGGCGAGCCCGCCGAGGGTTCGCACAAGCTCGGGGATCGGCGTCTCGGCAAGCGGCATCGTACGACCGAGCACCCGGTCGAGCTCGGCCAGGTCGGCATCCACGCTCTGCCATGCCGTCGCGAGGTCGTCGAGACCCGCCGGCAGTTCCGGCAGCACCCCGGGCTCGACCAGCCGCTCCCAGGCGGTCCGCTGCTCCTGCACGCGCACGAGCGCCTCGTGCATGTCGCCGACGTGCATGCCCGGGCGCACGTACTCCTTCGCGAGGCGGCGCAGGTGCCGGCGCTGCGTGCGGGTCATCGACGCGACGGTGCCGCGCGGCGCGTGCGCCTGGATGAGCTCGCCGAGGGGCCGCTCGAACACGGTGAGGCTGAAGCGGTCGAGCGAGGAGCGGATGCCCTGCAGGAGCCGGAGGTAGCTCCCGAGCCCCGCGACGGTCGTGAACGGCCGCATCCTCGTCTGAGCCGTCAGCTCGTAGCCGCGCTCGAGCAGCGTCGGCACGTCGCTGCGGTGCAGGCGGCCGGCGAGGCCGTGCGCAGCGCGCGCCTGCTCGGTCGTCTCGAACGCCACGCCGTACCAGGGCGAGTCGTCCGGACCGAATCGGAACTCCCCGAGCCGGGCGGCCGCGGCCAGCGCCGTGGCGGCCTCGTCGCGGCGGGAGGCGAGCCGCTGCAGCGTGGCGAGCTCGAACCGCGTCTCGGTCTGCGGCTGCGGCTGGTCGGTGACGAGCGTCGAGAGTGCACGCAGCGCCTGCAGTGCCGAGACGCCGAGCTGCGGATGCCGTTCGGTGAGGGCCACGCGGTAATCCCGCAGCACCGAGCGCAGCCGTACGAGCGCGTCGTCGACCTCGCTGACCTTGGGCGGCTGGGCCTTCTCGTTGCGCGCGATCGCGCGGATGAGGTCGCGGTGCAGGCGGCTCGGCGACACCGTGAGCCCGGGCAGCGCGATGCCCGCCAGCCGGTGACGCACCCCCTCCAGGGTCGAGCGGCGGGCGCTCACGACGAGCACGCGCTTGCCGGTGCGCACGAGCTCGCCAACGGCGTTGATGACCGTCTGCGTGCCACCGGTGCCGGGAAGGGTGTGCACCGCGAGCGACTGCCCGGCGACGATCCGCGCCAGCACCGCCTCCTGCTCGGCGTCGGCGTCCAGCAGCAGGCGGTCGGAGGCCGGCGGACGCTCGTCGGCGCCCACGACCGGTGGCACCGGTCGGCGGAGGGAGACCTCTTCGCGCGCGTCGACGTCGCCGGCGAGCGCGTCGAGGACCGGATGGCCGAGGTCGACGGCATCCCGCACCATCGCGGCCGACGCGTCGGCGAAGGTCGACACGATCAGCCGGGGCTGCACGGTGAACGTCTCGATGTGGGAGGTGAGCGCGCGGAGCCGATCGATGACCGGCTGCGGCTGGAACACGCCCTCCGCCTGGGCGAGCGCGGCCAGGGCCCGCCCGTCGAGCTCGATGCCGAAGTGCGTGCGCACGGCGGTCACGAGCTCGGGGTTGATCGCGAAGGAGCCGTGCAGCGTGAGGTCGAAGTCGGCGTGGTGGCGGCGGATCCGCAGCGGACGCAGCAGCACCGGTGCGCGGAAGGACGCCTCGCCCACGCGCCACGACGCCATGCCCACGGCGAGCGCGACGGTGTCGAGCCCCCGTGCGGTGCGCAGCTCGACGTCCTTCGCGGCGATGCGGTCGGCGGCCAGACGCGCGGTGCGGAGCGCCACCTCATCACGGAAGAGGTTCGACAGCAGCGTGGAGCGACCGGTGATGAACTGCGGGAGGCTGCCGGGGTGGGCCTTGGCCACGTCGATGCCGGCGTCGCCGGCGTCGGCGTAGTGCAGCAGCGCGGACGGTCCGCCCAGCCGGGCGGTCTCGGCGCGCAGCCGCTCGCGCGCCGCCTCGACGGGGGTCGCCTCGCCTGCGGCGGCGGACTCGTCGTCTGCGGGGGCGGCCTGCTCCGTCGCGTCCGTCATCGCCGGGTTCTCCGCTGTCGCGTGCTCGGGGTCCGTCGGGTCCGGCACGGCGCCGTCCTCTGCTCGCCACACACGACATACCCTATGCGCCCGGGCGGGCCGCGCGCTGCGCGGTCACCGAGTTTCGCCCGATTGCCCGGCTTTCCCGGCCCGCCGCGGTTCGCCGCGGCTCGACGCGGCTCGACGCGGCTCGACGCGGCTCGAGGACCTCTCCCCCATCGCGAGTTTCGGGAATCTCTCCACGGATGCCGGATGCTGCGGCCGCCGGGGCAGCGCCGCGGGTCATCATGGGTTCATGATCCGCACCGCGTTCCGCATCCACCCCACCCCGCTCGGCGACGCCCTCATCGTCGTCGGCGACGAGGGTCTCGTCGTCCTGCACGTGCAGGACGGACCGGACGACGACGCGCTGCACGAGCTGGCCGAGGCGCTCGGGGCGTTTCCGGATCCGGATGCCGAGGCCACGGCATCCGTCGCGACCCAGCTCGACGAGTACTTCGCAGGGTCACGGCGCGCGTTCGAGCTCGACCTCGACCTGCGCCTGGTGCGCGGGTTCACGCGGGCAGCCCTGCGGGCCGTGTGCGAGATCCCGTACGGCGAGACCGCATCGTACGGCGAGGTTGCGGTCGCCGCGGGGTCGCCGCGCGCGCATCGCGCGGTCGGGTCGGCGTGCGCGCGCACGCCGATCTCGATCGTGGTGCCCGCACACCGCGTCGTCCGCACGGACGGCTCGATCGGCGAATACGGCGGCAGGCCCGAGCACAAGCGTTTCCTCCTCGGCCTCGAAGCCGGCGGGATATCGACCTCGGCGCGCGAGTAGGCCGCGCGCTCGGGCGGCCCCGGGAGGCATTCCCGGGGCCATGTGGGCGTTTTAGCGAAAGAAATCGCGGAATGTGTGCATTGTCCTCCGGCCACTGTGATTAGTATTGTCGTCATGGCCCGCAGAATCGTTCATCAGCTCGTCGACGACCTCGACGGAACCCTTCTCGACACCGGCGCAGGAGAGACCGTGCGGTTCTCCCTCGACGGCGTCGCTTACGAGATCGACCTCACCGAGGAGCACGCCGCCGCGCTGCGCGACGCGTTCGCACCCTATGTCGCGGCCGGTCGCTCGGTGTCGTCGCGTCCCGCCGCGCGCGGGTCGCGGACGCAGCGCCGCGCCGGCCAGCGCGACTACGGTCCCGTGCGCGCATGGGCGGCCGAGAACGGGTATTCGCTGTCGTCTCGCGGACGCATTCCCGCCTCGGTGCTCGAGGCGTACGACGCCGCACACTGAGGGCAATCGGCGCGCTCGCTTGCCGGATTCCCCGGCGCACGGCACAAGCTTCGCGGCACGAAGTTCGCGGCACGAAGTTCGCGGCACGAAGTTCGCGACACGAAGTTCGGACAATCGTGCGTACTTCGGAGGATTCGGCCGAAATCCTCCGAAGTACGTGCGATTCTCCGAAGTCTGTGAGTCGTAAACCGGCAGCGCGCAGCGGCGGTTCGCGCCGCCGGTCCCGCCGGGCTCGCGCGCGACGCGGATGCCACCGGATTAGACTCGTGGCACCGGCCTCTCTAGCTCAATGGAAGAGCAGTTGCGTCCTAAGCAAACGGTTGGGGGTTCGAGTCCCTCGAGGGGCACTCGTTGACCCCCGCGTCATTGTTCCGAGCGAACCGCACAGATCGCCCACCTGCACGGGCGGGAGCTTACACCTGAAGCAGCGGGATCACGGCGAACACCGCGAGCAGCACGGCGTAGCCGGCGCCCACGGCGACCACCCCCAGTGCGCTCACCCGCGCGCTCGCGGACGGATCGAGCCAGCGTGCGAGTGCGCGGTGGACGAGCGGCAGCAGCACCCAGCTCAGGAGACAGACGCTGATCCCCAGGCTCAAGAACGTCACGAGCCACGGCTGCGGGGTCAGAGCGTGGAGCAACGGATTGACGAACCGCGCGAGCAGCATGACCACGGGGTAGAGGATCAGCTGCATCATCAGCGCGATCTTCCACGTGGGAGTCATGATCGCCCTGCCGCCGGCGACCTGGACCGTCGAGCCGAATGACGTCGCCGTCGTCACCTGGGTCTGCCCGCCGAGCAACGCGGTGCGTTCTGGAAGAGCCCTGGTCAGCTCCGGAGAGGAAAGCCAGGCCTGAAGATGCGCAGCGGTGCGGAAGCGGATGATCGACGCCCAGTGCGGCTGGTGCGCAGCCGGAGGGAACACGGCGGAGCCCTCATAGCCCGGCTGGGCGCGCTCGGCCCGCGCGAGGTCCTCGGCGGTCGCGACGAACGCCTCCTCCCGGCCCGGGACGGCGACGTCGCGCACCAGCACCACCCCCGGCGTGTGCGGGACACCATCGACGAACAGCTCCATGCCCAGCCGCGGGAAGCGAGTGCCGACGAGGCGGCCACGGGCGCGGTCCAGCCACTGGTGCAGCCGTCCTTCGTCGTCGAAGGCGACCGCGATCGCCCAGTCCAGCAACGGGGACGCGAGGACCGAGAGCCGCCACCCCGAGAAGCCCGGGGCCGCCGCGGCATCCGCCCCGACCTCCTCTGCGAAAGCGGCGAAGTCCTCCGCCTCGCCGGTGCGATGGAAGCTGAGAAACACCGTCGCCTGACCGTCGACCACCGGATCACCTGCTCTCTGCGCGGCACGTCGTGCCGGGAACGCCTCGTCGCGTCCCGAGCAAACCCTAGCGCCGGTGCGGCAGACGCGATAAGTGGGGAAGTTTACTTCGATAATCAACTGCCAGTACTCTTTACATCATGAGTACTCTTGTTCTATAATGGATGCATGGAAGCGATCCCGATGCCGCGTGATCCGTTCGAGGGCGCGCCGCTTCCGGAGTTCACCGGGCCCGTGACCGCACCGGATGACCTGGACCTGGTGTGTGAGGTCGATGGCATGGTCGCGATCTTCGCGGCGCAGCGGTACGCGAACATCGAGGTGCTGCGGCGCCGTGCCCTGACCGGCGCCGGGTACGGGGCACAGGCAGACATCGCGCAGCGCTCGCTGCGACTCGAACTGGCCGCGGCGCTGCGGGTCTCCGAGTACGCCGCGGGCATGCTCCTCGCCCGCGCCGAAGCGCTCTGCACACGCTACCCGGAGACCCTGGAGGCCCTGGGGCGCGGGCGGATCACGGAGCGGCACGCCGAGATCATCGCCGACGAGCTCGACCGCATCGAACCCGACGTGGCGGCACGGCTCGCACCGGCCGCCCTGGACCTGGCCGAGGCCGAGCCGGTCGGCGTGTTCCGTCGCAAGCTCGGCAAGCTGATCGAGACCGCCCGGGCCGAGACCCTCACCGAGCGGCATGAGAAGGCGCTCACAGAGCGGCGCACCTGGGTGCAGCCGGGCACGGAGGGGATGGCGACCCTGGAACTGCACGCACCCGCGGTCGAGGTGCACGCCGCCCACGAGCGTGCCACCGCGATCGCGAAAGCCCTGAAGACCCGCGACGGCGAGACGCGCTCCCTCGATCAGCTGCGCGCCGACGTGATGTGCGACCTGCTCATCGACGGCGACACCTCAGCGCACCCGGCCGAGGCGAGCGGCATCCGCGCCAGCGTGGTCGTCACGGTGCCCGCCCTCGCGCTCCTCGACGACGAGCACGCGGCCGCGAGCGACCCGGCCGTCGTCGAAGGCGTCGGCCCCATCCCGATCGAGACCGCCCGAGAGCTGTGCGGCGGGGCCGACGGGTGGATGCGGGTGCTGACTCATCCCGAGACCGGAGTCGTGCTCTCGGTCGGACGCAAGAGGTACCGGCCGCCGGCATCCCTGCGACGTCTCGTGCGCTGGCGTGCCGACCGGTGCATGGCTCCCGGGTGCGGCATGCCCGCCTCGCGCTGCGAGATCGACCATAACGTGGCCTGGGAGCACGGCGGGCACACCGCCGTCTGGAACAACGCCCCGTTCTGCAAAGGGCACCACATCGTCAAACACCACGGCAACTGGACCATCCGACAACGGGACGGCGGGGCCATCGAATGGAGCTCACCGACCGGCAGACGCTATCTCGTCGAGCCTGAACGGCCCATGCCCGTGTTCCGCGCTGCGCACGAACCCGCGCCCTTCTAGCCGGATCACTCGGCTGATTCAGCGACGGCGTCGTCGATCCTTCACCCGCGGCAATCGATCGCCACGGCGTGGAGATCTCCGGCCCCGTGAGACTCTCGGGTCGGAACGGCGCAACGGCGAACCGCGGGAACGGAGCGGGTGGCCCGCCGATATGTCGACGGGCCACTCGCTCAGAGGCCGACGCCGTCGAGTGCGTAGTTGGCCTGCTCCGGGGTGAACTGCCCACCGTACTGACTGGTCAGCTGGTCGAACAGGCCCTGCCGCGAGAACCCGCTGATCTTGAGATAGGACTGGGCACTCTGGAGCGCTTCCTCGTTCCAAACGACCTGACCGGTCTGCTCCAGTGTGGCCACCGCGAACTCGGCATCGGCAGCCTCGTACCCCTCGCCGTACTGGCTGGTCAACTGTTCGATCAGTCCGGCGCGGGAGAACCCCATGAAGGACAGATATGACTTTGCAGAGCGAATCGCCGAGTCCTGTGCGACGGTCAGATTCGGCTTCTCTTGAAGCGTCAGCTGCACAGTCGATCCCTCCTCGGCCTGCTCTCCGGCAGCGACGTCCTGTGCCGTGACCGGCATCGTGGGATCCCCGTTGCCGAAGTCGACGCGGAAGCCCAGCGCGGACAACGTCGTTTGAGCATCTGAGCCGGTCATCCCCACGACGTTCGGAACGTCAACGAGGACCGCCGGCGCTTCTTCGACCGGCGCCTGCGACGCGATGCGCGGCGCCGCGACATCGTTGTTGCGCTCTCCGCCGAGTGCGCCAGCGATGCCGGACACGACGACGATCCCACCGATGACGGCGACCGGTATGACGAGGGCCTTCCGCTTGTACCAGCGACGCTTGGCGGCGGTGGCGCTCTGGGGCTGGATCTGAGGCGCCGCGGGGCGGACACGATCCGTCCAGGTCGTTCCGTCGTACCAACGCTCGGTGCCCGGGACCGTCGTGTCGACGTACCAGCCGGCCGCGTAAGTCGGCTGTTCTCGATCGGTGATGGTCATTGTTGTTCCCCCTGATGGATGCCGAGGAGAACGACCGTCCCGATGCCGAGACGAGCACGCCCGTTCCTCAACAGATTGAGTGTCTGGGACTCCCCACAAGTCCCGTGACGCCTCCCCAGGGCGTCAGCTCACAGTAGCGACCGCGCGGATCAGAGCGATAGCGACCCAAGAGAATGCTGAGCTGACCCTGAGCTGCGGCGCTATACGAAGGGAAGACCTCGGACACCGCGCCGCAACACGCCCACGCGAGGTCGTCAGCCGCCGAATGCAGCCCGGACAAAGGCCGGATCGCTCCAAGGCTCGCCAGAAGCGCCGGATCGCAACATCCAGCCTTTGTCCGGGCGGGATTCCGAACGAAAGCCGCACCAACCGCGCGTGCGCCGCGCCGATCGTCAGAGGTAGATCTCGTCGGCGAACACGAGCCGCTGCTCCCACACCGGGGGCGGTGCGGCCAGCCCGGCGCCACCCGGCTCGGGGTCGCCCGGGAACCGCTCCCACTCCTCGACCGTCACGCGCCAGGCGGATGCCTCGGGCCCGGGCCGCTGCAACGGCACGAGCTCATCGGAACCGAGGGTGGTCCCCCACGCGATGAGGTTGCGGTCGCGCTCGAAGGCGGCGACCTCCATGCGCCGGGTGTCGACGGTGATCCAGCCGAGGTCGCCGGGGAGGTCGGGGTCGGCCCGCTGCAGCCGCGCCACGACGAGCCGGTTCTGGCGGATGGCGTCCAGATCGGCCTGCACCTGGTCGCCGCGCACCGGGTTGCGACGCAGGACGATCGGCCCGCTCACCACGACGCGCGCCTCGTGCTCGTCGAGGCGGCTGACCAGCGCGGTGCGCTCCGGCGGCACCTGCACGAAGTCGGTGATGACGGGCGTGGACAGCTCCAGCCCGGACAGGCTCTCCGGCTGGAATCGCGCGACGGCGAGGCGCAGGAACGGCCACGCCACCGCGCCCGGGTTGAGCGCGACGTCGACGTACCAGAGCCGGCGCTGCGGGTTGTACTGGGGACGGTAGCCGAGCGCGGTCGCGGTGTAGGTGGCGTCCTTCCCCGCCCCGGTCGGCAGCACCAGCCCGGTGCGGAGTGCGACCGGCTCCCCGGGCCGCCACACGTCATCGATGCCGGTGGCGCGCCAGAAGTCCACGAGGGTCAGCGAGTGCAGGTGAGGGTCGTCGAAACCGGCGCCGAGCCAGATCGGGTCCTGCGCCCACAGCGACGACGGTCCGGCCGGCGACGAGCCGTCGAGCACGACGCCGAGGAGCTCGCCCTCCCCCGACGAGAACCAGGGCCGCTCCAGGTAGATGCGTACGCCCGCGCGGCGTTCATGCCGCTCGGCGATCGGCTGGCCGGGCTGCACGGTGCCCTCGTCGTCCGCCGGGGCCGCCGCACCAGGGTCGTCGTGCGACCAGCGGAACAGCGGCACGACCGAGTGCACGACCGGCGGATCGGGCCGCGCCGACGAGGGCACCGAGAGCCGCAGCACGTCGCTGACCACGCTCGACCCGTCGTCGAACTCGGCGGCATCCGGTGCCGGGGTCAGCAGCGGCGGCGGGAAGTACTCGCGGAACCGCGTCGAGGCGCGCAGGCGATAGTCGACCATGCGGTGCTTCGTATCGCCGAACTCGTGCCGCGTGCCGTGGATACGGATGCTCGGGTCGGCGGCCCAGTCGAGGTCGCCGCCGGGCAGGAACTCCTGCCCGAACAGGATGCCGAGCCGCTCGTGGTCGCTCACACGCGTCGTCCCCGCGATGCCGCGGCTGGGCCGCTCCTCCCAGACGGCGAGGCCCAGGTCGTCGACCGGGTCGCTCCACGACGCCTCGATCGTGAGCTGTTCGGTGCTCGGGCCGTGCACGTGCACGCCGCCGAAGAAGCTCGCGTACGTCGCGGCGGCCGGGCGGACCGAGCGGATGCCGACCGGTCGGGGCGCCTGCACGGGACGGGGTACCGCGTGGACGAGCAGGACGTTCTCCTTCGGCGTGAGCGACCACAGGTATCCGTCGCGCGCCGCCTCGGCGACGACCTCCAGCGCCTGCACGCTCGCCGGGAGGCTCCGCCACATGCCGAGCTCGCGCAGCGCCCGCGGCTGCAGGCAGCTGGAGAGCCGGAACCGCTGGATCGTGCCGGCCGGCAGCGCGATGTCGATGACGCGACCGTCGACGACGGCCCGCGGCGTCGGCCCGTCCGTGAGTGTGAGGCGGTAGGGCCGCACGCGCGGCCAGCCGGGCTCGTCGAGCGCGTAGTCGGCGGTGAAGCCCTCTATGCCGAACGGCATCGGCAGCTTCGGGTCGGTGGTCGCGTCGGGGAAGACGAGCGACACGCCGCGCGCGAGCGGGTCGGGCAGGTAGGGCAGCACGAGGTCGTCGACGTCGTGGACCACGTACTGGCCGGCCGGCGGCGCCTCGCCCTGCGGCAGCGGGAGGGTGACGAGGTCGGCGGGATCGACGCCCGGGTCGTGCACGAGTGCGACGCCGCTCAGCGGGGTGCGAGCGCCGGGCGCGTCGAGGTCGGCCACGTCGATGTCGGTCAGGGCGCCGTTCTCGCGCAGCGCCACCCCGAGCGCGGCGGTGAGCCCCGCGGGCGAGCCGTCGCCGACGAGCCCGTCGAACGCGCCGTGGTACTCCGCCTGCAGCTGGCCGATCTTCGGCGGCACGAGATGGCGCTGGCCGACCGCCTGGAACGCCGTCTCCGGATCGGCGGCGAGCACGGTCCCCCGGTAGGCCTCGGGGCCTGCGACGGTGACCGCGAGCGAGTCGGCATCCTGCGTCACGCCGCTGCGGATCACGACGACCCGCTGCGACTCCCCCTCGCTGTACCGGGCTCGCGGCACGAGAGTCGGCGGCGGCACCGGATCCCAGCGCAGGAACGGCCGCGGCGCCGTCATCGTCAGCAGCGCCTCCTGGACCAGGCCCGGGTCGATGAGCCCGGGATCGATCGTGGCGACGCCGCGCCCGAGCTGCGCCGCGACCGCCGGCGACAGTGTCGCCCGATCCGCCGACGCGGTGACGCCGAACGACGCGCCCGGTGCGGTCACGAACGCCTGGCGTACGGTCTCCGTCACGGTGCTCGCCCTCGAGGAGACGGATGCCGCGAGCACGTCCGCGTCGCCGAGGGTCGCGGCGACGTCCGCCCGACCCAGGATCGAGGAGATCTCGGCGCGCAGTGTGCTCTGCTCCCGGCGGCCGAGGGTCGGCGCGGGGCGATCGGGGACGACCGACTCGGGGTCGGCGACGGCGGCCACCGCGGCCTCGCGCAGGGCCTCGCCCACCGTTCCCAGGCGGCCGAGTCCCGACGCGGCGGCGACCCGGTCGGCATCCCGGGTCAGCTCGGCGTTCAGCGTGGTGTCGAGCCGGGCGGTCAGATCGTCGGGGAGGGTGACCCGCCCGAGTCCGGCGGTCAGGCGCGCGCGGAGCGCGGCCGCGTCCAGTCCGCGCAGTCGTGGCTGCAGGCGGCCCTCACGGCGCCCTCGCAGACGCACGCCGTCCTCCGGTGCACCGCCGCCGTCCGCCGGCTCGCCGTCCTCCGCCGGCAGGCGCGGCGGCCGCACATTGCCGGCGAGGTCGACGAGCCAGGCGCGCAACGCGTACTCGCGCCCGTAGCGCAGGCGCGGGAGCGTGCCCGGCACGATCGTGTTCGTGAACCCGATCGGGTTCGTGGCGTCGACCGGCACGTCGACGGGCGGCGGCTCCACGACCTCCTCCAGCCGGGTCGAGCCGTCCGGCTGCGTCACGAGCTCGGTGCGCACGCGCTTGCCGGGCTTGGGCACCGACAGGCTCCAACCCTCCCAGCCGAACACCGCCTCGTGCACGTTGACCGGCGGCGCGGGCGCATCCGGCGCGACCGGGGTCTCCTCCGCCGGCGCGCCCTGGGTGAAGCCGTGCCCCTCGCCGAGGTCGATCGGATCGTCGAGCCCGGCGAGCTGCGCAACCGTGCGCCGCGCGTGCAGCGACCGCCACACGGCATCCTGGACGTCCCACACCTCGACCCGCAGACCGCGCGCCACGTCCTCGCTCATGAGCTCGAGGCCACCGCCGGCCGGAGGCGTCGCCGTGGCGAACTGCGCCTCGAGCTGCTTCTGCCTGGCCAACCGATCGAACAGGGCGGATGCCTGGCCCCGGCGCGCGACGGTGAACCCCTGCGATCGCAGCCCCGGCGAGGCCGCGTCGCCCGGTTCGCGGTTGGCCTGCCCGAGCATGAGCCGGGGCAGCACGCGCAGGTACTGCTCGGCCTTCAGCGCGGTGCCATCGGCGTCGGTGTCGAGCACGGCGAACCGGTCGGTGTCGCCGATGGCCAGCGCCCCGCGGCGCCATTCGGCGGTCGCCGGCACGGTGACCAGGGCCCCGTCGGCGACGGCCTCGCACCGCACCCGGGGTGCCGCGCCGGTGACCGTCGCCGCTGTGGTCTGCACGGTCAAGGTCGCCGCCAGCCAGCGCGAGGTCCGAAGCCGCGCCGGCTCGGTCACGACGAGGTCGATCACGAGCCCCAACCGGCGCAGCAGCTCGCCGTGATCTCCGACCATCGCGACGCGCTCGTGGAACTCGGGGGTCTTGGGCGTCAGCGGATCCGGCGGCGGAGCATCGGGCACCGCCTGATAGGGGTTCGCCGACTCGGGCCGGTCGTAGTAGCGACGCGCCTCGTGGAGCGCGGACAGGACCCCCAGCATCCCGTTGCCGGCGACGCTCGCGAACCGGTCGGCGCTGCGCGGGCCCCGGCGGTCGTCTCCGGTCTCGCCGATCGCCCGGTCGAGGAGCTCGGTCCAGCGCTCGTCGTCGACCGGTCCGATGCCGCGCCGGTCGCGCGTGATCACCTCCAGCTGGCGCAGCGTGCCGACGAGCTCGTTCGCGAGCGGGTGCGATCCGGGCGCGGGCGGGTCGACGATCGACGACATCGAGGTGAGGAGGCCGATGAGCTTGCCGGTGTCGTGCACGGTGCGCGCGTCGAACGTGCGCCAGCGGCGCTCGTCGAGCGGCGGGACGACGTTCGCACGCACCGGCGTGGAGTCGGGAAACAGCGCGTCCCAGGCAGCCGCATCGAGCGGATCGAGCACCGGCGTGCACGCGATGACGCCGGCCTGGTCGCGCAGCTCGACGGTGAGCCCGTCGCGCGCGGCCGCCGCCCAGTGCGGGAAGACCGCGAAGTCGGCGAGGGTCGTGCCTCCGGGCGAGGCCTCGGTGGCGGCATCCCCCGTCAGCTTCGGGGTCACGAACACGGACACGTGGAAGTCCTCGCCGGCCCGCGTCGAGTACGGCAGGGCGAGCGAGATGAGGTGCTCGTCGACCATGGGATCACGCCCCTTCCAGCGCGAACGCGCGCCAGTACTCGTCCCATGCCGGGGCGGTGCCGTCCGGTTCGAGCAGCTGGTCGCGCAGCGACGGGTCGCCCTTGGAGCCGGCGAACTGCCGCGTGCACTCGATCGTGACGCTGCCGGAGAAGCACAGCACCGACACCTCGATCGTCAGCCGCGCCGTGCCGATCATCTTGCCCGAGTCGAAGTGGTACACCAGCTCCAGGTACAGCTCGATCGACGCCGAGATGAGCCCGAGCACGTCGACCTCGCCGCGCAGGCGGAAGTACCCGGTGAGCGACCCCTTCTCGGACTCCAGCCGCAGGTAGATCCCGAGCGTCGCCGAGATGGAGCCGGATGCCACGCCGAAGTCGACCGCGAGCATGACGCCCGCCTCCAGGCCCAGCTCCAGCACCGTGAGCCCCTTGGGGTTCAGCCGGATGAGGAACCAGCCGCCGCCGCCGATGCACATGACCGAGAGGTTGAACGGCCGCTCCCTGGTGCAGAAGTTGAACCCGAAGCTCAGCGCCTCGCCGAGGAACGGCACCTGCACGTCGGCGCCGAGCGAGATGTTGGACAGGTTGAAGACGCCGACCGAGACGCTCGGGATCGGCAGGGTGAAGCCTGCTTTCAGCCCCGACGTGTCGACCTCCAGGAACGGCGGGTCGCTGAAGCCGTCGAGCGGGATGAAGTCCTTGAGCACCTCGACGAAGCTGAGGACGCCGAGGAACGTGATCTCGCCGAGATTGACGTCGACCTCGGCCTTGCCGTCGCTGCCGGCGATGAACGAGAGGTTCTCGAACGGGATGCGCACCAGCGGCGCGGCATCCTGATCCTCCTTGCCGAACAGGTGCAGGGTGAGCCCGCGGATCTCGGCCATCGCGCGCACCGACGCCGATCCGGTGCCGGAGACACGGCCCTCCACAGCGAGGGTGAACCCGTCCGGGGCCAGCTCGATGAGAGTGAAGTCGGCGTCGGGCCAGTGCGTGAACAGCCTCGGGTGGAAGTCGTAGCGGAAGGATGCCTCCAACCGCCCCGGCTCGAACGTCTCCAGCAGCCGCGTGAGCTGGGCGACCATGTCGGTCGCGGTGGCGGCGGTGCCGATCGCGTCCACGAGCGAGGCGAGGGTCGTCCGCACGACCGGCGGGATGAGCGGGTGCGTCACCGGCACCGCCCCGAGGGAGGCGGCCACGTTCTGGAATGCGGCGGCGAGGCCGGCGATCCGATCGCTGACCGGGTCGGGATTGTCCGGCGCGAGCAGGTCGCCGATCGCCGCGAACACGCCCTCGATCGGCGTCAGCGCCGCCTGTGCCGCGGCGGCCGCCTCGGCCGGCGCCGTCTCCACGACCTCGGTGAGCGAGGACAGGAGCTTCTCGATGTCGCCGACGAGCTTCGTGATCGCCTCGACCGCCTCGCTGGCGAGGTTCGGCATGTTCGCGAGGTCGGTGACGCTCTCGATCAGCTCCCACAGGTCGACGAGGCCGAACAGCTTCGGGAAGGCGCCCTTGAAGAACTCCTCCGGCTCGAAGGTCAGGTTCTCCATGTTCGCCACGTCGCCGACGGCGCCGGTGAGGGTCGACAGGCCTCGGATGGGAAGATCCGGCGTGACGAAGCCGCCGGCGCGGTCGCTTCCCGCTGCCGGGGTGCCGAACGACACCGCGGGCAGGGCCACGACCTCGTCGAGGGCGTCCTGCCGGTCGGTCTTCGCCTCCGGAAGCAGCACGTTCGCCCACACCTGGCCGCTGTTGGCGGCGCCGGGCTGAGCGCCCAGGCCGTTGGCGAGATAGGAGTCGTTGTAGACGATGCGGATCGGGCCGACGTTCGACAGGCGCCGAGCGGCATCCATCACGACGTCGGCGGAACTCAGGAACGGCGTCGACTCGCCGCGTGCGGCGCGGCCCCGGAAGCGCAGCGTCTGCGTCTCGGTCACCGAGTCGCCCGCAGGCGAACGCGGCGTGAACGCGAAGGCCTGCCCGAATGCCGGGATCACCCTGCGCGGATCGCCGTCGTACTCCTCGTCCACCTCGTCCGGCTTGTCGAAGTGCTCGGCGACCCACAGAAGGGGCGCGCGCAGGCTCCCCGGGCGGCCGTCCTTGTCCCACACGTCGAGCGAGAACGCGAACGAGGAGCCGTCGCCCAACTCGGGCCAGAAGTAGGTCTGGCTGCTGTAGTCGTCGTCCGCCACCGCATCGGGGTCGGCCAGCGGCGGCGTCGTGGTGGGGGTCAGATCGACGCGCGAGAAGGGCCAGTCCGCCGCGTCGTAGGTGCGGCTCGGCTCGCTCACCACGAGGAACTTGATCTGGTAGAGGCTCGCGACCGCCGGGTTCTCGGTCACGCGACGCTCGGTGATCTTCACGAGCGCCGCCGCGTGCCCGGTCGGATACAGGTACCCCGGGTAGACGACCCGCACCCACTGGTCTCGACCGAGCGGGGCGATGTGGTCCCACGCCAGCACCGACGGCATCCCGGGATCGAGGTTCGAATACTCCTTGGTGTACCAGGAGCCGTGCAGGTCGAGCCAGGCGCCGAGCGACGAGAGCCACAGCTTGTCCGCGCGCACCGGCCGCACCGAGCGCGGGTCGCGGATGCCGGGCCAGCGCTCCGCGGTCTGCCGCACGATGCGGTGCCGATCGGCGCGGTTGAGCGAGCCGCGGAAGGGCTGGTCGGCACCGCCCTGGGGAGTGGACAGCGGATGGTTCAGGTCGCTGTCCTCGTTGGTGCGCCACTGGGCCTGGGTCAGCCCGTCGCGGTCGCGCGTCCAGATCGCCCGTACGATGCGGCGCGCGTCGCCGCGCTCGGTGACGCTCTGCCCGCTCGCCAGCCCCAGGCGGCTGTGCCACAGCTCGACGTTGCGCGGCGTGTCGTCGGCGGCCACCGGCGCGTCGGCGTGCACCCAGCGCCCCTCGCTGGAGGGCGAGATCACCAGGCGGTAGGGCGCCTCGATCGCCGTCTCCTCCTCGGTGGGCCGGCGCGAGTAGCTCGCGCGCGGGACGGCGATGCGCTCGGGCCGCGCGACGAGATCCTTCAGCGCGGCCGGCAGCGCGGCGTCCGCCTCCAGCGCGGCACCGGCGGCCAGGGGCGTGCGTGCGGCGTCCACCCGCACGGCACGGAGATTCTGCGCGAGCTGCAGCGCGCCGGTCGTGGTCGCGGCATCCGGCGGCGGCTGCGCCCTCCGGTCGGCGGCCGTGGCGCGCTCGACGAGGATCTGCGCCCCGGTGTAGCGGGCGACGAGGTCGGGCCCGACCCAGACGATGCGGAAGCCGTCGGTCGCGTCGTCGATCGACCCGGCGCGACCGGGAGGGGCGGCGTTCGGATGCAGCACCGGCTCCAGCTCGGTCATCGCCCGCAGGATGCCGGCACGGGTGAACTCCACGCGATCGTCCGGGCCGATCGCGAACACCAGCCTGCTCTTGCGCGCCGGGCGGTAGCCGACCGGCATCGACGGCGCGTGGTTCGACGAGACGCCGGTGGAAGGAGCCCCCGGCGGCGCGGCGACGGTCTTGGTCGGGTCCATCGGATCGGGATAGGTCGACGCGCCGGTGTCGGTGACGTACTGCGCCTCCTCGTGCGCGTGCTGGAACGGGAAGGTCACGACCATGAGCCACGGCCCGTCGCCGGTGCGCGCCAGGTGCGGCGGCCCGTCGCCGTCCGTGACGACGCTCGCCCCGAAGACGTCGACGGAGAGGGCGACGAGGTCGCGCCCGCGCACGACGTCGACCGACACGTCGGGCTGGCGGGGCGCGCCCAGCCACGGCGGCAGGGTCAGGCGGTCGGCATCCGGCACGAACCGCCACCCGGCGTGGAACCGCTCCGCGGCGTCCGCACGGACGATCCGCGACGAGGGGTCGCGCGCGATGTCTCCTGGAGAAGTGCCGTCGGACATGCCGGGCCCCCGATCACTCAAACGCGCCGTGCGTCCTCGTCGGGTCTCATCGCTGAGCGGGAACGGGCCACATGCTACTCGCGTTCTGCACCCGCCGACAGGGGGGTGCCACGACGCCAGCGAGCCGCCGGCGACGCGCCCTGCGACGATGGGGGGATGGACACCGCACGAGCCCCGTTGCACTACTCCGAGTACGACACCCGCCTGGCCGCGTACGCGCTGATCGTGCGAGACGAGCGCGTGCTGCTGACCTGGTTCAACGGCTCCGACGGCGGCACGCCGTGCTGGTCGCTTCCCGGCGGCGGCGTCGAGTTCGACGAGTCCGTGCAGGACGCGATCGTGCGCGAGGCCTACGAGGAGTCCGGCTACCACGTCGAGCTGGGCCGGCCGCTCACGACGCATGTGTTCACGCGGCCCGCCGCGCCCGGCAGGCGGCCCTTCAGGTCGGTGCGGGTCCTGTACGAGGCGCGTGTCGTGGGCGGCACGCTCGGGGTCGTGGAGGTGGATGGGACCACGGACAAGGCGGAGTGGTTCGAGCTCACGGACCTGCCGGACGGACCCTTCGCCGACATCGTGATGATCGCGCTGGAACACCGGTGACCGGTGCCGTCGGGACGGACCGGGGCCGCCGGCGTGCGCGCGGGCGAACGAGGCGAATATGAGAGCTTCATGAGAATTTCCCGCGATCGGGAAAAAGTTTGCTCAGGGGCCTGGCGGCGCGTTCACCCCTGTCAATAGGCTGTGCCCTGGCGAGGGCGCCCCCCAGTGCACCTCGCCCCTCGGGAGGCGCCCCAGCGCGACTCGAGCGCGGGACGTTCCCCAAGCACGTCCCGACCGCGGAACGGGCGTCCGCACGTTCCCCAGGACGAGGCGCGCCCCGGCGTGCCCCGACGTAGCCAGACCACGGGGGTCTGAGTGAGGAGTTCGCGCATGCGGACATCAGAGAAGGGGAGATCCGCCGGCACGACGTTGCGTCGGCGCATCGCCCAGTTGGCCAGCACCGCGCTGGCCCTCGGCGGGATCGGCCTGGCCGGCCTCGCCGCGGCGGCACCGGCCGCCGCCGCCGATCCGGAGGGCTGTTCGTACGGAGAGGGCGGGCCGCACGCCGAGACGATCTGCTGGCTCGACTTCAGCGCCTTCGACCAGGCGGACGCGGCCGACGGCCAGCACTTCACCATCCCGCTTCCGGGCGGCTACCAGGCCGACTTCGACCTCACGTGGGACACGCTCAGCGGCTCCGGCAGCCCGGGTGCACGCAGTGCCCCGACCTGGAGCGGCTCGGTGTTCGGCCGTGACGTCTACGTCGGCGTGACCGGCCGACCCGCGCTGACCTCAGGCGCCTCCAGCACCACCCGCTACACGCTCAGCGACATCTCGGTGACCGATCCCAACGGCGAGGACGTGACCGGCTACTCGATGCTGACGATGGATGCCGAGGCGATGGGCCCGATCGAGGGCATCACCTGGAACTCCGACCAGCCGTTCTACCAGGTCGGCGATCTCGTCCCGACCGGTTACGGCTGCGCAGTGCCCGACGGACTCGGCACCACCGAGGTCATCTGCTACGGCGGCCAGAACGGCGCCCCGATCGTGGCTGCGACGGATGCCACGTGGATCTCCGCGGACGTCGACGGCGGCGGCGTGCAGGACGTGGTCTTCGGGTTCGAGTTCACCAAGCTCGAGCTGCGCAAGGTCTTCACCGAGCTGGTCGACCCGGCCGACGCGGTCGACCTGTCGATCACGACTCCGGCCGGTACGAACGCGGGGAGCGCGTCCACCGACGGCGCGCTGAGCGCGACGACCGACGATCAGACGCTGCTCCCGGTGGGCGAGTTCACTCTGGCCGAGGCCGTCAGCGACGGGTCCGACATGGTCGCCGACAACTACACGTCCTCGTGGTCGTGCGAGAACTCTGCCGAATCCGACACCGAGCTGCCCTCCGGCGAGGGAGTGACCAAGACCGTGACGCCCGCTCCGGGCGACGCGATCGTCTGCACGATCACCAACACCCCCAAGGTGCGTTCGCTGGCGCTGGTCAAGGAGGCCGGTGACTGGACCGACGTGAACGACGACGGCCTGCTCGACGCCGGCGACCTGCAGCACTACACCTTCACCGTCACCAACGACGGCGAGCTGGAGCTGCACGGGCTGGAGGTCACCGACCCGCTGGCCGGGGCCACCACGTGCGAGGCGACGACCCTCGCGCCGGACGAGTCCACGGTGTGCCGCACGGTCGAGCCGTACGAGATCACCCCGGCCGACGTGACCGCCGGCGGCGTGGAGAACACCGCCACGGCATCCGCGCTGCCCCCGGGGAGCGAGAACCCGGAGGCCCGCATCTCGACGACCGGCTCGGTCACGACGCCCACGACCACACCCGCTCCGGCGCTGTCGGTCGTCAAGACCTCCGACCACGCCGAGGCCGGCGCCGCCAAGCCCGGTGACGTCGTGACGTACACCTTCACGGTCGAGAACACCGGCAACGTGCCGGTGCTCGACGTCGCGATCGCCGAGGGCGAGTTCACCGGCACCGGCGAGCTCTCCCCCGCCACGTGCGAGGAGGGTGCCGCGCGGCTGCTGCCCGAGGCGACGGTGGAGTGCACCGCCACGTACGTGCTGACCCAGGAGGATGTCGACGCCGGCTCGGTGTCCAACACCGCCACGGCCACCGGCACCGACCCGGACGGCGGCGACGTCGCCAGCGGCGAGTCCTCCACCGAGGTCGAGATCGTCGCCGATCCGGCGTTCACGTTCGAGAAGCTCGTCGATGTCGGCACCGCGCGCTCGGCGGGCGACACGATCGCGTACCGGTTCGTGGTGACCAACACCGGAAACGTGACCCTCACCGACTACGCCGTCACCGAGGGCACCTTCACCGGCACGAACGACCTGTCCGCGATCGTCTGCCCCGACGAGCCGCTCGCCGCGGGCGACGAGGCGGTCTGCACCGCGAGCTACGTGCTGTCGGCGGCGGATGTGAAGGCCGGCTCGGTCGACAACACGGCATCCGCCGCGGTGGTGCCGGCGCGCGGTGAGGCGCCCGCGAGCGCCTCGTCGAGCGCGCACGCGGTGATCCCGGACCTGCTCGCCGTCACCGGCGCGCTGGTGCCGTGGTTCGCTGCGACGATCGGCGCGCTGCTGCTGGGCGCCGGGGTGCTGCTGTCGATCCGGCGGCGCTCTGAGCTCGGCTGAGCGCTGACGCGCACGGAGGAGGGGGCGATCCTGAGGGGGCGTCCCCTCCTCCCGTATGTGCGGGCGCTTGTGAGAGCCGACGGGCGAACGGGCTCGGCGTCAGCCGTCGATCAGCCGGTACACGGCCGTCGCGCGGGCGGCCGTGGGCGCGATCACCTCGGCGTTGCGCTGATCGCTGCCCAGCGACCTCTCGCGGGCCTCGTCGGGCGAGCGGCCGAACCGCACGTGGCGCTGGATGAGTCGGTCCAGCCGCTGCGACTCGGGCGGCGCGAGGAACCACGTCTCGTCGACCAGCGCCCGTACGCGCGGCCAGGGCTCCTCGTCGAGCAGGAGGTAGTTCCCCTCGGTCACCACCAGCGGCGTCTCCGGGCGCACCGGGACCGCGGAGCCCACCGGCTCCTCCAGGTCGCGCCGGAACTGCGGCGCATAGACGATGCCGTCGGCCCCGGCATCCACGTTCTCGCGCTGTGTGCGGATGCGCCGCATCAGCGCCAGGTAGCCGTAGGCGTCGAACGTGTGCGGAGCACCCTTGCGTGCACGGTAGCCGAGGTCGTCGAGTACGACGTTCGCGAGGTGATAGCCGTCCATGGGGACGAGCACGGCCGCCTCGTCGCCGAGCGCGGCCACGAGCCGCTCGGCGAGCGTGGACTTTCCCGCCCCGGGCGCCCCGGTGATGCCGAGGATCGCGCGCTCTCCGCGAGAGGCGAGCGCGCGGGCGCGCTCGATCAGCTGCGCCAGTGTCGTGTCCGTGGCATCCGCGTTGCCCGTCACCTGGTCCCGCTCCTTCATGAGTCTCCCTCGCCCAGCGCGATCCCGGCGACCGCGTGCAGCCAACTGCGTGGTCCGATCATCTCGCACCGGGCAGCCGCGACGCGGGCGGCGAATGCGATCCGCCCCTCCAGCGGCACCCCGCGCGCGAGCGCGTACGCGTACGCCCCGTGGAACACGTCCCCGGCGCCGAGGGTGTCGACCGCGCGGACGTGCGGGACCGGCGACCGGCCGCCGCGACCCTCGGTCCACCAGCGCACCGGGCCGCGTCCGGCCGTGGCGACCACGACGGGGGTGCCGGCGGCCACGAGCCGACGCATCGTGTCGTCGGTGGACGGAGAGCCGGGAAGCCGGAAGTCGGCGGATGCCACGACGTCGGTGACCCGCAGGAGGAGCTCCGCCATCACGGGCTTCCAGCGCCCCGCATCGACCACGCGCGGGCGGTCGGCCGCCCGCGCGGCATCGACCGCCGCCAGGGCGAGGAGCGGATGGTGGCCGTCCACCAGCACGACGTCTGCCGCGCCGACCAGGTCGGCAAGCTCGTCGGCCGGCGGCGGCGGGAAGACCAGCGCAGCGGCATCGCCGCCCACCACCGCCCGATCGCCGGTCGACTCGGTCACGGCCACGGCGGAGACCGGTGCGTCGCCGCCGAACCCCTCGGCGATGTCGATCACGCGCACGCCGACGCCTGCCAGCTCGGCGACGATGGCACGGGCGATGGGACTCGTGCCGAGCGCGGTCAGCAGAACCGCCTCGCCGCCGAGCGCGGCGAAGGTCACGGCGGCGTTGGCAGCGGGGCCCCCGGCCGCCACGAACTGCGCCGTCGCGGTGATCTTCTCGTCGGGGCCGGGGGGCGCCTGCACCCGATGGATCACATCGAGGGTGGCGAGCCCCACGAACAGTCCACTCCGCACATGCGGGTCAGGCACCGCCCGCGGCCTCGAGCTCGGTCGGACGCTCCGCGCCCGTCATGAGCGCCACGACCTCGGACATGGTCCGTTCGCGCGGGTTCACGACGGCGGCCCGGCGCCCCAGGCGATGCACGTGGATGCGGTCGGCCACCTCGAACACGTGCGGCATGTCGTGGCTGATGAGCACCACCGGGATGCCGCGGTCACGGATCGACTTGATCAGCTCGATCACCTGACCGGACTCCCGCACGCCGAGCGCCGCCGTCGGCTCGTCCATGATGATCACGCCCTTGCCGAACGCCGCCGCTCGCGAGACCGCGACCCCCTGGCGCTGGCCGCCGGAGAGCGTCTCGACAGCCTGGGTGACCGACTTGATGCCGATCTTCAGCTCGGACAGGTGCTTGGACGCCTCCGCCCGCATCGCAGGCATGTCGAGCCGGCGGAAAACCGAACCCATGATGCCCTTGCGCCGGATCTCGCGCCCGAGATAGAGGTTCGACGCGATGTCGAGGGCCGGGATCACGGCGAGATCCTGGTACACGGTCTCGATCCCGGCTGCGCGCGCATCGCCGGTGTTGCGGAAGTGCACCGGCTCGCCGTTCATGCGGATCTCGCCCTCGTCGGGGATCACGGCGCCGGCGAGCGCCTTGATCAGGCTCGACTTGCCGGCACCGTTGTCGCCGATCACGGCGAGGACCTCTCCCCGGCGGAGGTCGAAGTCCGCACCGTTGATCGCGGTGACGCTGCCGTAGCGCTTCACGAGGCCGCGCGCCTGGAGCGCGAGGGTCTGCGTCGTCTGGTCGTTCATCGTCTCTTCTCCGACCTATCGAGCCGTCTTGCGGCGCATGAACTGATCGACCGCGACGGCGACGATCACCAGGGCGCCGGTGGCGATGTTCTGATAGAGGTTGTCGACGCCTGCCAGGGTGAGCCCGTTGCGGAGCACACCGACGATCAGGGTGCCGACGAGGGTGCCGAGCACTCCGCCTCGGCCGCCGAACAGGCTGGTCCCGCCGATCACGACCGCCGTGATCGTCTCGAGGTTGGCGTTCTGGTAGGCATTGGGGTCGGCGTTCGGAATGCGTCCGAGGGCCGCCCACGCGGCGATCATCGCGATCACACCGGCGAGGATGTACACCGAGAAGATCGTGCGGTTCGTCTTCACTCCCGACAGCTGCGCGGCGTTGGGATTGCCGCCGACCGCGTAGACATGCCGTCCCCACGCGGTCTGGGTCAGTGCGTACCCCATGATCGCGTAGACGAGCAGCATCGTGACCACCCCGAACGTGGTGGTGAACCCGCCGATGCTGAAGGTCGTGCCGAGGAGAGTGAGCAGGGGGTCGCTCACCGGGAAGGTCTGCGAGCCCGCGAACAGACGGGTTCCCGCGACGATCGCCGTGAAGGTCCCCAGCGTCACGATGAACGGCGGGAGCCGCAAGGCCGTGACCAGACCTCCGTTGAGCGCGCCCAGCGCGATGCACACGAGCAGCGTGACCAGCAGTGCCGTGACCGGTCCGAGCGCCCCGCCCGCCTGGGCCAGGACGACGGTGCCGAGCACGGCGATCGCTCCGATCGACAGGTCGATGCCCGCGGTCAGGATGATGAGAGTCTGGGCGACGGCGAGGATGCCGATGACGACCGACTGCTGGAGGATGAGCGAGAGGTTCCCCGGCGCCAGGAAGCGCGGGGAGATGACGCTGAAGACGATGATCGCGACGACCAGGGCGATCACCGACCCCAGCAGCGGCGTCTGCAGGAAGCGCCCGACGTTGCGCGGCGGCTTCTGCGATGTCGTGGCGGCCATGGTGGGGGTGGTCATGGAAGTTCCCTTCTACCGAGGAGGGGGCCGCAGGACCTGCGGCCCCCTCGCAACGCGGTGTACGGAGAGGCTGAGCCGATCAGCCCCAGCAGTTCTCCGCACCCCAGGTGGTGTCCTGGGACTCCAGTCCGTCCACCGGGTGATCGGTGATGAGCACCGAGCCGGTGTCGTTGAACCCGGCCTTGGGCTTCGTGCCGTCCTTCGCGAAGGCCACGATCGCCTCCACGCCCTGCTCGGCCATCTTGGTCGGGAACTGCATCACGGTGGCTCCGATCACGCCGTTCTTGACGTTCTCGACGCCGGTGCACGACCCGTCGATCGACCCGATGGTGATCTGGTCCTGCTTGCCCGCCGCCTTGATCGCCGCGTAGCCGCCGGCCGCGGCGGGCTCGTTGATCGTGTAGAGCGCGTTGGCGTCGGGTGCGCGCTGAAGCAGGTTCTCCATCGCGGTCTGCGCCTTCGTCTGGTCGCCGTTGGTGTTCTCCATGCCGAGGATCTCAGGCGAGTCCTCCGTCAGACCCATGCCCTCCAGGAAGCCGTCGTGGCGGAAGGTGTCGACCGTGCCGCCCGGCGTGCCGTCGAGCATCAGCACCTTCGGCTCCTTGTCGCCGAGGGTCGCCTTGACCCACGCGCCCTGTGCGACGCCCGCAGCGAGGTTGTCGGTCGCGAACGTCGCGTCGACGGCGTCCTCGGGGTCGGTCGCGGTGTCGAGCGCCACGACGAGCACGCCCTGATCGCGCGCCTGCTTGATGGCGGCGAGGATGCCGGAGGACGAGTTCGGGGTGATCATGATGCCCTTCACCCCCTGGCTGACCAGGTTCTCGATCGCCGCGACCTGTCCCTCGTTGTCGCCGTCGAACGCACCGGCCAGCGGGATGAGATCCGCTCCGGCGGCCTCGGCCGCCGCCTCGGCGGACTCGCGCATCTTCACGAAGAACGGGTTCGAGTCGGTCTTCGTGATGAGCCCGATCTTGATGCCCTCGCCCGAGTCGCTGGCGCCGGACGAGTCATCACCGCCTCCTCCGCCGCTGCTGCACGCGGTGGTGCCGAGCAGCACCGCCGCTGCCGCGAACGCTGTGGCCGTCGTCAGTAGCCGCTTCGATACCCTGCGATCCATATGAGTGCTCCTTTGCTCTCGGGTCGGACGTCCGACGATGGCTACGATAGGCACACGCAAACGCTTGCGCAAGCGTTTGCGTGGCGTTTCATCACGGCATCCTGGAATCGCGACGCGATCGAGAGCACGAAGAGGAGGGCAGCATCGTGGTGACCATCAACGACGTGGCACGACGAGCCGCCGTCTCGGCGACCACGGTGTCGCACGTGCTCAACGGAACCAGGTTCGTGCGTCCCGAGACCCGCGCCCGGGTCGAGGACGCCGTCGCCACCCTCGGCTACCGCCGCGACAGCACGGCGCGCGCGCTCGCCGGCGGCGATTCCCACATCATCGGGCTCGTGATCTCGGGGCTGACGAACCCGTACTTCGCCCCCCTGCTGCACGCGGTGGAACGCCGGGTGACCGATGCCGGCTACGTCCTGGTGCTCGGCGACTCGCACGACGAGATGGCGCTTGAGCAGCGCGTGATCGACTCGCTCCTGGACCGCAGGGTGGACGGGTTGATCGTGGCTCCCTCCAGCGGGTTCCTCACCGCCGGCGCGCCCCGCATCACCGCTGCCGGAACCCCCCTCGTGCTGATCGATCGCGGGATGGAGCTGGAGTGCGACCAGGTCTTCTCGGAGAGCCGGGAGTCGTCGAGGCGGCTCGTGGAGCACTTGATCGAGCACGGTCATCGCCGGATCGGCGTCGTGGTCGGCCTTGCCGGACTCGGCACGACCGTCGAGCGCGAGGCCGGCGTGCGCGAGGCGCTCGCGGCGCACGGGATCCAGGCCGACCCGGAGCTCATCGTCTCCGGCGACTCCCGCACCGAGACCAGCTTCGCGGCGGTCGCCGCTCTCCTGCGCCGCTCGGACCGCCCCACGGCCCTGGTCACCTTGAACAACTCGATGACCATCGGCGCCATTCACGCGATCCGCGACGCCGGCCTTCGCATCCCCGGCGACATCGCCCTCGCCGCCTACGACGACTTCGAGTGGAGCGACCTGTTCGAGCCGCGGCTGACCGCGATCTCGCAGGACGTGCTGACGGTCGGCAGCGATGCCGTCGACCTGCTCTTCGCCCGCATCGCGGGCTCCGACGACCCGTTCCGACGCCGGGTGATCGAGACGACCTTGAATGTCCGCACGTCGTGCGGCTGCCAGTGACCGCGGAGAGGACACCCATGCCCATCGCCACCCCCGACCAGTACGTCGCGATGATCGACAACGCCAAGGCCCGAGGCTTCGCCCTCCCGGCGATCAACGTGACGAGCTCGCAGACGCTCAACGCCGCACTGCAGGGATTCGCCGACGCCGACAGCGACGGCATCGTGCAGGTCTCGCTCGGCACGGCGCTCTACCTCTCCGGAGCCCGTGTGCAGGATCGTGCGGTGGGCTCCAGAGCGCTCGCACTGTACGCCCACGAGGTCGCTCGAGGATACGACGTCACGATCGCACTGCACACCGACCACTGTCCGCGCGAGAACCTGGACGACTGGGTGCGTCCACTGCTGGCCGACGCGATCGAGCGTCGCGCCCGCGGCCTCGACCCGCTCTACCAGTCGCACATGTGGGACGGCTCGGCCGTGCCGCTTGCCGAGAACCTGCGGATCGCCGAGGGGCTCCTCGAGCTCAGTGGCCGGGCGCGCACGCTGCTGGAGATCGAGGTCGGCGTGGTCGGCGGCGAGGAGGACGGCATCTCGCACGACATCAACGACGAGCTCTACACCACCGTCGACGATGCGCGCGCGACGGTCGCCGCGCTCGGGGTCGGCGAGCGCGGCCGCTATCTCACCGCGCTGACCTTCGGCAACGTGCATGGCGTGTACAACCCGGCATCCGTGCATCTGCGGCCGGAGCTGCTCGGTGAGATCCAGGCGGCGATCGGCGCCGAGACCGGCATGGACAAGCCGTTCGACCTCGTCTTCCACGGCGGATCGGGATCGACCCCCGACGAGATCTCGGCCGCCGTCGCGAACGGCGTCGTGAAGATGAACATCGACACCGACACGCAGTACGCGTTCACCGGCTCGATCGCCGGGCACATGCTGTCGAACTGGAACAAGGTGCTCAAGGTCGACGGCGGTTACGGCGACAAGAAGGCGTACGACCCCCGCTCGTGGGGAAAGCCCGCCGAGACCGCCATGGCCGCGCGCGTCGTCGAGGCCGCCCAGCAGCTCGGCTCCGCAGGGAACGCGATGCGCTGACGCCCTCCTTGCGGAGTGAGTGCTCACTCATTAGTCTGATGCGGTGAGCACGACAGAAGACGCAAAGCGCCGCAGAGCACGACCGATGTCCGTCGACGATCGGCGCGCGATGATCGCCGCGGCGGCGGTCCCGCTGTTCGTCGAACGCGGGGCGTCGCTGACCACGCGCCAGCTCGCCGAGCACCTCGGCATCGCCGAGGGGACGATCTTCCGCGCCTTCGGCGATCGCGACACGCTCGTGCACGCCGTCGTGGACCAGTTCTTCAACGCCGCCCGTGACACGATCAGCACGGCCCTCGACGGGCCCGAGCCGAGTCTGGAGGAGAAGCTGCGGCTCCTCATCGCCCGCACTCGCGAACGCGCGAAAGGCGTGTTCGCGATGCTCTCGCTGCTGGACCCCGCCGAGGCCCGCGAGTACATGCGCACGCGCCGGTACGGGCAGTTCGAGAAGAACGCGACCTCCACGTTCGCGGTGGATGCCGCGCAACTGAACGTCTCGCCGGAACGACTCGACGCGGTCGTGCGGCTGCTGGTGATCGCCGCCTCGGCGCCGCACCTGGGGGGAACCCCGCTCAGCGACGACGAGCTCGTCGAGATCGCGCTCTACGGCATCATCGGACGCCCCCCGCACGACGAGGCCGCGACCGGCCGCGGCGGGAAGGACTGATCGTGCTCTGGAGGCTCCTGGTCCGCTTCCTCCGGCCCGCGTGGCCGTTGATCGTCGGCGTCGTGGCGTTCCAGCTCGTGCAGTCGATCGCGTCGCTCCTGCTGCCGAGCATGAACGCCGATATCATCGACCACGGCGTGGTCACCGGCGACATCGGCTACATCTGGGCGACCGGCGCGGCGATGCTCGCCGTGACGCTCGTGCAGGTCTCCTGCGCCGTGGTGGCGGTGTACTTCGGCTCCAGGCTCGCCATGGGCCTGGGGCACGACCTGCGCGCGGCGCTGTTCCACCGCGTGGTCGGCTTCTCCCAGCGCGAGGTCGGCCGGTTCGGGCCGCCGTCGCTGATCACGCGCAACACCAACGACGTGCAGCAGGTTCAGGTGCTCGTGCAGATGACCGCGACCCTGATGGTGTCGGCGCCGATGCTCGCGATCGGCGGGGTCGTCATGGCGATCCGGCAGGATGCCGGGCTGTCCTGGCTCATGGCCGTCAGCATCCCGGTCCTGCTCGTGGCCGTGAGCCTCATCATCGTGCGGATGGTCCCCGCGTTTCGCACGATGCAGCAGCGCATCGACCGGATCAACCAGATCCTGCGCGAGCAGCTCACCGGCATCCGCGTGATCCGCGCATTCGTGCGCGAGGCGCAGGAGCGGGAACGGTTCGAGGACGCCAGCGACGGCGTCGCCGAGATGGGCGTGCGCGCCGGCAACCTCATGGCGCTGATGTTCCCGGTGATCATGCTCGTCATGAACGCGTCCAGCGTCGCGGTGATCTGGTTCGGCTCGTTCGAGGTTCAGGACGGCGACGCGCGGATCGGCACGCTGTTCGCCTTCCTCCAGTACCTCATGCAGATCCTCATGGGCGTCATGATGGCGACCTTCATGTTCGTGATGATCCCGCGCGCCGCGGTGTGCGCCGACCGCATCGGACAGGTGCTGGGGACCGACCCGTCGGTGGTCGCGCCGAAAGAGCCCGCGATCCCCGGCACGTCCGCCGGTGAGATCGTGTTCGACGGTGTCGAGTTCACCTATCCCGGCGCCGAGGAGCCGGTGCTCAAGAACCTCCGGTTCCGCGTCGCACCGGGCACAACGACGGCGATCATCGGCTCCACCGGGTCGGGCAAGTCGACCCTCGTCGGGCTCGTGCCGCGGCTGTTCGACGTCACCGGAGGTGCGGTGCGCGTCGACGGCGCGGACGTGCGTGAGCTCGACCCCGACGAGCTCTGGCGCCGCATCGGGCTCGTGCCGCAGCGCGCGTTCCTCTTCTCCGGCACGGTGGCCTCGAACCTCCGCTACGGCGATCCGGATGCCACCGACGAACAGCTGTGGCAGGCACTGGAGATCGCTCAGGCGCGCGAGTTCGTCGAGGCCATGCCGCAGGGTCTTCAGGCGAGCATCGCGCAGGGCGGCACGAACGTGTCCGGCGGGCAGCGCCAGCGCCTCGCGATCGCCCGGGCGCTGGTCAAACGCCCGGAGATCTACCTCTTCGACGACTCCTTCTCGGCTCTGGACGTCGCCACGGATGCCGCGCTCCGGCGCGCGCTGACGGCGCGGCTGCCGGGCGCGACGCGCCTCGTGATCGCCCAGCGGGTGGCCACGATCCGCGACGCCGACCAGATCGTCGTGCTCGACCACGGCGAGGTCGTCGGGATCGGGCGCCACCGGGAGCTGCTCCGCTCCTGTGCCACCTACCGGGAGATCGTCGAGTCCCAGGAGAGCGTGGAGGCGGCATCGTGAGCGATTCGAGGAGCGCTCCGGCCGCCCCGCGCGGTCCGATGGCGCGCGGTCCGATGGGAGGCGGCGCGCCGGTGGTGAGGGCGCAGAACTTCGGGCCGTCCGCGAAGCGCCTCCTAGGGACCCTCCGGCGGGACCGCACGCAGCTGGTCGTCGTCATCGTGCTGGGTGTGCTGAGCGTCGGGCTCACCGTGATCGGGCCGAAGCTGCTGGGCGAGGGCACGAACATCGTGTTCGCCGGCTTCCTCTCGCTGCAGTTCCCCTCCGGCCTCACGCGCGCGCAGGTCATCGACCAGCTGGTCTCCTCCGGACACACCGACCAGGCCGATCTGCTGCGCGGCCTGGACTTCGTCCCCGGTGCGGGGATCGACATCGCGCGGTTGGGCGCGATCCTCCTGCTCGTGCTGGCCGTCTACACGCTCGGGAGCGTCTTCGCGCTCGTACAGGCCCGCATCCTCAACGTCGTCGTGCAGCGCGCGATGCACCGGCTGCGCCTGCAGGTCGAGGACAAGATCCACCGCCTGCCGCTGCACTACTTCGACCGGGTGCAGCGCGGCGAGCTGCTCAGTCGCGTCACCAACGACGTCGACAACATCGGCCAGTCCCTGCAGCAGACGCTCTCCCAGGTCATCTCGTCGCTGCTGACCGTGGTCGGGGTGCTGCTGATGATGTTCCTGATCTCGCCGCTGCTGGCCGGCATCGCGCTGGTCACGATCCCCCTCACGATCGTGATCACGGTGCTCGTGGCGCGCCGCTCGCAGAAGCTGTTCGTCGAGCAGTGGAAGCAGACCGGCATCCTCAACGCACGTATCGAGGAGACCTACTCCGGGCACGCCGTGGTCAAGGTCTTCGGGCACCAGCGGGAGGTCGAGCAGGCCTTCGCAGAGGAGAACCGCCGCGTCTACCGGGCGAGCTTCGGCGCGCAGTTCGTCTCCGGAGTGATCATGCCCAGCATGACCTTCGTGGGAAACCTCGTCTACGTCGCGATCGCCGTCGTCGGCGGACTCCAGGTGGCATCCGGGCTCCTGTCGATCGGGGACGTGCAGGCGTTCATCCAGTACTCGCGGCAGTTCACCCAGCCGCTGAGCCAGCTCGGCTCGATGGCGAACCTGCTCCAGTCCGGCGTCGCCAGCGCGGAACGCGTCTTCGAACTGCTCGACGAGCAGGATCAGACCCCCGACGCCGACCCGGCCGAGACGGTCTCCCCCACCGCCAGCCGGATCGACCTGCACGACGTCTCCTTCCGCTACACCCCGGACACGCCGCTCATCGAGGGGCTGAACCTGACCGCGCCTCCGGGCAGCACGATCGCGATCGTCGGACCCACCGGCGCGGGTAAGACCACGCTGGTCAACCTGCTCATGCGCTTCTACGACCTCGGCGGCGGCGCGATCATGCTGGGCGCCGCCGAGGACGGATCGGATGCCGTGGACACGCGCCGCATGACCCGCGACGATCTGCGCTCCCGCACCGGCATGGTGCTGCAGGACACGTGGCTGTTCGCCGGCACGATCCGGGAGAACATCTCGTACGGGCGCCCCGAGGCCACCGAGCAGGAACTGGTGGAGGCGGCCACCGCCGCCTACGTCGACCGGTTCGTCCACATGCTCCCCGACGGCTACGACACTGTGCTGGACGACGAGGCGACCAACCTCAGCGTCGGCGAGCGGCAGCTGATCACGATCGCCCGCGCGTTCCTGGCCGATCCGCGCCTGCTGATCCTCGACGAGGCCACCTCGTCGGTGGACACCCGCACCGAGCTGCTCATCCAGCGCGCGATGGCGCGGCTGCGCGAGAACCGCACGGCGTTCGTCATCGCCCACCGGCTCTCCACGATCCGTGACGCCGACCTCATCCTGGTGATGGAGCACGGGGCGATCGTCGAACAGGGCCGCCACGACGAGCTGCTCGCCGCGCGGGGCGCCTACCGCCGCCTCTACGACGCGCAGTTCGACGCGCCCATGGACGACGAGGATGAGGACTCGGGCGCACCGCGCTGAGCGACCGCGCACGTGTTCCATGGCTTGCTCATAGCGAGGACAGGCGGTCGTCGGAGGTGCGCCGCGTATCCATGAAGCATGGACGCCACACGACGACGACGAACCCGCCGGACCCTCATCGCCGCTGGTCTCGCCCTCACCCTCACCTGCGGCGGTGCCGCGGTCTGGGCCGCCGACCGCTTCCTCGTCGAGCACGTCGAGATCGCGGACGTGTCGGCCTACGAGGCCGAGCAGTCCGCCACAGCGACGGCCACCGACGAGGCCACCGCGACCGCGACCCCCACCGCCGAGACCGTGCTCACCGACACCTCCTACAGCGACGGCAGCACCTCGGTGACGATCTCGACCGTCACCACCGGCAGCGGCGACGACACCGTCACCTACTACGTCGCCGACGTCGTGCTCTCCGACGCCACGGCGCTGCGCAGCGCCTTCGCGAAAGACCAGTTCGGCGAGAACATCATCGAGACGACCAGCGAGATCGCCGCCGACAACGGCGCGGTGTTCGCCGTGAACGGCGACTACTACGGCTTCCGCGACACCGGCATCGTGATCCGCAACGGCGTCGTCTTCCGCGACGAGCCGGCGCGGGAGGGCCTGGTCTTCTACACCGACGGCAGCGTCGAGGTCTACGACGAGACGGCCACCTCTGCCGAGGAGCTGCTCGCCGACGGCGCCTGGAACACGCTGAGCTTCGGCCCCGCGATCGTCGAGGACGGCGCGGTGGTGGACGGCATCGAGGACGTGGAGATCGACACGAACGTCGGCAACCACTCCATCCAGGGCGACCAGCCGCGCACCGCGGTCGGCGTGATCGACGAGAACCATCTCGTGTTCGTCGTCGTCGACGGTCGGCAGAGCGGCTACAGCGAAGGGGTCACGCTCACCGAGCTCGCCGACATCATGATCGGGCTGGGTGCGACCACCGCCTACAACCTCGACGGCGGCGGCTCGTCGACGATGTACTTCAACGGCACCGTCGTCAACCAGCCCTCCAACGGCGGCGAGCGCGGCACCAGCGACATCCTCTACGTGGCGGGGTGACGACGATGATCGTGCTCATCCCCGCCTACGAGCCCGGCCCGCAGCTGGAGCCGCTGGTCGCGCAGCTGCGCGATGCCGACCCCGACGTGCAGCTCCTGATCGTCGACGACGGCAGCGGCGCAGCGTACGCCGCTGTGTTCGACCGGCTCCGGGCCGCGGGAGCGACCGTGCTCGTCCACGATCACAACCTCGGCAAGGGGGCGGCGCTGAAGACCGGGTTCTCCTACGCGGCCAGCGCCCATCCCGGCGAGGACATCGTCACCGCCGACGCCGACGGCCAGCACACCCCCCGCGACATCCTGCGTGTGGCGGACGGCCTGCGCGAGGATGCCGTCGAGGGCCGCTCGGCGCTGATCCTCGGATGCCGGGACTTCGGCGGGGAGGTACCGCTGCGCAGCCGCGTGGGCAACGCGCTCGCCCGGGGCCTGTTCCGGCTCGCTGCCGGCTGGTCGCTGTCGGACACGCAGACGGGCCTGCGCGGCATCCCCTCCCCTCTCCTGCCGTGGATGCTGGAGGTTCCCGGCGATCGGTTCGAGTACGAGCAGCAGGTGCTGCTGCGCTGCCGCCGCGGGGGTGTGACGGCACGAGAGCTGCCGATCGAGACGGTGTACCTCGACGCGAACGCATCCAGCCACTTCCGGCCCGTGGCCGACTCGCTGCGCATCGCGCTGCCGCTCGTGCTGTTCGCCGGGTCGTCGCTGATCGCGTTCGCCATCGACACCGTCGCACTGCTGGTGCTGACCGCCCTCACCGGCTGGCTCGTCCCGTCGATCATCGCGGCACGGGTGCTGAGCGCCTCGGTCAACTTCGCGATGAACCGGCGCGTCGTCTTCCGCGCCGCACACGGACGCACCGCCGGGCAGGCGCTGCGCTACGGGATCCTGGCCGTGGCACTGCTGGCCTCGAACGTCGTGTGGATCGAGGCGCTCACGGGCATGGGCGTACCGCTCATCGCGGCGAAGATCGCGACCGAGGGCGTGCTGTTCGTCACCAGCTATGGAGCGCAGCGCACCTTCGTGTTCGGAACCGCCCGACTCCTACCGGACGCAGGGACGGAGCATAGAGAACCCATAGCGGCCCCTGCTCGAATGAATGCCGACACGATCACTCTCGGGAGACTTCCATGACCTCGACCACCCTCATCCTGCTCGGCGTCGATGTGGCTGCGGCCCTCGTGCTGAGCCTCGGCCTGTACTACCGCCGGCACCACCGTCGCGACCTCGTCGTCGCCTTCCTCGGCGTCAACGTCGGCGTGCTCGTCGTGGCGGCCGTCCTCGGCACCGCCGAGGTGGCGATGGGCCTGGGGCTCGGCCTGTTCGGCGTGCTGTCGATCATCCGCCTGCGCTCCTCGGAGATCTCGCAGCGCGAGGTGGCGTACTACTTCGCGGCACTGGCGATCGGCCTCGTCGCAGGACTGCCGCAGAGCGACCCCTGGCCGGTCACCGCGATGATCGCACTGATCCTCGTGGTGATGTGGGCGGCCGACCACCCGCTCCTGCTCTCCCGCAGCCGCCACCAGGTCGTGCGCATCGATCGCGCGATCGCCGACGAGACCGAGCTGCGCGCCGAGCTGTCCTCGACCCTCGGCGCCGAGGTGACATCGATCTCGCTGCAGGAGCTGGACCTCGTCAACGACACCACGCTCGTGGACGTCCGCTACCGCATCACCGCATCGCGCTCGGCCGGGGTGGCCCTCGCCGGGACGGGGGCGGCACGATGAACGGCCTCGACCGCCTCGGCGCGGTGGCCCTCGACGAACTCGTCGCCGAGGCTTCCCTGCTGGCCCGCGTCGACCGCAAGTACGTCGTGCCGCGCGAAGACCTGGACCCGGTGCTCGCCGCGCTCGATCCGCACACCCGCGTGCTGGAGATCGACGGTGCCCGCGACTTCGCCTACGAGTCGGTGTACTTCGACACCCCCGACCTGCTGAGCTTCCGGATGGCGGCCCAGCCGCGTCGACGCCGCTTCAAGCTGCGCACGCGCAGCTACCTCGACACCGGATCGTCGTTCCTGGAGATCAAGACCCGTGGCGCCCGCGGCACCACCGTCAAGGAGCGCGACGCGTACGAGGCATCACGCCGGGCCGAGCTCACCGCCGAGGCCCGTGAAGACGTGGCGGCCGCGCTGGAGGGCATCGGGGTCGCGCCCGACCGCGTCGTCGAGCTGGCCCCCACCCTCACCACCCGTTACCGGAGGACGACCCTCCTCGCCCCGGACGGCGGCGGCCGTGCGACCATCGACACCGGGCTGGAGTGGATCCAGCCCGACGGATCCGGCTTCGCACTCCCGGAGGTCGTGATCATCGAGACGAAGTCCGCCTCGTCGGTCACACCGCTCGATCACCTGCTGTGGCGGCGGGGGCGCCGTCCCGCCGTCGTCAGCAAGTACGCGACCGGCCTCGCCGCGCTCGACCACAACCTCCCCCGCAACCGGTGGGCGCGGCTGCTGCGCGGTCCGTTCGCGCCCGAGCGCCGGGCGCGACTGCAGCGCCGCGATCCGGCGCGCTGAAGACGTGCGGTCGCCCGAGCCGCACCGACGGGGCCCCTGCGTTCACGCAGGGGCCCCGTTCACGCAGGTCACTGGAAGTCACGCGAACGATGGCGCACCCCCACGCGCAGGTCCTCGAAGGCGTCGGCGAGGAGGTTCGTGACCCCTTCCGGCGAGCGCTCCAGCATCCCCCGCGCAATGAGGGCCGGCGAATCGCGCAGGATCCGCCGGTACCGGGTCCACACCCCGATCGAGCACACGACGTTCACGAGGCCGTGCTCGTCCTCCAGGTTCAGGAACGTCACCCCGGATGCCGTCGCCGGCCGCTGCCGATGGGTCACCAGTCCCGCGACCTCGACCCTCCGCCCGGTCTCGTGCGCGCGCAGCTCCCGTGAGGCGAGCACGCCGCGCGCGTCCAGCTGGGACCGGTAGTGGGCGAGCGGATGGTCGTCGGTGGAGATGCCCGTCGCCCAGAGGTCCGCGGCGAGCACCTCGTAGCTCGTGGGATCGGGAAACAGCGGCGGCTGGACCGCGACGACCGAGTCGGGGAGGAACTCGACCCGGTCCTGCGCGGCGGATCCTGCGAGCCAGAGCGCCTCCCGCCGGGACAGCCCGAGACAGTCGAACGCCCCGGCGGTGGCGAGCGCCTCCAGGTGCGCCGCGCTCGCCCCGGTGCGGCGCACCAGATCGCGCAGGTCCCGATAGGGGCCGCTCCGCTCGCGCTCGGCGACGATCGCCCCCGCCAGTTCAGAGCCGATGCCCTTCACCCCCGCCAGCCCCAGCCGCACCGCGACGTGGGCGTCGCGGCGGTGCGCGGCGGACTCGTCCGGTGCGGCGGGGTCGAACGGCCCGACCGGGGGCTGCGGGCGCCGCAGACACGAGTCCCGTCCCCGCCGGTTCCCTGCTCCCGGCTCGTCGTCGCGCGGCTCCAGCCCGGCCTCCGCCTGGGAGCGCAGCAGGTCGGGGCGACGCACCTCCACCCCGTGTCGTCGGGCGTCGGAGACGAGGGTCGCGGGTGAGTAGAACCCCATCGGCTGGGACCGCAGCAGCCCTGCCAGGAACGCGCCCGGATAGTGCAGCTTCAGCCACGACGACGCGTAGACCAGCAGCGCGAACGACAGCGAGTGGCTCTCGGCGAACCCGAAGTTCGCGAACGCCTGGATCTTCGCGTAGATCTCGTCGGCGGCATCCCCCACCAGACCGTTGTCGGCCATGCCCGCGTACAGTCGCTGTTTCAGCGACTCGATGCGCTCCACACCGCGTTTGGAGCCCATCGCCCGCCGCAGCAGGTCGGCGTCCTCGCCGCTGAGCCCCCCGATCGCCATCCCCATCTGCATCAGCTGCTCCTGGAAGATCGGGATGCCGAGGGTGCGCTTGAGCACCGGCTCGAGCTTCGGGTGGGCATAGGCGACCGGCTCACGCCCGAGCTTGCGCCGCACATACGGGTGCACGGCACCGCCCTGGATGGGGCCGGGCCGGATGAGGGCGATCTCGATCACGAGGTCGTAGAAGCATCGCGGCTGCAGCCGCGGCAGCAGACCCATCTGCGCGCGCGACTCGACCTGGAACACTCCGATCGAGTCGGCCCGGCACAGCATGTCGTAGACGGCGGCCTCCTCCTTGGGGATGGTCTCCAGCTCCCAGCACTCCCCCGTGGCATCCGCGACCAGGTCGAAGCAGTGCCTCAGGGCGGCGAGCATCCCGAGGCCCAGCAGGTCGAACTTCACCAGGCCCATCCAGGCGGCGTCGTCCTTGTCCCACTGGATGACCGTGCGCTTGTCCATGCGGGCGTGCTCGATCGGCACGACCTCGCCGACCGGGCGGTCGGTGAGCACCATGCCGCCGGAGTGGATGCCGAGGTGCCGCGGGGCCTTCAGCAGCGCGCTCGCGTACGCGAGCACGCGGTCGGGGATGTCGCTGTGTGGAGCCTCCGGCCCCGTGGGCCCACGCTCCACCTGCCTCGACCAGGCGTCCTGCTGACCGGGCGAGTGCCCGAGGGCCTTCGCCATGTCGCGCACGGCGTTCTTCGGCCGGTACTGGATGACGTTCGCCACCTGCGCCGCCCGGTCGCGCCCGTACTCGTCGTACACCCACTGGATGATCTCCTCGCGCCGGCCGGAGTCGAAGTCGACGTCGATATCGGGCTCCTCGTCGCGCAGCGCCGAGAGGAACCGCTCGAACGGCAGGTCGTACAGGATCGGGTCGACGGCGGTGATGCCGAGGAGGTAGCAGACCACGCTGTTGGCGGCCGAGCCCCTCCCCTGGCACAGGATGCCGCGCCGCCGGGCCTCGGCGACGATCCCGTGCACGATGAGGAAATAGCCCGGGAAGTCCTTCTGCTCGATGACCGCCAGCTCGCGCTCGATGCGCGCCCGTTCCCGGTGCCCCGACCGAGGGTAGACGCGCGGCATCGCCTGCTGCACCAGCGCGCGCAGCCACGACATCGGCGTGTGCCCCTCCGGGACGGGGAGCTTCGGCAGGGCGGGCCGGGCCCGGCGCAGCGGAAAGGCGAGCTCGTCGGCCAGCGCGACGGTCCGCTCGACGGCGCCGGGATACCGCCGGAAGCGCCGGGCCATCTCGGCCCCCGACCGCAGGTGCGCTCCGTCGTGGGCGGGCAGCCACCCGTCGAGCTCATCGAGGCTGCGGTTCGCCCGGACGGCGGCGATCGCGGCGGCCAGCTGCACGCGCTCCGGCGCCGCGTAGTGCACGTTGTTGGTCGCCAGCACCGGGAGCCCGCGCTGGGCGGCGAGGGATGCCAGCACGTCGTTGTCGCGCGTGTCCCGGGGGTTCCCGTGGTCGATGAGCTCCACCTCGACCCACCCGAACCGGTCCATGAGCGCATCGAGCGCCGCGCCCGCCGCCTCCGCCCCGCCCGCGGCGAGAGCCCTGCGCACGAACCCCTTGCGGCATCCGGTCAGCACCGCCCAGTGCGGGTCGCCGGGTGCGCCCGCGCGCGCGGCGAGGTCGTCGAGGTCGTAGCGGGGCCTGCCCTTCTCCGCCCCCGCCAGCTGGGCATGGGTGATCGCGCCGGCGAGGCGGTGGTAGCCCTCCTCTCCGCGGGCGAGGACCAGGAGGTGCTCGCCCTCCGGGTCGGGCGCGTGCCGCAGCCGGTCGGCGACCACGCCCTGCTCGGGCAGCCCGAGGGTCAGCTCCGCCCCGAACACGGTCTTCACCGCGAGCCGCTCGGCGGCCTCGGCGAACCGCACGATGCCGTAGAAGCCGTCGTGGTCGGTGATCGCGAGGGCGTGCAGTCCGAGCCGCTCGGCCTCCTCGGCGAGCTCCTCCGGCGAGGAGGCGCCGTCGAGGAACGAGAACGACGAATGGGCGTGCAGCTCGGCGTAGGGCACGGCGTGCTCCGGCCGCTCGATCGGCGGTGGACGGTAGCTCCCCCGCTTGCGCGACCAGCCGGGGCTGTCCCCGCCGTCGGCGCCGGCCGGCACGCCCGTGGGACGCCGCCGGTCGCTGAGCAGCCGCTCCAGCTCCGACCACGGCACAGCGGGGTTGTGCCACCCCATCAGTCGTACCTCCCCTCCGCGTGCCACGCGCCGTTCTCGCAGACCAGCAGCCAGGCGCACTGCTCACAGTCCACGAGCTGGAACCGGTGCGCGCGCCGCGATCGCGCGGCATCCCACCCCCGCTCCACGACCGGCCACGGCCCCGCCCAGGCCTCGACCGCCCTGCGCCGCCCCGCGACGGCCAGCGCAGCGGGCGGGGCGCTCACCTCGCCGCGCTCGTCGACGGCGACCGGATCGCCCGCGGCGTCGGTGACGGCCACCACCGGCGCCGGGGCGAACACCGTCGCCGGCAGCGGGTCGGGCAGGATCCCCGGCCACGGCCGCTCACGCCCCGCCGTGACGGCCCGGTCGCCCCAGGGCACGAGCACCTGACGCTCGGCCAGCCATCGCCCGCCGCCGATGGCCGGGGTGAGCACACCGCGGTGGCCGAGCATCGCCTGCACCCGGGAGAGCGCATGGTGCACGCGCTCCTCGGGACCCGCGCCGAAGAGCGTCGCGACGTGGTGGGATGCCGCATCCACCGCCTCGGGCTCGATCCGCACCCGGGCGACCCCGCTGCCGAGCTCCCCGGCCTCGGCCAGCTGCCAGCGCACCCGGTCGACGACCGCCGCCGCGTCGAACGAGCCCGGATGCAGCCACACGCGGTCGCTGTGCTCGCCCCGGTCGCCGACGACCACGACGCGCAGCTCCGTGCACACCAGACCCGCCTCGCCGAGTCCGGCGACGAACCGGTCCGCAGCGACCCGCATGCCGAACGCGATCTGCTCGGCCAGCTCCAGCGGCGGCTCGAACACGACCTCGCGGTGCAGCTCGGGCGGCGGGGTCCGCGGGGTGACCGGCCGCGAGTCCGCGCCGGCGGCGAGGGCGTGCAGGCGCTCGCCGCGAGGGCCGAACCGCTCGACGAGGCGCTCCGCCTCGAGGGCGGCGACCTCCCCGAGGGTGCGCACGCCCAGCCGTCCGAACAGGTCGGCAAGCTCCGCATCGAGCGCCGTGACCGGCAACGGTGCGAGGAAGGCGGCGGACTCCCCCGGCGGCACGACGAGGACCGGATCGGCACGCCGGGCCGCCTGCTCCGCGGTGAACGGTCCGTCGGCCACCCCCGCGCGCGCCTGCAGAACTCCGGCCTCCTCCAGAGCACCCAGCAGCACGCGCGCCGCGTCGGCCTCGCCCCCGTAGTAGCGGGCGGGACCGCGCGCCCGCAGCGCGCACAGCCCGGGGCGCAGCGGCTGCACCCCCGGCGCGAGCGCCTCGATCCGCGCGAGCAGCGGTGCGAACGCCCGCTGATCGCGCACCGGGTCGCTCTCGACCACGACCAGGCCCGGGCAGCGCGCCTGCGCGTCGCGGCGCCGCTGGCCGCGCCGCACGCCGCCGGCACGTGCGGCGGCCGAGCAGGATGCCACCGATCCGTGCTCCAGCACGGCGATCGGCGCCGCAGGATCGAGTGGGGCGTCACCCTCGCGGGCGAGCGCGACGACGGGCCAGTCGGGCACCCACACCACGAGGCTGCGCACCGGTGCGGCGGCCATCAGCCGGCCTCCCGCATCCACTCGACGGGTCGGAGCGACGGCGCCGGGGAGCCGATCGCCGCGACGGCATCGATGCTCGAGGATCCCCCGATCTCCGGGGCGCGGACCCCGCCGTCGGCCGCGGGCAGCAGCAGCCGTCCTCGCCGGGGTCGCGGGAACCGTCGGCTGGAGACCGTCACGGTCAGCTCCCGCCCGTCGAGATGGCCGTACCCGTCGCCGAGCCCCGACCAGTGCGGCTCGGCGACGTCGATCACCGCCTCGGCCTGCGCCCACGGCCCGTGCACCAGCAGCACCGTGCCGCGATCGCGCAGGCGGGCCGCCAACCGGGAGATGTCGGCATCCCGCACCCGCGAGGCGGGGCGGGCGGCCACGACCGGCAGCACCTCGGCGATCGTCGCCGTCACCGCGAGCCATCGCGGTCCCGGGTCGGGGATCAGCACGAGCCGGGACAGGTCGACCCCGGCCCGTTCGGCGGCCTCGGCCCCCAGCGCGGGCATGCCGACGACTCCGCACCACGACCCCGCCCGCGAGGGCGGCGCCAGCAGCGCGCTCAGCAGCGACATCGAGCCGCCGAGCGAGTACGCGGCCCCCGGACGCAGTCCTCCCCCGGGCAGCAGCCCCGCCAGCGCGGGGGCGACCGGGAGCACGGAGAGGTCCAGCCGGCTCCCCTGCACCCGCTCCAGCTCGGCACGGAGCCGAAGAATCTCGCCGCTGACGGCGCGCACTGCCCGCACGGTCACCCACTTTCCGCATTAGAACATCGATTCTAAGCTCTTCGAAGCAGGATCGAACCTATCTCTTCCCTCCGACATCGCCCTGGGGAGCAGAAGCAGTCGCTCTGAACGAGGCGACGGTCACCGCGTGATCCTTCGAGAACTCTTCACATCCGTCTCGAAAGGAACCACGACGATGACCGTCGCACCCTCCGCTATCCGTGCCGGGGGATCCCGGTGTGGGGACGGCTACCGGTGCAGCACCCCGCGCATCTGACCACCGCTGGCCTGAGCACTACCGCCGGCCCGAGGACCACCGCTCCCGCCGACCTGGGCGCCGCCGCCCTGGGCGCCGCCCGTCCCGCCGGTCTGAGCGCCGCCCGTTCCGCCGGTCGTCCCGCCGGTCTGAGCGCCGCCGCTCGTGCCGCCGGTCGTCCCGCCGGTCTGAGCACCGCCCGCCCCGCCCATCATCTGGTTGGTGAGCTGGGTGACCTGCTGGCCGTTCACGGTGATGGAGCCGCCCGTGAGCGTGCCGGTGCCGTCGTAGTCGAATGCCGACTGCGCGGTGATGGTCAGCGTGCCGCCGGTGATCGTGAGGTCGCCGTTGCTGTCGATCGCGTCGGTGTCGCCTGCGCCCATGACGATGGTGATGTCGCCGCCGTTGATGGTGATGCTCAGGCCGCTCGTGATGATGTCGGACGCCGCGGCGTTGATCCCGTCGTCGGAGGCGGCGAGCGTGATGTCGCCGCCGTCGATCACGATGACCGGCGCTTCGATGCCCTCGACGGAGGCGGGGATGTCGATCGTGCCGCCGGTGATCCAGATCCTCTGCTCGGCCTTGATCGCGTCATCGCCGGAGGTGATCGACAGGGTGCCGCCGCTGATGTTCAGCTGGCCGGCGCCCAGGTCGGTGTCGTTGCTGGACTTGATGCCGTCGCCGGTCGCGCTGATCGTGATCTCGCCGCCGCTGATGTTCAGCGAGTCCTTGCCCCGGATGCCGTCATCGACGCTCGTGACGGCGATCGTTCCGGAGTCGATCCACAGGTCGTCCTTGCCGACGATGCCGTCGGCGAAGTTCGCCGTCACGGTCAGCGCCCCGGTGCCCGTGACGACGAGGCCGTCCGCGGAGTAGATCGCGCCGTCGATGTCCTCGTCGGCGCGCGTGCTCGCATCCGACACGGTGTTCGTGCTGCCGTCGGCGAGCTCCAGGACGACGAGCTCGGCGTTGTCCACCTGGATCGCGGCACCGGTGCCGCTGGCGATGGCGACCCCGTCGAGCACCAGACGCACCGCGCCCTCCGAGTTCACCACGACCTGGCCGGTGGAACTGCCCGACAGCACGTAGGTTCCGGCGTCCGTGATCGTCAGGCCGGCGTCCGTGAGCGTGACATCCGTGGTCGGCAGGCTGCTCCAGTCGACCGCTTCCGCGGTGCTGGCCGTCGTCGCCTGGGCCGAGGTGCTCGCGGTGACGGCTGTCGCGGAGGAGGTCGGCTCGACAGCAGCCACGGCGGCGGTCGAGATGCCGCCGAGAGCGAGTGCCGTGGCCAGCGACCCGCCGATGATCACTTGTCTTTTCATGATGTGCCCTTCCATTGGACGTCGTGTCTTGGAAGATCACTTCACCCTTCACGGCTGCCAAGCACCTATGGCTACCCTTGGCCCGACGTGGGAACTCCGTGGAAGAACCGCGTGGTGGAACGCACAGAGACGTCCGTCGACGGATGCCGCAGCCCGCGGCATCCGCTCTGCAGGCTCAGCCGGCGTTGGCCGTCAGCCAGCTCTCGCCGTTGACGTACGTGCCATTGACGACGACCTCCAGGTGGAGGTGCGTGCCGTAGGCGCGACCGGTGTCGCTGACCTGTCCGATCAGCTGGCCGGCCGTGACGGTGTCGCCCACCGAGACGCGTCGCGAGCCGTAGAGCATGTGCGCGTAGAGGGTCGTGACGTCCTGGCCGCCGATGTTGTGCTGGATCTTGACGTAGACGCCCCAGCCCGGGCCCTCCTCGCTGGAGGCGACGACGACGCCGTCGGCCACCGCGTAGATCGGGGTGCCGCGGGCGACCATGTAGTCGACGCCCTTGTGACCCGCGTACGGCGTGCCGAAGTTGTCGAAGTACGGCAGCGGGCGGCGCACGGAGCCGGACCCGGCCAGCACGAGCGGCAGATCCGAACTGAGGCTCGCGGTCTCACCGCCGGCGGCCAGGCGCGCGGCGAGGGCGGCCTTGGCGGCCTCCTCGGCCTTCTTCGCGGCGATCTCCTCGGGAGTGGTCGCCGAGTATCCGCCCCGCTCGAGCGTGCCGGGCTCGGCCTCGGAGGCGACCACGAGCGACTGCGCGTCGGAGGCGGCGACCTGCTGCAGGGTGACGGCCTCGGCCGACGTGCCGCGCACCGCGGCGAACGCGGGGATCGCGACGGTGGCGACCAGGCCCGCGACGGCGGTCACCGTGAGCAGGCGACGCAGGGGGTGCACGGCGTGCTTCGGCCGGCGCGGCGCACGGGCGCCACTCAGCGCGGTCGTGCGGACCGCGGGAGTCTCGGCATCGACGCGCTGCACGGTTCCGCGGGAGCGAAGCGAGACGGCGTCGCCCGTCCGGCCGGTCTCAGGTGCGTCGATCGACGAGTCGAACTGTTCAGCCAAGCTAATCCTCCGGCGCCTCCGCGTCGTGGACGCTGGTTCGTCGGCACTCAGTGTCGGGCACGTGATGTACGGGTTTCACCGCGTGAACGACGAACCGGAGAGGCAGTTCGCGCGGCGGTCCGGGGGCGGGCTTCTCGCCGTTGGACTCTTGAGAGGCTAGCGGAAGGTAACGACTGTGTCACGCCGAGGTCCGCACGCTCAGGTGATGCTCAGACTCGCTCATAGGCGTCTACGAGGAAGATGTGCGATGCGACCTCGACCGGAAGCTCCAGTCCCTCGTCGTTCCCGTCCATCTGCACGAGGACGTATCCCTCGCTGAACCGATACTGACCGCTCGCCCCCGGCACCACCCCCGCCGACAGCAGCTGCTGCAGCAGCTCAGGGTCGACCTGCACGGGCTCGGCGAGACGTCGGACCGTGCCGGCGACCGGTCCGCCCACGGCCGTGAGCAGGCGGACGAGCCCCACGACACCCTCGTCGAACGTGTGCGCCGGCAGGTCGCCGAGCTGGTCGAGGCCGGGGATCGGGTTGCCGTACGGCGACTCCGTGGGGTGGTCGAGCAGCTCGATGAGCCGGCGTTCGACGAGCTCGCTCATGACGTGCTCCCAGCGGCAGGCCTCCTCGTGCACGTACGCCCAGTCCAGGCCGATGACGTCGCTGAGCAGCCGCTCGGCGAGGCGGTGCTTGCGCATCACGTCGACCGCCTTCTGCCTGCCCTTCTCGGTGAGCTCGAGGCTGCGGTCCTCGGAGACGACCACGAGCCCGTCGCGCTCCATGCGCCCGATCGTCTGCGAGACGGTCGGGCCGGAGTGGCCGAGCCGCTCGGAGATCCGCGCGCGCAGCGGGACGATGTCCTCCTCTTCGAGCTCGAGGATCGTGCGCAGGTACATCTCGGTGGTGTCGATCAGGTCGGTCATGTGCAGCCTCTACGTCCTGGGGTCGGCGTGACCTCCAGCCTATTGGCTGCGGGGGACATCGGCCGGTCGGAGCGCCCGCGGGGGCCGCTCTAGACTCGGGGGATGCCGCACGTGACGCTCCCCCGCGACATCCTGCCCGCCGACGGTCGCTTCGGCTGCGGGCCCGCCCGGATCCGTCCCGCACAGCTGGAAGCCCTCGCCGGGCCGGGGTCGGCGCTGCTGGGCACCTCGCACCGGCAGCGTCCGATCCGTGCGCTCGTGGGTCGGGTGCGCGCGGGCCTCGGCGAGCTCCTGCGGCTTCCCGCGGGCTACGAGATCGTGCTCGGCAACGGCGGGTCGACGGCGTTCTGGGATGCCGCGGCGTTCGGGCTCGTGGAGCGTCGCGCCCAGGCCCTGGTCTTCGGCGAGTTCGGGGCGAAGTTCGCCGCGGCCGCGAGCGCCCCGTGGCTGCAGGCGCCGGACGTGCGCGCCGCCGATCCCGGCACCCGCTGCACCGCGGAGCCCGTCGAGGGCGTGGACGTCTACGCCTGGACGCACAACGAGACCTCCACCGGGGTGTCCGCTCCGGTGGAGCGCGTGCACGGCGACGAGGGCGCGCTCACCGTCATCGACGCCACCAGCGCTGCGGGCGGCCTCGATCTGACGATCTCGGAGTGCGACGCGTACTACTTTGCGCCGCAGAAGAATCTCGGCTCCGACGGCGGCCTGTGGTTCGCGGCGCTCTCCCCGGCCGCGATCGAGCGGATCGAGCGGATCGCGACATCCGACCGCTACATCCCCGCGTTCCTGAGCCTGAAGGACGCGCTCGACAACTCCCGCCAGGACCAGACGCTCAACACCCCGGCCATCGCGACGCTCCAGCTGCTCGACTCGCAAGTCGAATGGATCAACGACCAGGGCGGCCTGCAGTGGGCGAGCACGCGCACGGAGGAGTCCTCGACCGTGCTGTACGAGTGGGCCGAGGCCTCGCCGTTCGCGTCGCCGTTCGTCGCCGACCCCGCTCATCGGTCGTCGGTCGTGGTGACGATCGACGTCGATGAGAGCGTGGATGCCGCGGCCGTCGCGCAGAGCCTGCGCGACAACGGCGTCGTCGACACCGAGCCCTACCGCAAACTCGGGCGCAACCAGCTGCGCATCGCGACGTTCGTCTCGATCGACCCCGACGATGTGCGACGGCTGACGGAGTGCATCGACTACATCGTCGAGCGCCTGTAGCCGGGCGCGTCGCGCGAGCGGCGGCCGCATTCCCACTCAACCTGAGCGTTGCCTGGGAATGCCGCGCTATGCTAGCCTCGGACCTCACACGATTTAGGTTCACTCGACGGAGAGGTCCCCCCATGGCGGCAGCCAAACAGAATCTGTTCAAGAACGGCGCCTACCTGCAAAGCTCGACGACGCTGTTCATCTTCTTCGCCTCCTGGGGCATCTGGTGGTCGTTCTTCTCCACCTGGCTGGACAAGACCCTCGGGCTCAGCGGTGGCGAGATCGGCATGATCTACTCGGTGAACTCGATCACCTCGATGGTGGTGCTGCTGTTCTACGGCATGACGCAGGACCGCCTCGTGCTGCGACGCCACCTCGTGATCACGGCATCCGTCGTGATGGCCTGCCTCGCGCCCTTCGCGATCTGGCTCTACGAGCCGCTGCTGAAGAACGCGTTCGTGCTGGGACTGATCGTCGGGTCCATCTACCTGCCGTTCGGCTACACCGCCGCGGTGGGCCTCATGGAGGCGTTCTCGGAGCGGCTGAGCCGCACCTACGGGTTCGCGTACGGCAGCGCCCGCGGCTGGGGATCGCTCGGCTACGCCGTGGCTGCGCTGTTCACGGGCTTCATCTTCACGGTCAACCCGCACATCAACTTCTACATCGGCTCGGCGCTGGGCGTCATCAGCCTGCTGATCCAGGTCTTCTGGAAGACCGACAAGGTGCCGCTCGCACCGGGGCACAGCGACCACCCGGCCGCACCGACCCTGCACGAGATCGTGTCGGTGCTGAGGTTCAAGCACCTGTGGATCATCATCGGCTTCGTCATCTTCAGCTGGACGTTCTACAACCTGTACGACAACCAGATGTTCCCGAACTTCTACCGGGGCCTGTTCCCGAACGAAGACATCGGCCTGCAGACCTACGGCGTGCTGAACTCGGCGCAGGTCTTCCTCGAGGGCTTCTGCATGATGCTCGTGCCGATCCTGATGCGCAAGGTCGGCGTGCGGAACATCCTGCTCCTGGGCGTCACGGTCATGTGCCTGCGCATCCTCGGCTCCGCGGTCTTCACCGACCCGGTGATCGTGTCGGTCGTCAAGATGTTCCACGCCATCGAGGTGCCGCTGTTCGTGCTCGGCATCTTCCGGTACCTGACGCTGCACTTCCCGTCGGCGCTGTCCGCGACGCTGTACATGGTCGGCTTCGAGATCGCCGCGCAGCTGGGCAGCGCCCTCTTCTCGACGCCGTTCGGCTACATCCGCGACGCGCTCGGCTTCCAGCCCACGTTCCTCGTGATCTCGGGCGTCGTGGCGTGCGCGGGTCTGTGGGCATGGTTCGCACTCAAGAAGGACGACCAGGACGTGCAGGGCGATCCGTTCGTCCGCGACTCCCGTCGCGAGTCGGCCAAGGTCGCCGCGTAGACGTCGTCATCGACGCACGCGCCCCCGGTCCCGCAAGGGATCGGGGGCGCTTGCGTGAGCGGACGCGGTGCTCAGTCCGCGTCGTCGCCCTCGGGGTCTTCGGGGTCGCCGTCCTCGGGGTCTTCGCCATCCTCGAACTCGGCGTCCTCGTCGAGGGCGTCGGCGTCCTCGTCGAGCTCATCGATGTCCACGCCGTCGACATCGCCCGAGTGCAGCAGCGGGGAGCCGTCGGCATCGAAGTCGGCGGCATCCAGGTCGACCACGTCGGCGAGATCGTCGGCGAGATCGTCACCGGCCTCGACGTCGTCGCCGGCGCCGTCATCGTCGGATGCCGCGACCCCGCCGTCGTCGCTCGACTCGGCGAGCGCGGCCTGGGCCGCCTGGTACTCAGCCAGTCGCACCGCCCACGGCACCCACTCCGGCGCGAGCAGTGCACCGTCGCCGGGCAGCAGCTCGACCTCCAGCACCGTGGGCTCGGCGCCCTCGACGACCGCGACGCTCACCGTCCAGAACCATCCGGGGTAGCCCGGAAGGCGGTTCTGGAACCGCAGCGAGACCACGCCGTCGTCCTCGATGGTGTGCCCGACCGGATCGCCGACGGTCGCCGCCGGGGTGATCTCGCCCAACGCGGCGCGCGCCAGGTCGTGCGCGTTCAGCAGGCGCTCGTCGGCCGGCTCAAGCGTCGAGCTCATCGGCCACCTTGCGCAGAACCGCGGCGACCTTCTTGCTGTGCACGCCGCTGGGGTAACGGCCGCGACGGAGGTCCGCGCCGATGCCGTCGAGGAGGCCGACGAGGTCCTCCACGATCACCGCCATGTCGTCGGCGGGCTTGCGACTGCGTTTGGCGAGGCTGACCGGAGCCTCCAGCACGCGCACCGCGAGCGCTTGCAGTCCACGTTTGCCGTCGGCGACGCCGAAATCGAGCCGAGTACCGGGCTTGAGCCCGGTAGTGCCCGCAGGAAGGGCCGTGGCGTGCAGGAAGACATCCTGGCCGTCATCGGTGGTGATGAAGCCGAAACCCTTCTCGTCGTCGTAGAACCTGACCTTGCCGGTGGGCATCGTGACCTCGCTGCGTCGGCCCGCGTCGCGGGCATGCTACCGGGGCCGATCCGGCCCCTCCTCAAGCCTACGGCACCACTGCGACGCAGTAGGCTGAGGCGGATGAGCACGCGCAACCACGGCGACGACGTTCCGGTCCGCAGGATCGACCGCATCCTCGCGTTCATGTCGCTCGGGCTGCTGGTGCTGGCGATCGGCTGCTTCTTCGCGATCCTCCTGGGCACCGCCGCCGGCATGAAGCACGACGACTTCGCCGGCGGGCTGTGGCCCGCGGTCGGCACGACCGTCTACATCGCCCCGATCGTCGCGTTCGTGATGCTGGCCACCGTGCTGGTCATGACCTTCGTGCGGAGGGCACGGGCCAACAGGCGCTGACATGGCGGTCTCGGATGCGCGCGGTTTCGCCGATCAGCTCGCGGCACGGGGCGACGACGACCTCGCCCGGCTGCTCCAGGTGCGCCGGGTGCCGCCGTCGGCGGCGTGGGCCGACTTCTTCGACGCCGCCGAGGCGATGCTCGAGCCCGCCTCGCTCGCGTGGGGCCTTGCCGCACTGACCCGCGCCGAGGCCGATGCGCTCGCCGAGGCGCTGCGCACCGGCGCGCCGGTCGCCGAGGGCCCCGCGCGCGACGCGCTGGCCGCGTACGGGCTCGGCAACGCCGACGGCATCCCGTTCGCCGCGGTCGCACGCGCGTGGCCGCCCGGCCCGGTTGACGGGTCCGACCGCGACACGCCGGCCGAGGGCGAGAACCCGGCCGAGGGCGCGCAGCCGGCCACGGAGGATGCGCCGGCCACGGACGACAAGCCCACCCCAGGCGACGAACCCGCCACCGGCGACACGCCCGCCACGGACAAGAGCGACGCGCCGTCCGCCGAGAGCGACGCGCACGCGGCGGAACGCGCGTTCGCGGCATCGGCGGCGCTCGCTGAGATCCTGCAGCTCGCGCTCGCGGCCCCGTTGGCGCGCGTCGGCTCCGGCACCCTGGGCGCCGCCGACCGCCGCCGCCTCGTCGACTCCGGCGCGGTCCAGGACGGCGACGAGGCCGAGGAGCTTCTGGCGATCGCCGACCTCGCCGGGCTCGTCGCATCCGTGGACCGACGCTGGCTCGTCACCGAAGCGGGCCGCGCGTGGACGCACGAGGGCGCGGTGCGCCGCTGGCACCTCGTCGCCCGCGCCGTGCGCGACGCGCTCCCCGACGGGGTGCGCGTTCGCGACGCAGGATGGATGCCGCTCGCGCAGTGGCGCGGAGCCTACCCGTTCGACCTGACCTGGCCGGACCGCAGCGATCGTCTTCGCGCGCTGCTGCGCCGGTGGGCGATGGTCATCGGCGACACGCCGCCGGCGTGGGCGGCGGGCCTGGCCGCGGGCGAGGGTGCCGACGAGCAGGCTCTGCAGGCGCTCGTGCCGTCGGAGGTCGACCGCCTCTACCTGCAGAACGACCTGACCGCGATCGCACCGGGGCCACTCGCCCCGCAGCTGGACGTGCGGCTGCGGATGATGGCGCGGCGTGAGTCGCGCGCGCAGGCGTCGATGTACCGGTTCACGGCCGAGACGATCGATGCGGCCCTGGCCGCCGGTGAGACCGCTGCGTCACTGCGGGCGTTCCTCGGGTCGCTGTCGCTGACGGGCCTGCCGCAACCCCTCGCCTACGAGATCGACCGGGCCGCCGCGCGGCACGGGAGCCTGCGTGTCGGCCCGGACGCGTCAGGGCGCACGCGCGTGTCGGGAGACGCAGAGCTGCTGCAGACCGCTGTGGTCGACCAGTCGCTGCGGCCGCTCGGGCTCATCACCGACGCGGACGGGACCCTGGTGACCCGCACCGCGCCGGAGACGGCATTCTGGATGCTCGCCGACGCGCGCTACCCGGTCGTCGCGGTCGACGTGGACGGTATGACGCGCGTGCTCGATCGCCACCGCCTCGCGCCGTCGACCCCCGGCCCCGACGCCGGTGACGTCTACCGGCCCCTCATCGACCGACTGCGAGCTGCACACGGCGAGGATGCCGACGCGGCCTGGCTGGGCCGCGAGCTCGAGCACGCCGTGCGCACGCGCGCCGTCATGACCGTGGTCGTGCGGCTGCCGGACGGCTCCGAACGACCGTTCACGATGGAGGTGACCGGCCTCGGCGGCGGGCGCCTGCGCGGCCGTGACCAGGGCGCCGACGTCGAGCGCACGCTCCCGGTCGCCAGCATCGTGAGCATCCGCTCCGCGTAGGCCGGCGCGCACGGTGCGGTGCCGCCGGTAGAATCGAACGCTATGGCTGACGGCCCCCTCATCGTGCAGAGCGATCGCACCGTGCTCCTGGAGGTCGCGCATCCGGATGCCGAGACCGCGCGCCACGAGCTCGCGATCTTCGCCGAGCTGGAGCGCGCCCCCGAGCACATCCACACCTACCGCATCACACGGCTCGGCCTGTGGAACGCGCGGGCGGCCGGCCACGACGCCGACGACATGCTCGCCGCGCTCGAGCGCTGGTCGCGGTTCCCGGTGCCTCCGTCGGTATCGATCGACGTGCGTGAGACCGTGGGACGCTACGGCCGGCTCGTGATCGAGCGCGACGCCGAGGGTGCTCTGATCCTCCGCTCGACGGATGCCGCGGTGCTGGCCGAGGTCGCCCGCAACAAGCGCATCCAGCCGCTGCTGATCGGCCATCCCTCCCCCGGCGCATACGTCGTGGACCCGTGGGCGCGCGGGCACATCAAGCAGGAGCTGCTGAAGATCGGCTGGCCCGCGGAGGACCATGCCGGTTACACGCCCGGCACGCCGCACGAGATCGAGCTGCGCGAGGACGGCTGGACCCTCCGTCCCTACCAGCGGCAGGCCGTCGACATCTTCAGCGAGGGCGGGTCCGGGGTCGTGGTGCTGCCCTGCGGCGCCGGCAAGACCCTGGTCGGGGCCGCCGCGATGGCGCGCACCAAGACGACCACCCTCGTGCTCGTGACGAACACGGTCAGCGCTCGGCAGTGGCGGGACGAGCTGCTCACCCGTACCTCGCTCACGCCGGAGGAGATCGGCGAGTACTCCGGGCAGCTGAAGGAGATCCGGCCGGTCACGATCGCGACCTACCAGATCCTCACCGCGAAGCGGAAGGGGCAGTATGCGCACCTCGCGCTGCTCGACGCCCTGGACTGGGGGCTCATCGTCTACGACGAGGTGCACCTGCTCCCGGCGCCGGTCTTCAAGCTCACGGCCGACCTCCAGGCCCGGCGCCGCCTGGGCCTGACGGCCACGCTCGTGCGGGAGGACGGGCGCGAGGGCGATGTCTTCAGCCTTATCGGCCCCAAGCGCTTCGACGCCCCGTGGAAGCAGATCGAGGCGCAGGGGTTCATCTCGCCCGCGGTCTGCTACGAGGTGCGCGTCGACCTGCCCCCGGACGATCGGCTGGAGTATGCCGCAGCCCCCGACGACGCGCGGTACCGCCTGGCGGCGACGGCCGCAGCGAAGATCGACGTCGTCCGCGACCTCGTCGCACGGCATCCCGGCGAGCAGATCCTCGTGATCGGTCAGTACCTCGACCAGATCGGCGAGCTCGCCGACGCGCTCGACGCCCCGCAGATCACGGGGACGACGCCGGTCGATGAGCGCGAGCTGCTCTACAGCGCGTTCCGGCAGCGGAAGATCCCGCTCCTGGTGGTCTCGAAGGTCGCGAACTTCTCGATCGACCTCCCCGAAGCATCCGTCGCCATCCAGGTGTCGGGGACCTTCGGCTCCCGCCAGGAAGAGGCCCAACGGCTCGGGCGCCTCCTGCGCCCGACCTCCGACGGCACCACGGCGAGCTTCTACACCCTCATCGCGCGGGACACCATCGACCAGGACTTCGCGCAGAACCGTCAGCGATTCCTCGCCGAGCAGGGGTACTCGTACACGATCCTCGACGCCGACGAGGTCCGCGCCGCGTAGCTTCCGACAATGCGTCGCACGGCGGGCAGCGCACATCGGGCCGTTCATGCGGCGGCACCGACCGAACCAGGCCTGAACCGGCGCGGCGGCGGATCCAGATCGGCCCATGCGTAGGCGAGCGCCAGTCTCGGTTTCATGACGATGGGGCGACCCGTGCCGGGCGGGGGATGCAGCACGAACTCGCCGAGTCCCTCCCGAGTGATGCGCCACCCGCCGTTGTGCAGCACCATATGATGAAACCGGCAGAGGAGAATTCCCCGGTCGACATCGGTTGCTCCGCCTTCGCTGACGTGGTCGATGTGATGGGACTCGCAGTACGACGCGGGCCGGTCGCACCTCGGCCACCGGCATCCTCCATCCCGTGCTGCAAGCGTGACCTTCTGCCGTGCGCTGAACAGTCGTGCCTCCCTGCCCAGATACAGCGGGTTCCCGTCGCGGTCGACCGTGAACTCCGTGGTTCCGGTGTCGCACGCCTGCATGAGAGCCACCCACCCGGGCACCGTCGTCAGGTCGTCCTCCACGACCGCGGCTGTCGCGACACCGGCTCCGGCCTTCTCGATCGTGTCGGCGGTGGCGATCACCCGCACGCCCGCCTGCTTGGTCCCGAACACGCTCGCCGCATCGGCGAGAGAACCGGCGCGGAGGGTGTCGATGATCAGGTCGTACACGAGCTGGTCGTTCGTCCTGGGGTCGTCGGTCAGCTCCTGCGCGCGAGCCTTCTCGTCGGGATCGACGAACCGAGGACCGCCTCGGCGGGGACGCATCGCCGCCTGGATCAACGCGATCACCCACGATCCGCCGTGCGGGTCGAAGACGAACGAGCCACGGCGCACACCGTCGCGGTCGGTCCACACGCGGAACGACCGGCGCTCGAACTGCTCGGTGAATCGCCGCTCGGCGCCCTCGGGATCGAGCAGATCGCGCACCGTCCGCGCCGCGACGCCCAGTTCCTCCACCGTCCGATGCGCAGCCTCCGCGATGAGCTCTGCCGCCGCCGTCGACCACGCCTCTTCGGCGGCGCGGTTCGCCGCCGTCGTGCACCGCTCGCAGGGGTCGTCGATCGTCGCGCGCCCCGCTCCGCACGCGCACACGATGTCAGCCGGGTTCGCGGTCGGGGGCTCCCCCAGTCCGCGCCGGATCACGTCATGCTGCGTCGCGGAGATCGTCCCCACCAGCTGTGCCTCCGACAACGGCGTGTGCCACGGCGCGCGGACGGCCGCGGCCACCTCCTCGCCGAGCAGACGATCGTCATCGGGCTCTCGCGGCGCGGCCGCTTCCAGCAGCGACTCCCCCAACCGCACCGTCTTGGCCGCATCGGCGCGAGAACCACCCGTGATCTCCTGCACCAGCGAGACCACGTTGCGATGCCCCCGCTTCTGCGTGAGCCCTCCGTGTCCGTGCTCGCGCGTCGACCTCGCCCCAGCGACCCCTGAGGCGACGATCCGCAGAGTCTCCGCCAGCCGGCAGATGGCCGTGGTCTGCGCCAGCACCGCGACGACGCCGTCGTCGTCGAGCCCGTTCACGACACGACCGAACTCGTCGACCGACACGCGGTCGCCGAGCAGCGCCCGCAGGTCGTCGACCTCTCGCGCCATCTCCGTGAAGAACTCCATAGCTGAAGCATCTCACCAACCACCGACATTCGTATTTCCGTACGAGCCCGCGAGTGCGCGAAAAGATCACAAGACGATAACGAATCGAAGCCCGCCCGAATCGCAGGCGGTCAGAGAAGCCGGAGCAGTCCCGCAACCGTCGGACGGAATCCGCATCCCTCCAGGTAGAAGCCCGCGAGAGGCGCCTCGAAGTCCACGTGCAACCACTCGCAGCCGTGCGCGCGAGCCTCGGCGGCCGCAACGTCGACGAGCCTCTGACCGATCCCCTCGCCCTGGCGATCGGGAGAGACGACCGTGTCGAGGAGGAACGCGTGGACGCCGCCGTCGCCGACGACGTTCACGAAGCCCACCAGCCCCGACTCGTCCTCGGCGGTGACCCACAGCAGGCTGTGCCGGTGCAGGCGCACCGACCACGGCGTCGACGCCGCCGAGCCGGAACCGAACGCGCGGCGGTGCAGGTCGGACAGCCGCTCGTCATCGACGGCCGGTGAGACGCGGAACTCCAGCGGCATCCGTCACCTGCTCCCCTCGGATGGCGCGATATCGCCGTCCAGATAGAACCAGCGTCCGTCCTCGCGCACGAAGCGGGAGCGTTCGTGCAGGATGCCGACGCCGCCGCCGTCGGCGAGGAACGTCGCGCGGAACTCCACGACGCCGGAGGCATCGGCGACCCCGCCGCGCTCGGTGGCGACGATCTGCAGTCCGCGCCAGCGCGGGTTGTCCGTCAGATCGAGGTCTGCGGGCCGGGTCGACGGATGCCACGTGCGCAGCAACCAGGCGGCATCCGCCCGCCGGAACGCCTCGAACCGGGAACGCATGAGCTCCTCGGCGGTCCGCGGCTCGTCGATCATCCGCCCTACCCCAGCCACCGCGGCACGCGCGAGCGGTACCGGTCGTAGCGCCGCCCGAAGCGCGCGCGAAGCGCCGCCTCCTCGCTGGGGATCTGCATCCGGTCGATGACCGCGACGAACCCGACGGCGGGGAGAAGCGCCCACCACGAGCGCCGGTAGACGGCATGGGCGACGAGCAGGCCGGTCAGCGCGACGTACATCGGGTTGCGCGTGAACCGGAACGGACCGCCGGTGACGAGCGCCGAAGCCCGGTCCGGATGCTCGGGGTCGATCGTCGTGCGAGCGTGCGCGAACTCCGAGACCGCGGCGAACGCGACGGCTCCGGCCGCGCCGGCCAAGAGGCTGGCAGCGGTCGCCGATGCCGTGGTGGCCCGCCGCCGCCTCACGATCACGAGCTGCGCCGCGGCGGTCGCCGCCGCCCACACGGGAGGAGGAAGAGGAGTCTTCGTCATGCCTCGACGCTAACCCGACTGCACTACTGTCCTGGCATCCAGACCCGCAGCGGGATACACGCGGCGGCGTGGACGAAGTCGCGGTCGGTCGTGAGCAGCGTCAACTCATGCGCGATCGCGAGTTGCGCGAGAAGCGAGTCGACCGCGCCGAGATGGACACCGTGCCTGCGACAGGCGTTGCGCAGCTCTGCCGCCGCCTCGTAGTCCGCCCAGCGCGGTTCGACGGACTCCAGCACGCCGAGGTCTGCGCAGATCGTCTGCTGCGCGCGCTCGGGCACGAAGCCACGCAGTAGTTCGAGCAGAATGATTCCGGTGGTCACGACGGCATCGCCGCCGCCGAGCGCTTCGCGCAGAGCGCGAACCTCGGGCACATCGGGCAGGGCATCACGCCGGTAGGCGAGCGACCACACGCTCGTGTCCACGAGCAGCGGCATCAGCTCGCGGCCCCGCTCCGGCGTTCACGAGCGGCGCGGTCGGCCTTGTAGTCGTAGCCCTCGTCCCAGTCGAAGGAACCGAAGTGCGCCACGATCTTCGCCTGCTCTCGTCGCGCGATGTACTCCTCGAGCGCCACCGTGACAGTCGCCTTCTTCGTGCGCTCGCCACCGGCCTTGAGTGCGCGGTCCAGGAGGACCGGGTCGATCCCCAGGTTCGTCGCCATGTGCGCCTCCTTACACAGGACTCTACACATCACTGCGGGTCATGATGCCGGAAGGATGCCAGGATGACCGCATGGACGACGAAGACGTGCCGAGCGACCTGTGGACCGAGGTGCAGGCGGATACCTACGACGACGCGACGGACGGCCCGTTCTCTCCGGCGGTGATCGAGCGGACGAGCAGCTTCCTGGCGGAACTGGCCGGTTCCGGACCCGCACTGGAGTTCGCCATCGGCACCGGCCGGATCGCGATCCCGCTCAGCGGCAAGGGCGTCGCCGTTCAGGGCATCGAATACTCGGAAGCCATGGCGAACGTCCTCAGGCGCAAGACGACCGGCATCCCGGTGGTCATCGGCGACATGGCGACCACCGAGGTCGACGGCGACTTCACGCTCGTGTATCTCGTGTTCAACACCATCGGCAACCTCTACACCCAGCAGGCCCAGGTGCAGTGCTTCCGCAACGCCGCGAAGCACCTGAGGCCGGGAGGACGCTTCGTCGTCGAGGTGGGAGTACCGCCGCTGCGCTCACTGCCACCGGGACAGTCCGCGGTCCCATTCGCAGTCGCGGAGGACCATGTCGGCCTGGACACGTTCGATCTATCGACACAGCGCGCCGTCTCGCACCACTACCTCCGCCGGGCAGACGGCGCCTTCCGGTATGCGCCTCACAACTACCGGTACGTCTGGCCCTCCGAGCTCGACCTCATGGGCCAGCTCGCAGGGCTTGAGCTCGAGGCTCGCTACGCGGACTGGGACCGCGCGCCGTTCGACTCCGAGAGCACCTCGCACGTCTCGGTATGGCGGAAGCCGGGCTGACCGCGCCGTGCCGGTCGCGCACGGTCACGACCATCCGGACAGCGCCGTGCCGGGCTGGAGGCAGGTCCGAGCCGTCCGGTCAAGCGAGTTCTCTGTTCCGCTTACAGGGCGAATCGGCGCGATGACGCCCGGAGGGCACGGATAGGCGCACTTGGCCCTGTAAGCGGGACGTGTGAACCGCCGGATCCGCTCAGCGCGCCGCATAGCGGAGGAACACGAAGCCCTCGTCGTCGGCGAGCACCCCGGTGAGCGCGAAGCGACGGTCGGCCTCGGCCGCACCCCGCACGATGCGCTGCGCGTCTCCCCCGACGAACCGCGGTGCGAGCGTCAGACACACCTCGTCGACGAGCCCCGCGGCCAGGAGCGTGCCGAACAGGTGCGGGCCGCCCTCGCACAGCGTCCGGGTCCAGCCGCGATCCGCGAACGTGGCGCGCACCGCCGCGAGGTCGACGGTCTCCTCGCCGCACACGAGGACGTCCGCGACCTCCGCCAGCACCGCCCGGCGCCCGGCGGGCGCGGCCGCGCAGGTCACGACGACCGGTCGGACGACCGCCTCGGCGAAGAACGGATGCCGCGGCTCCAACTCCAGCGCGCGCGAGACGACGGCGAGGCGCGGCTGCGGCGGCAGTGCACGCGCGACGCGCCACTCGGCGTCCGCCTCGGACACCCGTGTGCCGCCGTACCCCTCGGCGCGCACCGTGCCGGCGCCGACGAGGATCACATCGGCCATGGCGCGGAGCACCTGCATGAGCCGCCGGTCGGTCGCGCCCCCCAGCGCGCCGCTCCGGCCCTCCAGCGCGACCGCGCCGTCGGCGCTGGCGACGACGTTCATCCGCAGCCGCGGCGTGTCGCGGTCGGGCAGCGCGTAGGCCGCGAGCAGCTCGTCGCGAGCCGGCATCCCGCTCATCAGTCGTTCCCCTCCGGCCTGAGGTTGTGACGCAGCAGCACCGGCTCGCGCCAGCCCAGGATCGCCTCGACCATCCGCACGGCGTCGATGCTCTCGCGCACGTTGTGCACGCGCACGATGCGGGCCCCGTGCAGCACGCAGTAGACCGCCGCTGCGAGCGACCCGGCGAGGCGGTCGTCGCGGTCGCGGCCGATGCTCTCGCCGACGAAGTCCTTGTTCGAGAGCGCGACCAGGAGCGGCAGGCCGAGATCGGTCACCTCGTCCAGGCGCCGGGTCAGCTCGAGCGTCTGCAGCGTGTTCTTGTTGAGGTCGTGCCCGGGGTCGACGACGATGCGCTCGCGCGGGATGCCGCGTTCCTCCGCGAGCGCGACGCGCTGCCGCAGGAACACGGCCACCTCGGCCACGACATCGTCGTAGTGCGGCAGCGGCAACTGCGTGCGGGGCGCGGCCAGGCTGTGCGCGACGACGATCGCAGCGGTGCTGTCGGCGACGACGTCGGCCATGCGCGGATCGTGGATGCCTGTGGTGTCGTTGACGACGCTCGCCCCCGCATCGATCGCGGCGCGGGCGACCTCGGGGTGGAAGGTGTCCACGCTCACCGCGCCGAGCGGTGCCAGCTCGCGCACGACCGGCACGACGCGGGCGATCTCCTCCTCGACCGGCACCGGCGGGCCGGGCGCGAACTTCACCCCGCCGACGTCGACCAGGTCGGCACCCGCGTCGAACGCGGCGGCACCCGCTCGCACGGCCGCGTCGAGCGAGTCGGTGCGGCCACGGTCGTAGAACGAGTCGGGCGTGCGATTGATGATCGCCATGACGGCGACGCGGCGCGAGAGGTCGAACGCGTGGTCGCCGAGGCGGACGACGGCCGGCGCACCGGCGCGCGTCGACCCCGGGTCGACGGCATCCGTCATGCGCCCCGCCTCTCTCGCCTATGCCAGAACGTACTCCCTCCCCTGCCGGGAGGGCGCGATTCCGTCCGATCCCGCCCGATTTCCAGCACATGCATCGATTCGGTCACCATAATGAGCACATGACCGCACCGCGCATCCTCGTCGTGGACGACGAGCCCAACATCCGAGACCTGCTCATCACGAGTCTCCGTTTCGCAGGCTTCCAGGTCCGTGCCGTCGCCAACGGCGCGCAGACGATCTCCGCCGTCCTCGAGGAGGAGCCCGATCTGATCGTCCTCGACGTCATGCTCCCCGACATGAACGGCTTCAGCGTCACCAAGCGGCTCCGCGGTGCCGGCTACACCGCTCCGATCCTGTTCCTGACCGCCAAGGATGAGACCGACGCGAAGATCGAAGGGCTCAACGCCGGCGGCGACGACTACGTCACCAAGCCCTTCAGCCTCGACGAGATCGTCGCGCGGATCCAGGCGATCCTGCGCCGCACGATGCAGGCCGACGAGGAGTCGTCGATCCGCGCGGGCGAGCTCACGATGGACCAGGACACCCACGACGTGCTCGTCGGCGACGTGCCGATCGACCTGTCTCCCACCGAGTTCAAGCTGCTGCGCTACCTCATGCTGAACCCGAACCGGGTGCTCAGCAAAGCGCAGATCCTCGACCATGTGTGGGAGTACGACTTCAACGGCGATGCCGGCATCGTGGAGAGCTACATCTCCTACCTGCGCCGCAAGATCGACCCGCATTCGACCGAGCCCCTCATCCAGACCAAACGCGGCTTCGGCTACATGCTCAAAGCCGGCAAGAGCGCGTAACGAGGCGTCCCACTGAGCGCGAAGAAGTCCGACCGGGTCACCCGGTGGTGGCGCAGCATCAGCCTGCGGGCCAAGGTCACCGGGGTGACCGTCGCGGTCCTCACGCTCGGCCTGTTCGCCGCGGGCGTCGGCACGATGGTCTTCCTCCGCAACGCCCAGGAGGCCGCCCTCGACGATCAGTTGCGCTCCCTGGTCTCCAACGACGTGACCAGCTCGCTGCTGGACGTCTCGGTCGACGACGGCGTGCCGTCGTTCCGCCTCAAGCAGACGGCCGCGCCGACGCAGTTCCAGGTCGCCGTGTACGACGCGGCGGGAAACCTGCTTGCCACTGCCGGCGGCAGCGCCGGTGCCACGGCGGCCTTCCCGGAGACCTTCCCGCTGGCGACGACCGTCTCGCGCGGCGTGGAGCCCTTCGCCCTCGACGCGACCGAAGGCGACACCACGTTCCGCGCCAGCGTCGACACGCTGCAGGTGCCCGGCGCGCGCGACCTCCTCACCCAGCTCGTCGCGCTCCCGCTGGCCCCCGTCAACCAGACCGTCGGCACCTACATCGGCATCTACACGATCCTCGCGCTGCTGACCGTGCTGGCCGCAGCGCTGACCACGCGCGGCATCGTCACCCTCACCTTCCGGGGGCTCGGACAGGTGGAGCAGACGGCGATGTCGATCGCCGCGGGCGACTTCGGGCAGCGGATGAGCGACATCAGCCCGGGCACCGAGGTCGGCAGGCTCAAGTCGGCCATCAACGCGATGCTCGACCGCGTCGACGGCGCGATCGCCCAGCGCGACACCACGGTCCAGCACATGCGCCGCTTCATCGGCGACGCCAGCCACGAGTTGCGCACTCCCCTCGTGACCGTCCGCGGCTATGCCGAGCTGTACCGCATGGGCGCCATCAGCGGCGAGGAGCAGACCGCCCAGGCGATGACGCGCATCGAGAAGGAGGCGACCCGGATGGGCGCACTCGTCGAGGACCTCCTCGCCCTCGCCCGGCTCGACGAACGCCGCGGCCTCGCCGTCGCCCCGGTCGATCTGCGTCTGATCGCCTCGGATGCCGCTCTCGACGCGCGGGCGGCGGCGCCCGAGCGCAGCGTGACCGTGGTCGACCTTCCGCACGCGTTCGGCTCCCCTGCACCCGCGCCGGTGCCGCGCACCATCGCGGCGGCCGAGCCCGCCCGCCGCGGACGCGCCACCCCGACGACCGGCTTCGCGGCCGCACGGCTGTCGCTGCTGCGGCGCAGGCCGCGGCCCGTGGTCGTCTCCGCGGGTCACGAGCCGGCCCCGCCGCCGGCCGCGGCGGCCGCGCCCGAGGAGCAGCCCTCGCCGATCGTGCTCGGCGACGAGAATCGCATCCGGCAGGTCGTGGCCAACCTGCTCGGAAACGCCCGCCGCTACAGTCCGCCCGACTCGCCTATCGAGCTGGCCGTCGGCGTCGACCGCGAGGCCGGCGCCGGGTGGATCGCAGTCATCGACCACGGCGAGGGGATCCCCGAGCAGATCCGCGAGCAGATCTTCCAACGGTTCTGGCGGGCCGACACGTCGCGCACGCGCGAGACCGGCGGCTCCGGGTTGGGCCTGTCGATCGTGGCATCCATCGTCGAGGCGCTGCACGGCTCGATCGACGTCGGCGACACGCCCGGGGGCGGCGCGACGTTCCGCGTCGCGTTCCCGCTGGCGCAGGAGCGGGATGCCGACGAGCACCTGCACATCGAGACGCGCCCCATGCCGCGCGTGCGCGGCGCAGAGCTCTGAGCCTGCGCGAGGATCCCTCCCCGATCGCGGATTCCGCCCGGCTGTCCACGGATCGCCCGCATCGGCCTTCGCACGCGGATGCCGCGGACTACCGTGGCCGCACGAACACCCGCGAAGGAGCCCTCCCATGGTCATGTACTCCGTCGACAGCGACGCCGTCCTCGCCGCCACCGCGGCCGTCCGCGCCACCGGCGACCGACTGCAGGGCGAGACGGCAGCCATGCTGGCCCAGCTCACCCAACTGCAGGGCAGCTGGACGGGCGGTGCCGCCGTCGCGTTCCAGTCGGTCATCGACCGCTGGCGGGTCGCGCAGCACGAGGTCGAATCGGCGCTGACCGACATCAGCGGCGCGCTCGCCGTGGCCGGCCAGCACTACGCGGAGACCGAGCTGGCGGCGGCCGGCCTGTTCCGCTGATGCGGGGCGTTGCTGCGATTGCTACACCTTCACCGGAGGGAGCGATCATGGCACGCACGATCCCGCATCGCGAGCTGCGCAACAACTCGAGCCGGATCCTCGACGAGGTCCGCCGCGGCGAGACGATCCACATCACCAACCACGGCGTCGTCGTCGCGACCCTCATCCCGCCGCAGGCCGAGGAGCCCCCTTGCGCGTGTACCCCGCGCGCAACCCGGGCGGCTGGCGCCAGCTCCGTCCCCGCCCGGCGCCGAACGGCCTGAGCACGGCCGCGATCCTTGACGATCTCCGGGGCGATCGATGAAGGTCTACCTCGATGCATCCGCGGCAGCGAAACTCATGACGATGGAGGCAGAGAGCCTCGCGCTTCGGACCTGCTTGGCGGAGTCCTCGGACGGCGGCGACTCGGTCTGGTCGAGCGTGCTGCTCGAGACAGAGCTCCGCCGCATGGCTCAGCGCAATGGCCATACTCAAGCCGAGGCGACGACTGTGCTGGATGCGCTCTCACTCGGCCTGGCGGACCGCGCCCTCTTCGTCGAGGCGGGACTGCTCCCGGGCGATGCCCGCCGTTCCCTGGATGCGCTGCATGTCGCGACCGCCCTCCGCCTCAGCGCAGACCTCTTCATCTCGTATGAAAGCCGACAGCTCGCGGCCGCGCGTGATGCCGGACTGCACGTCGCCTCCCCGTCATAGCGTTGACCGCCGTGAGTCTCGTTGCGGGTCCCGTGATGCTGCATAGTCAGACATCTGCGCCGGATCGTATGATGATATGCATGCGAACGACGCTCAACCTCTCCGATGCTCTCGCCAGCGAGGTGAAAGCGCGCGCCGCGGCCGAAGGCCGGACGCTGACCAGCTTCATCGAAGAAGCCCTCCGCGACCGTCTCCGCCGTCAGACACCAGAATCACCGCACATGCCGCTCCCCACCTTCGGCGATCCCGGGACGTCTCGCTTCCTCGTCGACATCGACGATCGCGATGCCCTCTGGGACGCCCTGGACGGCGGCGCCTGACCGTGATCGTCCCCGACGTCAACGTCCTCGTCTACGCGTTCCGTGCGGACGCTCCGGAGCACGAGGCATACGCGGCATGGCTGAATCGCACCATCGGGACGGAACCGATCGGCCTCGCCGACGTCATCCTGAGCGGATTCGTCCGGATCGTCACGCACTCCCGCATCACCACTGCACCGGCCCCGATCGCACGCGCCGTGGAGTTCACCGAGCGACTCGCCGAAAGCCCGCGCGCGACGTGGCTGACGCACGGCGCTCCGGTCTGGAAGCAGTTCGGCGGCCTCGCAGTCGAGGATCCCGGCATCCGCGGCAATCTGGTCCCCGACGCCTACATCGCCGCACTGTGCCTCGCGAACGGTGCCCGGCTCGCGACCCGCGATCGAGGCTTCGCGCGCTTCCCCGGCCTGCGCTGGTTCGACCCTGCGCAGTGACCGTCACTGTCCACTCCGAACGTCGTGCGCGCGATGACGTCCCACGCGCGGTATGCCGATGCCCGAGCCTGCGCGCGGGAACGCCGAAGGGCCCCTCCCGGAGGAGGGGCCCTTCGTACGAGCGGTGGATCAGAAGTCCATGCCACCGGTGGGGTCGCCGGCCGGGGCCGGGGTCTTCTCGGGCTTGTCCGCGACGACCGCCTCGGTCGTCAGGAACAGGCCGGCGATGGATGCCGCGTTCTGCAGCGCCGAGCGGGTGACCTTCGCCGGGTCGATGATGCCCTGGGCGAACAGGTCGCCGTACTCGCCGGTCGCCGCGTTCAGTCCGTGACCTGCCTCCAGCTCCGCCACCTTGTTGGCGACGACACCGGGCTCCAGTCCCGCGTTCAGGGCGATCTGCTTGAGCGGGGCCTCAATGGCGACCTTCACGATGTTCGCACCGGTCGCCTCGTCACCGACGAGCGAGAGCCCGCCGAAGGCCTTCTTGCCGGCCTGGATGAGCGCGACACCACCACCGGGGACGATGCCCTCTTCGACGGCCGCCTTCGCATTGCGCACGGCGTCCTCGATGCGGTGCTTGCGCTCCTTGAGCTCGACCTCGGTCGCCGCGCCCGCCTTGATGACGGCCACGCCGCCGGCGAGCTTGGCGAGGCGCTCCTGGAGCTTCTCGCGGTCGTAGTCGCTGTCGGTGTTGTCGATCTCGCGACGGATCTGGGTCACGCGGCCCTCGATCTGCGCGTGGTCGCCGGCACCCTCGACGATCGTGGTCTCGTCCTTGGTCACGATGACCTTGCGCGCACGGCCCAGGAGGTCCAGCGTCGCGTTCTCGAGCTTGAGGCCGACCTCCTCTGTGATGACCTGGCCGCCGGTGAGGATCGCGATGTCCTGCAGCTGCGCCTTGCGGCGGTCGCCGAAGCCGGGCGCCTTGACGGCGACCGACTTGAAGATGCCGCGGATCTTGTTCAGCACCAGCGTCGCGAGGGCCTCGCCCTCCACGTCCTCGGCGATGATGACGAGCTCCTTGCCCTCCTGGATCACCTTGTCGACGATCGGCAGCAGGTCCTTGATGTTCGAGATCTTCTGGTTGGCGATGAGGATGTACGGGTCCTCGAACACCGCCTCCTGACGCTCCGGGTCGGTGACGAAGTAGGGGTTGATGTAGCCCTTGTCGAAGCGCATGCCCTCGGTGAGCTCGAGCTCGGTGCCGAAGGTCTGCGACTCCTCGACGGTGACCACGCCCTCCTTGCCGACCTTGTCGATGGCCTCGGCGATGAGCTCGCCGATCTCGGTGTCGGCGGCCGAGATCGATGCGGTCGCGGCGATCTGCTCCTTCGACTCGACCT
>NZ_JASGFE010000002.1:0-95136 GCF_047605725.1 Microbacterium sp.
CATCATCGCCGCACTACGACCGGACGCGGGGCACTAACCTGACACGATCCAGGCCTGATGCGGTGGTCGACACGCGCACCGCGGAGCGCGCGCGCCACGCGTGGCCTGGCGTACGCCCTGTATTGCCCGCCGACGCCGTTCTCTGGGGCATCGGTCACAGAACTGGATCGCGCCGCGCTGCGTCTGCTGCGCGCCGGGCAGGCGGCGCGGCAGCGCCTGAAGAAGCGGCATGTCACCGGTGACATCAACGAGATCACCGCAGAGATCGCTGCGCTCACCCTCGCCACCCCGGCCGGGTTCGAGAGCAACCAGGCGCGTAACGAGAAGCAGCCCGTCCATACGCCCGGGCATAACAGGCACAGCGTCAGCGAGCGCCAAGATGCCGCGATAGCCTTCCGTCGCTGGATCGAGCAAGAGTGAGCGAGTGGATCGATAAGCTCAGCGTGCGCATCTCAGCCCTGATCCGTAAGCTCTTGAGCCTTGGCCCGTCCGCTCCGCGTGTCAGCCGCGGATGCCGCGCAGGACCAGGGCCGTGCGCAGGGCCGCGTCGGCGGCCTCGGCGCCCTTGTCCTCCCGCGAGCCGGGCAGGCCGGCGCGATCGAGGCCCTGCTGCTCGTCGTCGAGGGTCAGCACGCCGAACCCGACCGGCTTGCCGGTCTGCAGCGCAACCCGGGTCAAGCCGTCGGTCGCCGCCGACGACACGTACTCGAAGTGCGGCGTGCCGCCTCGGATGATCACGCCCAGGGCGACCGCGGCATCGGCCCCCGCCTCCAGGGCCGCCTGGCACACCACCGGCAGTTCGAACGAGCCGGGAACGCGCACGAGGCGCCAGGTCGCGCCCGAGGCGGCGAGCACGCGTGCAGCTCCGGCGACGAGCCCCTCGGCGATCGTGTCGTGCCAGGTGCCGGCCACCACCACGACGTCCAGCCCGGTCGCGTCGACGGCGTCTGCCTCGGGTGCTCCGTGTCCGCTCATCGCTCGTTCTCCTCGCTGTCGTCGAGCGCGCTCTGCAGTGCGCCCGGGTCGATGACGTGCCCCATGCGCTCGCGCTTGGTGGCCAGGTACTGGTGGTTGTCACGGCCGACGCCGACCAGCAGGGGCACCTGCTCGACGACGTCCAGCCCCAGCTCGGCGAGCCGGCTGACCTTGTCGGGGTTGTTGGTCAGCAGCCGGATGCGGTCGACGCCGAGGTCGGCGAGAATGCCCGCCGCCGCCGCGTAGTCGCGCGAGTCGGCGGGCAGGCCCAGAGCCAGGTTCGCGTCCACCGTGTCGAGCCCGCGCTCCTGCAGGCTGTAGGCGCGCAGCTTGTTGATGAGCCCGATGCCGCGGCCCTCGTGGCCGCGCATGTAGATCACGACGCCGCCATCCTGCTCGATGGCGTCGAGCGCGGCATCCAGCTGCGGCCCGCACTCGCACTTGAGCGAGCCGAACGCCTCGCCGGTGAGGCACTCCGAGTGCACGCGCACGAGCGGCGTGCACTGGGTGAGATCGCCCGCGACGACCGCGAGGTGGTCGGTGCCGGACACCCGGTCCTTGTAGGCGAGGAAGCGGAACGAGCCGTGCGAGGTCGGCACGGTCGCCTCCGCGCGCAGGCTCACCCGTCGCCGGTGCGACCCCGACGAGCGGTCGTCCCGGGGCTCGACCTCGTCGAGGTGGGCAGCGAGCTGCTCGATCGTGATGACCGGCACGCCGTCGCGCGCACCGAGCTCGAGCAGTCCCGGCATCCGCATCATCGACCCGTCCTCGGCGACGACCTCCGCGATCGCCCCGACTGGCTGCAGGCCCGCCAGCCGCATGAGTTCGACGGCCGCCTCGGTGTGGCCGCCGCGCTCGCGCACGCCGCCGTCGACGGCGCGCAGCGGCAGCACGTGTCCGGGGCGGATCACGCTCGCCGCGGTCGCGGCGGGGTCTGCCAGCACGTTCAGGGTGTGCGCGCGGTCGGCGGCGCTGATGCCGGTCGAGATGCGGTCGGCGGCGTCGACGCTGACCGTGTAGGCGGTGCTGCGGGCGTCTTCGTTGACCGCGACCATGGGGGGAAGGTCGAGCCGGTCGGCCCATTCCGCCGGCATGGGCGCGCAGATGAAGCCGCTCGAATGGCGCACGGTCCAGGCGATCCACTCCGGGGTCGCGAGCTCGGCCGACAGCACGACGTCGCCCTCGTTCTCGCGGTGCTCGTCGTCGGCGACGATGACGGGGCGCCCGGCGCGCAGGGCGTCGAGGGCGTCGGACAGCGGGGAAAGGCTCATCGGGGGCCTCCTTCGGTCGCCGGGAAGGCGAGCAGCCGTCGCACGTGCCGCGCGAGCACGTCGGTCTCCAGGTTCACGGCGTCGCCGGCGCCGCGGGCGCCGAGCGTCGTGGCCTGGAGCGTCTCGGGGATGAGCGAGACCTCGAACCAGGGCTCGGGCGAGGCGGCATCGCTGACGGCGCTCACGGTGAGCGAGATGCCGTCGACGGCGATCGAGCCCTTGTCGACGACGAGCGGGGCGAGGGATGCCGGCATGCCGATCCGCAGCACCCGCCACTGCGCGCCGGGGCGCACCTGCACGACCTCGCCGGTGCCGTCGACGTGGCCCTGCACGATGTGACCGCCCAGGCGCCCGTGCGCGGCCATCGCGCGCTCCAGGTTCACGGGGGTTCCGGGCGTGACAGCGCCGAGCGTCGAGGTGTCGAGGCTCTGCCGCATGACGTCGGCGGTGAAGCGGTCGCCGCCGCGGTCGACGACCGTGAGGCAGACGCCGCTGACCGCGATGGAGTCTCCGTGCGTCGCGTCGGACACCGCCACGGGCGCGCGTACGGTGAGGCGCACCCCGTCGCCGGACGGCTCGACGGCGAGGACTTCGCCGATCTCCTCCACGATTCCCGTGAACATCAGTGCTCTCCTTCGGTAGTCGATCCGGGCGCTGCCGGCGCCTCGACGGAACGCGGGGTCGCGACGATCAGCAGGTCGTCGCCGAGGCGCTCGAGGCCGGTCACCGCGAGCCGACGCCGATCGGCGATCGTCTCGACGCCGAGCGGGCCGAGCGCGGGCCGGTCGGCGCCGTCGGCGCCGCGGCCGATCAGGGTCGGCGCCACATAGGCGAGCACCTCGTCGACCAGACCGGCGCGCAGGAACGCGCTCGCGATCGTCGGCCCGCCCTCGACGAACACGCGGTGCACGCCGAGGCTCCGCAGTTCGTCGAGCACGGACGGGTGGTTCGGGCTCTCGCCGCCGAGGTTCTCGCCGTCGCGGTGCAGCACGCCGTGCGGGTGCCGCAGCACCGCGGCATCCGCCGGGATCCGGCGCCGGCCCAGCACCACAGGCAAGGGCTGGTGGTCGTACAGGGTGCCGTCGTCGCGCCGCGCGGTCAGGGCGGGATCGTCGGCGAGCACCGTGCCGATGCCGGCGACGATCGCGTCGGCCGCGGCGCGGCGGCGGTGCACGTCGGCGCGCGCGGCGGCGCCGGTGATCCACCGGCTCGTGCCGTCGGGTGCGGCGGCGCGGCCGTCGAGGCTCTGCGCCCACTTCACGGTCACGTGCGGGCGCCCGAGGCGCTGCACGGTCAGCCAGGAGTCCAGCAGCGCCGCGGCGTCGCCCGCGAGGACGCCCCCGACGACCTCGACCCCGGCGGCGCGGAGCCGTGCGGCACCACCGGATGCGACCGAATTGGGGTCGTCCACCGCGTACACGACGCGGGCGGCGCCCGCTGCGATGAGCGCCTGAACGCACGGGCCGGTGCGGCCGGTGTGGTTGCACGGCTCCAGCGTGACGACGGCGGTCGCGCCGCGCGCGGCTCCCTCCGGCAGGTGCGAGAGGGCGTCGACCTCGGCGTGCGCGGTGCCGGCGCCGCGATGCCATCCCTCGGCGAGCACGTCGCCGGCGGGGGAGAGGATGACGGCGCCCACCTGCGGGTTCACCCCGCGCGGTCCCCGGGCGGCGAGGGCGAGCGCGCGACGCATGGCGCCCTGTTCGCGGTCCGTCGCCGTCATCCGTGGTCCTTCGGTCGAGGCTCCGGGAAAGGCGTGGCGCAACGCACAGCGCTGCCCCGTGCTGCCTCCCATCCGGACTCGCGAGGGTCTCGTCGAGAAACCCGTCGCATCACCGTCGGTCCCGGAGTTCCACCGGGTCAGCCGTCCCGGCCAGGTGGCCGAGGGGCTCGCGGACTGTCACCGCCGGTTCGGATTCCCACCGATCCCGGAGCACGTGTCTGTTGTCGAGTGTAGTAACGCTGGACCGTGACCGGCATTCCCGGTGCGCACCGGCATCCGCCCCCGGTCCTCTTCCCGCCCCGAAGTGCTCCGACGGTGGTGTGAGCGGATGCCGGGAGGAACCCGCATGGTCAGGCGCGATCTGGCGCGCGGCGCGGTCACGGACCCAGGAGCGCGGCGGGGATGACGGCGATGCCATCCGCCCGGCGGTAGGCGACCGGGCCCGTGGTGATGACGGCGGCGTCGGCGAGGTGCGCACCCATGCGGTCGCGAAGCCAGCGCAGATGCCGGACGTCCGAGTCGGAGACAGTGGGTGCGAGTTTGACCTCCAGCGCGACCACGCGTCGCCCGCGGTGCACGATGAGGTCGACCTCATGATCGCCGTTGCGGGTGCGCACGTGTCCGACGCGGGCGCCGTCGTGCGTCGCGTAGACCTGCACGCTGAGAGCGACGAGCGCCTCGAACAGCCGCCCGAGAAGGGTGCCGTACCCGGTGCCGAACCGGGAGAGCAGCGGATCCGCGTCGAAGGCGCCCTCCCGCAGGTCGCTCGCATCGACGCCCAGGAGCCGGCACGCGAGAGCGGGGTCGGCAAGGAAGTGCACTGGACCCTGTCCGAGGCGACCGAGATCTGTCGCACCGGGCGCCCAGGCGTCGAGCGGGTCGAGCAGCCAGAGGCTGTGAAGAACATCGCGGTACGCGATGGTGGTGGTCTTCGCCGGCTTGTTCGATTCGCCCGGCGTCGCAGCGTCGAGGATCTTGGCGTAGCTCGCCGTCGTTCCTGTCGCTGCCGCATAGGCACACAGCCAGCGTCGCAGCGTCTCGGGAGCCCGCACGGCGAGACCTTGGTCGGGGAACTCTCGCTGAACCACGTTGTCGAGATAGGCATCGAGCTGCATTGCGCGTCCCCGGGCGCTCAGTCGACGGATACCCGGAAAGCCCGACGCGGTGATCTCTTCCACGTAGTCATGGAGCGTGAGCGCGCTTTCACCGGTGATGTCCGCCGTCCCCGCGAGCATCGCTTCGAGCGACACGGTAGGGACGACCAGTGCGCGCTCGGCGAGGGACATCGGCCGCATGCGCAGCGCGGCGATGCGCCCCGCTCCGGAATGGACGGCGGCTCCGCGCGGAGCGGCACTGCCCGTGAGGAGCACACTGCCTGCGGGCGCACCCTCGTCGACCCAACGGCGTACGGCGTCCCAGCTCTGCGGCGAGCGTTGCCACTCGTCGATCAGCATGGGCCGTGCGGCGGCGCGCAGCCGATTCGGATCCGCATCGAAGAGCTCGCGCTGCGCGGGATCATCGAGTCGCACCGTGGTGGCTGCGAGCCGCTCCGCGCTCGCCGTCTTTCCGACGCCCTTCGGACCGTTGATCGCAACCGCCGGAAGCTCGATCAGCGCAGCGCGCAGTTCGTCGTCGATCGCGCGAGGCAGATAGGGGTCCACGTTGCAAGGCTACCGATCGCAGGTTCACTACGCTACCGTTCGCAGAACTTATGAGCTACCGTTCGCCTGCGTCCCGGCATCCGCCCACCCCGCTCCCCGCCCCGCGCCCCGCGCCCCGCGCCCCTGGCCCCCCGCCTCTCATCCCACGAAGTTCGGAGAATCGCGCGTACTTCGGAGGATCTGGCCGAAATCCTCCGAAGTACGTGCGACTCTCCGACGTTGGTGCGACCGGATGCCGGATGCCGGATGCCGGATGCCGGATGCCGGATCGCACGCGCCGCAAGGCAACCACGCGTGCGAGTATTGGCACGTGAGCGAGCAGGGGGACGAGTTCGACGGCGCGTCGACACGACGATTCACACAGCTGACCGAGCGGCCGTACGCGGACGTGCTGATCATCGGCGGGGGCATCAACGGCCTCGCGACCTTCCGCGACCTCGCCCTGCAGGGCATCGACGTCGTCCTGGTCGAGCGCGGCGATTTCGTCAGCGGGGCCTCGTCTGCCTCGTCGCACATGATCCACGGCGGCATCCGCTATCTCGAGAACGGCGAGTTCCGCCTCGTGAGAGAGGCCGTGACCGAGCGCAACCGGCTGCTGCGGCTCGCCCCGCACTACGTGCGGCCGCTGCGTACCACGATCCCTGTCTTCTCCACGTTCTCCGGCGTGCTGAGCGCGCCGCTGCGGTTCCTGCGCCACGGGGCCGGCCGTCCGCGCGAGCGCGGCGCCGTCCTGATCAAAGCGGGGCTCGTGCTGTACGACTCGTTCTCGCGCGGCGGCGGCGCGGTCCCCCGCCACGCGTTCCACGCGCGGCGCCGGTCGCTGCGCGCCCTTCCCGCACTGAACCCGCAGGTGAAGTACACCGCCACCTACTGGGACGCGTCGCTGCACGACCCTGAGCGGCTCGCGATCGACGTGCTGCGCGACGGGCGCGCTGCGGGCGGCGATCGCGCCCGCGCCGCCAACTACGTCGAGGCGGTGCGCGCCGAGGCAAGCCGCGTCGTGCTGCGCGACGCGATCAGCGGCGACGAGCTGCCGTTCGCGGCATCCGTCGTCGTCAACGCGACCGGGCCGTGGACCGACCTCACCAACGCCGGTCTCGGCGAGCCTACCGGCTACATGGGCGGGACCAAGGGCGCGCACATCGTCCTGGACCACCCCGAACTGCTCGCCGCCACCGGCGGACGCGAGATCTTCTTCGAGCACTCCGACGGCCGCATCGTGCTCGTCTACCCGCTGAAGGGCCGGGTGCTGGTCGGCACGACCGACCTCGAGCACGACCTGGCCGACCCGATCGAGTGCACCGAGGCCGAGGTGGACTACTTCCTCGAGCTCGTCCGGCACGTCTTCCCCGCCATCGCGGTCGACCGCGCACAGATCGTGTACCGCTTCGCCGGGGTGCGGCCCCTCCCCGGTCACGGGCACGTCGCCCCCGGGTTCGTCTCGCGCGACTACCGCATCGAGCAACGACCGCTGGGCGGACCGGATGCCACACTCCTCAGCCTCGTCGGCGGCAAGTGGACCACGTTCCGCGCCTCCGCCGAGAGCCTCGCCGACCGGGCGCTGCGCGTGCTCGCGCGGCCGCGGCGGCGCTCGACCGGCGAGCTTCCCATCGGGGGAGGGCGCGGCTACCCGACCACGGACCGTGCACGGGCGGTGTGGATCGCCGACCGGCCGCAGCTGCCCGCCGCGCGCGTGGATACCCTGCTCGACCGCTACGGCACGATCGCCGACGCCGTGATTGCCGCGATCGTCGCCGACCCAGACGATGCGCAGCTGCGCACCCTCCCCGGGTACAGCTCCGCCGAGCTGCGCCACCTCGCCCGCACCGAGGACGTCGTCCACCTCGACGACCTGCTCATGCGGCGCACCGGCATCGCCTTCACCGGCCGGGTGAGCGCGGACTCGGCCGCCGAGGTGGCCGAGGTCGTGGCCCCCGTGCTGGACTGGACCCGGGACCGGATCGAGGCGGAGGTCGCGCGGGCGCTCGCGCGGGTGCATGCCGCCGACCCGACCTGGAGCCCGCTCGCCGCCACCGGCGAGGGGAGATGACGCCGAGGCGATGCGGCCTCGGCGGAGAGGAGACGACGATGTCCGACCACGTGATCGCGATCGACCAGGGGACCACGTCGACGAGGGCGATCGTGTTCGACGCGCACGCGCACATCGTCGCCATCGCGCAGCGCGAGCATCAGCAGATCCTGCCGCGCGCCGGCTGGGTGGAGCACGACCCGGTCGAGATCTGGACCAACACCGAATGGGTGCTGGCTCGAGCGCTCGGCAAGGCCGGGCTGTCGGCATCCGACATCGCGGCGGTCGGGGTGACCAACCAGCGCGAGACGGTCATGGTGTGGGACCGCCGCACCGGGCGACCCGTGCACAACGCGATCGTGTGGCAGGACACGCGCACCCAGCCGCACATCGACGCGCTCACCGCCGAGCGGGGCGTCGACGCGTTCGCCGAGGTCACCGGCCTGCCGCTGGCGGCCTACTTCTCCGCATCGAAGCTCGCGTGGTTCCTCGACCACGTCCCGGGTGCGCGCGCGGCCGCCGAGGCCGGCGACCTGATGTTCGGCACGCCGGACACGTGGGTCGTGTGGAACCTCACCGGCGGGAGCGAGGGCGGCATCCACGTCACCGATGTCACCAACGCAAGCCGCACGCTCCTCATGGACCTGCGCACGCTCGACTGGTCGGACGAGCTGCTGGCGGTGTGGGGGATCCCGCGGGCCATGCTGCCGCAGATCCGCTCGTCGTCCGAGGTGTTCGGCGAGGTCCGCGTGCCCGCGGTGCTCCGGAGCGTGCCGATCGCCGGGATCCTCGGCGACCAGCAGGCGGCGACCTTCGGGCAGGCGGCGTTCGGCGCCGGGGAGTCGAAGAACACCTACGGCACCGGCAACTTCCTGCTCGTGGGCACGGGCACCGAGATCGTGCGGTCGGATGCCGGGCTCATCACCACCGTCGCGTACCGGTGCGGCGACGAGCCGGCCCGTTACGCGCTGGAGGGCTCGATCGCCGTCACCGGGTCGCTCGTGCAGTGGCTGCGCGACAACCTCGGGATCATCCAGCGCTCGGAGGACGTGGAGACCCTCGCCGCGACCGTCGCCGACAACGGCGGCGCCTACTTCGTGCCGGCCTTCTCCGGTCTGTTCGCACCGTACTGGCGCCCCGACGCGCGAGGTGCGCTCGTGGGGCTCACCCGCTTCGTGACCAAGGCGCACATCGCCCGCGCGGCGCTGGAGGCGACGGCATTCCAGACCCGCGACGTCATCGATGCTGTGATCAGCGACACCGGCAGGCCGCTGGCCGAGCTGCGCGTGGACGGCGGGATGACCCGCAACGACGCGCTCATGCAGTTCCAGGCCGACGTGCTCGGCGTGACCGTCGTGCGGCCCCGGATCGTAGAGACCACCGCCCTCGGGGCGGCATATGCGGCGGGGCTGGCGACCGGCGTGTGGGGCGGCTTCGACGACCTGCGCGCCCACTGGCAGGAGGAGCGGCGGTTCGAGCCGGCCATGCCGCGCGAGGAGGCCGAACGCCGCTACCGGCTGTGGCGCAAGGCGGTGTCGAAGTCGCTGGACTGGGTCGACGACGACGCGCGCATCATGGCCGGCGGAGCACAGGCCTGAGGCCTGACCGGGGGAGCGCGCGGGTCAGCTGCCCGTGCATGCGCGGAGGGTCAGCTGCCCGTGCCTGCGCGGAGGGTCAGCTGCCCGTGCCTGCGCATAACTCAGGCAGAGCGCCCCAGCCGAGCCCGTTTCGGCCGCTGTAGGCGTGTTCTGCCTGAGTTATGAACGCGCGGCGGGGGTGACCCAGTGCGCGGCGCCCCGCGGGCGGGGCGGGCCGGAGCTCAGCGGCTCACAGCGGGGCCGATCGCGCTGCCTCCGCGCGAGGCCTTGGCGCGATTGAACTGCAGGCCGAGCGTGATCCGCGCGACCGCGGCCTCGGTCGCCGGCGCGGCGCCGACGATCGCGGCGACGCGCTGCTCGAACTGTGCGCGGTCGCGCGTGCCGGAGAGCTTGCTCAGCAGCTGCGGCGCGATGTCCAGTGCCGTCGCGGCGGCGAGGATCGTGGCATCCGCCGCGGTGGGCTCACGCTCGCCGGAGAACACCTCGGCCAGTCGGGCACGGATGCGCTGCTTGGGCCCAGGGTCTGGCTGGGGGGTGCGGGGAAGGCCGAAGCCGAGCAGCTTGCGTCGTCCGCGTTCGAGCAGACCCTCGTGGACGAGCGACTCGACCACGGCGATCTCGGGGTTGAACCGTCCGGAGCTGATGAGGCCGGTGACCTTCGCGCCGTCGCGGTCCTGGATGCGCTCGATGCCGAAGTCGAGGGGAAGCCGGCCGCTCGGCGCGGTCGACACGACCTGGATGCGTTCGGGGGAGTCGCCGGTGACCGAGATCCTCCCGGCGACGAGCAGGTCGGTCAGGAGCGCGGCATTGAGCCCCTGGCCGTAGGGCGAGCCGAATACCTCCGGGTCGCCGTTCTCGCGGATCAGCAGCAGGTACAGTTCCTCGACGGTGAGCATGCACCGAGGATAGCCGCGCTATTTCAGCAGGCGCGACAGTCGCCGATCGGCGAGGAGCTTGCCGCCGGTCTGACAGGTCGGGCAGTACTCCAGGCTGCTGTCGGCGAAGAAGACCGATCGCACCGCGTCGCCGCACACCGGACAGGCCTCGCCGCGCCGTCCGTGCACCTGCATGCCCCGCCGTTTGGCATCCTTCAGCTCGGCCGGGGGCTTTCCGGATGCCGTGGCCACGGCATCCGTCAGCGTCTCGATCATCGCGGTGTACAGGCGCGTGACCTGGGCCTCGTCGAGGCCGGCGGCGAGCGCGTACGGCGACATGCGGGCGGCGTGGAGGATCTCGTCGGAGTAGGCGTTGCCGACGCCGGCGATGACGGACTGGTCGCGCAGGACCCCTTTGATCTGCGTGCGCCGTCCGCTCAGGAGAGCGGCGAACGCGTCGCGATCGAAGGCCGGGTCGAGCGGGTCCGGTCCGAGGCGCGCGACCCCGGGGACGTCGTGCGGTTCGCGGACGACGGAGACGGCGAGCGACTTCTTCGTGCCCGCCTCGGTGAGGTCGAAGCCCGAGCCGTCACTGAGCGCGACGCGCAGCGCGATGGGCGTGCGGCCTGGACGGATGACGGTCGCGGGGAGCCTCTCGTACCAGCGCAGCCAGCCCGCCTTGGCGAGGTGGAAGATCAGGTGCGGGCCGGTCGTGGCGAGGTCGATGAACTTCCCGTGTCGGACGGCGCCCGTGATCGTGGCATCCTTCAGCGCGTCGATCGGCGGATCGTAGGTCTTGAGCGCGGCGATGTTCGCGACCGTGAGCCGCGTGATCGTGAGGCCGTCGAGCCGCCCGCCGAGGAAGTCGACGAGCCCCTGCACCTCCGGCATCTCGGGCATGCGCCCATCCTCCCACGACCCCGCCCGCGCCCACCGGCCCCTGCGTGCACCCCCGGCTCACTGCCTCCAGGGGTGGATCAGACCTGGCGGCGCCCTTGCCGGTCGCCTCTGCTCGCCAGTCACTGTTCACAATTCAGGCAGCGAGGCGGATATGCCGGGTATGGCCGCCTCTGGGGCGGAGTTCTGCCTGAGTTATGCGCACGTGACCGCACGTGTCTGTGCGGATGCCGGCGCCCTTCGGGCGCCGAAGGCGGTGGGATGACGACAACCTCTCCACAATCGGCGATCTGCCGAAGTTGTCCACAATTCGGGGCATCGGCCGCATGCCGGCGCCGGCGTTGGGCCACCCTGGGGACATGCTTCAGGCTCGGGTCGAACACGGGGAGATCCTCACCCGCGCCGATCTGCTCGCCGCGGGCATGCGTCCGCGTCAGATCACGATCGCGGTCAGGGAGGGAAGGCTCCAGCGACTCCGTCGCGACCGGTACCTCGTGGGTTCGCTCGACGGGGTCGATCAGGCCGTTCGCGTGGGCGGCCGGCTCGCGTGCGTGTCGCTGCTGGCGCAGCTGGGCGTGTTCGTCCTCGACGACTCCCGGCTGCATGTCCACGTCGACCACTCGATGTCCCGCCTGCGCTCGCCCCATGACAGGCAGCGTGCCCTGGACCAGCGCTCCCGCCGCAACCTCGACCTGCACTGGTGGACGCTGCGCGGCGACGGGGCGACGCTCGGCCACGTCGGGCTCTTCGACGCCGTCGCTCAGGCGATCAGGTGTCAGCCGCCTCGCGCGGCTGTCGCGACGATCGACAGCATCCTGCATCTCGGCCTCATGACGCATGCCGAGCTGTGCGACGTCTTCGGCTGTCTGCCCGATTGCTACCGCGTTCTCCTCTCCTTGGCCGACGGCATCGCCGAGTCTGGCCCGGAGACCCTCATGCGCTTGATCCTTCGACAGCTCGGACTGCGCTTTCAGGCCCAGGTGAAGATCCCCGGCGTGGGTCGAGTGGACTTCCTCGTCGAGGGCTGGCTGATCATCGAGTGCGACAGCAAGGCGCATCACGAGGGCTGGGCGAAGCAGCGTCAGGATCGGCGCCGTGACCTGGCCGCCGCAGCCCGGGGCTACGCGACGCTGCGGCCCCTCGCCGAGGACATCATGTACGACACCGTCCTGGTCGCTCAGTCCGTGCGCGGAATCGCGCGCACCCGTCGCCGCCGCGCAGCGTAGGCGACAGGCGTGAGACCATCCGAGTCATTGCCGTCGTGCGCATAACTCAGGCAGATCCAGGTCTCCGGGGCTGTTTCATGGCGCTGGCTGGTGGATTGCCTGAGTTATGCGCAGCGCCGCGCCGAGACCTCGGGCACGAGGCCTCGATACGGCACGCGCAGGTATGAGGATGCCGGACGGCCGAGGCCCCGGGTCAGGCCCGGCGGAGCAAGCCGACCTTGTCGTAGACGTCGGCGAGCGTCGCGTTCGCGACCTCCTCGGCGCGCCCGGCGTTGACCGCGAGCACGCGGTCGAGCTCGGCGGGATCGGCCAGGAGCGCCAGCGCGCGCTCGCGCACCGGGGCGAACTCGTTCACGACGACCTCGGCGAGATCCTTCTTGAAGTCGCCGTAGCCGCGTCCGGCGTACTCGTCCTCGATGGCCGGGATCTGCCGCCCGGTCAGCGCGGCGTAGATCACCAGCAGGTTCGACACGCCGGGCTTGGCCTGCCGGTCGTAGCGCACCGAGCCCTCCGAGTCTGTGACCGCGCGCATGATCTTCTTCGCCGTCACCGCCGGGTCGTCGAGCAGCCACAGCACACCGGCATCCGACTCGGCAGACTTCGACATCTTCGCGGTGGGGTTCTGCAGGTCGTAGATGCGGCCCGTCTCACGCTGGATCACCGGCATCGGCACCGTGAAGGCCCGGCCGTAGCGCGCGTTGAACCGCTCGGCGAGGTCGCGCGTGAGCTCGACGTGCTGCTTCTGGTCCTCGCCGACCGGCACGATGTCGGTCTGGTAGAGCAGGATGTCGGCGGCCATCAGCATCGGGTACACGAGCAGACCGACGGATGCCGCGTCCTTGCCGTACCGGGCGACCTTGTCCTTGTACTGGGTCATGCGCCGCGCTTCGCCCTCGCCGGTGAGCGTCGTGAGGATCCACTGGAGCTCGGCGTGCGCGGGCACATGCGACTGCACGTAGAGCGTGGCGCGCGACGGCTCGATCCCGCCCGCGATGTACTGGGCGGCGGTGCGCCGCGTCTTCTCGCGCAGCTCGGCCGGGTCGTTGGGCTGGGTGAGCGCGTGCAGGTCGACGACCGAGAAGAACGCCTGGTACGACTGCTGCAGCTCGCGCCACTGCATGAGCGCGCCGATGTAGTTGCCGATCTGGAGGGAGTCGGCCGAGGGCTGCATTCCGGAGTAGAGGCGCGGTCTGGTCACCAGACAATCCTAGGGTGGGGCGGATGCCGTGCCCTCCGGCATCCCGTCCGGCATCGGCTCCGTGCCTCGGCGCCGGCATCGGCTCCGTGCCTCGGCGCCGGTCCTCGTGTCGGCGCCACTCCCTGTGTTGGCGCCACTTCCCTGTATCGGCGCTACATATTCGTGGAGGCAGAAGCAGGAAGGTGTCGCCAACGTGCAGTGAAGGGTCAGGAGCCGACGCGGTAGTCGGCCACGACCGGGGCGTGGTCGCTCCACCGGGTGTCCCACGACGGCGCGCGCAGCACGTGGTAGTCGGAGACGCGCTCGGCCAGCTCGGGGGTGGCGAGGTGATAGTCGATGCGCCAGCCGGTGTCGTTGTCGAAGGCGCGGCCGCGCATCGACCACCACGTGTACGGGCCGTCGACCTCCCCGTGGACGCGTCTGCCGACGTCGACCCAGCCGAGGCCGGTGCCGACGGAGCCGTCCACCCCGGTCACCGGTTCGCCGTCGGGGCCGAAGAAGCGGTCGAAGTACGCGCGCTCCCGCGGCAGGAAGCCGGACTTCTTCCGGTTCGCCCGCCAGTTGCGGATGTCGAGCTCGCGATGCCCGACGTTGAGGTCGCCCATCACGAGAGCCAGCGGCGCGTGCATGCGCAGCTGCGGCAGCCGTGCCTCCATCGCGTCGAGGAAGGCCCACTTCGCGTCCTGCCGAGGCGTGTCGGCCTCGCCGGTGTGCACGTACGCGCTCACGACCGTGAGTCGTTCGCCCTCGAGGTCGAAGTCGGCCTCGATCCAGCGCCCGGCCGAGTCCACGCCGTCCTCGCCCAGCGCCGTTCGGACGTCCACGGCGGCGTGCCGGCTGGCGACGGCCACCCCCGCCCGCCCCTTCTGCGCCGACTCGTGCCCGACCAGCTCCCAGCCCGGGAGTGCCGCGGCCAGCTCGGCGGCGGTGGCGCGCACCTCCTGCAGCGCGAGGATGTCGGGCCGGGCGGCGTCGATCCACTCGAGCATGCCCTTGCGGACGGCGGCGCGGATGCCGTTGACGTTGACGGATGCGATGCGGACAGACACGACCGCCAGCTTAGGACAGCCCTCCGACACCGCCGGCGGAGACGCTCACGTGCGCGGCCACTCCTGCTCGGGTTCCGGCGGGGCGGATGCCTCCAGCTCGAACAGCTCGTCGAGCGCGTCGCGCACCGCGCGATCGGCGCGCGCCGCGCGCCACCACGGTGTCCGGTCGCGCGCGGCGCGTGCGGCGCGCAGGCGCTCGCGCGCCTCTCGCACCAGTGCGTCGTGCTCGGCGACCCGTCGTTCGCCCTCGCTCGGGGGGAGGAGCGGGATATGGCCGTCCCGGGCCAGCACGGCGATCCACGAGGCGGCGAACATCAGGATGACGCCGACCATCTGGAACCACAGCAGGAGGCCGACGAAGATCGCGAAGGTCGCCAGCAGCGGATTGCGCGGCACCGAGGTGATGAGGTACCCGGCGGCCAGCTGCAGCACCGTGATGCCGGCGGCTCCGAGGAGCGCCCCGGGCCGGATGGCGCGCCACACCAGCGCCGTGCGGGTGAGGAAGCGCAGCAGCACCGCGAGCGTCACGGCGTACACGACGAACGACACGATGACCGAGGCCAGGCCGATGCCGAGGACGTACCAGTCGGAGTGCGTGTCCCAGCCCAGCGCCTGGAGGATCAGCCCGACCGCGCCGGTGCCGGCGGTGCCGATCGCGAAGCCCGCCACGAGCGCGACGGCCAGGGCGACGGCGGCGACGAAGTCGCGCGCCTTGACGACCACGATGTTCTGGCGGTCCGGGGGCAGGCCGAAGACGTTGCGCACGGCGCGCCGCGAGAACGAGATGAACCCGATCGCCGTCCAGATCGACACCACGATCGCGACCGCACCGGTGACGGCCAGGACGCCGCGCGAGTCGCGTGCGATGTCGGCGACCTGATCGTGGGTGAACAGTCCCTCCTTGCCGATCAGGCCGTGCACGTAGCTGTTGATGCCGCTGATGAGGGTGTTCACCGCGGTCGGGCTCGCGCCGAGCCAGATCCCGGCGGCGGCGAAGGCGACGTAGATCGCGGCGAACACGGCGAACAGCGCCTGGTAGCTGACCCCGGCGGACAGCAGGAACCCGCTGTGGTCGAGGAAGTGCCGCCATACCCGCACCGGGAGCCACGCCAGCGTGCGCTGGGTGAGTGCGCCGGCGCGCGCCATCGGCCCGGTCAGGCGTTCACGCAACGGCGGCGGTCGGTGCGTGCCGAGCAACGCGTCTTCGCGATCGGCGTTCACGGGAGCCACAATACCGACCGGGCATCAGCGGTCTAGGATGCCGCGTCCGGCCGGTCCGGTCGCCGGCTGCAGCGGGATGTCGCGGTCGGCGGCGGTCACCGCGATCCACGCCGCCGCCACGAGCATCACGATGCCGATCAGGCGGAACCAGAGCAGGAATCCGATGAGCACGGAGAACGTCGCCAGCAGCGGGTTGCTCGGTGTGTAGAGCACGAGCGCCCCCACCCCGACCTGCAGGAGTGCCATGCCGGCGCCGCCGAGCAGCGACCCGGGCCAGATCGTCCGCCACGGCAGCGACGTGCCGGTGAGGAAGCGGAACAGGCCCGCGAGCGCGGCGGAGTTGATCGCGAAGGCCACCGCGACCGTCAGCACCTTCAGGAGCACGTGCAGCCAGGTCGAGCGGCCGTCGACGTGGAGGAGGGCGAGGAGGCCGTCGAGCAGTCCGATGGTGGCGCCGCCCACCACCGAGCCGGCGACCAGAGCGAGGCCGAACACGACGGCCGCGAGGAAGTCCCTGGCCTTGAGCAGTATGTAATTGCGGCTGTCGAAGGGCAGGTCGAAGATGTCGCGGACGGCGCGGCGGGCGAAGGTGACGAACCCGGTGGCCGTCCACATCGCCACGACGCCCGCGGCGGCGCCGGTGAAGGCGAGTGTGCCCGCGCCGTCGGCGGCGATCCCCTCGACCTGGTCGGGGGTGACGAGCCCGTGCGTGCCGATCAGGCCGGGGACGTAGTGGTCGACGAGGTCGATGAGGCGCGTGACCGCCTCGGGGCTGCCGCCGAGCCAGAGCCCGACCCCGGCGAAGGCGACGTAGAGCACGGCGAAGATCGCGAACAGCGACTGGTAGCTGATGCTCGCCGCCAGGAGGAACCCGTTGTGCCGCAGGAAGTGCCGCCAGACGCGCACCGGGAACCACGCGAGGGTCTTCCTGGTGAGCTCGGTCGCGCGGGCGATGGGCTCCTCGAGGCGTTCGCGCAGGGTCGCGCCCTCCCCGGTGCCGGATGCCGGGTCGTCGCGGTCGCCTGTCACCCCGTCAGACTACCGACCGGCTCGTCAGACGCTCAGCGGCGCAGGACCGCCTGCTTGACCTCGGCGATCGCCTTGGTCACCTCGATGCCGCGCGGGCACGCCTCGGTGCAGTTGAAGGTCGTGCGGCAGCGCCACACGCCCTCCTTGTCGTTGAGGATGTCCAGGCGCACTCCCGCGGCGTCGTCGCGGGAGTCGAAGATGAACCGGTGCGCGTTCACGATGGCGGCGGGCCCGAAGTACTGGCCGTCGGTCCAGAAGACCGGGCACGACGAGGTGCAGGCCGCGCACAGGATGCACTTGGTGGTGTCGTCGAACACCTCGCGGTCGACGATCGACTGGATGCGCTCCTTGCCCGGCTCGGGCTTCGAGCTCGCGATGAGGAACGGCTGCACCTCGCGGTAGGAGGCGAAGAACGGCTCCATGTCGACGACGAGGTCCTTCTCCAACGGCAAGCCCTTGATGGCCTCGACGTAGATGGGCTTGGAGATGTCGAGGTCCTTGATGAGCGTCTTGCAGGCGAGGCGGTTCCGGCCGTTGATGCGCATGGCATCCGACCCGCAGATCCCGTGCGCGCAGGAACGGCGGAAGGTCAGCGAGCCGTCGACCTCCCACTTGATCTTGTGCAGGGCGTCGAGCACGCGGTCGGTGGAGTACAGCTCCACGTCGTAGTCGACCCAGCGCGGCTCGGTGTCGGTCTCCGGGTCGAACCGGCGGATGATGAAGGTCACCAGGAACGCCTGGACGGCGGACTCGCCGCTGTCCTCGGCGACGGCGTCCGCCGCGGCCACGGCGTCCTGCTCCACGACGACGGCCGACATCAGTACTTCCTCTCCAGCGGCGGGTAGTTCAGCTCGCCCTGCTCGTTCCTGGTGAACACGACGGGCTTCCAGTCGAGCCTGATGTGGTCCTCGGGGTTCGGCGAGTGCGGATCGCCGGTGAGGTAGGCCATCGTGTGCTGCAGGTAGTTGACGTCGTCGCGGTCGGGGTAGTCCTCGCGCATATGCCCGCCGCGGCTCTCCTTGCGGTTGCGGGCGGCGTAGGCGACGATCTCGGCGAGATCGAGGAGGAACCCGAGTTCCACGGCCTCGAGCAGGTCGGTGTTGAACCGCCTGCCCTTGTCGTCGACGTGCACGTTCTTGTACCGCTCGCGCAGGTCGTGGATGGTGCCCATCACGTCGGTCAGGGTCTGCTCGGTGCGGAACACCTGCGCGCCGGCGTCCATCTCCTCCTGCAGCTTCTTGCGCAGCACGGCGACCCGCTCGCTGCCGGGGTTGTTGCGCAGTCCCTCGATCATCTCGCGCACGTCCGCGGCCGGGTCCTCCGGCAGGGGCACGAACTCGGCCGTCTTGGCGTACTCGACGGCGTTTCGGCCGCTGCGCTTGCCGAACACGTTGATGTCCAGGAGCGAGTTGGTGCCCAGGCGATTCGAGCCGTGCACCGATACGCACGCGCACTCGCCGGCGGCGTAGAGGCCCGGAACGACCGTGGTGTTGTCGGCGAGCACCTCGCCGTTGTTGTTGGTGGGGATGCCACCCATCGCGTAGTGCGCGGTCGGCATGACCGGCACCGGCTCGACCACCGGGTCGACGCCGAGGTAGGTGCGGGCGAACTCGGTGATGTCCGGGAGCTTGGACTCCAGCACCTCGGCGCCCAGGTGCGTGCAGTCCAGGAACACGTAGTCCTTGTGCGGCCCGGCCCCGCGGCCCTCCAGCACCTCTTTGACCATGCATCGGGCGACGATGTCGCGCGGCGCGAGGTCTTTGATGGTGGGGGCGTAGCGCTCCATGAACCGCTCTCCGGAGGCGTTGCGCAGGATCGCACCCTCGCCGCGGGCGCCCTCGGTCAGGAGGATGCCGAGCCCGGCCAGCCCGGTCGGGTGGAACTGGAAGAACTCGATGTCCTCCAGCGGCAGGCCCTTGCGCCACACGATGCCCACGCCGTCGCCGGTGAGGGTGTGCGCGTTGGAGGTCGTCTTGTAGATCTTGCCGAAGCCGCCGGTGGCGAAGATGACCGCCTTGGCGTGGAAGACGTGCAGGTCGCCGGTGGCGAGCTCGTACGCCACGACCCCCGCGATGCGGGTGGTGCCGTCGGCATCCTTCACCGTGATGAGGTCGAGCGCGTAGTACTCGTTGAAGAAGTTGATGCCCAGCTTGACGCAGTTCTGGAACAGCGTCTGCAGGATCATGTGGCCGGTGCGGTCGGCGGCGTAGCAGGCGCGGCGCACGGGGGTCTTGCCGTGGTCGGCGGTGTGCCCGCCGAAGCGGCGCTGGTCGATCTTGCCCTCGGGGGTGCGGTTGAACGGCAGCCCCATGTTCTCCAGGTCGATGACCGCGTCGATGGCCTCTCTTGCGAGGATCTCCGCGGCGTCCTGGTCGACGAGGTAGTCGCCGCCCTTGACGGTGTCGAAGGTGTGCCACTCCCACGAGTCCTCTTCGACGTTGGCGAGGGCCGCGGCCATGCCGCCCTGCGCGGCACCGGTGTGCGAACGCGTCGGGTAGAGCTTGGTGATGACGGCGGTCTTCGCGCCGGGGCCGGCCTCGATCGCGGCGCGCATGCCGGCGCCGCCGGCGCCGACGATGACGATGTCGAACTGGTGGTAGTGCACGCCGTCTTTGACGACGGAGTCGGCGGTGGAGGTTGTCACGTGTGGGTGCTTTCTTCTACTCGGCGTGCGTCACGAAAGGCAGAGGTCCTGGAGCCACTGGGCGCTGTCGCCGGTCGTGCCCAGGCACGGGTCGAAGGTGAAGACCACCAGCGTGCCGAGGAGGATGAGCAGCGACGCGGCGACCCACAGCGCCACCACGAGGAGGCGCCGGATGCCGGGCGAGGTCACGTAGTCGTTGACGATCGTGCGCATGCCGTTGGCGCCGTGGATGAGTGCGAGCCACAGCATCAGGACATCCCACCACTGCCAGAACGGCGTGGCGAACTTGCCGGCGACGAAGGCGAAGTCGACGCCGTGGATGCCTTCGCCCAGCATCAGGTTCACGAACAGGTGCCCGAAGATCAGCACGACCAGGAGCACCCCGGACACGCGCATGTAGATCCAGCCCCACTTCTCCAGGTTCGGGCCGGAGCGGCGCACCGCGGTGCTGCGCGGGGCGGCCAGCGCGTCGGCGCGAGCGGCTCGGCGGGTCTCGACGGCCATCAGTGACCGCCTCCCAGCTGGGAGAAGACGATCGGGAGGTGCCGGGCGGAGAAGCCGAGGATCGTGACCGCCCAGACGCCCAGGACCGCCCACCACAGCCGGCGCTGATGCCGGGTCGCCCAGGGCCAGGCGTCGATGGCGATGATCCGCAGGCCGTTGAAGGCGTGATAGGCCACCGCGGCGACCAGGGCGACCTCGCCCAGACCCATGATCGGGTTCTTGTAGGTGCCGATGACGGCGTCGTACGCCTCGGGGGAGACGCGGATGAGCGCGGTGTCGAGCACGTGCACGAGCAGGAAGAAGAAGATCGCGACCCCGGTGATGCGGTGCAGCACCCACGACCACATGCCCTCGTTGCCGCGGTACAGCGTGCCGCGCGGAGTCCTGGACGTGGTCTGGGCTAGCGACGGTGTGACACGTGCTGGTGCAGACACGGTCGTCCTCCCTCGATGTGAGCTGACAGCTCGAGGCGGCGGAGGGCTGACGATGACCCTGCGGGTCCGAGCCCTGCGTCGCACGGGCGCACAGCCATCCTATTCCGCGCCGGAGCACCGGGCGACTGAGGCGGACCTAACCGGCGGGGGCGCCCGGGACGCCGAGGACGGCGCGGGTAGGCTCGGAGCATGGTCGACGTCATCCCGGATCTGTACGCCGTGATCCCCGCCGGGGGCGTCGGGAGCCGCCTGTGGCCGCTCTCCCGCGCCGACGCGCCCAAGTTCCTGCACGACCTGACCGGCTCGGGCAACTCGCTGCTGCGCGACACCTGGGACCGCCTCGAGCCGCTGACCGGCCCCGACCGGATCGCGGTCGTGACCGGGCGGGCGCACCGGGCGGCGGTGGAGGCGGAGCTACCCGGCATCCCGGACCGCAACGTGTTCCTCGAGTCGGAGCCGCGCGACTCCGCCGCGGCCATCGGGCTGGCCGCCGCCATCCTGCACCGCCGCGACCCCGACGTGATCATCGGCTCGTTCGCCGCCGATCACGTCATCCGCGTGCTGCCGGTCTTTCACTGGGCGGTGCAGCAGGCGGTCGCCGTCGCACGTGAGGGCTACGTCTGCACGATCGGCATCACACCGACCGAGCCGGCCGTGGGATTCGGCTACATCGAGAAGGGCGAGATGGTCGCCGTCGACGGCGCCCCCGAGGCCGCCCTCGTCGACCGCTTCGTGGAGAAGCCCGACCTGGCCACAGCGAAGGAGTACGTCGCGTCGCGGTCGTTCTTCTGGAATGCGGGCATGTTCATCTCTCGCGCCGACGTGCTGCTCGGGGAGATCGCCCAGAGCAACCCGGAGCTGCACGCGGGGTTGATGGCCCTCGCCGAGGCGTGGGACGACCGCGAGCGGCGCGGCCCGGTCGTCGACCGGGTGTGGCCGACGCTCCCGAAGATCGCGATCGACTACGTCGTCGCCGAGCCGGCAGCGGCGCGGGGGCGGCTCGCGGTGGTGCCGGGCCACTTCGACTGGGACGACGTGGGCGACTTCGCGAGCCTCGCCAAGCTCAACACGCACGGGCGCAAGAACGATCTCGCCATCCTCGGCGAGAACGTGCGCATCCTCTCCGACGCCGCCAGCGGCATCGTGGTCAGTCACACCACGCGCGTGATCAGCCTCATCGGAGTGAAGGACATCGTCGTGGTCGATACCGAGGACGCGCTGCTGGTGACTACGAGCGAGCACGCCCAGCGGGTCAAGCACGTCGTCGACGCCCTCAAGGTGACCGGGCGCGGCGACGTGCTGTGAGCCGCCGCGCAACGGCTGCAGTGTTGCGTGTTTGTAACCAATTCGTGCCTGACCCGGACGAGAGGCGCCGTCTTCGGTAGTTTCGCCTCGGAGGCTCGCGACGTCCGCGAGCCGTGATCGTGGAGGCAGAGTTGACCATTTCTACCCGAAAGCGCGCGCTGGGCGGCATCGTCGCCGCCAGCCTGATCCTCGCCCTCGCCGGCTGCGGCCAGGCGCCGGAAGAGTCGACGTCGGACGACGGCGGAAGCGGAGCCGTCGAAGGCTTCCTGCCGTGCATCGTCTCCGGCACCGGCGGGTGGGAGGACAAGTCCTTCAACGAGCTGGGCAAGAAGGGCTTCGACGAGGCGACCGAGGAGCTCGGCATCGAGGGGGTGGCCGTGGCCTCGAACACGAGCTCGGACTTCGCACCGAACATCCAGAGCGTGCTCGATCAGAACTGCACCCTGGTCATCACGGTCGGCTTCGACCTCGCGGCATCCGCCGCCGAGGCGGCCGCCGCGAACCCCGAGGTCCAGTTCGTCTCGATCGACGACATCGTCGACCAGGACTTCGACGGCGAGACCGACGAGCCGAACATCAAGCCGATCATCTTCGACACCGCCCAAGCGGCGTTCCTCGCGGGCTACGCCTCGGCGTCGTACTCGAAGGCCAAGAAGGTCGGCACCTTCGGCGGCAAGCCGTTCCCGACCGTGACCACGTTCATGGACGGCTACAAGCAGGGCGTCGACTACTGGAACGAGCAGAAGGGCGACAGCGTCGAGCTCATCGGCTGGGACGGCACCAACGGCGTGTTCGCCGACGCCTTCGTGGCGGGCCAGCCCGCGACCAACGCGGCGCAGGGCCTCGTGGACCAGGGCGTCGACGTGCTGCTGCCCGTCGGCGGCAGCATCTACCAGAGCGCCGCATCGGTGATCCGCGACTCCGGCCGCGAGATCGCCCTGCTCGGCGTCGACGCCGACGTGTACGAGACCGACCCGGCCGTGGGCGACCTGCTCCTGACCTCGATCCGCAAGTTCATCGACGTGGGCGTCAAGGAGACGGTGGTCGCCGCAGGGGAGGGCGACTTCGACGTGGCTCCGTTCATCGGCACCCTGGAGAACAAGGGCGTGGGCCTGGCCCCGTTCCACGACTTCGAGGACAAGGTCTCGGCCGACCTGCAGGACGAGCTCGACGCCATCACGGCGGGCATCATCGACGGTTCCATCCCGGTGAAGTCCTACCTGGCGGAGTGACCCCGTGAGCGACCGGGGGTGGCCGGGATCGGCCGCCCCCGGAAGGTCGCGGACCGAGACCCCCGATCTGGTATCCACCAGGCATCCCACGTGAAGGATCTGGAACTATGAAGCTCGAGCTCCGCGGCATCACCAAGCGGTTCGGCACCTTCGTCGCCAACGACCACATCGACCTGGTCGTCGAACCGGGCGAGATCCATTGCCTCCTCGGCGAGAACGGGGCCGGCAAGTCGACGCTCATGAACGTCCTCTACGGGCTCTATACCGCCGAGGAGGGGACGATCCTGCTCGACGACCAGGTGCAGAACTTCCACGGACCCGGTGACGCGATGCGCGCCGGCATCGGCATGGTCCACCAGCACTTCATGCTCGTCCCGGTGTTCACCGTCGCCGAGAACGTCATGCTCGGTCACGAGTCGACCAAGGCCGCCGGGCTGCTCGACCTCGAGGTCGCTCGCGCCCGCGTGCGCGAGATCTCCGCGCGGTTCGGCTTCGACATCGATCCGGATGCCCTGGTCGAAGACCTGCCGGTGGGCGTGCAGCAGCGCGTCGAGATCATCAAGGCGCTCTCGCGCGACGCCCAGGTGCTCGTCTTCGACGAGCCGACCGCGGTGCTCACCCCGCAGGAGACCGACGAGCTCATGGCGATCATGCGCCAGCTCAAGGCGTCCGGCTCCTCCATCGTCTTCATCACCCACAAGCTCCGCGAGGTGCGCGAGGTCGCCGACCGCATCACCGTCATCCGGCACGGCAAGGTCGTCGGCGAGGCGTCGCCGAAGTCCTCGAACGTGGAGCTGGCCTCGCTCATGGTCGGACGCGCCGTCGATCTCACCGTGCACAAGGATCCGCCGCAGCTGCGCGAGGGCGGCCTCGTGGTGACCGATCTGAGCGTCATCGACCCGACCGGTCAGGTCATGGTCGACGACATCAGCTTCGAGGTGCGCGCCGGGGAGATCCTCGCCATCGCGGGTGTCCAGGGCAACGGGCAGACCGAGCTGACCGAGGCGCTGCTCGGCTTGCAGCCACAGGTGCGCGGCTCGATCACCCTGGGCGGGCGGGAGCTCGTCGGTCGGAGCGTGCGGCGGGTGCTCGACGCCGGGGTCGGCTTCGTCCCCGAGGACCGCAACGAGGACGGGCTGGTCGGAGCGTTCTCGATCGCCGAGAACCTCATGCTCGACCGCGCCGAGGGTCCGCCTTTCGTCAAGGGCGGTGCGGTGCAGCGCGGCTTCCTGCAGCAGTTCGCCACCGAGAAGTTCGCCGAGTTCGACGTGCGGGCCCAGGGGATCGACACGCCGGTCGGGCGCATGTCGGGCGGCAACCAGCAGAAGGTCGTGATCGCCCGCGAGCTCAGCCGCGACCTCTCGCTGTTCGTCGCCGCCCAGCCCACGCGCGGTGTCGACGTCGGCTCGATCGAGTTCATCCACAAACGCATCGTCGCCACCCGGGACAGCGGAGTGCCGGTCATCGTCGTCTCCACCGAGCTCGACGAGGTCACCGCGCTGGCCGACCGGATCATGGTGATGTACCGGGGACGCATCGTCGGCATCGTGCCGGGTGACGTCGCCCGCGACACGATCGGCCTCATGATGGCCGGCGAGACCCCCGAAGGAGTGACGGCATGAGCCTCGACGAGACCCCGCCACCGCCCTCGAAGTGGCACGACACGTTCCTGCGGATCACCCAGAAGGGGTGGCTCGTCTCGGTGCTCGCGATGGTCCTCGCCGTGCTCGCCGGCGGTATTCTCATCGCCGTCACCGACGAGGGCGTGCAGACCGCGTCGGGCTACTTCTTCCAGCGCCCCGGCGACACGTTCGCCGCGATCGGCGAGTCCGTGGGCGGCGCCTATGCGGCGTTCTTCCGCGGAGCGGTGTTCAATCCGGGCGCCCCCACGTTCGCCCGCGCGATCCGTCCGCTGACCGAGACGCTCACCTTCGCGACGCCCCTGATCGCCGCGGGCCTGGGGGTGGCCCTCGCCTTCCGCATCGGCATGTTCAACATCGGCGGGCGCGGCCAGATGCTGATGGCCGCCGCGGGCGCGGGCTGGGTGGCCGGGTCCCTCCAGCTGCCGTGGGGCGTGCACATGGTCGTCGCGGTCCTGGCCGGCATCGCCGCCGCCGCCCTGTGGGCCGGCATCGCGGGGCTGCTCAAGGCGACCACGGGCGCCCACGAGGTGATCGTCACGATCATGCTCAACTACATCGCGATCTACCTGCTCCTGTTCATGCTGCGCCGGCCCGGCCTGCTGCAGGCGCCGGGTCAGAGCAACCCGACCTCGGCGGCGGCACAGTCCACGGCCGTCTTCCCCGAGCTGCTCGGACCGCAGTTCAACCTCCACTTCGGGCTGGTCCTGGTGATCCTCGCGACCCTGCTGGTCTGGTGGATCATCGAGCGCTCGGCCCTCGGCTTCAAGTTCCGGGCCGTCGGCGAGAACCCCAACGCGGCGCGGGTGGCCGGCATCGACGTCAAGCGCATGTACGTGTACGGCATGGTCATCTCCGGCGCCCTGATCGGGCTGGCCGGAGCCAGCCAGGTGCTGGGCACCATCACGACCGGGTTCACGGTCGACATCGACGCCGGCATCGGCTTCGACGCGATCACCGTGGCGCTGCTGGGCCGCTCGACGCCGTGGGGCACGTTCGCCGCCGGCATCCTGTTCGGCGCCTTCAAAGCGGGCGGCTTCTCGATGCAGGCCGCCGCGCAGGTGCCGGTCGAGATCGTGGTCGTCGTGCAGGCGCTGATCGTGCTGTTCATCGCGGCGCCCCCGCTCGTGCGAGCGATCTTCTTCCTCCCCTCGCCCGAACGCGACAGACGCAGGGCGGAGCGAGCGCACGAGAAGGCGCTGAAGGCCAAGGCCGACGCAGAACTCCAGGCGGTGACCAAGTGAGCGCTCCCCACGTCTCCACGGCCGGGCTCATGCCCGAGACGCCCGCGACCACCGTCGTGAGGTCGTACAAGGCTCCCGTCGCGCTCGCGGCATTCGCGGTGCTGTATGCGCTGCTTCTGCTGCTGGCGCCGCGCACCGGACAGGCGGGCCTGCGCCTGTCGACCGACTCCGACGCCATCCAGCTCCCGGTGATCTCGCTGCCGGTGGCGGCCACCGGGTGGGTGTGCCTCGTGGCGATGCTGGTGCTCGTCGCCGTCTCGCTCTTCTTCGTGCGCGCGCAGGGGCATTCGCCGCTGTGGGTGATCATCGCCTACATCCTCGTCGCCGTCGTCGGCTTCCTGGCATGGGCGGCCGCCGGTGCCACGATCCCGGTGGTGGGCCTGCTGGCCGGAGCGGTCGCGCTCGCCGTGCCGCTCATCTACGGTGCGCTCGGCGGCGTCATCGGCGAGCGCGCCGGGGTGGTCAACATCGCCATCGAGGGGCAGCTGCTGGCGGGGGCGTTCACCGCCGCGATGATCTCCTCCCTCACCCGCCAGCCGCTGATGGGCCTCGTGGGCGCGATGGTCGCCGGCGTGCTCGTCTCGGCGGTGCTGGCGACCTTCGCGATCGCCTACTTCGTCGACCAGGTCATCGTCGGTGTGGTCCTGAACGTCCTCGTCATCGGACTCACGTCGTTCCTGTTCTCGCAGGTGCTCCAGCCCAACGCGTCGGTGCTGAACTCGCCGGTCCGCTTCGACCGCATGCCCATCCCGTTGCTGTCGGACATCCCGGTGCTCGGACCCGTGCTGTTCCGGCAGACGATCCTGGTCTACGTCATGTACGTCGTGGTCGCCCTCGTGTACGTGGGAATGTTCCACACCCGGTGGGGGCTGCGCCTGCGCGCCGTCGGCGAGCACCCCAAGGCGGCCGACACCGTCGGCATCAACGTCAACGCGACGCGGTACTGGAACGTGCTGCTGGCCGGGGCGATCGCGGGGATCGGCGGCACCGTGTTCACGATCGGCAACGGCATCCCCTTCAACAAGGAGATGACCGCGGGCGCCGGCTTCATCGCGCTCGCCGCCGTCATCTTCGGCCAGTGGGATCCGATCAAGGCGACCCTCGCGGCGCTGCTGTTCGGCTTCGCCTCGAGCCTGCAGAACACCCTCAGCGTCATCGGCTCGCCGGTCCCCAGCGAGTTCATGCTCATGCTGCCCTACCTGGTCACGATCTTCGTGGTGGCCGGCGTCGTCGGCAAGTCGAGGGCGCCGGCGGCGAGCGGGGTACCATACGTCAAGGGGTGACGCATGACCGACATCGACTGGGACGAGCTGCGTGCCGTCGCGGTGGATGCCATGCACCGGGCATACGCGCCGTACTCGCGGTACAAGGTGGGGGCCGCCGCCCTCGTCTCGGACGGGCGCATCGTGTCGGGCTGCAACGTGGAGAACGCCTCGTACGGCGTGGGACTGTGCGCCGAGTGCGGCCTCGTCTCGGAGCTGCAGCGCTCCGGAGGAGGGGAGCTCGTCGCGTTCGTGTGCGTCAACCGTGACGGCGAGACCATCATGCCGTGCGGGCGGTGCCGTCAGCTGCTGAACGAGTTCGCGCTGCCCGGGATGCTGCTGGAGACCGTCTCCGGCATCCGTACGATGGACGAGGTCCTGCCGGATGCGTTCGGGCCGCGCGATCTGGAGGAGTCGTCACGATGAGCGGCACGGTCGTCGAGGCGTTCGACGCGGTCGACGTGATCCGCACCAAGCGCGACGGCGGCGCGGTGCCGGAGGACGCGCTGCGCTGGCTGGTCGACGCATACACGCGCGGGTATGTGGCCGACGCGCAGATGGCGGCTTTCGCGATGGCGGTGCTCCTGCGCGGCATGGCGCGGGACGAGATCCGCGTGCTCACCGATGCGATGATCGCCTCGGGGGAGCGGATGAGCTTCGCAGGCCTCGGCAAGCCCACCGTCGACAAGCACTCCACCGGCGGAGTCGGCGACAAGATCACGCTGCCGCTGGCGCCCCTGGTGGCCTCCTTCGGAGTCGCGGTGCCGCAGCTGTCCGGCCGTGGCCTCGGGCACACCGGCGGAACGCTGGACAAGCTGGAGTCCATTCCCGGGTGGCGGGCCGCGCTGTCGAACGACGAGCTGTTCGCGCAGCTGCGGGGGGTCGGCGCGGTCGTCTGCGCTGCGGGCGCGGGCCTTGCCCCCGCCGACAAGAAGCTCTACGCGCTGCGCGATGTCACCGGGACGGTGGAGGCGATCCCGCTCATCGCCTCCAGCATCATGTCGAAGAAGATCGCCGAGGGGACTGACTCGCTCGTCCTCGATGTCAAGGTCGGGTCGGGGGCCTTCATGCGCGACCTCGACCGTGCGCGCGAGCTCGCCCGCACGATGGTCGAGCTCGGCACCGACTCGGGCGTGGCCACCACGGCGCTCCTGACGAACATGGACACGCCCCTGGGCCTGGCGATCGGCAACGCCAACGAGGTGCGCGAATCGGTCGAGGTGCTCGCCGGCGGCGGCCCCGGAGACATCGTGGAGCTGACCGTCGCTCTCGCCCGCGAGATGCTGACCCTGGCGGGGCGTCCCGACGCCGACGTCGAGGCGGCGCTGGCGGACGGCCGGGCGATGGACGCGTGGCGCGCGATGATCCGGGCGCAGGGCGGCGATCCGGATGCCGCGCTCCCGACCCCGCGCGAGTCGCACCCGGTCACCGCGACCACGGGCGGGGTCGTGACGCGCATGGACGCGCTGCCGTTCGGCGTGGCGGCATGGCGACTCGGCGCCGGCCGGGCGCGGGCGCAGGACCCGGTCGTGCACGCCGCCGGCATCGACCTGCACGTCAAGCCCGGCGAGACCGTGCAGGCCGGGCAGCCCCTGTTCACCCTGCACGCCGACGACGAGCAGCGTTTCGCCCGTGCCCTGGAGGCGCTGGAGGGCGCCTGGGCCGTCGGCGCCGAGGCACCGGCATCCGCCCCGCTCGTCATCGAGCGCATCACCGCCTGAACCGCAGCGACGAGGAGATCATGGCCATCGACCAGCACGGCGACACCACCCTGCAGGGGGTGTCGATCCGCTCGCTCCCGAAGGTGTCGCTGCACGACCACCTCGACGGAGCGGTGCGCCCGCAGACCATCATCGAGCTGGCCGACGAGATCGGGCTGGAGGTGCCCGCGACCGAGGCCGACGACCTCGCCGACTGGTTCGAGGAACAGTGCAGCGGGGGCACCCTGGTGGAGTACCTGACGACGTTCGACCTGACCACCGCGGTGATGCAGACGCGCGAGGGGCTGCGGAGGGTCGCTCGCGAGTTCGTCGAGGATCTCGCCGCCGACGGCGTCGTCTACGGCGAGGTGCGCTGGGCGCCGGAGCAGCACCTGAAGCGCGGGCTGAGTCTCGACGAGGTCGTGGAGGCGGTGCAGGAGGGCATCGAGGAGGGCGAGGATGCCGTCGACCGCGCCGGCCGCGACATCCGGGTCGGCCAGCTCATCACCGCGATGCGCCATACGGACCGCTCGCTGGAGATCGCCCGGCTGGCGATCGCGCACCGTGGCCGTGGTGCGGTCGGCTTCGACCTCGCCGGCGCCGAGGACGGGTTCCTGCCGTCTCGTCATCGTGCGGCGTTCGACCACCTGGCATCCCGCTTCTTCCCGGTGACCGTGCACGCCGGCGAGGCCGCCGGGCTCGACTCGATCCGCTCGGCGCTGATCGACGGGCGTGCTCTGCGACTCGGGCATGGCGTGCGCATCGCGGAAGACCTCGAGGTCGTCTCGCGTGCCGGCGACGAGGTGCTCGTGCAGTTCGGCGACCTCGCCCGCTGGGTGCGCGACCGCGAGATCCCGCTCGAGCTCTCGCCGAGCTCGAACCTGCAGACCGAGGCGATCGCGCGCTGGGGGACGACGCTGGCCGACCACCCGTTCGACCTGCTGTACCAGCTCGGGTTCGCGGTGACGGTCAACGTCGACAATCGCACGATGAGCCGCACGTCGCTCACGCGCGAGCTGAGCCTGCTCGCCGACACGTTCGAGTACACCCTCGACGACCTGGAGGCGTTCCAGCTCAACGCCGCGGCGGGGGCGTTCCTCACGGTCGAGGAGCGCGAGGAGCTCATCGAGATCATCGGCGAGGGCTTCGACCGCTGAGCCGGCCCTCCGACATTCAAGACTATCGACGAGTCAGCGGAGCTGGTCTCAGGCCCGGACGTGCGCATAACTCAGGCAGAATCTCGGCGGCGCGAGCCGTGACCCGCGGAATCACGCGGCTCGCCCTCGCGCCCTCGCACTGATTGCCTGAGTTATGAACACCACGCCCGTACGACACGAGTCCGCCGATCCTGGTGCGGATCGACGGACTCGTGCTCGGGGGAGGGGGATCAGAGCGCGGCCTGGCGGGCGGCGACCGCCGCCTCGACGCGCGCGTACAGGGGGTGCGAGGGCTCCAGACCGGTGACGGATGCCGTGAAGGTCGCGGCATCCTGCTCCCTCAGCAGCCGCTGCAGCTCGACCGACTGCTCGTCGCCGGGGTCGTCGAAGGCGAGGGCGGCCGCCATCGCCTCGACGAGGGCGTCGACGGACAGGCCGCGCTCGGCGGCCTCGGCGGCGGGCCCGACGAAGCGCTCGTGCCGGGAGAGCTTGCGCAGGGGCTGCCGGCCGACGCGCCACACCGTGTCGGGCAGGGCCGGGTTGCGGAAGCGGGTGAGGATCGTCGCCCGGTAGGCGGCGAGCTCTCCCTCGTCGAGGCCGTGCTTGGCCGCCAGCAGCGCGGAGGTCTCCGCCACGGTCGCGGCGACCTTGGCGGCGATGGCCTCGTCGGCCAGGGCGTCGGAGATGCGCTCGATCCCGGCCTGAGCCCCGTGGTACGCGGTCGTGGCGTGGCCGGTGTTGACCGTGAAGAGCTTCCGCTCGATGTACGGCGCGAGATCGTCGACGAAGTGGGCGCCCGGGATGTTCGGCGCGTCATCGGCGAACGGCGGTCGCTCGATCGCCCACTCGAAGAACGGCTCGACGGTCACGTCCACCCCCGCGCCCTCCGGCTGGCCCGGCACGATCCGGTCGACCGCGGTGTTGGCGAACACCGCGCGCGCGGCCAGGGCGTCCCACGCCTCGCCCGCCTCAGCGCGGACCTGGTCGCGCAGAAGGTCGGTGGCGTTGATCGCGTTCTCGCATGCCATCACCTGAAGCGGCGGCGAGGACGGGTCGTGCAGGGCCAGGGCGGCGACGATCGGGGGTGCGACGAAGCGCAGGATCGTCGGTCCGACGGCGGTCGTGACCACGTCGGCCCCGGCGATCTCCTCGATCAGCTCCGCCGACTGGGTCGCGCTGTTGAGGGCGCGGAAGCCGGTGACGACCTTGTCGGCACCGCCCTCGCCGACCTCGTGCACGGTGTACGACGACGCCGCGTTGATCGCGTCCACGAGACCGGCCGCGACATCCGCGAAGACGAGCTCGTACCCGCCCTCGTGCAGCAGCAGGCCGACGAACCCGCGACCGATGTTGCCGGCGCCGAAGTGGACGGCCTTCATGACTCGTTGACCGCCGACAGGAGCGCGAACAGCTCCTCCGGGGTCGCAGCCTGCTTGAGCGTGGCGACCTCGTCCTCGTCGGAGAACAGCAGCGCGATCTGCGACAGGATCTCCAGGTGCTCGTCTCCGCGGCCGGCGATGCCCATGACGAACGTCACGGGATTGCCGTCCCAGTCGACGCCGCCGTCGTAGCGCACGACGGAGAGAGCCGACGCGAGGATCGTCGCCTTCAGCTCGTTCGTGCCGTGCGGGATGGCCAGTTCGTTGCCCATGTAGGTGGACACCGTCGCCTCCCGCTGCTGCATCGCATCGTAGTACTCGGCGGTGACGGCGCCGACGGAGACCAGGATGTCGGCGGCCTCCTTCATCGCCTGATCGCGCGTCGCACTGCCCGAGTGGATCCGAACCTGATCGAGCTGGAGTACATCGCGTGCCATGGTCATTCCTTTCGTTGGGGATGGGATGCCGGGGCGGTGGGGCCTGGGGCGTGAGCGCCTGCTCGACCCCACCGCCGTCTCGGACGGCTACTTGTCGTGCTGCTTCACGACGAGGTTCACGACCTCGTCGTAGCGCGGCGAGTTCATGAAGTTGTCGACGGACACGTGGATCGCGCCGGGCGCCTTCTGCCGGGCCCGGTCGGTGAGCTGGTTCTGCGTGATGACGAGGTCTTCGGTGCCGTCGAGGTTCGCGACGGCCTTGTTGACGACCGTGACGTCGTCGATGCCCGCCTTCTTGATCTTGTTGCGCAGGACGCTGGCGCCCATCGCCGACGAGCCCATGCCCGCATCGCACGCGAACACGATCGCCTTGACGTCCTTCTCCGGCGCCGACGCCGGCTCGGGTTCGGCGGGGGCGGCCGCCGGGGCGGAGCCGCCGTGCTGGCTCACGACGAGGTTCACGACCTCGTCGTAGCGCGGCGAGTTCATGAAGTTGTCCACCGACACGTGGATCGCGTCGGGGTTCTGGTCCTTGGCCCGGTCGGTGAGCTGGTTCTGCGTGATGACGAGGTCTTCGGTGCCGTCGAGGTTCGCGACGGCCTTGTTGACGACCGTGACGTCGTCGATGCCCGCCTTCTTGATCTTGTTGCGCAGGACGCTGGCGCCCATCGCCGACGAGCCCATGCCCGCATCGCACGCGAAGACGATCGCCTTGATCTGCTTCGTGGCGGTGGCAGTCCCGGCCGCGGCGGCCGACCCGCCGGCGAGCGCGTCGAGCGCGGCCGACGACTTGCCCTTGTTGGCGGCCGTCTGCGCGATCGCTGCGCCGAAGCTGTCTCCCGCCTCGAGATCCCGCTTGCGGGATGCCCGCAGGATGACACCCGCGATGAGGAACGTCACGGTGGCGGCGAGGACGACCGACAGGTACACGACCAGGAGGTTGCCGACGCCGCCTGCCGCGGGGCTGGACGCCGCCGCCGTGACGGCGATGATGCTGCCCGGTGCCGCCGGGAAGGCGAGGCCGCCGCCGAGGATCATGTTGGTCGCGACGCCGGTCGCACCACCCGCGATGAGCGCGAGGAGGGTCGCCGGCTTGCTCAGGGCGTACGGGAAGTAGATCTCGTGGATGCCGCCGAAGAAGTGGATGATGGCCGCACCCGGCGCCGACGCCTTCGCCTGTCCCGTGCCGAAGAACGTGAAGGCGAGGAGCAGGCCGAGGCCCGGACCGGGGTTCGCCTCGATGAGGAACAGGATCGACTTGCCGAACTCCGCGGACTGCTCGATGCCCAGCGGCGTGAACACGCCGTGGTTGATGGCGTTGTTGAGGAACAGCACCTTCGCGGGCTCGACGATGATCGACACGATCGGCAGCAGATTGAGGCTGACGAGCCCCGCGACGGCGGTGCCGAGCACGGCGCTGATGCCCATGACGAGCGGTCCGAATCCGAAGAACCCGAGGATCGCGAGCAGCATTCCGAGGATGCCGGCCGAGAAGTTGTTGACGAGCATCTCGAACCCGGGCTTGATCTTGCCGTCCCAGATCCGGTCCATCCGCTTCGTCACGAGGCCTGCGAACGGGCCCATGATCATGGCACCGAGGAACATCGGGATGTTGGTGCCGACGATGACGCCCATCGTCGCGATCGTCGCGACGACGGCGCCGCGGTCGCCGTGCACCATGCGACCAGCCGTGTTGGCGATGAGCAGCGGCAGCAGGTAGGTCACCATGGGGCCCACGAGGCCGACGAACTGCGGGAACGTGCCGTTGTCGCCTTCAGCCAGGGCAGTCATGGCGCCGGGCCAGTTGATCGCGCTGGCGTCGCCGAAACCGCCCAGCAGCGGTGCGACCGGAGACCAGCCGCCGAGCCAGCCGACCTGGATGAAGAGCATCGTGATGAAGCCCCACGCGATGAACGCTGCGATGTTGGGCATGATCATGCCCGAGAGGAACGTGCCGAACTTCTGCAGTCCGATCCGCGCCTTGTTGATTCCCGACGTGGACGTTGACGCCGTCGTCATGGCTGACTCTCCTTCTGGGTGGCCGCGAGGCTCGCGGCGGGCGGATGCGAGGCGACCGCCTCGGCGGGTTCGGTATCGACGAGGGCGGTGTCGATGAGAGCCAGCGTGCGGGTGCCGTCGCGGTCGCCGAAGATGTCGTGCGGGAGGAGGACGACGCGGATGCCGCGCGCTGCGGCATCCCGTCGGATGTCCTCGGCCGCGTCGGCCAGGTGCGGCCCGAGCAGGATGACATCTGCGACCTCGCGCTCCACCGGCAGCGATGCCTGCGTGCCCGCGACGGCGCTGAGCTGCTGGCCGCGGGCCGCAGCGGCACGGCGGACGCGCTGGGCGACGAACGTGCTCGACGCTCCGGCTCCGCACACCACGAGGATCTTCATCGATCGCTTCCCTTCTCAGCCAATTGTCAGCCTCGGCGCACCCCGTGCGGCAGACACGTCTGCTTCCGCGGGGGCGGAAGGCAGATGCGTCTCACCCTGCGGCGACGGCTCGTGGTTGACTGTGCGGGTGAGCAGAGCCCGCCACGATCAGGTGATCGCGCACCTGCTGCGCGGTCGCGACTGGGTGACCGCCGCCGAGCTCGCCGCCGCGATCGGGGTCACGCCGCGCAGCATCCGCAGTTACGTCACCGCGATCAACGGCCGTGTGCCCGGGGGCGACGCCGTCGAGTCCGGGCCGCGCGGGTATCGGGCAGGCGCGCATGCCGCGGACGCGCTGCGGGCCTCCGACGACGCACCGTCGACGCGCGACCGACTGCACCGGCTCGTGCGTGCGCTCGTGGACGCACCCGACGGCGTGGACGTGTTCGACACCGCCGCCGCGTTCTTCGTCAGCCCCGCCACCGTCGACGCCGACCTCGCCCGCGTGCGGGCGCTCCTGGGCGGCACCGAGCTGACGCTGCACCGCACGGCATCGCGCGCGCTGCTGCGGGGCCCCGAGACGGCGCAGCGGCGCCTGCTCAGCCGGCTGGCGCACGACGAGATGGAGGCGAGCGCGTTCGACCTCGACGCGCTGCAGCGCGCGCTCGGCGCGGGCGCGGTCGAGACGGGTGCGTACGGCCGGTTCAAGACCCGGCTCGTGGCCGGGCTGCAGGAACTCGGTCATGTCGTCAACGAGTTCAGCATCGGCGACGTCATGATGCACGTCGCGATCGCCGCCGACCGGGTGGCCCGTCAGCACCGGCTCGACGACGCGCCCGGGTCGGACTCGCCCGAGCGCGCCCGGATCGGCGAGCTGATCGACCGGCTGGCTCAGGAGCACCTCGCCATCCGGTTCGGACGCGGCGATCTCAGCCAGCTCGCCGGGCTCGTGCAGACCCGCATCGTCGCGGCCGCCGGCGCCGCGCGGGCCGAGCTCATCCGCGAACGGCTTCCCGGCGACGTGGAGTCCGCGGTGCGCGATGTCGTCGCCCGCGCCGAGCAGGAGTTCCTCATCGACCTCGACGACGAGGATTTCGTGCTGCGGCTGGCCCAGCACGTCGAGAACCTGCGCGAGCGGGCGCAGGAAGGGGCGTGGTCGCGCAATCCGCTGACGCGATCGCTGAAGACGGCGTATCCGATGATCTTCGAGGTGGCGGTGTTCATCGCCGACGGTCTGCGGGGCCTGCTGGGGCTCCCGATCCTCGACGACGAGATCGCCTATCTCGCGATGCACGTGGGCGGCCACCTGGAACGGCATCGTCAGGAGGGCAAGCGCCTCACCGTCACGATCGTGTGCCCCGGCTACTACGACATCCACGAACTGCTGCACGCCCGCGTCGATCAGTCGTTCGGCGCCGCCGTGGACGTCGTCGGCGTCGACTCGCGTGCCGACCCGGACTGGGCGTCGATCGACACCGACCTGGTGCTCACGACCATCGAGCCCAGGATCTCCGGCGACGGCGTCGTCCAGATCCAGCCCTTCCTCACCGAGTCGGACGTGACGCGGGTGCAGACCGCGATCGCCCGGGTGCGGAGAGTGGAGCGCCTGGCGCGCCTGCGCGCCGAGCTGGAGCGCTACTTCGACGCGGACGCGTTCGTGCCCCGCCTCGACGGCGACGACGGCGAGGAGGGCGTCATCCGGCGCCTCGGCGCCCTGCTGGTGTCACAGGGCGTCATCGACCAGGACTACGTCGAGCGGGCCATCGAACGAGAGCACCTGTCGTCGACGGCGTTCAGCGACGCGCTCGCGGTGCCGCACTCGCTCACGATGACCGCCACCCGCACGGCGATCGCCGTCGGCATCGCCGACCCCCCGATCGCGTGGGGCGAGGGTCACGTCCAGGTCGTCGCGATGGTCGCGTTCTCCGAGTCCGACCGCACCGCGTTCCAGACCGTGTTCGAGCAGCTGGTCGAGGTGTTCAGCGAGCACGATGCGGTGCAGCGCATCGTGCGGCGCGCGACGACCTTCTCCGACTTCCTCGACGAGCTCGTCGCGGTGGTGGAGGACTGACTCGCCGCACGAACTTCGGAGAATCCGACGAAGTTCGGAGGATTCGCGGGAAATGCTCCGAAGTACGCGCGATTCTCCGACGTTCGTCGACCTGAGGACGCCTCAGTACATCGCCAGGAGCAGCTCGTACAGCTCCTCGGGCGTCTGGGCGCTGCGCAGCCGTTCGACGTCGTCCTCGTCGGAGAACAGCAGCGCGATGTGCGAGAGCAGCTCGATGTGCTCGCCGTCCTTGCCCGCGATGCCCACGACGAAGGTGACCGGATTGCCGTCCCAGTCCACGCCGCCGTCGTAGCGCACGAACGAAAGCGCCGAGTCGAGGATCGTGCCCTTGGTCTCGTTGAGCCCATGCGGGATGGCGAGCTCGTTGCCCATGTAGGTCGAGATGGTCGCCTCGCGCTGCTGCATCGCGTCGAAGTAGCTCGAGGTCACCGCCCCGGCGGCCTCGAGGATCTCGGCGGCCTCCTTCATCGCCTCGATGCGTGAGACGCTGCCGGCGTGGATGCGCACCTGACCGAGTCCGAGGATGTCGCGAGTCATTACGATGGGCTCCCTTGGCCGTGGCGCTGATCGGAGAGGATGCGGACGACGTCGTCGTAGCCGGCCGAGGTCATCACGTTGTCGATCGAGATGTGCAGCGCGTCCGGGGCCTTCGCCCGGGCCTTCTCGCTGCGGCTGGACTGGGTGATCACGAGGTCGACCGTGCGATCCAGCTGCGAGATGGCCCGGATCGTCACGTCCACGTCGTCGATGCCGGCCTTCGCGAGGCGCTTGCGCAGCACCGTCGCGCCCACGACCGCCGCGCCGATGCCGGCATCGCACGCGAACACCACGTGGCGGATCGGGCGGGGTCCCGCCTCACGCGCCGCGCCGCGCCGGCGCCGCATCGTCAGCAGCACGACGACGACCGCCGCCGCGATCACGAGGATCACGACGGCGGTCACGGCGATGCCCGTGCCGCCGGCCGTCGCCTGCGCGCGGACGTCCACGATGGGAGCTCCCGAAGTCCTACTTCGCTGCCGCCGCCCGGGCCGCGTCTCGTGCGGACCCGGCGTCGTCGGCTCCCACCGCGGCCGCCGCGATGCGCTTGGCGTCGTCGAGCGTGTGCTCCAGCAGGGTCGCGCGCACGTCCGCGAGAGCGGTGGGCGCCATCGACAGGCTCGTCGCCCCGAGGCCCACCAGCACGACCGCCAGCAGCGGGTCGGCCGCGGCCTCGCCGCAGATGCCGACCTGCTTGCCGTTGACGCGGCCGGCCTCGCCGACCATGCCGATCAGACGCAGCACGGCGGGATGCCACGGGTCCTGGAACGAGGCGACCGAGCCCAGCAGCCGGTCGGCGGCCAGCGTGTACTGCGTGAGGTCGTTCGTGCCGATCGAGGCGAAGTCCGCGATGCTCAGCACGCGCTCGGCGAGGATCGCGGAGGAGGGCACCTCCACCATGACGCCGACGGTCTTGATGCCGTACTCGCGGGCGATCGTGGTGAAGTACTCGGTCTCCTCGACGGTCGAGACCATGGGGGCCATGACCCACAGGTCGGCCTCGGTCGCGGCATCCGCCTCGGCGAGGGCCGTGAGCTGCTCGCGCAGGATGTCCTCGCTCGCACGCAGCGCGCGAAGGCCGCGCAGGCCCAGCGCCGGGTTCTCCTCGTGCGCGTCGTTGAGGAAGGCCAGGGGCTTGTCCGCACCGGCGTCGAGCGCGCGCACGACGACCTTCTTGCCGGGGAAGGCCGACAGGAGCTTCGTGTACGCCTCGCGCTGCTGCTCGACGGTCGGCGCCTGCGACGAGCTCAGGAACAGGAACTCGGTGCGGAACAGGCCGACGCCCTCCGCGCCGAGCGCCACGGCCTCCTCGGCGCCCTCGGGCTTGCCGAGGTTCGCCAGCAGCGGCACCTTCGTGCCGTCGGCGAGCGCTCCCGGGGTGAGCGGGGCGGATGCCGCGGACTTGCGCGCATCGGCGCGGTGCTGCGCGCGGGTGAGCTCCTCCTCGGTGGGGTCGGTGGTGACGGTGCCGGCGGCCGCGTCGACGATGACGGTCTCGCCGTCGACCAGTCCGGTGGCCGCGGCCACGCCCACCACCGCGACGATCGACTTCTCGCGGGCGAGGATCGCCGTGTGCGAGGTCGGGCCGCCCTCGGTCGTGATCAGGCCCAGCACCTTGTCGAGGTCGAGCAGGGCCGTGTCGGCGGGCGCGAGGTCTTTCGCGACCAGCACGAACGGATGCCCCGGGTCGGGCACGCCCGGGGCCGGAAGGCCCCGCAGCCGCGCGATCACGCGCTGGGCGACGTCGTCGAGGTCGGCCGCGCGCTCGCCGAGGTAGCCGCCCATGGCCACGAGCATGTCGCGGAAGCTCGCGAACGCCTCGTACACCGCGAACTCGCCGGTCTTGCCCGCCGCGATGCGGGTGCCGACCTCGCTCTCCAGCGTCGGGTCCTCGGCCATCATCGCTTGGGCCTCCAGCACGTCGCGGGCGGCGCCGCCGGCCTGTTCGCCGCGGGCCTCCAGCTCCCGCGCCACCGCGCCGACGGCCTCGCCGACGCGGGCGGTCTCCTCCGCCTGGGTGCGCGTGCTGGGGACGTCCTCGGGCGCGGGCAGCGGCTCTGCCATCCTCGCGACGGGGCCCTGGGTCACGCCGAGCCCGATTCCGACTCCTCGAAGTTCGCTCATGTTCGCTTCCTGTCCTTGTCTTCGGTTCTTACGCGTCGTGGTCCGTGGTCAGCAGCTCGGCGAGCGTGTCGAGCACGTCGTCGGGACGGTCGCCGTCCGCGGTGAGGGTGACGTAGTCGCCGAACTCGATGCCGAGCGCGATGACCCCGAGGATGCTGGCGGCGTTGACCGGTGCGCCGGCTCCCTTGGCGATCGTGACGTTCACGCCGGAATCCTTGGCGGCCTGCGCGAACAGCTTCGCGGGCCGGGCGTGCAGGCCATGGGACGAGCCGATGCGCACGGTGCGCGAGACGTCGGTCATGCGGGTTCCTCTCCGTTGACGGTGCGCCGCACCGGGTCCGGTGCGCACACACGCACCAGAAGCCATTCTGGTCAGTCAGGGCGGTCCGCGACAACCACCCCGGGCAGATCCGCGCCGGTCACCCCCGGTCCAGGCGCGCGCGCAGCCCGAGCCGGACCGCCGGCCACTCGTGCGGCAGGATCGAGTACACGACCGTGTCGCGCAGGGTGCCGTCCGGCCCGAGCCGGTGGTTGCGCAGCACCCCGTCGCGCTTCGCGCCGAGCCGCTCGATCGCCGTGCGCGACTGACGGTTGTGCCAGTGCGTGCGGAACTCGACCGCGATCGCGTCGCACGTCTCGAACGCGTGGCCGAGCAGCAGCAGCTTGGCGGCCGTGTTCACGGCGGTGCGCTGCGCCGACGGAGACAGCCACGTGTGCCCGATCTCGACGTGGCGGCTCTCCTGGTCGATGTTGCAGAACGTGGTCATGCCGACGGCGCGCCCGGATGCCGGCAGCACGACCGCCCACGGGTTCATCGTCCCGGCATCCCGCCATGCCAGCCGACGGTCGATCTCGTCGGGGACCGCCGCCGGGATCGACGTGTACCACGCGTGCTCGAGGCCGACGGTCGCCTCGGCGAGGTCGGCGGCGTGGTGCGCGTGCAGCGGCTCCAGCCGGACGTGGTCGTCCTCGAGCGTGATCGGTTCGGTCAGCAGCACGGCTCGAGCCCCCGCGCCTACAGCGCCTCGACGAACCGCGCGAGCAGCGCCGCGATCACCGGTCCGGCCTGCCTGCCGGCCTCGAGGACCTCCTCGTGGCTGAGCGGGGTGGTCTGGATGCCGGCGGCGAGGTTCGTGATGAGCGAGAAGCCGGCGACCTCCATGCCCGCTTCACGCGCGGCGATCGCCTCCAGCGCCGTGGACATGCCGACGATGTGGCCGCCGATGATCCCTGCCATCCGCACCTCTGCGGGTGTCTCGTAGTGCGGCCCGCGGAACTGGCAGTACACGCCCTCGTCGAGGTCCGGATCGATCGTGCGGGCGAGGTCACGCAGGCGGCGCGAGTACAGGTCGGTGAGGTCGACGAAGTTCGCGCCCTCGATCGGGGAGTCGGCGGTGAGGTTGATGTGATCGCTGATCAGCACCGGCTGCCCGGGCGTCCAGGAGGTCTTCAGCCCCCCGGCGCCGTTGGTGAGCACCATGGTCTTCGCGCCGGTCGCCGCGGCGGTCCGGACGCTGTGCACGACGCGGCGCACGCCGTGTCCCTCGTAGTAATGCGTGCGGGCGCCGATCACGAGCACGCGCTTGCCGCCGGGCGTGAGGATGCTGCGCAACGACCCGACGTGGCCCTCCAGTGCCGGCTTGCTGAAGCCGGTGATCTCGGTGGCGGGGACGGTCGCGGTCGTCTCGCCGATGAGCTCCGCGGCACCGCCCCACCCGCTGCCGAGGGTGAGGGCGATGTCGTGGCTTTCGACCCCGGTGAGCCGGGCGATGTCGGCCGCGGCGTCGGCGGCGACGGCGAACGGGTCGATGGCGGGGTCGTCGAGGGGATTGCTGCGGGTGTCTGACATGGCTCCCACCATAAGGGGGAATCCCGGGCCGAGGTGAGTGCGGGGCACCGGGCGCTGCCACGCGACAGAATGGTCGGCATGACAGCGAGCTTCCAGGCCAACCAGAGCGTCGCGATCCTCGGCGGCGGACCGGGCGGCTATGAGGCCGCGCTCGCGGCGGCGCAGCTGGGCGCGGAGGTGACCCTCGTGGAGCAGGCGGCGGTGGGCGGGGCGGCCGTGCTCACCGATGTCGTTCCCTCCAAGAGCCTCATCGCGACCGCCGACGCCGCGGTCGCGATCCGGCAGGCCGGCGATCTCGGCGTGCAGCTGTTCGCCCGCGGAGGGGGCGGGGTGCCGCTGCGCCCCGAGGTCGCGATCAACCTGGCCGCCGTGAACCGGCGCCTGCTCGCCCTGGCCCGCAAACAGTCCGACGACGTGCGCGCCGCGCTCGAGGACGCCGGGGTGCGGATCGTGTCGGGCCACGGCCGGCTCGACGGCCCGCGCGCGATCGTCGTGGCCACCGACGCGGGCGGCACGGACTTCGAGCGCATCGAGGCCGACACCCTGGTCGTGTCGGTCGGTGCCTCGCCGCGGGAGCTGCCGAGCGCGCGGCCGGACGGGCAGCGCATCCTCACCTGGACCCAGCTGTACGACATGGCCGCGGTTCCCGAGCATCTCGTGGTCGTCGGCTCCGGCGTCACCGGCGCGGAGTTCGCCGGCGCGTATATGAACCTCGGCGCGAAGGTCACGCTCATCTCCAGCCGCGACCGGGTGCTCCCCGGCGAGGACCGCGACGCCGCTGCCGTCCTGGAGAAGGTCTTCACGCGCGGGGGCATGCAGCTGCTGGCGCGCGCCCGGGCCGAGAGCGTCGTCAACACGGGGGAGGGGGTGATCGTGACGCTCTCCGACGGCCGGACGATCGAGGGCAGCCACTGCCTCATGGCGGTGGGCTCCATCCCCAACACACGCGGACTGGGGCTGGAGGATGCCGGCATCCAGCTGACCGAGTCTGGCCACATCCGCGTGAACCGGGTCGCGCGCACCTCGGTGCCCAACGTCTACGCGGCGGGGGACTGCACCGACTTCGTGCCCCTGGCATCCGTCGCCTCGATGCAAGGGCGCACCGCGGTCTTCCACGCGCTCGGCGACACCGTCATCCCGCTGGAGCGCCGGCGCATCACCGCGAACATCTTCACGTCTCCCGAGATCGCGACCGTCGGGTTCAGCGAGCAGGACGTCGTCGACGGCCGCGCCGACGGGGTCGTGTACAAGCTGCCGCTCACGGCCAACGCGCGGGCGAAGATGATGCGCATCACCGACGGCTTCGTGAAGGTCATCGCCCGCACCGGCAGCGGCACCGTGATCGGGGCGGTGATCGTCGCCCCGCGCGCTTCGGAGCTCATCTACCCGCTCGCGATCGCGATCGAGCGGCGGCTCACCGTCGACCAGGTCTCGCGCGTGTTCGCGGTGTTCCCGTCGCTGACCGCCAGCATCACGGATGCCGCGCGCGCGATGCACATCGTCGATCTGGCCGGCTGAGCCTGCGCAGAGCGCTCAGGAGATCGTCATCAGGCGGTGACCGGCGGAGACGGTCGTCCCCGGCGTGGCATCCACCGCGCTCACGACGCCGTCCTTGTGCGCCTGGATCGGCTGTTCCATCTTCATCGCCTCCAGCACGACCACGAGGTCGCCCTTGACGACGTGCTGACCCTCCTCGACGGCGACCTTGACGATCGTCGCCTGCATCGGGGAGACCACCGCGTCGCCCGAGGCGCCCGCCATCGCGGTCGAGGCGTGCGTGCGGCGCGAGGGCGGCACCGCCGCGGGGCGCCCGGTCCTCGCCGGCGCCTGCACGATGCGGTCGGGCAGGCTCACCTCGACGCGCTTGCCGGAGACCTCGACCACGACGGTGTGACGCGGCTCGGCGGTCTGCGGCTCCTGCGCCTCGCCGTCCCACGGCGGGATGTCGTTCGCGAACTCGGTCTCGATCCAGCGCGTGTACACGCCGAACACGCCGTCCTCGGCGGTGAAGGCCGGGTCGCGCACGACCCTGCGGTGGAAGGGCAGCACGGTCGGCATGCCCGAGACCTCGAACTCGTCCAGCGCCCGTCGGGAGCGCTCCAGGGCCTCGGCCCGGTCCCGTCCGGTGATGATGATCTTGCCGAGCATCGAGTCGAACGCCCCGGACACCGAGTCACCGGCGGTGACGCCCGAGTCGAGGCGGATGCCGGGACCGCCGAACGTCTTGAACACGTTGATGCGCCCCGGCTGCGGCAGGAACCCGCGCCCCGGGTCCTCGCCGTTGATGCGGAACTCGATCGAGTGGCCGACCGGCTCGGGGTCGTCGTATCCGAGCAGGCCCCCCTCGGCCAGACGGAACTGCTCGCGCACGAGGTCGATGCCGGTGACCTCCTCGGACACCGGATGCTCGACCTGCAGCCGGGTGTTGACCTCGAGGAACGAGATGGTGCCATCGGCGCCGATCAGGAACTCGCACGTGCCCGCGCCGACGTAGCCGACCTCGCGCAGGATCGCCTTGGACGCCCCGTACAGGATCTCGTTCTGGGCGTCGGTGAGAAAGGGCGCGGGCGCCTCCTCGACGAGCTTCTGGTGCCGGCGCTGCAGGGAGCAGTCGCGGGTGGAGACGACGACCACGGTGCCCGCGGCATCGGCCAGGCACTGCGTCTCGACGTGGCGCGGACGGTCGAGGTACTTCTCCACGAAGCACTCGCCGCGGCCGAACGCCGCGATCGCCTCGCGGGTGGCCGACTCGAACAGCTCGGGCACCTCGTCGAGCGTGCGGGCGACCTTCAGACCCCGCCCGCCGCCGCCGTAGGCGGCCTTGATCGCGATGGGCAGGCCGAACTCCTCGGCGAAGGCGACGACCTCGTCGGCGCCGCTCACCGGGCCCGGGGTCCCCGGCGCCAGCGGTGCGCCGACCTTCTCGGCCACGTGCCGCGCGGTCACCTTGTCGCCGAGCGCCTCGATCGCCTCCGGAGGAGGGCCGATCCAGATCAGGCCGGCGCGGATGACGGCGCGCGCGAAGTCGGCGTTCTCGGCGAGGAAGCCGTAGCCGGGGTGGACGGCATCCGCCCCCGACCGGCGTGCGACCGAGAGGATCTTCTCGATCGACAGGTACGTGTCGGCGCTCGTGAGCCCGTCGAGCGCGTACGCCTCGTCGGCCAGCCGGGCGTGCATCGCGTCGCGGTCCTGGTCGGCGTAGACGGCGACCGAGGCCTTCCCCGAGTCCCGTGCGGCGCGGATGATGCGGACGGCGATCTCGCCGCGGTTGGCGACCAGCACCTTGGCGATATCAGGCATGGATGCCAGCCTACCGAGCGGGCGACGGCGCTCTTTGGATCACTCGCACAAGATCCCGCGAAATCATGTGCGGACGTCTATGAAGCAGGCCGCCGGTGCCACAGGTCGGTCCAGGGCACGCCGAGCCGGCCGGTCAGCCGCCGCACCGTCGACAGCGACATGCCGACCACCGTGGACGGGTCGCCCTCGACGCGGTCGATGAACGGCCCGCCGAGACTGTCGATCGTGAAGGCCCCCGCCACGTGCAGCGGCTCGCCGGTGGCGACATAGGCGTCCAGCTCGGCCTCGGAGAGATCGGCGACGAAGGAGACCGACGCCTCGGCGACGGCGTGCGCCTCGCGCGGCGCATCTCCCGGGGCGATGCGGATGAGGCTGTGACCGGAGTGCAGGATGCCGGTGCGCCCCCGCATCGCGTGCCATCGGGCCCTGGCGACCTCCGGCCGGTGCGGCTTGCCCAGCACCTCCCCGTCGAGCTCGAACATCGAGTCGCCGCCGAGGACGAGACCGTCGAACCCGGGGTCCTCGGCGCGCAGCGTCGCCGCCACGTCGGCGGCCTTGCGCCGCGCGAGCAGGAGCACGTGCTCGGCGGGGGTCAGCGTGCGGCGCTCGTGGGCCTCGACGGTCGCGACCACGGCGTCCTCGTCGACCTCGGGGGCCCGCACGAGCGGCTCGATGCCGGCCCGGCGCAGCAGCATGAGCCGGGCGGGGGAGGTCGAGGCGAGGCACAGGCGCACGGCATCCACGCTAGCTGCTGTGTCCCCGCTGGGTGCTGCTGTGGTTGGGCGCCCTTGCAGAAATGCGTCGCCAACAGGAGGCAGCAGGGGGCAAAGGAGGCAGGAGCGGCTGGGCGCGGCAGGGTGCAGTGGGGTGTGCGAGGCTCGAGGGATGGATGCCGGCGCGCTCATCGACCTGGAGATCACCGACATCGCCCACGGCGGCGTCTTCGTCGGGCGCGTGGCGGGGCGCGTCGTGTTCGTCCCCGACGCGATCCCCGGCGAACGCGTGCGCGTGCGCCTCACCGACACCGCCAAGGCCTCGCTCTGGCGCGGCGAGGTGGTGGACGTGCTCGATGCCTCGCCGCACCGGCAGCGGCACGTATGGCCCGCGGCCGACGTCGACGTGCCGCCCGAGCGGCGCCCCGGCGGCGCCGATCTCGGGCACGTCGTGCTCGAGCATCAGCGGGTGCTGAAGGCGCGCGTCGTCGAAGATGCGCTCCGGCGGATCGGCGGTCTCGACCTCCCGGTAACGATCGAGCCGGCCCATCCCCCCGCCGCAGCAGAGCACGCCACGGCGGGCGAGAGCCCCGACGGGACCGGCTGGCGCACCCGGGTGGGGCTGCACGTCGACGCCGAGGGCCGCATCGGCCCCTACGCGGCCCGAAGTCACCGCGTGATCGAGGTCGACGCGCTGCCGCTGGCGACGACCGCGATCGAGCGCGCCGCGCTGACCCGGCGCTCCGCCCCGCCCGGCCGCCTCGACCTCGTCCAGCCCGCCGACGGCCGGGTGCGCGTGATCGCCCGGCCCGACGCGCCCCGCGGCCGCCGGCCGCCGGTCGACCCGGCCGCGCGCGAGCCGGTGATCGAACGGGTGGGCGCGCGCTCGTTCCGGGTCGATGCCGGCGGCTTCTGGCAGGTGCACCGGCTGGCGGCGGCGACGCTGACGGATGCCGTCGCCGACGCCCTGCGCGCCGCCGGCGGCGTCGACCCCGACGCATGGCACCTGGACCTGTACGGCGGGGTGGGGCTGCTCGCCGCGTCGGTCGCCGCGCTGGGCGGCCCCGCCAGCCGCGTGACGAGCGTGGAGTCCGATCCGCGCGCGACCGAGCACGCCGGCGAGAACCTGGCCGAGTGGGTCGGCGCGCGCGCCGAGACCGGTCGCGTGGACCGCTGGCTGGCGAGGCAGGAGGCGACGGCATCCGCTGCGCGCCGTGCGCAGCTGCGGCGCGGTGCGGTCGTGCTCGACCCGCCGCGCGCCGGCGCCGGTCGCGAGGTGGTCGACTCGCTCGCGCGGCTGGGTCCGGCCGCCGTCGTGTACGTCGCCTGCGACCCGGCCGCCCTCGCCCGCGATCTCGCGACGTTCCGGGCGCACGGCTACGAGGCGGCCGGTGTGCGCGCCATCGACCTGTTCCCGAACTCGCATCACGTCGAGGCGGTGGTGGGATTGACGCGCTCGGTAGGCTGAGACCATGACGAGGGTGGCGTTGATCGACGACCACGAGTCCGTGCGGCTCGGGTTGGAGGCCGCCTGCGCGCGCACCACCACCAAGCAGATCGTCTTCTCGGGCAGCACCGTCGCCGAGTATCTCAACTGGCGGGCCTTCGCGGCGGTGCCGCCGGCCGACGTGGTCGTGCTCGATCTGACCCTCGGCGACGGCACGACCGTCACCGAGAACGTGTCGCGCCTGGTGCGGGACGGCTCCTCGGTCATCATTCACAGCGTCGCGGACCGGCCCGCCGCCGTGCGGGAGGCGCTCGTGGCGGGCGCGGCCGGCGTGGTCAGCAAGTCCTCCCGCATCGACGACGTGATCGAGGCCATCGCCACGGTGGCCCGCGGCGACTCCCTCGACAACGTGGAATGGGCCAACGCCATCGAGGGGGACCGCGCCTTCGCGAGCGCCCAGCTGTCCGCGCGCGAGCGCGACGTGCTTCGGCTGTATGCCGCGGGTCTGCCGCTGAAGGTCGTCGCCGACCGGCTCGGCATCGCCTACTCCACCGCGAAGGAGAACATCACGCGCGTGCGCGTCAAATACGTCGAGGTCGGACGCCCCGCCCCGACCAAGGTGGACCTGCTCCGTCGCGCGATGGAGGACGGGCTGGTCACCGAGGGATCCGGTGGCGACTGAGACGTCCACTCCCGTGTACCGGGATGTGCGACGACCCGCCGCGCTGGGCGTGCCGGGCGCGGAGACCTTCACGCGCGCGCGGGTCGAGCGCATCGTCATCATCACCGTCGGATTCGGCTGCTCGGCGCTGGGCACGCAGGCCTTCCTGAACGCGCTCACGTCGAGTCAGGAGGACCCCGGCTGGCGCATGGTGCTGCTGCTGACCATCTTCGTGCCGCTCGCGGTGATGATCGTCGGGTGCATCGCCGGCATCCGTGCGCGCCTGCTCGCCGCGATGTTCGCGGTCGTGTACCCGGCCGCGATCCTGTTGTGGCCGCTGGCGACGGCCGGCCGCAGCGAGCACGCGGCGGGAGCGCCGTGGATCTGGTACCTCATCAACGTGGCGACGGTCGCTGCGGTGGTGGCCTTCCCCCTGCCGCTGCAGCTGCTGTGGGGCGCCCTGGTGCCGGTGCTCTACGGCGGCGTGCGATTGGCCCAGGACGGCGTCGGCACGACCGGCGACAGCCTCGTACGCGTCGGCTTGGACGTCGCGTTCGCCATGATCCTCGCCTACGTGCTGCTGACGATCGCCTGGATGCTGCGCTCGGTCTCGGTCGGCATCGACGACGCCCGCGCGGTCGCGGTGCGCTCCTACGCCGAGGCCGCCACGGCGGACGCGATCGAGAAGGAGCGCGTGGCCGTGGCCGCGCTCATGCACGACAGCGTGCTGGCCGCCCTCATCGCCGCCGAGCGTGCGACCACGCCGCGCGAGCGCGCGCTGGCCGTGTCGATGGCGCGTGAGGCTCTGACCCGCCTCGCGAACGCCGACCGCGACTCGGGGGAGGGCTCCGACGCGCCCGTGGACCCCGCAGTGGTCGCGGATGAGCTCGACGCCGCCGCGGCAGAGTTCCGCGTCGGGGTGAACGCCGAGCGGTCGATCGCCCCCGACGCGCCGTCGGTGCCGGGCCGGGCGGCGAAGGCGCTCGTGCTCGCGGCGACGCAGGCGATCGCCAACGCCGTCCAGCACGCCGGCGCGGTCGGCCTGCGGTTGCGGGTGGAGGCGGACGCGGCGGGCGTGACGATCCGCATCAGCGACAACGGGGACGGGTTCGACCTCGACGAGATGGCCGACGACCGTCTCGGCATCCGGGCCTCGATCTTCGCGCGGATGACCGCGGTCGCCGGACGCGCCGAGATCGACAGCGGTGTGAACGGCACCGTCGTGACTCTCTCCTGGGAGCATCCGCGATGAGGGTCTCGGTGCGTGCCGTCCTGTCCGTCCTCGGCGTCGCTTTCACGGCGTACCTCGCTGCCGGAGGGCTGGCCTGGCGCGGCATGGCGGTGGTCGATCCGCTGCTGCTGATCGCGATGGCGTGCATCTATCTGGCGACGGCCTGGCTGTGCATCTTCTGGCACGCCCGCCCGTCGGCCACCGACTCGGCATCCGTGCTCACCGCGGGTCTGGGGCGTCATTCGGTGCTGCCGGGCTGGGCGGCGGCTGTCGCGCTGATCGTGACGGCGGTCATCCCGAGCGTGACGTGGTACGCGGCCGGCCCGGACGCGCGGCTGGAGCCGTTCGCGACCTGGAGCCTGGGGGGCCTGTCCGCCCTGATGGCGATCGTCATGGTGCGCCGCCGCCCCTGGGTGGCCTGGAGCGGGGTCGTGCTGCTGACCGTCGCGGGGACCGTGTGGATCGGGCTCGTCAACGCGCTCTCGCTGGGCGCGGTCGGCGCCGTGGTCTGGGTCGGTGTCGCGCAGCTGGTCACGATGCTCGTCGACCGCGCCGCGCGCGACACCGCGGAGCTGACCGAGGTGCAGCGCCACGCCTCCGAGTGGCTCGCCTCGCAGGAGGGACGGCGCCGCGAGCGTCGCGTGCAGGTGTGGCGCGCGCTGACGGTCGCGGGACCGGTGCTGGCGCGCACGATCGAGACCGGCGGAGAGCTCGACGACGAGGAGCGGATGCAGGCCCGCCTGGCGGAAGGGAGCCTGCGCGACGAGCTGCGCGGGCGGGGACTGCTCGACGACGACGTGCGTCGCCGGCTGGAGTCGGCCCGCCGCCGCGGCGCGAGCGTGACGGTGCTGGACGAGGGCGGCCTCGACGGACTCGACGAGCATGCCGTGCAGGAGATCCGCGCCGAGCTCGCGCGCACGCTCGACCAGGCCCACTCCGACCGCCTGTACATCCGCACGTCGCCGCACGAGGGGATCGCCGTCACGGTGGTCGGCCGCTCGCGCCCCGACGACGACGCCGACGGCGAGGAGAGCGTCGACCTGTGGCACGAGATCGCCCGCCCGCAGACGGACTGAGCGATCCCGTGCACCCGGACGGCATCCCTGACATGCAGTCCCGGGTGAGGACGGGGCGAGGGGCGGCTTGCGCCGCCCCTCGCCGTGCGAGCCGGTTACCCGAAAACCGACTCGCGGGGCCGGCCGCGCTTGAGAAAGCGGCAGGCCGACCGAACGCAGCAGCGTTCCAGCACTCCTAGACTGCCAGTCCGCGAAGGATTCGTCTGTAGGTATTTCGGGGGACAGCCGCGCGGCTGTCGTCGGCGACGCCGTCAGCCGCCGAACCGGCCCCAGCCGAGCTCCCGCGCCAGCGGTGCGCGCAGCGGCCGCGCGGACAGCTGCCACGCGGAACGGCGCGGGCGGTCGTCGGCGACGGCGGCGGCGACCTCGAGGGCGTACGACTCGGTGACCACGGCGATGACGGCGGCGAGCTCCTCCGCGGTGGGGTCGCCGCGCAGGACGTCGATGCGCAGCGCTTGCTCGGCCGCGCCGTCGTGGCCGTCGGCGACGGTCTCCCCCCGGGTCATAGGGGGATGTTACCGTGCTTCTTCGCCGGCAGCGTGGCCCGCTTCCCCCGCAGAGCCCGCAGTGCCTTGGCGACGTAGACGCGGGTCTGAGCCGGCTCGATGATGGCGTCGAGCTCGCCGCGCTCGGCGGCCAGGAACGGCGACGCCACGTTGTACAGGTACTCGTTCGCCAGGCGCGTGCGCACCGCCGCGATGTCCTCGCCCGCCTCCTCGGCTTTGCGGATCTCGCCGCGGTACAGGATGTTGACGGCGCCCTGCCCGCCCATGACGGCGATCTCCGCCGTGGGCCACGCGAGATTGACGTCGGCGCCCAGCTGCTTGGAGCCCATCACGATGTACGCGCCGCCGTAGGCCTTCCGCAGGATCACGGTCACCAACGGCACGGTCGCCTCGGCATAGGCGTAGAGCAGCTTCGCGCCGCGGCGGATGACGCCGGTCCACTCCTGGTCGGTGCCGGGCAGGTATCCCGGCACGTCTACGAGCGTCACGATCGGGATCGAGAACGCGTCGCAGAACCGCACGAACCGGGACGCCTTCTCGCCGGCGTCGATGTTCAGCGTGCCCGCCATCTGCGAGGGCTGGTTCGCGATGATCCCCACCGAGCGGCCCTCGACCCGGCCGAAGCCGATGACGATGTTCGGGGCGAACAGCGGCTGCACCTCGAGGAAGTCGCCGTCGTCGACGACGTGCTCGATGACCTGGTGGATGTCGTAGGGCTGGTTGGGGGAGTCGGGGATCACGGTGTTGAGGAAGCGGTCGGCATCCGTCGTCTCGAACTCGAACACGCCCTCGTAGGCGGGCAGGTCCGACATGTTGTTGTCGGGGAGGTAGCCGAGCAGCGTGCGCGCGTAGTCGATCGCGTCGTCCTCGTCCTCGGCGAGATAGTGCGCGACGCCCGAGCGCGTGTTGTGCGTGTAGGCGCCGCCGAGCTCCTCCATGCCGACGTCCTCGCCGGTGACCGTCTTGATGACGTCGGGGCCGGTGACGAACATCTGGCTGGTCTTGTCGACCATGACCACGAAGTCGGTCAGGGCGGGGGAGTACACCGCGCCGCCCGCGGCGGGGCCCATGATGATCGAGATCTGCGGGATGACGCCGGATGCCGCGGTGTTGAGGCGGAAGATCTCGCCGTACTTGCCGAGGGCCACCACGCCCTCCTGGATGCGCGCGCCGCCGGAGTCGAGGATGCCGACGATCGGCACCCCGTTGCGCATCGCGAACTCCATGATCTTGATGATCTTCTCGCCGGCGACCTCACCCAGCGACCCGCCGAAGGTCGTGAAGTCCTGCGCATAGACGCACACGACGCGGCCGTGGATCCGACCGACGCCGGTGACCACCGAGTCGCCGTACGGCCGGGAGCGGTCCATGCCGAAGGCGGTCGTGCGGTGTCGCACGTACTCGTCCAGCTCGACGAACGATCCGGGGTCGACGAGCAGCTCGACCCGCTCCCGAGCGGTCAGCTTTCCCTTGGCGTGCTGCTTGTCCCGGGCCTTGGCCTCGGCGTCGAGGACCGCCTCCTGATAGCGCGCGCGGAGGTCGGCGATCTTGCCGGCGGTCGTGGACAGGTCGGGCTCATCGGTCACGCGTTCCACCCTAGCGAGCGGTCCCGCGGCGACGAATGCGACCCGCGACAAGGAGAGACGGCATCCGCTGTCGCCTTCGAACGGGCGCGTATCGTGGCGGACATGTCGTTTCCCCCGCAGGGGTACCCGCTCGCCGCCGCGGCGACCCCGAGCCTGCACCTGGTCGAGACCGCCGACTCCACGAACGCGCTGCTCCTGCGCGCCGCCGCCGCCGACCCCGACCGCCACCCGCACCTGGCGGTCGTGCTCACGCGCGATCAGCGGGCCGGACGCGGACGCCACGGCCGCACCTGGACGGCGCCGCCGGACACCGCGCTCGCGGTGTCCGTGCTGCTGCGGGTCGAGGCCGTGCCCGTGTCCGCGCGGGGCTGGATCCCGCTGAGCGCCGGCATCGCGATGTGCCGCGCCGTGGCGGCCCAGCTGCCCGCGTACGACGTCGTGCTCAAGTGGCCCAACGACGTGCTCGTGGCCGCCGAAGCGGGCGGGGGGCGGCCCGGGGCGGCCGGGGGCAAGATCTGCGGCATCCTCGCCGAGGTCGACCCGGTCGACCCGCACACGGTCGTCGTCGGAGCCGGCGTGAACACGCGGATGCCGGCGGTCGAGCTGCCGGTGGCCACCGCCACGTCGTTCCTGGTCCTCGGCGTCGTCGCCGACGAGGACCGTCTGCTCGCCGACTTCCTGACCGGATTGCGCGACCGCATCGCCGCCCTCGCGGTCGCCGGCGGCGCCCCCGCGTCGCTGCGTGCGGAGCTGGAGGAGCTGTGCGCGACCATCGGCGCGGAGGTCGCCGTCTCGCTCCCCGACGGCACGACCCTCCGGGGCCGCGCGGTCGCGCTCGACGAGGGCGGCCGGCTCGTCGTCGAGGCGGACGGGGTCCGCACCGTCGTCGGGGCGGGAGACGTCGTCCACGTGCGCTGACCCGGGCGTGCCGGGCGGCGGTTCGTCGCACCCCCGCGGCACAATAGGGGGGTGACCCCGCAGACCGCGCCGCTCGGGCGCCTCCCCGCCCCGGGGACCTCGACGAGCGAGCTGCGCGTGGCGCGATTGCGCTCGAACGCGCGTCGGCTGCTGTGGTCGGTCCTCGTGCTGATGGCGGTGTCGGCCGCGGTCGGCTATCTCACCGGCAACCTTCCCGCCCCGTTCGCCGACTGGATGCTGTGGGCCGCGGCGACGGTGATCGTGCTGGTGCTCGTGGTCATCCCCTACCTGCGCTGGGCGGCGCACACGTACACGATCACCACGCGTCGCGTGATCGAGCAGCGCGGACTCCTGGTCCGGCGCCGCGTCGAGCTGACGCACCTGCGCGGCTACACGATCACAGAGCGGCGTGGACCGCTGCAGCGGCTCTGGCGCAGCGGCACCCTGGTGCTGTCCGACGGCGTGGACGCACCGCTGCGACTCGTCGACGTGCCCTCGGTCGCCCTGGTGCACGAAGTGCTCGCCGACCAGGTCGAGGTGAGCCAGATCATCGCCCACCGCGACTCGCAGGCGATCCCCCTTTCGCCGCAGGCTCCGCCCGCGGACCCCCCGCAGTCCTGAGCCGGTGCGCCGGCCGGCGCGGAGTGGGCGAAGATGGTCGGGGACGGAAGGAGAGCCATGTCGGTCAAGGTCGGAGTCGTCGGGGGCGGACAGCTGGCGCGCATGATGATCGCCCCGGCGGTCGAGATCGGCATCGAGCTCAGCGTGCTCGCCGAGGAGCCCGACATGGCCGCGGGGCTCGCCGCGACCGCCGTGGGGGACTATCGCGACGCGCAGACCGTGCTGGATTTCGCGCGCGGAGTCGACGTCGTGACCTTCGATCACGAGCACGTGCCGCAGGATGTGCTCGCCGCCCTGGTCGCGGCCGGCGTGGCCGTGCATCCGGGGCCGGGGCCGCTCGCCTTCGCGCAGGACAAGCTGCGCATGCGCGAACGGCTGGAGGCGCTCGGGATGCCGCAGCCGGAGTGGGCGGCGGTCGCCGACGCCGCGCAGCTGCAGGCGTTTCTCGATGCCCACGGCGGCCGCGCGGTCGTGAAGACGCCGCGCGGCGGCTACGACGGCAAAGGCGTGCGCGTGGTCCGCGCGGCGGCGGAGGCCGCGGACTGGCTGGGCGCGCTCGGCGAGGGCGACCGGCTGCTCGTCGAAGAGCTCGTCGACTTCGTGCGAGAGCTCGCCCAGCAGGTCGCGCGCCGTCCGTCCGGTGAGCTGCGCGCCTATCCGGTCGTGGAGACCGTGCAGCGGGGAGGGGTCTGCGCCGAGGTGATCGCCCCCGCTCCGCACGCCCGCGAGCGCCTCCCGGAGGTCGCCGCCGGGATCGGCTCCGCGATCGCCGAGGGGCTGGGGGTCACCGGGATGCTCGCGGTGGAGCTGTTCGAGACGACCGACGACCGGCTGCTGGTCAACGAGCTCGCGATGCGCCCGCACAACAGCGGGCACTGGAGCCAGGAGGGGGCGATCACCGGTCAGTTCGAGCAGCACCTGCGCGCGGTGCTCGACCTCCCGCTCGGCGACCCTTCGCCGCGGGCCCCGTGGTCGGTCATGGTCAACATCCTGGGCGGGCCGACCGAGGATGCGCTCACCGACCGGTTGCCGCGCGTGTTCGCCGAGCATCCCGCCGTCAAGGTGCACACCTACGGCAAGGCTCCCCGGCCGGGCCGCAAGGTGGGTCACGTCAACGCCACCGGCGACGACCTCGACGCGGTCGTGTACGAGGCCCGGGCCGCGGCGGCCCTGTTCGCCGACTGAGCCGTCGGACGCCGCGCCGTTGCGGGGTTCTCACAGTCGCGCGCCGTAGCCTTGATCGGGTGAACCGGCCGCTGCACTCCTCCCCCCGGCCGCTGGTCGGCGTGGTCATGGGCTCCGACTCCGACTGGCGCGTGATGAGCGATGCCGCGCAGGTGCTCGCCGACTTCTCGATCCCGCACGAGGTGGAGGTCGTCTCGGCGCACCGCACGCCCGACAAGCTCGTGCGCTACGGGCGCGAGGCGCGGGCACGGGGGCTCAAGGTCATCGTCGCCGGCGCCGGGGGCGCGGCGCACCTGCCCGGCATGCTCGCCTCGGTCACGGCGCTTCCGGTGATCGGGGTGCCGGTGCCGCTGGCGACGCTCGACGGCCTCGACTCGCTGCTGAGCATCGTGCAGATGCCCGGCGGCATCCCGGTGGCGACGGTCTCGATCGGCGGCGCGAAGAACGCGGGGCTGCTCGCGGCCCGCATCCTGGGCACCTCCGATGACCGGCTCGCCGACCGTGTGGAGCAGTACGCGCGCGCACTCGAAGCCGAGGTGGAGGAGAAGAACCGCCGCCTCAAGGAGTCCCTGTGAGCGTGGCGAGCCCGCCGCGGTCCGCCCCGGCGCGCGGTGCGGCCGGGAGCCTCGCGCCGCAGCGGCCCCTGCGTCGCCCGGACTCCTCGTCCCCCGAGGTGATGACCCGCCGTGCGTGGTGGCTGGTCGCCCTCAACCTGCTCCTTCCCGGGTCGGCGCAGGTGCTCGCAGGCAACCGGCGGCTCGGCCGGATCGGGCTGGTCTCGACGCTCGCGCTGTGGGGGGTCGCCGTGGTGGGCCTGGTGCTGTGGCTCGTGTGGCGCGCGCCGCTGCTGACGGTGGCCACGAGCTCGCTCGCGCTGCTGGCGGCCCAGGTGCTGCTGATCGCCTACGCGGTGCTGTGGGCGGTGCTCACGTTCGACACCCTGCGACTGGCCCGCCTGGTCAAGGCGCGGCGTGGCGCACGGCTGCCGATCGCGATCGTGGCGATCGCGGGGCTGGTGCTCTCCGGCGGAGGTGCCGTGTACGCGTCTCAACTGGCCGGCGTCTCCCGTGACACTCTCGGCTCGATCTTCGGGCTGGGCGGGCCGAGCGTGCCGCCCTCCGACGGCTACTACAACATCCTGCTGCTGGGCGCCGACAGCGGCGAGGGCCGGGACTCGATGCGCTTCGACAGCATCTCGGTCGTGTCCGTCAACGCCGACTCCGGCGCCGTCACGATCACCGGCATCCCGCGCGACATGCCGGAGTTCCCCTTCGCGCCCGGGCCGATGCAGGAGCTCTACCCCGACGTGCACGAGGGGCACGTGGACGAGGAGTGCGGCTGGAGCAGCGGCATCAACCAGCTGCGGACCGAGGTCGAGGTCTGCCGCGACGGCGATGCGCTGTACCCGGATGCCGCGGCCAACGGCTCCAGCCCCGGGGTGGAGGCGACCAAGGACGCCGCCGAGGGCATCCTCGGCATCGAGATCCCGTACTACGTCTTCATCGACATGCAGGGCTTCGCGGCGCTGATCGACGCCCTGGGCGGTGTGGACATCACCGTCGAGGAGCGGCTCCCGATGGGCGGCGGCCCCACCTATGACGGCGAACCGGCGGAGGACTGGGCGATCGGCTGGATCGAGCCGGGCGCCCAGCACATGAACGGTGACACCGCGCAGTGGTACGCGCGCTCGCGCTACACCACGAGCGACTTCGACCGCATGAAACGCCAGCGTCAGCTGCAGGAGGCGATCCTCGCGCAGTTCACGCCGTCGAACGTGCTCACGCGCTTCAACGAGGTGGCCGCGGCGGGCACGGCGCTCGTGGAGACCGACATCCCCCAGTCGATGCTCGGCTACTTCGTCGACCTCGGGCTCAAGGCGAAGGAGCAGCCGGTATCCACCATCGAGCTGACCCCCGAGGGCGGCATCGACGAGTTCGACCCCGACTACGCCTACATCCGCGAGCTGATCCAGACGACGCTCCATCCGCCCACCGCCGAGCCCGAGGGCTGAGCCGTGCCCGTGACGCTGAGGGTCGTCCTCGACCAGCCCGCACCGCCGGCCGGTCCGCTCGCGGAGGCCGCGCGCGAGCTCGCTCGCGCGCTCGTGCGCAGCGCCCCGTCGGGGTGCGAGGTCGCCGCGATCGTCCCCGCGGGCGGTGCCGAGGTGGACGACGTGCCGGGTCTCGCGGAGGTCGTGAAGGCCCCGCTGGCACGGCGCGAGCTCGTCGCCGCGTGGCAGCTGGGCGTGGCGACGGGAATCGGCGGCGGGCTGATCCACTCGCCCACCCTCGCCGCCCCGCTCGTGCGCCACGACCGGGTGCACGACCACGACCAGACCGTCGTGACGATGTGGGACCTCACGCCGTGGGAGGCGCCCGAGACGCTGTCGCGGACGAGCCTGCTGTGGCACAAGGGGCTGCTCAAGCGCATCGTGCGGCACGCCGACGCGGTCGTGGTGCCCACCCACGCGCACGCCGCGACGTTGCGGGAGCTCACGAGCCTCGGCGAGCGGGTGCGGGTGATCGCGGGCGCGGCCCCGGACGGGTTCGCCGCCCCCGGCGACGAGGTCGGCAGGCGTCGTGCACTGGGGGCTCCGGAGGGAGCGGTCGTGATCTCCGCCGAGGCCGGTGCGGGCCTCGACCTCGCCTTCGCGGCGTTCGCGCGCGCCGGTGAGGGCCGCGTCCTCGAGGTCCTCGACGCCCCGGACGACGCCGAGGCGGGCTTGCGCGAGCGTGCGACAGCCGCGGGAGCGGACCCGCAGCACGTGCACGTGCGGGGGAGCCTGGAGGCCGGCGACCGCGCCGCGGTGCTGGCGTCGGCGGCCGCGGTGCTCGTGCCGTCGCCGCGGACGGACTACCCGTGGCTCGCGCTGGACGCGCTCGCTCTGGGCGTCCCGGTGGTCGCGGCCGACTCCGAGGTGCATCGCGAGGTGCTGCTCGACGGGGGCGTGCTGGTGGCGCCGGATGCCGAGGGGCTGGCCGCAGGGCTCGTCCAGGCGTGGGCGGACAGCGCGCGGCTCGCGGTGCTCGCCGCCGATCGCGGCCGGGCGTTCTCGTGGGACGGTGCGGCCGAGCGGGTGTGGCACCTGCACGCGGAGCTCTGAGGTCCGCACCCGGGAGCCGGCGTCGCGACGAGGTCGCGAGTGGCTGGACAGCGCCGTGGCGGCCGTCGCCCGCGGCATCCGACCCGTCGATTCATGAGAGCTTTCTCACGGCGTGTCGCTCCAGTAACTTTCGCAACATTGGTGTATTTGCTTAACTTCCGCAACACTGGTCGGATGGAACCCCGACGAGAGCATCCCCTTCGCGCGCGCCGACACATCGCGCTGCAGGTCTTCGCCGCCGTGACGGCACTGCTGATCTCCCTCGCCGTCGCCCCCGCAGCCGACGCCGCGCCGACGGTCGACACGACCCGCGTGAAGACGGCCGACCTCAGCCAGTTCAAGCCGGGGAACATCGTCTCCGACGCGGTGTTCTACAACTCCTCGACCATGTCGGAGAGCGATATCCAGACGTTCCTGAACTCGAAGGTCTCCAGCTGCCGGTCCGGCTACACGTGCCTGAAGGACAAGACGGACACCACCCGCTCGATCGCCGCCGACGCGATGTGCAGCGCCTACTCGGGCGGCGGCACGGAGTCGGCGGCGCGCATCATCGCCAAGGTGGCCCGGGCGTGCGGCATCAACCCGCAGGTGCTCATCGTGATGCTCCAGAAGGAGCAGGGACTGGTCACCGACACGTGGCCCACCACGGGCCAGTATCGTGCCGCGATGGGGCAGGGGTGCCCGGACACCGCGGCGTGCGATGCGGAGTACTACGGCTTCTTCAACCAGGTGCACGGCGCCGCGTGGCAGCTCAAGCGCTACGAGAACCCGACCGGCACCAGCAAGTTCTTCACGTGGTACGCCCCGGGCAAGACCTGGAACGTGCAGTACCACCCGAACAGCGCGTGCGGCTCCGCGCCGGTCTACATCGAGAACAAGGCCACCGCCGCGCTCTACTACTACACCCCCTATCAGCCGAACAGCGCCGCGCTGGCCGCCGGATACGGCCTCGGCGACAGCTGCTCGGCCTACGGCAACCGCAACTTCTTCCAATACTTCACGGACTGGTTCGGCTCCACCCAGGTGTCCTCGTCCGCGTCGGGCCTGCTGTCGGCCGTGGGGCCGGACATCTACCTCGTCTCGGGCGGGGTGCACTACCACATCACGGCGGCGGACTGGCCGGCGTACCGGGCCGCCCTCGGCGACCCCGCTCAGGTGTCCGCGGAGTGGCTGGGCACGTTCGCCGACGGCGGCGACGCCACCCGTTTCCTCCGCGACTCCGCGAAGCTGACGGTGTCCTACCTCGACGGCGGGAAGCTGCACCGGTTCGCCACCTGCGACCTCGTCGCCCAGTGGGGCGGGTCCTGCGACCGGCTCACGTCGCTCAGCGGCACGGACTTCGCGCGGATCGGGACGGGTGCCGAGATGACGCAGTTCGCCCGCGTCAGCACGGGCGGACTGATCTACCGGATCGCCTCCGGCACGCTCACGCCCTACGCCGACGACGCGGCGGCCGCGGCGGCCAACGGAGGCACCGTCCCGTACGCCGCGGTGATGTCCGCCGCCGCCGTGGCGAGGTACACCGTGGCGCGGGTCTCGTTCGCGCCGGGAGTCTTCGTGAGCGCGGGCGACGATCCCCGCGTGTGGCTGCCGACCGCGGACGGGCGCCTGCTCTACCTGCCGAGCTGGACGCTCGCCTCAGACCTCGGGCTGGCCCAGTCCGCACGGCGGGTCTCATCCGCAGCGCTGACCGGGTACCGCCAGGCCGGCTCGATCTCGGCGATCGTCAGTTGCGGCGGGCAGGGCTACCTCGCCGTGCGCGGCACGCTGGTCGCCGCTGCCGTCGACGGCGACTTCGGTCAGGTCGACCTGGGTGCGGAGAACTGCGCCGTGCTGAAGAAGGACACGACCCAGCCGAAGGCTCCGCTGTTCGTGAGCGTCGACGGGGCGACGGCCGTGTACCACGCCACCGGCGGCGTGCTGCGGCACGTGGCGACGACGGCGCAGCTGAGCCAGCTCGCCGGGGGCGGGACCGCGCGCATCGTGCGCATCCCGAAGGCCACCTTCGCCCGCTTCACGGTGGGGCAGCCGTACCTGTTGACCGGCGAGCTGGTGAAGTCGCCGAGCTCGGCCCGCGTGTACCTGTACGACGGCACCCGTCTGCTGTATGTGCCGAGCTTCGCGGTCGTCGAAGCGCTCGGGCTGTCGACGGCGGTGCGCACCGTCCCCGACCTGACGGTACCGTCGGGCGTCACCAATCTGAGCGCGACCGTGGGCTGCAACGGCGTCACCTACACCGCACGCAGCGGAACGCTTCGCGCGGCCGGCACCGCCACCGGCCGCGTCGACCTGTCTCCTGCGCTGTGCGGGCTGCTCAGGATCGCGGGGTGAGCGCTCAGTCGCGCGCGAGGTAGGCGCCCAGCGCCGTCCCGACGTCGGCGGGCTCGAAGCCCGCGGCGCGGATGCGGGCGAGCTCGAGCACGCTGTTGCGGGGGCGCGGGGCGACGGGGCCGGATGCCGCGGCGAAGTACTCGTCGGTGGAGACGCCGGTCACGCGCGCCGGGTCGTGCCCGGTGCGCGAGAACACCGCGCGGGCGATGTCGGCCCACGAGGCCGGCTCGCCCGCCCCGGTGAGGTTGTACACGCCGTGCGGGGCCGCGGTCTCCAGCAGGTGACGGATGCCGCGTGCCAGATCGTCCGTGAACGTCAGCCGGCCGACCTGGTCGTCGACGACCTTCGGGTCGACGCCGCGCTCGGCGAGCGCGGCCATGGTGCGGACGAAGTTCTTGCCCTCGCCGATGACCCACGACGTGCGCACGATGTAGTGCCGGGGGACGGTCGCGACGAGCGCGTCGCCGGCGGCCTTCGTCTGCCCGTACACGCCGAGGGGCGAAACCGGGTCGTCCTCGGTGTAGGGCCGGTCGGCGGTGCCGTCGAACACATAGTCGCTGGAGACGTGGACGAGCGTGATGCCGTGCGCGGTCGCGATGCGGGCCAGCGCGGCTGTCGCGGCGACGTTGGCGGTCCAGGCATCCGTCCTCCCCTCCGCCGTCTCGGCGAGGTCGACGGCGGTGTAGGCGGCGGCGTTGACGATCGCGCCGTAGTCGCGCCAGCGCCGTGCGGTCTCCAGCTCCGGCGAGGTGAGGTCGAGCTCATCGCGCGTCGCGTACTCGACGTGCGCGGCCTCGCCCAGCTCCGCGCGCAGGGCCCGGCCCAGCTGCCCGTTCGCCCCGAGCACGAGGGTCTTGGCAGGGCTCATCGGGACGACATCGGCCAGCCGCGGGTGGGCGAGGTCCTTCGCCGAGATCTCGACGTCGGCGAGCGGGATCGGCCACTCGATCGCGGCGGTCTCGTCGGCGAGGTTCAGGAACGTGTACGAGGCCGTCGGCGACCAGTGGTCGTTCACGAGGTAGGTGTACGCCGTGTCGGGCTCGAGGGTCTGGTACGAGTTGCCGACCCCGCGCGGCACGAAGATCGCGCGCGAGGGATCGATCTCGGCGGTGAAGACGGCGCCGAAGGTCGGACCCTCGCGCAGGTCGACCCACGCGCCGAAGATGCGGCCGGTGGCCACCGAGACCCACTTGTCCCACGGCTCGGCGTGGATGCCGCGCGTGGTGCCGACCGCGTCGTTGAAGGAGATGTTGTTCTGCACCGGGCCGAAGTCCGCCAGCCCCAGCGCGGTCATCTTCTCGCGCTGCCAGTTCTCCTTGAACCAGCCGCGGTTGTCCCCGTGCACCGGCAGCTCCCACAGGACGAGTCCCGGGATGCCGGTCTCGATCGGCTGCAGCGGCTTGCCGAACGTCGTCACTTCACTGCCCCTTCGACGCGTAGAAGGCCTCGGTGGCGTCCTTCGCCGGCGCCCACCAGTCCTCGTTCGCGCGGTACCAGTCGATCGTGGCGGCAAGGCCCGCCTCGAAGTCGCGGTAGCGCGGCTGCCAGCCGAGCTCGGTGCGCAGCTTCGTGGAGTCGATCGCGTAGCGCAGGTCGTGCCCGGCCCGGTCGGTGACGTGGTCGTAGGCGTCGGCATCCTGGCCCATGAGGGTGAGGATCAGCTCGACGACGTCCTTGTTGTTCTTCTCGCCGTCGGCGCCGATGAGGTACGTCTCACCCAGCTCGCCCCGATCGAGGATCGTCAGCACGGCCGAGGAGTGGTCGTCGGCGTGGATCCAGTCGCGCACGTTCTCGCCCGCGCCGTACAGCTTCGGGCGGATGCCGCGGACGACGTTCGTGATCTGGCGGGGGATGAACTTCTCCACGTGCTGGTACGGCCCGTAGTTGTTCGAGCAGTTCGAGATCGTCGCCCGCACGCCGAAGGAGCGCACCCACGCGCGCACGAGCAGGTCGCTGCCGGCCTTGGTCGACGAGTACGGGCTCGACGGGTTGTAGGGCGTCGACTCGGTGAACCGCTCCGGGTCGTCGAGCTCGAGGTCGCCGTAGACCTCGTCGGTGGAGATGTGGTGCAGGCGCGTATCGTGGCGGCGCGCGGCCTCCAGCAGCGTGTAGGTGCCGACGATGTTGGTGTCCAGGAACGGACGCGGGTCGTTCAGGCTGTTGTCGTTGTGCGATTCGGCGGCGTAGTGGACGACGGCATCCGCCTCGCGGAACAGGTCGTCGACGAGCGCCGCGTCGGCGATATCGCCCCGCACGAAGGCGAACCGGTCCTCGGGCAGTCCCCGCAGCGAGGCGAGATTCCCCGCGTAGGTGAGCTTGTCGAGCACCGTGACGTGGTCGTCGGTGTGGTCGATCACATGGTGGACGAAGTTGGAGCCGATGAAGCCGGCCCCTCCGGTCACGAGCAGTCTGCGCATCAGGCCAGCGTACCCGGCGGGCGCCGGCTCTTCCCCTCGCCGCGCTACCGGAAGAGGCGTCGGCGCACCCGGTCGACACCGCTTCTGAGCCGGTGATCCAGCGTGCGCTCCAGCTCGATGCGGTGCTGTGCGCGCAGCTCCTCCAGCTCATCGGCGCACGCGCGGCGTGCGGTCTCCGACTCGGCGTTGTCTGCGCGCAGGCGCGCGATCAGCGCGTCGAGCTCCGCCACGTGGCGAAGGCGGAAGTCGAGGTCGTCCGCCGCCTGACGCCGCGCGGCCTCCACGGACTGCAGGCGCTGCTCCAGGGGCGCGAGGCGTCGCATCAGCTGCCGATCGGCCTGCGCCTCGGACTCCGGGATCTCCTCGTCGGCCACCGGCGAGGAGATCCGGTCGGCGATCCGGCGATCCTCGACGAACCAGCCGTTGGCGAGCCCCTCGGCGAGCTGCTCGGGGGAGGGGTGCCGCGCCACGTAGGAGGCGGAGAGCACCCCGTCCTGCAGGCGCCGGTAGTCGCGCATGCCGTGGTGGTTGGCGCTCGGACGCAGGTGTGGAGACGCCTCGTACGCGCGTCCGGCGTTCTCGACCTTGCGGCAGAACTGGCTCCACGAGCGCCATGGGTAGTGGTGGACGACGAGTCCTCGGCCGTCGGGCACGCGCCCGTTGGCGGGGACGCTGACGAAGTGGTTCCCCTGCGCGACCTCCACGGTCTGGTTCGGCACGAAAGCCACGTCGGGAGTGGAGTGGGCGTGGACGCCGAGCCCGGCCATCACGTCGTCCGGTCGCAGGTCCCGGTAGACGAGCCGCTGCAGACCCGTGCCCCGCCGCGCCGGTGCACCCGTCATGTCGATCACCGGAACCTCGAAGGCCCCGATCGCGGGGTCGAGGTCGGCCAGCTCCTCCGCGATGGTCCGCGACGGGTCGACGGCCGACCAGAACTCGTCCGCGTCCGCGTTGAGGACCCATTGCGCGCCGCGCCGCGCCGCTTCACGCGACATCCGGGTGACCACCTCGTGCTGCTGCTTCTCGTGCCGCGGGTCGTGCGCGAGCTCGATCCGGCCGTCGCGCGCGAAGTCCTCGAGGATCCGGGTCGTGCCGTCCACGGAGCCGTTGTCGGTCACCAGGAAGAGGTCGACCCCCTGGTCGAGGTGGTACTGGATCATGGCGCCGACGATGTCCGCTTCGTCGCGCACCATCATCGTCATGGCGATCATTGCAAGAGCTTTCGTTCGAGAGCCGGGCGGAGATCGGGTGGCGCGCGGCATGTCGGCGATCTGCATCAACCATAGACGATTCGCAGAACCTTAACCGGGGCCGGCCACCTAGACTCTGCTCACGACGACACACGCGGCGGGACGAGACGATGCTCAGAAGGAATCTCCGCAGGGCGATGCACGGCGCCGCCCGCATCGTCGACGCCGCGGCGCGTCGGCTCGGCGTCGCGGCGGAGTTCCTCCGGCTCGGCCGCCGCGGCTATCGGCTGCACCAGCACACCCTCCGGGAGGCCCACGCGGTGCGCGGCGCCACGTTCGCGAACAGCGTGACGACGACGTTCACGCCGCAGCGCGCGGACGCCTGGCACCGCGTGCACTGGCGGCACGTCGTCGTGGTGGCCTACGGCGCGCCCGCCGCAGACGTCGGCGCGTGGCTCACGCAGCTGGACGGGCTCATGCACGCCTTCTTCCTGCTCGGACCGGATGTCGCCGCTCGCGCGGGCCGGCTCCCGCGTGAGCATCAGGTCGCCGACGGCACGAACGGCGCCCCCGCGGTCGATGTCGCGGCCGTCCTGACCTGGATGCACCGAGAGCGGCGCCGGTGGGACCTCGTTTTCGTCGACACCACCCACCCGTTGCCCGATCCGGAGGTGATCGTGCGGCTCCAGCACGCGGCCCACGAGTACCACTGGGACGGCGAGATCGGCTTCGTCACACCCGCCTACCGGACGGCCGGGACGATCGCTGCGGGGTATCAGGTGGACCGCCGCACCGGGCAGGTGACCCCGTCGCTGCCCAGCAGCCCCGACTACGGGCAGGTGGGCATCCCGCGCTACGTGCTGCTGGCGGCCGCGCACTGCTTCTACGCCACCTCCAGCGCGATCGACCGCGTCGACGTCGCCGGTCGTCACCTGGCCGGCGCCCCGCTGGACACGCAGGTGGCGCGGCTGGTCCGTCGTGGGTGGGGAGGGAACATCCGCACTCTCTGTCTCAGCTCCGCGGTGGTGCCGGTCGACGTCCTCCCCGAGCCGGAGCTCGAAGGCGAGCAGCGGCGCTGGCTGCTCGAGCGGAAGGCGTCCACGCGAGACGGCGCGTGCCGCATCATCTTCGTGCTGAACGCCACCTCGATCAGCGGTGGCATCCGGATCGTGTTCGAACTGGCCAACGGGCTCGCCCGCAGGGGGTTCGATGTCGAGATCTGGTCGCTGGAGGACACCCCGTCGTGGTTCGACCTGGAGGTCCCGGTCGCCCGCTACCGCACCTACGACGACCTGCTCCTCTCGCTGCGCAACGAGGACGCGATCAAGGTGGCGACGTGGTGGGAGACGGCCGAGATCGTGTGGCTGGCGAGCGTGAGCCACGGCATCCCGGTGTACCTCATCCAGGAGTTCGAGACGTGGTTCTACCCGGATGACGCGGTCGCCCGGGCCGCCGTCGTGGCGAGCTACCGTCGCGAGCTGATCGCCGTCACCGAGGCGAGCTATCAGCGGGCCGAGCTCGCGGCCGTCGGCATGGCGGCCACGCTCATCCCCAACGGCTACGACCCGACGGTGTTCCACGAGCTGGAGGGCTGGCGCCGCGACCAGCACACGGTGCTCGCGCTCGGGCGCTCCTTCTTCCAGAAGAACTTCGAGATGACCGTCCGCGCGTGGCGCTCGCTGGGGGAGCAACGGCCACGGCTGCTGCTGTTCGGAACCGAGCCGGACATCCTCCAGGACGAGAGGGTGGACTACCGGGAGCGACCGCGCGACGCCGAGGTCAACGAGCTCTACAACACCGCCACGGTCTTCGTCCAGACGTCCCGGCACGAGGGCTTCTGCCTGCCCATCCTGGAGGCGATGGCGGCCGGGTGCCCCGTGATCGCCACCGACTCGCACGGGAACCGGGACTTCTGCCGCGACGGCGAGAACTGCATCATCGTCGCGCAGGACGACGACGTGGCGCTCGCCGCCGCGATCCGACGCCTGCTGGGGGACCCCGAGGAACGGGAGCGTCTCGCGCGGGAGGGACTGCGCACGGCTGCGCGCTACCGGTGGCCGCTCGTGCTGGATGCCGTGGCGGAGTTCTACCGCAGCGTGGCTGCGGCCGGCTCAGCGGGCGAGCCGTGCGCGCAGGGCACGGTAGACGCTTCCGAGGGGTGACCGGGAGAGGAGTTCGCGCACCCGGCTGCGCGACGGGACGGCCTCGGACGGGGCGGGAGCGGCGGGGACGGCGCGCGGGGTGAGTCGCGTCCGCCACTGCGCGATAGCGCCGGCCAGCTCGGCCGTGGTCTGCGACCACCGCCAGCTCGGCCTGATGGCCTGGATGCGTTCGCGGACGGCGCGACGGCGCGCGTCGTCGGCCAGCTCGACGATCGCCGCCTTCGTCGCCGCCACGTCGCCGTAGGGGACGACGCATCCGAGGCCCTCTCCCTCGATGTACCCGGCGAACCAGTCGCCTTCCGTCACGATGCTCGGCAGCGAGGCCCAGAAATGGTCCAGGATGCGCGTGCGGAAGGCGTAGCGGGTCTCGAACGACTCCTTGTGCGACGAGATCGCGATGTCGGCGTCGAGCAGGAAATCGGCCCGCCGGTCGGCCGGGACCCAGCCCTCGACGAAGTGCACCCCGGCATCCAGCACGCCCAGCTCCTCGGCGAGAGATCGCGCTCGCTCGACGGTCTTCGGCCGCCCGATGAGCGCGTTCGGGTGCGTCGTGCCGTAGAAGACGAGGTGGACGTCGGGGCGTTCGCGGCGCAGCTCGGCGACCGCACGGATCGGCGTCTCGGCGTCGAACCAGTCCCAGATCCCGCCGGCCCACAGCAGGACGAGGTCGTCGGCGCCGATCCCCATCCGACCGCGGATGCCGTGCTCCTCCGCCTCCGGCTCGCCGTCCTCCATCCCGAACGGCGCGAGCCCGATGAGCTCGGCGACGTGCCTGCCGTCGAGATCGCTCGGGAGCAGTCCGTCCGCGGACATCAGGTAGCCGATCCAGAAGTCGCGCTGACGCTCGTTCGACGTGACGAAGTAGCTGCCGGCGCGCATGCAGAAGCGGAAGAACGAGAGCACCCCGCGGAAGACGTCGTCCATCTCGGGCTGGGTGTCGAAGCCGCCGATGCGCTCGGCTCCGACGGCCTCGGCGGGCAGGACGTTGTAGAGGTCGAAGACGAACCGGCAGCCCGCCTCCGCCCCGCGCCGGACGACCTCCTCGTCGATGAGCTGGCAGAAGGCGATGTCGTTGTGCGACACGAGCGCGATCAGCTCGTCCCGGTCGCGGTAGGGGGCGACCGAGAACCCGCGGTCGCGCAGGGTCTCGGTGTCGCTTCCCTCGATGCCGACGGCGAGGGTGACGTCGGCGACCGCGGCGAGCTGCTCGGCGATCTTGACGAACCGCAGCCCCGGGCCCGCCATGCGCGCGCCCACGACATCGGCCGCGATGATGATGAGCCGCGGACGCGGGGTCGCATCCGGAGTTGTCGCTACCATGGAGTTCCGTTTCCTACCTCGAGGGGTCGCGCCCGACATGCCAGGTCTTCCCGCACGTCTCGCCCGTCGAGCGCTCGCGAAGCTGCCCGATCCGATCCAGCGACGGATCCGGTCGGCACGCACCGGCCGCTCCTATACTCTCAACACCCGGGGGGTCGCGGCGAACGCCGACATGCGCCGGTGGGTCGCCGCGCACGGGCGGCCGGTCAGCATCGTCATCCCGAGCTACAACGACCTCCCCCTGCTCGTCGAGGCGCTCGCGAGCATCGAGGAGACGTGCACCGCGATCGAGTACGAGGTCATCATCGTCGACGACTTCATCGACCCGGCCGTGTCCGCCCAGCTCAAGGAGCTCGAGAACGACCGCGTGTCGGTGATCCTCAAGGAGCGGCGCCTCGGGTTCGCCGGAACGGTCAACGTCGGCATGACGCGTGCCGCGCACGACATCGTCCTCCTCAACAGCGACATCGTCGCCAAGCCGGGCTGGATCGAGGCGCTGCAGTACAGCGCCTATGCCCTCGACCCCCGCATCGGGATGGTCAGCCCGAAACTGGTCTATCCGGACGGACGCATCCAGTACGGCGGCACGTACTACGCGCGGATCCTGGCGCCGCAGTGGTTCGGTCACCTGCACGTCGGCGCTCCCGCCACGAAGCCGACGGCCAACGTCGCCGGGTACAACCGCTCCATCTCCGGCGCGTGCGTCTACATCACGCGCGACGCGTACGAACGCGTGGGCCTGCTCGACGACGAGTTCTGGCTCGGCTTCGAGGACGTCGACTACGGACTGCGGGCGTGGGAGCGCGGCGTGCGCTGCTTCTACCAGCCCGCCGCCATGCTGGTGCATCACGAGTCGGCGTCGCGAGGGTACAGCCAGGGCCAGCGCGAGCTCGCCTCGATGCGGAGGTTCTGGAGGCGCTGGGAGACGGGCTTCCTCGCGCGGCGCGTACCGGCCGACGCCCCCGTCGACGTCCTCGTCGGGACGGCATCCGCCCCGCTGTGGCGCGACTACGTGAACGCGCTCGCGGCCTCGCTCCGTGCGGGCGGGCGCGAGGTGCGGCTGCACGAGCTGTCCGGGGATGCCGTGGACGAGGCCGTCGTGGACGAGGTCTCCGGTCGGCGGGGGATCGTCGTCGCGTGCGACTGGTCGGTCGCCGAGACCGCGTGGCTGGCGGCACTGGGCGGGGGGCTCCCGGTCTACCTGCTCCCGGCCGTCGAGAGCATCGGATTCCCGGCGCAGCCCGACCTCCAGTCGCGGATCGTCGCCGGATACCGGCCGGAGTTCGATTACATCGCGCCCAACCGCTGGACGGCGGCCCAACTGCAGGCCGAGGCCGCCTGGGAGGTCGCCCGACGCATCCCGCCCGCCCTCGCGCCGCGGCCGCTGAGCGCGCGGTCCGCTCCGGTGGCCGTGACGATCGGCGCCGGGCCGGAGGAGAGGCGCACCGTCGAGGAGGTGTGCCGCGCCGTCGGGGCGGAGGCGATCCACCTCGAGCGGTTCGAGACGATCGACGCTGTCGCCGACCGCGCCCCGCGCGCGGTGGTCCTGTTCGACGAGCAGCAGTCGAGCCTGCTGCCGTTCGCGCTCATGTCGATCGGGGCGGTCTATCTGGCGCCCGTGGACGCGCGCCTGAGCCATGAGGTCCTCGACGGCTACAACGCGCTGCTGTTCGCGCCGGGGGATCGCGGCCGGCTCTCCCGATCGCTCACCGACGCGCTGACCGACGACGCGGTATGGGCCGAGCTCCGCGGCAACGGGCATGCGTCGGCGGCCCGCGCGGCCGACGCCGCCGGCGCGGCCTTCGCCGCGGCCCTCGCCGACTTCTCGGCCGCGCCGGTCTGAACGCGGCGGGGCGGTCGAGTTGAGCCGCTCAGCCGCATCGGAGAGACTGGCTTCATGCGTGGCATCATTCTCGCGGGGGGCACCGGGTCCCGGTTGCACCCCGTCACCCTCGGCGTCTCCAAACAGCTCGTGCCGGTGTACGACAAGCCGATGATCTACTACCCGCTGTCGACGCTGATCCTCGGGGGGGTCACCGACATCCTCGTCATCACGACCCCGCACGACTCCGAGCAGTTCTCGCGTCTGCTGGGCGACGGCTCGCAGTTCGGCGTGTCGATCGCCTACAAGACGCAGCCGTCGCCGGACGGTCTGGCGCAGGCGTTCATCCTCGGCGAGGATCACATCGGATCGGACTCGGCGGCGCTCGTCCTCGGCGACAACATCTTCTACGGGCAGGGCATGGGCTCACGCCTGCGCCGGTACGCCGATCTGGAGGGGGGCGTCGTCTTCGGCTACTGGGTGGACGACCCGACCGCCTACGGCGTGGTCGAGTTCGACGACGCCGGTCATGTCGTCTCGCTCGAGGAGAAGCCCGCGCAGCCCAAGAGCAACTACGCGGTGCCCGGCCTCTACTTCTACGACAACGACGTCGTGGAGATCGCGAAGGCTCTACAGCCGTCGCCGCGGGGCGAGCTGGAGATCACGGACGTGAACCGCGAGTACCTCCGGCGCGGCACCCTGCAGGTCGAGCTGCTGCCGCGCGGGACGGCGTGGCTGGACACCGGGACGTTCGACTCGCTCGCCGAGGCGACCGAGTTCATCCGCACCGTGCAGAAGCGGCAGGGCCTGTCCATCGGCTGCCCCGAGGAGGTCGCCTGGCGGATGGGCCTGCTCACCGACGACGAGCTCCGCCGGCGGGCGGAGCCCCTCATCAAGAGCGGCTACGGGCAATACCTCCTCAAGGCGCTCGAGCACGGTCTGCGCTGATCCGTGCCGCCTCAGGAGATCTCGGTGCCGCCGGCGCGGCGACTGCCCGCCGACGCGCGGCGGGCCCTCGTCTACACCGTGTGGGATCGGCGCGGGGGGATCGACGACTACATCCCGTATGCGCTCGCGGGCATGCGTGAGGACATCGAGCACCTGCTGGTGGTCGTCAACGGCGAGCTCAGCGACGAGGGCCGTGCCCTGCTCGAGCCCGTGGCCGACGAGATCCTCGTGCGCGAGAACGCGGGCTTCGACATCTGGGCGCACAAGGCGGGCCTGGACCACCTGGGCGATCGCCTCGCGGACTTCGACGAGGTGATCCTGACGAACGACACCTGGATGGGACCGGTGAACCCCTACCGCCCGGTGCTGGAGCGCATGGCGCAGCAGGCCGTGCATTTCTGGGGCATGACCGACCACGCCCGGGAGGAGCCCAATCCGTTCACCGGCGAAGGCGTGCTGCACTACCACCTCCAGTCGTTCTGGATCGCCGCGCGTCGTGAGCTCTTCCTCTCCACCGTCTGGCGGGATTACTGGCGGGAGCTTCCGGAGATGCCGGACTACTTCGACGCCGTCTTGAAGCACGAGACGCTGTTCACGCATCGCCTGGCCGCCGAAGGCTTCGTCCACGGGGTCGCGTTCTCCTCCGAGGACTATCCGACCGACCATCCGGCCCTGTTCAACCCGGACCTGCTGCTAGACGACGGATGCCCCCTCATCAAGCGGCGGCCGTTCTTCCACTACCCGCCGTACATGGACCGGCACGCGGTGATCGGCCGTGAGATCGCGCGCAAGGTGGCGGACCGGGGCTATCCCATGGACGTGTTCTGGCAGAACTTCGCACGCAACGTGCCGCCGAAGGTCCTCAACACCAACGCCGGGATGCTCGAGGTGCTCACCGACGACGGTCGTTCCTACGACCCCGCCCGGCCGCTGCGCACCCTGGCCGCCCTCCACATCTACTACCCGGAGATGACGGACGAGCTGCTCGACCGCATCGACACCGTGCCAGGCCCCTGCGACGTGGTGATCACGACCCCCGACGAGCAGCGCGCGGCGGCCATTCGGGCGGTCGCCGAGCGTCGGCCCCGCGCAGACGGCAGCACCGAGGTCCGTCTCGTCTCGAACGACGGCCGGGACCAGAGCGCCTTCCTCATCGGATGCCGTGACGAGCTCCTGAGCGGAGAGTACGGCCTCGTGGTCAGGCTGCACTCCAAGAAGACCCCGCAGGACGGCTTCAACGTCGGCCGGCACTTCCGGGATCTGCAGTTCCGGAACCTGTTGGACAGCCCCGGATACACCGCGAACGTCTTCGCGCTGTTCCAGCGCGAGCCCGGTCTCGGCCTCGTCTATCCGCCGATGATCCACATCGGCTACCCGACGCTGGGCCGGGCGTGGTGGGCCAACCGGAAGGGCGCCGAGGACCTGTGCGCCCAGCTCGGCATCCGGGTGCCGTTCGACGACGTCTCCCCGCTCGCGCCCTACGGCGGGATGTTCATCGCTCGTCCCGAGGCGCTCCGGATCCTGGTCGAGCATCCGTGGTCCTACGCTCAGTTCGGCGGTGCCGAGGCCTATCAGGACGGCGGGCTCGCCCACGTCCTGGAGCGGCTGCCCTCCTACGCGGCCGGTGAACTCGGATTCCACACGCGCACCGTGGCGACCCGCGACCACATGTCGATCAGCCACACCGCGCTGGAGTACAAGCTCGATCAGATCTCCGCCACGCTCCCGGGGTACAGCGTCGATGCGATCCACTACCTGAGGGGCGTCGGCGAGGTGGGCGAAGGGCGCCTGATCGACTTCGCGCGCATGTACCTGCGCATGCATCGACCCGGCACCGGGGCGGCGCTGCGGCGCATCGCCGGTCGCGACACCGTCCTCGGTCGCGCCCTGCGGCGGCTGCGGCGCCGGGCGGAGTGAGCGCACGATACCGGGCAGTCGTTCAGCCGACTCGCCGTTAGGATCGTGAGGATGTCCATTTCGCCCGATCCGAGTGCCGGTGCGCGTTTCGAACGACTCGCGGCGACGCCGATGCGGACGGTCGGCGCCGCCACCGGTCTGCGACCGCACGATCTGTGGCGGTCGACGCGGGACCTGATCTTCCACCGCGAGATGCTCGACCTGCTCGTGCGCCGCGACCTCAAGGCGCGGTACAAGGACTCCACACTCGGGTTCTTCTGGTCGCTGGCCCGGCCGCTGATGCAGCTGGCGATCTACTACGTCGTCGTCGGGAAGTTCCTGCAGGCTGCGCGCGGCATCCCCGACTTCGCGGTCTACATCTTCGCGGGACTCACCGCGATCGGCCTGTTCACCGAGATCGTCACCGGCGCGACCGGGTCGATCATCGGGAACAGCGGCCTGGTCAAGAAGGTCTACGTGCCTCGCGAGGTCTTCCCCCTGGCGAGCGTCGGGTCCGCGCTGTTCAACTTCGGCATCCAGCTCGTCGTCCTCCTCGCGGCGACCTTCCTCGTCGGCAAGCCCCCCTTCCAGCCCGAGCTGGCGTACGCGATCCCCTCCGTCGTGGTGCTCGTCGTGTACGGCACGGCGCTCGGCCTGCTGTTCAGCGCGCTGAACGTGTACCTGCGCGATGTGCAGTACCTCGTCGAGCTCGGCACGATGGTGCTGTTCTGGGCGAGCCCGGTCGTGTACTCCTGGCAGATGGTGAGCAGCATCGTGTCGTCGCCGCTGCTGCTGGACATCTACACGAACAACCCCCTCACCCTTGCCATCATCGGGTTCCAGAAGGCCTTCTGGGGTGCGGGGGCGGACTTCCCCCAGCCCGACCACCTCATGCTGAGACTCGGCGTCTCATTCGTCGTCGGCGTCGTCCTGCTCTTCGTCTGCCACCGCGTCTTCCTCCGCCTGCAGGGCAACTTCGCCCAGGAGCTCTGAGCCCGATGGTCACCCAAGACACCGCTGGTTCGACCCCGGACGTCGTGCGCGTCCGCGGCGTCTCGAAGAGGTTCACGGTGCGCAAGGACTCCTCCATCAAGGAGCGCATCGTCACGCTCGGTCGCGCCGGGCGCAGGCACAAGCAGGACTTCTGGGCGTTGCGCGACGTGGACATCGCCATCGGCGCGGGGACCACCGTCGGCCTGATCGGTCACAACGGCTCCGGGAAGAGCACCCTGCTGAAGGTGATCGGCGGCATCGTCGATCCGACCACGGGGTCGGTCGAGCAGCGCGGAAGACTGGCCGCGCTGCTGGAGCTGGGCGCCGGGTTCCACCCCGACCTGACCGGTCGGGAGAACATCTTCCTGAACGCCTCGGTCCTCGGCCTGACACGGCAGGAGACCCACTCGAGGTTCGACGACATCGTCGCCTTCTCCGGGATCGGCGACTTCATCGACACCCAGGTCAAGTTCTACTCGTCCGGGATGTACGTGCGCCTCGCCTTCGCCGTCGCGGTGCACACCGATCCGGACATCCTGCTCGTCGACGAGGTGCTCGCGGTGGGAGACGAGGCCTTCCAGCGCAAGTGCCTCGACAAGATCCGCACCTTCCAGTCGGAGGGGCGCACGATCATCATCGTCAGCCACTCCCTCGGGCAGATCACCGAGCTGTGCGATCGGGCGGTCCTGCTCAACGCCGGGACCGTCGTCTTCGACGGCGACCCGATGCGCGCGGTGGGGAAGTTCCGCGACATCCTGGAGGACCGTCGGCAGGCGGACGTCGCGGCCACCGGCGAGAGCCAGAACCCGGATCGGATCCCGGAGGGGCTGGTGCTCTCGACCGAGGCGGCTGCAGCGGGCCGGCAACCGGGAGAGGACGTGCAGTTCGGCGACGACCTCCGGATCACGGCCACGGTGCGCTCGGACGAGGGCGTCGAGGACTGGCTGTGCGCGGTGCAGATCGACAACGCGCTCGGGCAGAAGGTGATGGGAACCGACACGCGCCGCCTCGGCCTCGAGCTGGCCCCGCTGAAGGGCGAGGCGACGGTGAGCTTCGTCCTCAGGAACACCTGCTTCGGGTCCGGCAAGTACTTCATCAATACGTCCTTCATGGACTCGTCCAGCCGTCACATCCACGACCTCGTGCAGGCGACGTCGTTCAACGCCGCGGACTACGAGCGCACGACGGGTGTGGTGCGAGCCGAGGCCGAGGCCTCGGTGGTCGTGCTCAGCGAGTAGGGCGCGCGGCGCCCGTGTCGCGCAGCGCGTAGTCGAGGAGCGTCGCCGCGCGAGCGTCGAAGGAATGCTGCTGCCGGATCGCGGCGGCCAGGCGATGCCGCTCCGCCTCGGAGGGCCAGCATCCCTCGTCCGTGAGCAGGGACCTGAGCTCGGACACGTCGGCATACGTTCGCACGAGGCCGCCGAAGAGCTCCTCACGGCCCTCGAAGGAGTCGGAGATCACCCGCGCCCCGACGAACGTCGCGTCGAACAGACGGTTCGAGATGAAGCCGTTGCGACGCATGTCCTCCCAGTGGTCGTTCAATACGATGCGCGCGCTCCGGTAGGCCGTCGGCACGCGCGCGAACGCCAGATGATCGGCGCGGACGAACCGCGGTTCGACGTAGTCCTCCCAGTCGTGGCCGTAGATCGCGAGGGGGGCGCCGGCGGCGATCGCGTCGCGCACCACCGGCCGCACGACACCGCGCGAGGTGCCCACGAAGAGCACGTCCTCCGCCGCCGCCGGGTCGCCGGGGCCGGGGGAGAATCGTGTCGTCGACGCCGCCTGGAGAAGCGGGATGGCGCCGGCTGCGGCGCCCCGCGGCCAGGTGCGGCTCGCCGCGAAGACGCGATCCCACCCGCCGCTGAGCTCCTCGTCGGTGACCGCGTCGGGGTGGCTGATGATCCAGAGGTAGTTCAGGGCGCCGGGCGCCGCGTCGATGCGATGCAGGCCGCGCAGGACGAGCACGACGTCTCCGGGCGTGCCGGGCGCCGAGCCGAGGAAGTCGATGCGGACGTGCTGCCCCAGCGCCCGCAGAGCGACCGCGAGGTCTTCGGCGAATGCCGTGTCGCCCCATCGCGCCGCCGACTCGTCGGCGGGTGCGCTGATCTTGATGACCCAGCTCAGCCGGCCCGCGCGGAGTCTGCGCCGCTGCCGGGTCGCGGCGAGGGCACGTCCGACGGTTCCGCCCCTACCGATCACCCACCGATCTTATCCGCGCAGGGAGCGCCGCTCCTGCCAGCGGCGCGGGCGACTGGGAGGATGGGGGAATGCGCGCGAGGATCGAGGCTGTCCGCACCCGGTGGGATCGCTTCGTGCTCCCCACCGCCGTCGGTCTTCCCAATGCCAGGGTGGTCGCCTTCGGGCTGCTGCTCCTGCTGGGCGTGTGGGCGGTCCTGGTCCTCACCTCGATCAACGGCACGTCCTCCGGGGCCTTCTATCCGATGGTCTACGCGGGCGAGGACCCCGCTCTCCTGCTGGGCGCGCCCAACCTGATCCGTGCCGACGAGTGGAGCGTCCAGACGGTCTGGGCGATCGCCCAGAACCAGCAGGGGCTGCCTCTGGTGAACCACACCTTCCCCGGCGGGATGGATGCCACCATTCCCCAGGATCTGCCGCGCGTGGACTGGACGGCGATCTTCCGGCCGCACCTGTGGGGCTTCTGGATCGCCGACGTCGACCACGCGCAGGCGTGGAAGTGGTGGCTGCCGCTGTTCGGGGTCGCCGGCGCGGCCTACCTGTTCGCGCTGGTCCACCTCCCGGCTCGCCCGATCACGTCGATGGTGCTCGCGGCCGCGTTCGCGCTGAGCCCGTTCTTCCAGTGGTGGCTCCTGCAGACGACGCTGTGGCCGGTCGCCTGGGGGCTGGCGGTGCTCGCCGGGCTCGGCTGGATGCTGAAATCCAGGAGCCGAAGAGCGGCGGGGATCTGGCTTGCGCTGCTGTGCTATCTCACCGTCGTGATGGGCATGGGGATCTATGTGCCCTTCATCATCCCGATCGCCCTCGTCGTGGCGTGCACCGCGGTAGGCATGGTGGTCTCGTCGGCTCGTGTGCAGGGGTGGCGGTTCGTGCTGGCGCGCAGCGGCGCGGTGCTGGCCGCCGGTGCGTCGGCGGGGGTCGTCCTCGTGGTCTGGCTGGTGACCCGGTGGGACGTGGTGCACGGCTTCCTCTCCACGGCGTACCCGGGCGAACGGCTGGAGGCGACGGGGTCCGGAAGCAACGTCCGCGCGGTGGCCGCGGTCTTCGGGTCCTCCTTCACCGACGCGCTGCGCCACGCCGGACGATTCCTCGACCCGAACGCATCCGAGTCGGCGACGTTCTTCCTTCCTGGGCTCTTCCTCGCCCCCGTCGTGGTGTGGCTGGTCTGGCGGTGCCGTCGGGACCGGCGTGCGCTCCCGTGGCCTCTGGTGCTGGCTCTCGCGAGCGCCCTGGTGCTCCTCCTGTTCGTGTTCGTCCCCGGGTGGGACCCGATCGCGCACCTTCTGCTCCTGGATCGCACGACGCTGGGAAGAGTTCGGATCGGCCTGGGGTTCGCGTCGTTCGCGATCCTCGTCATGGTCCTCGCCGAGGTGACCGGGCGTTCCCGGCCCGGCTGGGCGGTCTCCTCGATCGGGCCGGCCGGGTTCGTCGTGGCACAGGGGGTGATCGCGCTGGCGCTGTTCGTGGGGGCGCCGCACCTGCTGGCCGCCGCCGCGCTGTGGCCGGTGATCGCGGTCGTGAGCGCTGTCGTGGTCCTCGCGGCCGCGCGCGGGTGGCCGGCGCTTGCCGCCGGACTGCTCCTGGTGGTCTCGCTCGCGGGCAGCTACGGGGTCAATCCGCTGTATCTGGGCGTGTTCGATCTGCGCGAGACCGAGCCGTCGCGTCTGATCCAGGAGCTCGACGACACCGAGGGGGGCGCCTGGGTCGGCATCGGGGACAGGCTGACCAGCGCCATGCTGCTGGAAAGCGGTGTGGAGGCGTTCAACGGCTTTCAGGGGACGCCCAGCGCCCAGATGTGGGAGGCGATCGACCCGCAGGGCCGGTTCGAATACGAGTGGAACCGGCTCGCCGCGGTGACCTGGTCGCTCGGGCCGGGCGAGCCGGTCGTGTCCAACCCGTTCCCCGATCTGATCCAGGTCACCTTCGATCCGTGCTCCGCCTTCGCCCAGCAGAACGTCGCGTTCGTGCTGACCGACAGCAGCCAGGTCCCCGCCTCCGGCTGTCTCACCGAGCTTGCGGACTTCCCCCTCAACCGCACGGACCTGACGGTCTGGCGGGTCGTCCCCGCGCAGTGAGCGGCATCCGGGCTACGGCAGGAACACGTGCCCGGCGAGGACGGCCAGTCCCGCACGGTCGCCCGCGCGCAGCGCTGACGGCATCCGGGTGAGAGCGTTCAGGCGACTGGACAGGTGCATCCGGGCCGCTCGCGCGGCGCGGTGCCAGCCGCGGTCGCGGAAGTCGGCGACCAGGGCGGTGAAGAACTCGCGCTCCTCTGTGAAGCGGCTCCCGTCGACGGCGCGCCACGACGAGACGCTGCCGCCGTGGCGCCGGTAGTCGAAGACGATCTCGTCGTCCAGCAGCAGCGCGCCGCCTGCCCGGCACACGTCCAGAGCCAGCGCGAGGTCCTGCACCACGTCGTAGCCCTGCTGGAAGCCGATCTCACGGATCGTCGGCCCGTGCCAGACCAGGGCGGGGAAGTTCATCCAGTTGCCACGGGTGAGGCTCGTCGCAAGCTCCGCGCCGGACAGCAGCAGCGGGCGGGGCCCGCGCGGCCGGTACAGCGCCTTCGCGGTGTCGACGAGCGTGCGTGCCGGGCGCCCCTCGGCATCGATGATGCCGGTGCCCGGATGCACGATGCGGGCAGCGGTATGGCGGGCGATCAGCTCACGGACCCGGGCGATGTAGCCCGGCCGCATGACGTCGTCGCAGCCGAAGATGGTCACCCACTCCGCGCGCGAGAGGTCGATGCACTCCTGGAAGGTCGCGTTGATGCCGAGGTTGCGCTCGTGGCGGCGGTACTCGACCCGCGGGTCGGCGAGGCTGCGCGCCCACTCCCCGGGTGCCGTGTCCGGGTTCGCGTCGTCGATGACGACCAGTCGCCAGTTCCCGTCCGTCTGCGCGAGCACGCTGCGCACCGCCTGCGCGAAATGATCGGCGCGGCCGTAGAACGGCAGCATGATGTCGATGGTCACTCGCGCTCCTCCCGGCACGAACGGTGCTCGTCCGCCCGAACGATAGTATTCACTGCATGATGCGACGAGCCTCGGCTGTCGGAGACTCGGCATTGTCCACACTCGGAGTCCTTGCGCAGGGCCTGTCGCGGTTCGCGTACGCCGCGGTCGTCGGGCGGGCCCTCGGGGCCGACGTGCTGTCGGCCGTCAACGTCGCCTTCGCCGCATCGATCCTGCTCTCGCTCGCGTGGCCGACGGCGGCAGGGAACGCGGCTGCGGCCTTCGCCCGACCCGGTCATGGCGGCGAGCGCATGCGGCGGCGGCTGCAGCGCTCCCTCCTCGTCTCGCTGGTGCCGATCGGTGGCGCCGCGGCGCTCCTGGCCGTCGCCCTCGGCGGGTCCGTCTTGGATGCCCTCACGCTGGTCGCCCTGACGGCGGGCTGGTCGGGCTACATCTACGGACGCGGCCTCCTGATGGGGGCAGGCAGAGCGGCGTCGGCCGCGCTGTGGGACATCGTGACCGCGGTGCTCGCGATCGGTCTCCTGGCGGTGGTCGTGCTGACGGGGGCCGAGCTGTTCGCCCTGGTCCCCGCGGTGGTCGGATACGGCACCTTCGCGGTGGCGGCGGCGGTGATCGCCCGGCGGGCGCTCCGCGACGACGTCTCCGCCGAGCCCGGCGCGCCCCGGGTCGGATCGTTCATCGTGTGGAACTCGCTGGCCCTGATCGCGACCAACGGTCTCATGCAGCTGTCGATGGTCATCGCCTACGCGTTCGACTCGCCTGCGCACGCCGGGCAGTTCGCCGCGGCCCTCTCGCTGGCCACGCCGGTGTCGATGATCTCGCAGGCGGTGACCCTCGCGCTCCTGCCGAGATTCGGCGCGTGGGCGGCGCTGCCGGGGCCGGAGCAGCGGCTGCTGTTCGTTCGTGCGCTGGCGGCCGTCGGAGGTGTGCTCGCCGTCGGCTGCGCGCTGGTGGCCCTCCTCATGCCCTGGGTGCTGCCGCTGTTCTTCGGCGCCGGATTCGGCCCGGCGGTCGCCCTGGCCCAGCTGCTCATGGTCGGAGTGTTCGGCTTCTCCGTCTCGGTGCTGGTCGTGGGCTACCTGTCGGCCACCGGTCGTGCGCGGCGCGCGACGCTGCTGTCCGGGGTCTCGTCCCTGGTGGGGGTGACCTGCATGGTGTGGGTGGCGCTCGCCGCCGACGGCGTCAGCGGCGCGCTCTGGGGCGTCTCGGTCGGGATGACCCTCTCCGCGGCCGCGCTGTGCGCCGCGGCGATGGCGCGACGAGCGTCGACCGGGCCCGGGGGAGCGCATCGGCTATGATCGCGGGGGCGACGGACCCGGGCACCGAGAAGGACGATGAAGACAAACGACGAGGTCGAGCTGACGATCCTCATGCCATGCCTCAACGAGGCCGAGACGCTCGCGACCTGCATCGACAAGGCGAAGGGCTATCTGGAGCGAGCCGGCGTCGACGGTGAGGTGCTGATCGCCGACAACGGCAGCTCCGACGGCTCGCAGGACATCGCCCGCCGTCACGGCGCGCGCGTGGCCGACATCCCGGTCAAGGGCTACGGCGCGGCGCTGATCGGCGGGATCGAGGCGGCCCGGGGCCGCTACGTCATCATGGGCGATGCCGACGACAGCTACGACTTCACGGCGCTGCAGCCCTTCGTCGATCGTCTTCGCGCCGGTGACGATCTGGTCATGGGCAATCGGTTCCGGGGCGGGATCGAGCCCGGGGCCATGCCGCCCCTGCACAAGTACCTCGGCAATCCGGTGCTCACGTGGATCGGACGGACGCTCTTCACCTCGCCGATCCGCGACTTCCACTGCGGGCTCCGCGGATTCAACCGCCGCTCGATCCTCGACCTGGAGCTGCAGACGACCGGCATGGAGTTCGCCAGCGAGATGGTCGTGAAGTCCACTCTCGCCCACCTGACCGTCAGCGAGGTCCCCACCACGTTGCGCAAGGACGGCCGGAGCCGGCCGCCGCACCTGCGCAGCTGGCGCGACGGGTGGCGTCATCTGAGGTTCCTGCTCATCTTCAGCCCCCGCTGGCTGTTCCTCGTGCCCGGGCTGATCGCGCTGATCGTCGGCGTCGTCGGCACGCTCGCGCTGCTGCTGGGGCCGGCGACCATCGCGGGCGTCGGGTTCGATGTGGCGAGCCAGGTCTACCTCGCCGCGCTGGCCGTGGTGGGCTACCAGGGTGTGCTGTTCGCCGTGCTCACGAAGCTGTACGCCGAGCGCGAGGGATACCGGCTGCCGCGAGGACGGCTGTTCGCGTGGCTGGCGCAGCGCACGAGCCTGGAGTCGCTCGCGCTCGTGGGCCTGGCGGTGTTCCTGCTGGGGGTGGTGATGTTCGTCCTCCAGGCCGGCGCGTGGGGGGCCGCCGGGTTCGGGCCGCTCGATCCGCGGGAGACGCTGCGCGTGGCGATCCCCGCGTCGCTGCTGCTCATCCTGGGCGCCCAGACGATCATGGCGGGTCTGTTCCTCGGCATCCTCACGATCCCCACCCGCAAGTAGGCCTGCGAATGGTGAAGAGCACGGCTGCAGCGGCCCTGCGCGACGCGACGGCGGCGGTCGTCCTCGCCTATCGACCCGACGAGTCGGTCGTCGAGAACGTCGCGCGGATCCGCGACCAGGTCGCGCACGTCTACATCGTCAACAACTCGCCCGGCGACCAGACCGTGGGCGCGCTTGCCGGGATCGACCCCGAGGCGGTCACGATCCTCGACCAGGCCGGGAACGTCGGGGTGGCCGCCGGCTTCAACGCCGGGATCAGGCAGGCGCTCGCGGCGGGCAGCGACCACGTCGTGATCTTCGACCAGGACAGCAGGCCCGCCGACGGGATGATCGATCGGCTGCTCGAGGTGCAGGCCGCCACGCCCGATGCGGGCATCGTCGCGCCCGCCCTGCGCTCGATGGCGACCGGGGTCGTCTACCGGCGGGAGTCGGGAGCCGGCGTGGCGGAGGTGCCGATGCTGATCAGCTCGGGGTCGCTGCTGTCTCGGGCGCTGGTGGAACGGATCGGTCTGCACGACGAGCCGCTGTTCATCGACTACGTCGACCACGACATCTGCCTCCGGGCGCGCAAGGCCGGACTTCGCAATCTCAAGGTGTTCGACGCCGTGCTCGACCACAGATTCGGCGACTCGGATCCGGTCGACTTCCTGGGCAGGCAGGTGTACCTGGCCAACTACTCGCCCCGGCGGATCTTCTTCCAGACCCGCAACCGGATCGTCGTCGTCCGCCGCTACGGGTTCGGCCGGTGGTTCTGGGAGGACCTGTGGTTCACGGCCAAGGCGTGGACGAAGGTCCTGCTGATCGAGTCGGGACGCGCCCAGAAGGTCCGTGCGGCGCTCTCCGGCGTCCGCGCGGGCCTGACGTACCCGGCCAGGGAAAGGCATTGGTGATGGATCTCCTCATCGTCGGCTCCGGCTTCTTCGGCCTCACCATCGCGGAGCGGGCCGCGGCATCCGGTCGCGACGTCACCGTCATCGACCGCCGCCACCACCTCGGCGGCAACGCGTACAGCGAGGACGAGCCCGAGACGGGGATCGAGGTGCACCGCTACGGCGCGCACCTGTTCCACACCTCGAACGCGACGGTGTGGGAGTACGTGAACCGCTTCACGACCTTCACGGACTACGTGCACCGCGTCTACACGAACCACAAGGGCGTGGTGTACCCGCTGCCGATCAACCTGGGGACGATCAACCAGTTCTTCCAGGCCGCCTACTCGCCGGACCAGGCGCGCGCGCTCGTGCACGAGCTCGCGGGGGAGTTCGACACGAAGGATGCCGCGAACCTGGAGGAGAAGGCGATCGGTCTCATCGGGCGCCCGCTGTACGAGGCGTTCATCCGCGACTACACCGCCAAGCAGTGGCAGACCGATCCCACCGAGCTGCCCGCCGAGGTGATCAGCCGCCTGCCGGTGCGCTACACGTACGACAACCGCTACTTCAACGACACGTGGGAGGGCCTGCCGACCGACGGCTACACGGCGTGGCTGGAGCGGATGGCCGACCACCCGCGGATCGAGGTGCGCCTGTCGACCGACTTCTTCGACCAGTCGCAGCCGCTGAACAAGCGCGCGACCGTCGGGCAGCTGCCGATCGTGTACACCGGCCCCGTCGACCGCTACTTCGACTATGCGGAGGGAGCCCTCAGCTGGCGCACGCTCGATTTCGAGCAGGAGGTCGTGCCGGTGGGCGATTTCCAGGGGACGAGCGTCATGAACTACGCGGACGCCGACGTGCCCTACACGCGCATCCACGAGTTCCGGCACTTCCACCCCGAGCGCGCCGCCCGCTACCCGGCCGACAAGACCGTGATCATGCGCGAGTTCTCGCGTTTCGCCGCGCGCGAGGACGAGCCGTACTACCCGGTGAACACGCCGGAGGACCGGGCGCGGCTGCTCGCCTACCGGGAGCTGGCCAAGGGCGAGCGGGACGTACACTTCGGCGGGCGGCTGGGAACCTACCAGTACCTCGACATGCACATGGCGATCGGCTCGGCGCTGTCGATGTGGCACAACAGGCTCGCATGAGCGGCTGCGCACGGCCCGTCGCGCCCCGAGCCGGGGGAGCGGGCGAGGCCAGGAGGAGGCACCCATGACCGAACGGATCGGAATCGTCGGCGGCGGCATCGTCGGCGTGGCGCTCGCCCGCGCGCTGTCCGCGCGCGGCGACGCGGTGACCGTGCTGGAGAAGGAGTCCCGGCTGGCCGGGCACCAGACCGGCCACAACTCCGGCGTCGTGCACGCCGGGCTGTACTACGCGCCGGGCTCGCTCAAGGCCACGCTGTGCGCGCGGGGGCGGGGTCTGATCCGCGAGTTCTGCCAGGAGAAGGCGCTGCCCTACCGCGAGGTCGGCAAGCTCGTCGTGGCCGTCGACGAGTCGGAGCTGGGCGCGCTCGCCGAGATCGAGCGGCGCTCGATCGCCAACGGCGTGCCCGACCTGGCGCGCATCGACGACGTCGCCGCACTGCGCGAGCTCGAGCCGCACGTGGCGGGCATCGCCGCGGTGCACTCCCCGCACACCGCCGTGGTGGACTACGCGACGATCACCGAGGCGATGGCCCAGGACGTCCGCGCCGCCGGCGGCCGGATCCGACTCGGGCACGAGGTCACCGGCATCCGTCGCGAGGGCGACACGGTGCGCGTGACCACCCCGGTCTCGGAGGACGTGTTCGACCGCCTCGTCGTGTGCGCGGGGCTGCACTCCGACGTCGTGGCGCGGCTGGTGGGCGCCGACCCGTCGCCGAAGATCCTCCCGTTCCGCGGCGAGTACTGGGAGCTCGCGCCCGAGCGCACCGACCTCGTCAAAGGCATGATCTATCCGGTGCCCGATCCGCGGTTCCCGTTCCTCGGCGTGCATTTCACCCGCGGCGTCTACGACAACGTGCACGTCGGCCCCAACGCCGTGCCCGCCCTCGCGCGGGAGGGCTACGGCTGGCTGTCGATCTCGCCGAGGGACACGTGGGAGTCGCTGCGCTGGCCGGGCGCGTGGCCGCTGGCCAAGCAGCACTGGCTCATGGGCGTGGACGAGATCGGCGGCTCGCTCGTCAAGCCGCTGTACTTCCGCAAGGCCCAGCGGTTCGTTCCCGAACTTCGGATGTCCGACCTCGCCCACAAGAGCGGCGCAGGCGTGCGCGCCCAGGCGTGGGGGCGCGGCGGCGAGCTGCTCGACGACTTCGCGGTCGACCGGCTCGGGCCGGTGACGCTGCTGCGCAACGCCCCGTCGCCGGCGGCCACCAGCAGCCTCGCGATCGCCGACCACCTCATCGAGCACTACCTCGACGCCGCGGGCTGACCGCGGCGCGGGCTCCCGGCATCCGATCTCCCGGCCTCCGGCATCCGCGCGCTCGCGCGCACGAACTTCGGAGAGTCGCACGAAGTTCGGAGGATCTGGCCGAAATCCTCCGAAGTTCGCGTGATCCTCCGACGTTGGTGAGCCGGCGTCCCGGCCGGCGGCTCGTGTCACCCGAACCCGCGCGGCCACGAGAGGGCGGATGCCGAGCCTAGACTCGACAGCGTGAGCACAGCGACCGTCGGCGCACCCGGCTCGCCCCGGCGCTACCTCCACTCGCTGTGGCTGCTGTCGGCGCGCGATCTGCGCGTGCGCTATGCCACCAGCGCGCTGGGGTACGTGTGGTCGGTGCTCGACCCGCTCGTGATGAGCCTCATCTACTGGTTCGTGTTCACGCTCGTGTTCCATCGCGACAGCATCGGCGCCGAGCCCTACATCGTCTTCCTCATGACGGCGCTCCTGCCCTGGGTGTGGTTCAACGCCGCGGTGACCGACTTCACGCGCGCGTTCCGCAAGGACGCGCGGCTGGTGCGCTCCACGGCCATTCCGCGCTCGATCTGGGTGAACCGCATCGTGCTGAGCAAGGGCGTCGAGTTCCTCCTCTCGGTGCCGGTGCTCGCGGTGTTCGCGGTGTGCGCGGGTGCGGAGGTGGGCTGGAGCCTTGTGTGGTTCCCGGTCGGTGTGCTGCTGCAGACGGTGCTTCTGGTCGGGATCGGCCTGCTCGTGGCTCCGTTGTGCGTGCTGTGGGGCGACCTGGAGCGCACGACGCGCCTGGTGCTGCGCGCTCTGTTCTACGCGTCGCCGGTCATCTACGGCATCGCAGACCTGCCCGGCATCCTCCCGCAGCTGGCCGCGCTGAACCCGCTGTCGGGCGTGTTCACCCTGTACCGGGTGGGGTTCTTCCCGCAGCTGTGGGATCCGTTCGCGGTGGTCGTGAGCGTCGTGGTGAGCGTCGGGATGCTGGGGCTCGGCGCCTCGGTGTTCCGCCGGCTCGAGAGCCCCGCGCTGAAGGAGCTGTGATGGCGGACCCTGTCGCGATCCGGGCCTCGGGCCTGGGCATCCGATTCCGGCGCAACCGTCGCGGGCGCCGGAGCCTCAAGGACCTCTTCGCGGGCGCGTCGCGCCGCAGCCGCCCGGACGAGTTCTGGGCGCTGCGCGACGTGTCGTTCGAGGTGCGGCCGGGGGAGTCGATCGGTGTGGTCGGCCGCAACGGGCAGGGCAAGTCCACGCTCCTCAAGCTCGTCGCCGGCGTGCTGCTGCCCGACGAGGGCGGCGTGGCGGTGCACGGCGGCGTCGCGCCGCTCATCGAGATCACCGGCGGGTTCGTCGGCGACCTCACCGTGCGTGAGAACGTGCGGCTGACGGCGGGGCTGCACGGGATGCCGCGCGCCGAGGTCGACCGTCGCTTCGACGACATCATCTCGTTCGCCGAGATCGCCGACTTCGTGGACACCCCGTACAAGCACCTGTCCAACGGCATGAAGGTGCGCCTGGCCTTCTCGGTGGTCTCGCAGCTCGACGAGCCGGTGCTGCTGGTCGACGAGGTGCTGGCCGTGGGCGACAAGGCGTTCCGCGCCAAGTGCTACCGGCGCATCGACGAGCTGCTCGAGGGCGGCCGGACGCTCTTCTTCGTGTCGCACAACGAGCGGGACCTGCGCCGCTTCTGCCGGCGGGGCCTCTACCTCGACAAGGGGCGGCTGGCGCTGGACGCCCCCATCGGCGAGGTGCTCGACCGCTACAACGCCGACCACAACGCGTGAGCGGATCCGCCCTCGGCCCGACGGCGCACCTCAGCGGTCGGCGGTGAGGGGCGGCATGGGACGCCACGTGGCATCCTTCGCGATCGTGCGTCCGTCGCGCAGGCCTCGGAAGAGGTTGCTGGTGCCGCGCACGGTGCGCTCGACGAACGCGAGCCGGATCAGCTCCTTGACGAAGGTGAGCGCGGTGCCCAGGCCGAACAGCACCGGCCGGTAGACCCCGAGGCTGCGGTAGTACTGCTTCATGTGGCCGCGGTTGCGCATGATGTAGTAGCGGTACGCGTTGGACGAGGCGTTCATATGGCGCACGCCCATGTCCCACTGCCGGATTTCGCGCGTGCGGCGCAGCACGAACTCGTTCACGATGACCGAGGTGGTCTGGCGTGAGGCGAGCCAGCCGTACACCTGGTCGTCCCAGTAGATGAAGAAGCGCGGGTCGGGCAGGCCGATCTGCGCGACGATGTCGCGGTGGATGAACATGCCCTCGAAGCAGCCCGAGTTCATCTCCTTGTACCCGGAGGCGTCGAAGCCCGACGGGGCGAACGGGATCGGGATGCCGAGGGGCTCGGCCACGCGGTACTGCCAGTAGAACTCGCTGCCGTCGTAGTCGTAGCGCCGGCCCTGGATGGAGCGGAAGCGCGGCGCCCACTTGCCCATCTTGGCCAGGCCGTCGGGGATCACCTCTACGTCGTCGTCCATGATCCACATCCAGGTGGAGCCGAGCTCGTAGGCGACCCGCATCCCCTCGCTGAACCCGCCGGATCCGCCGGTGTTGGTCTCCAGCCGGCGGTAGACGATCTCGCTGCCCAGCCGCTCGCGGAACGAGTCGACGACCTGCCCGGTGTCGTCGACCGAGGCGTTGTCGACGATCACGACCCGCCCGGGTTTGGGGTCCATGCGCTCGATGCTCTCCAGCAGGCGCGTGAGCAGGGCCGACCGGTTGTAGGTGACGACGACGATCGTGGCGGTGGCGGGGTCGAACGCCTCGCGCTGCGGGTCGTTCGTCGCGTGGTCGGCGACGGCGTCGGCGGAGGAGCTCATGGGGGGCCAGTCTACCGTGCCGGTCGGGGTGGAGCCGGGGCCAGGGGCAGGTCCGGCCCCGCGATGCGGGCGTCGAGGCGTTCTCGCCAGGAGCGGGCGTGCCCGGCTCTGACCGCGCAGATGACCAGCAGCAGCAGGCCGGGCCCGGCGAGGGTGAAGCTCTCGAACAGCGAGTCGACGAGCAGCGCCACCAGCAGCAGCGGCGTCCAGGCGTAGACGATCGAGCGGCGCTCGCTCGCGATCAGCCACGACCGCACGAGGGCGAACCCCGCCAGCGACAGGAAGAGCACCAGGCCCGCCCAGCCGAGCTGGAGCAGCACGTCGAAGTAGGCGCTCAGGGCGCTGGCGTGCCGCTCGCGGAGCATGTAGTTGATCGATGCGAACGGGAACTCCAGCTGCGCCCAGGGGCCGAACCAGCCGAAGCCGTGCACGGGCTCCAGGCGCACGTAGCCGAGCAGGTTCTCCCACAGCGCCGCCCGCATCGAGAAGTCGCTGCCGGCGCCGAGAAAGGCGATGATCGGATGCCGCGCCAGATAGGCGACCGCGAGCCCCAGCACCACCGTCCCGCCCAGCAGCCACTGCAGGCGGCTGCGGCGATCCGGCCGCGCGCGGCGGACGAGCGTGAGGGCGGCCGTGGCCGCCGTGACCGCCAGGGCCAGCACGCCCACCGTCGGGGAGTCCGACAGCGCGGCCGCCAGGCCACCGACGGCCACGGAGAACAGGGACAGCCCGGGGGGCACCGACTGCGTGCGGTACTCCACGAGGAAGGTGACCAGCGCCACGACGGCGACGAAGCCGAGGAGGTTGCGCGTGCCGAACAGCCCCTGGATGGGCCCGGCCTGGGCGATGTTCCCCTGGATGCCGAGGAATCCGAGCGGCAGGTCGAGGAGCACGCCGGAGAGGATCTCCAGGCCCAGCGAGATGGACAGGAGCCACCGCATGACGTCGCCGAGGGCGCGCGCGGTCTGCAGGGTGTCCCGGATGTGGCCGATCGTGACGCCCAGGAGGGCGATGCCGGCCGCCGACACCCAGCCCCACCAGCTGAGGGAGCGGTCGGTGCTCCACGCGACGCTGATGAGGGCCCACACGAGGAACAGGACGAGGGTGGACGGGACCAGACGCACCGGCGAGATCTCGCGGCGACGGACGAACAGCACCGCGACGCCGAGCACGCCCAGGCCCGCCACGATCGTCACGGCGGTGACGCGTCCGGCCATCCGCTCGATGGCGAACGAGGAGAAGACCGCGGCGAACACGGCGATCGTGTAGGCGCGCGCGAAGGCGGCCGAGGCCAGCAGCGCCCCCCAGCCCTCCCGTCCGGCCGGCGCCGCGGGCGCGGTCACGACGCCTGCCCGTCGAGTCGTTCGCCCTGCTCGCCGGCGAGCCGCAGCTCGGTGGGTCCGCGGCCGACCAGCGGCGCCTGCTTGATCTTGAACGCCAGCATGACCAGGAAGAACCAGCCCCAGCCCACGAGCGGCCCCGACTCGGCGACGCCCTGCATGACGAGCAGCGCGGCGGTGAGGGTCGGCAGCAGCGTGATCGGGGAATAGGGGCGGTCGGCCACGAGGTCCCAGCGCGGCCGGTCGACGGCGAAGAACCAGGAGCGCCACACGAACGCGAGGTAGGCGAACGCCATGACCGCCGCGCCCACCACGCCCAGCTGCAGCAGCACGTCGAGCCACATGTCGTGGGCCTGCATCACGGTCTGGCCGTGGTCGACGATCCAGCCGTCGAAGGCGGGGTCGGTCGGCACCCACGGGGTGGAGAAGCCCCAGCCGAGCACCGGGCGCTCCATGGCCCGCGCCCACACCGCCGCCCAGATGTCACTGCGGCCGGTGAGGTCCGACGAGCGGCCGAGGACGTCCAGGAGCGCGTCGCGCAGCGCCCAGACCGCGACGAGCCCGCCCGCCCCGACGAGCGCGAACGCGAGATAGTAGCGGGTGCGCTGTCCCGGACGGCGGGTCGTACGCATGACCAGCACCGAGACGAGAACCGCGGCCACGAACGCGGCGGACAGGAACGCGGTGGCCGACCCTGCGCGCACGAGCAGGTACGCGGACAGGGCGATCCAGCAGGCCAGCAGTGTGCGGCGCGGGGCGCGCAGGGCGAATCGGATGCCGAAGACGACGATGCCCAGCAGCGCCGCGTAGGCCAGCGCGTTGGCGTTGCCGAACAGGCCCTGGATGCGGCCGCCGTCGAAGAGGTTGTCGCGCGACCACAGCACGATGGGGTCGTCGACCGGCCCGTCGGGGCGGACGAACCCCGGGAGGATGGGACCTTGCCACACCAGCGACACCCACAGCTCGAAGACGATCGACAGGCCGAGGATCCACTTGAGCGCGGAGGCGGTGGCGCGCACGATCTCGCGCCACGTGAGCACCGCTGCGACCAGCATCGCCTGCAGCGTCGTGGACACCAGCAGCAGCAGGGTCAGCGCGGTGGCCGCGGGCCACGCCGACCACGCCAGCGAGGCGACCGCGAGGACGACGTAGGCCATGGCGAACCACGGGAGCCGGCGCCACTGCACGTCGGGGCGCAGCGCCAGCCACAGCACGATCGACACCAGCGCCGAGCCGACGACGACGGCCGCCGAGGCGACGGTCCCGAACGCCATGAGCCACGACGTCCCGCCCAGCGCCGCGGCGAGCAGGAAGATGCACCACCCGCGCAGCAGGAGGTGCGCCGAGGTCTCCCGCAGCGGCGCGGCCGGGGGCTTTGCCAGGGGGTGGCTCGTGTGCGCGGTCATCAGGTGATCAGGGTATCGCGGGGCCGGTTCGTTCCCGCGGGGAACGTAGGCTGGGAGGATGCTCGTGCCGCTGTCCAACGTCCCCCGCGACTACGCGTGGGGCTCTCCGACACTCATCGCCGAGTTGGCGGGGCGCGCGCCGTCCGGGCGGCCGGAGGCCGAAGTGTGGCTGGGCGACCACCCGGGCTGCCCGTCCCGCATCGAGGACGGGACCGGTCGCACGTTGGACGCGCTGCTGGCCGACCTCGGCGCCCCGCCGCTGACGTATCTGCTGAAGCTGCTGGCCGCGGCATCCCCCCTGTCGATCCAGGTGCACCCCTCGAAGGAGCAGGCCGCCGCCGGCTTCGCCCGCGAGGAGGCGATGGGGATCCCGCGTGATGCCGCCGAGCGCACCTACCGCGACCCCAACCACAAGCCCGAGCTCATCGTGGCGATCAGCGACACGTTCCACGCGCTCGTGGGCCTGCGTCCGCTCGCCGCGACGCGACGGCTCGTGGCCGCCCTCGGCGGCGGTCCGGGGGCTGCGGCGCTGCGCGGACGGCTCGAGGGCGACGACGAGGCCGAGGTGCTGCGCGGCGCGCTGGGCTGGCTCCTCTCCGGCGACGCGCGAGTCGAGGTCGCCGACCTCATCGCGGCGCTGGAGACCGCCACGAGCACCGAGTTCGCGGCCGAGCTGGCCACGGCCAGGCGTATCGCGGCGGCGAATCCCGGCGACCCCGGGGTCGTGGTCGGTCTCCTGATGAACCTGGTCGCCCTGCGCCGGGGGGAGGCGCTGTTCCTCGATGCCGGGATCCTGCACGCGTACCTGGACGGGCTCGGGGTGGAGCTCATGGCCGCCAGCGACAATGTGCTCCGCGGCGGGCTGACGCCCAAGCACGTCGATGTGCCGGAGCTGATGCGCATCGTCGACCCCCGCCCGGCCCCGCCGCCGCGGCTGCGTCCGCGGGGGGAGGGCGGCGCCGCCGTGTTCGACCCGGGCATCGACGACTTCGTGCTCACGCGCGCGACCCCCACCCCCGAGCGGGAGGTGCGCGTCGCGCTGCGGGGACCGGCGATCGTGGTGGTCACCGCGGGGGCCGTGCGGGTGTCCGGCGCGTCCGGCGCCCGCTCGCTGACCCCGGGCGGGGCGGTCTTCGCGACCGCCGACGAACGCGTGCTCGTGGTGTCCGGGACGGGCGAGGCGTTCGTCGCGCAGCAGGGCTGAGGTTCGATGCGACACGCCGTGCCGCGTCAAGAAGGTTCAACGCGGGCTTGAGGCTTTAATATTCGCGACTTGACCGGAGCGAATGACAGCGGTGTAATTAGCTGAGTGCGCGGAACCGCGCGGGGGTTTAGCAGGTGGGAGAGCACATGGTCGGTTACCGATCCGGCGTGCCCGACAACTGGTTCGTCGATCCGGTCAATCTCGGTGTCCCGGGGGTGCGTCGGCCGGTCGAGGCGGACGAGGACAGTGTCCTCGCCTGGCAGAGCGACGCGCTGTGCGCGCAGACCGACCCCGAGGCGTTCTTCCCCGAGAAGGGCGGCTCCACTCGCGATGCCAAGCGCATCTGCTCGTCGTGCGATGTGCGCGCGGAATGCCTCGAATACGCCCTGCAGAACGACGAGCGCTTCGGGATCTGGGGCGGGCTCAGCGAGCGCGAGCGCCGCAAGCTCAAGCGCCGCGCCGGCTGAGCGGATCTGGCCGAACCGCGCGCGGATGCCGGGTGCACGGCAGGTGCGCGCCTAGGCTGACCACGTCATGCCCGCCAGAGTTCACGCGCTGCTGGTCGTCCGCCCCGATGGGCGCACGCCCGCCGACCTCCACCTGGAGCGCACCCTCGCGGCGCTGCAGGCGCAGACGCGACCGGTCGACGCGCTCACGATCGCGCTGTGCGGCACCGACGAGCGCCTGCGCGAGGTGGTGACGGCATCCGCCGCCGAGGGAGTGATCGCCATGCCCCGCGGCGCCGGCTACGCCGACGCGGTGCGCGCGGCGACCCACCGGCTCGACGGCGACGCGGTGTGGCTGCTCGCGCAGGACACCTGCCCGGAGCCGGACGCCCTCGCCGGGCTCGTGGCGACGTTGGAGACGGCGCCGTCGGTGGCCATCGCCGCCCCGAAGCTCGTCCGCTGGAACGACCCCGGCCGCCTCGTGTCGCTCGGGGTGAGCGTGACCCGATTCGGGCGCACCGTGCGCCTCGGCGACGGCGAGCTCGACCAGGGCCAGCACGACGCGACGCCCGACGTGCTCGGTGCCGACGTGCGGGGCCTGCTCGTGCGCGCGGACGCGTGGCGCGCCCTCGACGGACTCGACCCGGCCCTGACCGGAGCCGACGAGGGGCTCGACCTGAGCATCCGCGCGCGGCTGGCCGGCTTCCGCATCGCCCTGTCCCCGTCGGCGCGGGTCGGGGTGGCCGGCGACGGCGTGGCAGGGGTCCCGGCCTCGAACGATCCGATCCCGCGCATGCGCCGCTGGTTCGCGGTGCGCTCCGCGCAGCTGCACCGCAGGCTCGTGTACGCGCCGGCGGCGGTCGTCCTGCTGCACTGGCTGTCCTTCCTGCCGCTGGCGGCCTGGCGGACGCTGCGCGACCTGCTGACCAAGCAGCCCGGACGGATCGGGCCGGAGTGGGCGGCCGCCGTGGTCGCGATGTGCCGCGTGCCGGCGGTGCTGCGCGCCCGCGGGCGCATCCGCCGGACCCGCCGCACCTCGTGGGCCCGGCTCGCCGGGCTGCGGGTCAGCCGCGCGCAGCTGCGCCAGCACCTCGACGCCGAGGACGGCGGCGACGACGCGCACGCCGACGACCTCGGGTTCTTCTCCGGCGGCGGGGCCTGGGTGGTGCTGGCGGCGCTGGTGGCCTCGGTCGCGGCGTTCCCCGCGCTCCTGGCCTGGCCGGTGCTCGGCGGCGGCGCGCTCGCGCCGCTGCGGGCCACCGTTGGCCGACTGTGGGCGGATGCCGCGTACGGCCTGCGTCCGCTCGGCTGGGAGGTCGCCGGCCCCGCAGACCCGTTCAGCGCGGTGATCGCGGTGATCGGGAGCCTGTGGCCGGGCGAGCCGTCCCGTGCGCTGGTGATCCTGTGGGTCCTCGCCCTGCCGCTGGCCGCCCTCGGAGCCTGGTTCGCGGCGACCCGGGTGACCGCCAAGCCGGTCCTTCGCGCCACGGCGGCCGTGGCGTGGACGCTCGCCCCCGCCTTCCTCGCCGCGCTCGTGGACGGACGGCCCACCGGCGTGCTCGTCCACCTGCTGCTGCCATGGCTGCTCTTCACCGGGGCCGTCGCGCGGCGGTCGTGGAGCAGCGCGGGGGTGGCTTCGCTGCTCGCCGCCGCCGTGCTCGCGTGCGCGCCCTCACTGGCCCCGGCTCTGGTGGGCCTGTGGGCCGGCGCGATCGTGCTCGTCATCGTGTTCCGCCGCGGCCAGGGCGTCGCGCACATCGTGTGGCTCCTGGTGCCCGCGCTCGTCATCGCCGCCCCGCTGGTGTGGCGCCAACTGCGGTCAGGCAACCCGTGGAGCCTGCTCGCCGACCCCGGCGTGACGTGGGCGGGCCCCCAGGTGGCCGCCGACGTCGGCGGGCGCGCCCTCCTGGCGGCGGGCTTCCCGACCCCCGACCCGGGCGGATGGGGACGCTTCCTCGGCGACGCGGGCGCGACGTGGTGGGTGCCGCTGCTCGTGGCCCCGGTGGTGCTCCTGGCACTCCTCGCCCCGTTCACCGTGCGCCGGCTGGCCGCGGTGTGCCTGCTCGCGATGGCTGCGGCGGGCCTGTCGACCGCGTTCGTGGTCGTCGGGATCTCCGTCGCCGCCGACGCAGGCCAGCCCGTGGCGCTGTGGCCCGGCCCCGCGCTGAGCCTCGCGTACGCGGGGATGATCGGTGCGGCCGCGGTGACGCTCGACCTGCTCTCCCCGGTCCCGGCGATGCGCACCGCCGCGGCATCCGTGGTCATGCTGGCCCTCGCCGCCAGTGCCGTCCCCGCCCTCACGGCCTCCTCGCGCGGGGCGGCGGAGCTCACCGGCGGGGCGGTCAGCACGCTGCCCGCCTATGTCGCGGCGGAGGGGCGGGACTCTCCCGGACAGGGCACGATCGTCATCACGCCGCTGTCCGGCGGCGACCTGGAGACCTCCGTCGTGTGGGGCGACAGTGCGACCCTGGGCGGTCAGACGACGCTGCTGGCGGCCCGCTCCGAGCCCACGTCCTCCGACCTCGCGACCGCGGAGGTGACCGCCGCCCTCGTGACCGGATCCAGCGGCGACGTCGTCGCCCGGCTGGCCGAGCACGGCATCGGCTTCGTGCTGCTCGCCCAGGCGCCCGGCGGCGAGACCGACGCGGCGCGCGCCGTGCGGCTGGGCGCGGTCACCGCGATCGACCAGCGTGACGGTCTCGACGGCGTCGGCGAGACCGATCGCGGTACGCTGTGGCGCGTCTCGGTGCCCGTCGCCGCGCGTGCCGCCCTCGAGCCCGACGCGCGCGTCGTCGCCCGCTCCGCAGCCCTCCTGCAGCTGGGAGTGGTGGGCGTCGCGCTGCTGCTGGCACTGCCCACGCGGGCGAGCCGGGCCGTGGCCCGGCGCACCACCCGCATCGTCGGCGCTCACCCCGAGGAGCTGAGATGAGCAGATCGAAGGGGTGGGTCGGGGCGACGGCGCGCGTCGCGGGGGGCGTCGTGGTCGCCGCAACGTTCGTCGTGGCGATGGCCGGGGCGGTCGTCGTCCCGTGGCCGACCCACCGCGCCGAGCCGCCGGCGGTGACCACGCTCCCCGAGCCCGCCGACGCCGTCGTCGCGTGCGCCGGATCCCTCCTCACGCTCGGGCGCGACGCCGCGAACGCGACCGGGCTCGCCGACGCGGCCGGGGTCGACCTCACCGCGGCGGCCGCCGCGGGCGCGGAGGTGACGCAGAGCACGCTCGCCGCGTCCGATGTGCCTGCGGGAACCGGACCGACGGCCTTGGTCACCGCACCGCACGACGGGGCGCGCACCGACGTGGCCGCGGCGCAGTCGGTGACGGCATCCGATGCCGACCTGCGCGGATTCGCCGCCTCGGCGTGCACGCCGCCGCTCATGGAGTCGTGGCTCGTCGGCGGGTCGGCCGCCACCGGCGCCGCAGACCTCGTGCTGCTGTCCAACCCGGGCGAGGTCGCCGCGCTCGTCGACCTCACCGTCTACGGGGTCGGCGGCGGCACGGTGCCCAGCGCCGGACGCGACATCGTGGTGCCGCCCGCGTCGCAGCGCGTCGTGCCCCTCGCCGCGCTCGGGCTCGGGGAGAAGAGCCCCGTCGTCCGGGTCAGCGCGACCGGCGCTCCAGTGCAGGCGGCGCTGCAGGCCAGCGTCACGCGCACCCTCGTGCCGGGCGGGGTGGAGCAGGTCGGGGTGGCCGCCGCGCCGGCCTCGGTGCAGCTGGTGCCCGCCTTCTCGGTCACCCGTGCCCCCGGCGAGCCGGGCGCCTCGGACATCATGACGCTGGCACGCCTGCTCGCCCCGTCGGCGGATGCCACGGCCACGGTCACGGTCACCCCGGTCGGCGGCGGGTCGTCCCCGATCGAGCCGCTGTCGGTGCCTCTGACCGCCGGAGCCCCCCTGGAGCTGGAGCTGGAGGGCCTTCCGATCGGCTCCTACACGGCGCGCATCGAGGCCACCGCTCCCGTGGTGGCGGCGGTGTGGTCGGCCACCGGGTTCGTCGCCGGGTCCGACTTCGGCTGGTACGCGGCCACCGAGGCGGTCGCGGTGCCGAGCCTGGTCGCCGTCGCCGACGGGGCCTCTCCGGTGCTCACGATCGCCAACCCGGGCGAGGCGCCGATCTCCGTGGGCCTGGTCGATGCGGCAGGGGCGGGGGCGACGGTCACGCTGCAGGTCCCCGCGCATGGCGCGGTGCAGCGGTCCGTCGCGGCCGGTGCGGTGTACCTGCTGGTGCCCGACGCGCCCGTGCACGCGAACGTCGCCTACGCGGGGGAGGGCGCGCTCGCCGCGTACGCCGTGACGCCGGCCGACACCGCGGCGCCCGCGGTGGTCGTCCACCCCGGTTAGGTTCAGAAGAAGCGGAATCTCTCCGGACCGAGGTCCCACGGGTCGCGGTCGAGGTACTCGGCGGCGGCGCGGAAGACGCAGCTCTCCACCATCATGCGGCGGTGCATGTCGTCCTGCCGGTGCAGGTGCGAGAGCCGCTCGATCGGCAGCCGGTACAGCACGATGCGGCGTTCGTCGGCGAAGACGCTCCACCGCGGGATGCCGTCCTCGTCGGGCCCCGCCGGCATCGCGGCGGTCTCGAACCGCACGTCGCGCAGTTCCGGCCAGGCGCTGCGCAGGAACTCGACCGTGCTCCCCACGGCGAGCTCGAAGCGGTCGGCGCGGGTCTCCAGGGGCGGCAGCGGCGGGCGCACGACGGGGCTGCGCCCTTCGCGGCCGTGCGCGCCGTGCCGCGAGGCGCGTGCCGGACGGGCCGGCGTCCTCCGCGGTCGGCGCCTGATCATGCCCCCAGCCTATGATCTCCCCCTCCCCGCGAGGGTGCTCGTTCCGCTCGCGAGGGTGCTGGTTGCTTCCGCGAGGGTGCCCGTTCCGCTCGCGAGGGTGCTGGTTGCTTCCGCGAGGGTGCCCGTTCCGCTCGCG
>NZ_JASGFE010000003.1:0-80551 GCF_047605725.1 Microbacterium sp.
ACCTGTTCAGCGAGGTGCAGCCCGAAGACCTGCACAAGTTCGGTCTCATCCCCGAGTTCATCGGGCGCCTTCCGGTCGTCACGTCCGTGACGCCGCTGTCGCAGGACACCCTCGTGGAGATCCTCACGGTGCCGAAGAACGCGTTCGTCAAGCAGTATCAGCGGATGTTCGCGATCGACGGCGTCGAGCTCGAGTTCGAGGACGACGCGCTCCGCGCTATCGCCGACCTCGCGGTGGCCCGCAAGACCGGGGCGCGCGGGCTGCGGGCGATCCTGGAGGACGTGCTCGGGCCCATCATGTTCGAGATCCCGTCGACCGACGACGTCGACCGGGTCGTCGTCACGCGAGCAAGCGTGCTCGACGGCGCGCCGCCCACGCTCGTGCTGCGCCGCAAGCGCAAGAGCGCCTGAGCCGCGCTGGGCTCGGCGCTCCGAGAACCGGAGATGTCGCGGCTGTCGTGAAACAGGCGGCACACCCGCGCGGCATCCGAGTTGTCGGTGTAGAGCACTGCGCACGACGACCTCCGGGAGCCTGCCCGAGCCGTTGCCGCTCACCCCACCGCTTGCGGATCCTCAGGCAGCGCAGTAGCGTCGCACGCACATGAGTGTCTGTGAGGGTGCTTTATACGTACTGTCGCAAGAACAGTCGGCTCGCGCAACGCTCACGAGATTCGGAATCGAACTGTGAACGCGATGAGCGCCCTTCGAAGCACGGGACCGGTCGCTCTCGGTCTCACGATGATATTCGGCATCACGGCGTGCACGCCCACCACGGCGTTTTCCACGGCGCCGATCGATGCGGGGGACCCGCCCGAACTTCTCCAGGGGGCACTGGTTCCTGGTGAACCTCTTGTCTCGGTCGAGGGAGTCGTCGGGGTCTCCGCGAACTGCGTCGTGCTACAGCTTGACGACGGCAGCCTCGTGCTGCCCTACTGGCCGGCGCACTTCAGCTGGTCGTCCGACGGCACGATCGCGACCCACTACGGCGAGGTCAGAGTCGGGCAACGGCTGAAGAGCACGACCGGCAACATCCTCGATTGGGATGACTATCGTGCCGCGCAGCCCACCTCCGCCGCGGCAGACAAGGCGCATGAACGGTGCGCGGCCGTCGGCGAACGAGTAGCCCCCCTCGGCACCGTCGAAGGCATCGCCGGGCCGGAGTGAAGCGCGCCGGCGCGACCAGGAGTTGCGGCTCAGCCCGCGAGGCCGCGACGTTTCAGGAGGGGCTCGATCGCGGCATCCCGCCCGCGGAACTCGCGGTAGGCCTGCAGCGGATCCTTCGACCCGCCGACGCCGAGCACCAGCTCGCGGAAGCGGTCGCCGTTCGCGCGCGTCAACCCACCGTTGGAGCGGAACCACTCGACGGTATCGGCATCGAGCACCTCGCTCCAGATGTAGGAGTAGTACCCGGCGCTGTAGCCGCCGGAGAAGACGTGCGCGAAGTACGCGGATGAGTATCGCGGCGGCACGAGCGGATTCTCGAGCCCGATGTCGGCGAGGACGGATGCCTCGAACGCGGCCACGTCGGTGACGGCATCCGCCTCGTCCGCCCCGAGCGAGTGCCACGCGAGGTCGAGCCAGGCCGCGGCCAGGTACTCGCTCGTGGCGAAGCCCTGGTTGAAGGACTCGGACGCCAGGAGGCGCTCGACCACGTCGGCCGGCAACGGCTCGCCCGTGTCGACGTGCCGCGCGTACGCGGCGAGGATCTCGGGCCACAGGATCCACATCTCGTTGACCTGGCTGGGGAACTCCACGAAGTCGCGGAACACCGCGGTGCCGGCGAAGTGCGGGTAGGTGACCCGCGCGAACAGCCCGTGCAGCGCGTGACCGAACTCGTGGAACAGCGTCGTGACCTCGTCGAGGCTGAGGAGCGTGGGCTCGCCGGGCGCGGGCTTCGGCACGTTCAGGTTGTTCACGACGACCGGGCTCGTGCCGCGCAGGCGCGACTGGGTGACGAGCGAGTTCATCCACGCGCCGCCGCGCTTCGTGTCGCGCGTGTAGAGGTCGAGGACGTAGAGGCCGAGCGCGTCGCCGCCGGGTTCGACGACCTCGAACACGCGCGTCCCGGGGTGGTAGGCGTGCAGCTCGGGGCGCTCGGTGAACGTGACGCCGTAGAGGAGGGATGCCGCCCGGAACACGCCGTCCTGCAGCACCCGCTCCGCCTCGAACCAGGGTCGCAGCGCGGCCCGGTCGAGGTCGTACTCCGCCTGCCGCACCTTCTCGGTGAGAAACGCCCAGTCGTGCGCCTCGACCGGAAAGGACTCGGCGCCGGCATCCGCGATCGCCTGCAGTGCATCTTGCTCGCGGCGCGCGTTCGCCGCCGCGGGCGCCGCGAGCGAGCGCAGGATCGTTCGCACGGCGTCCGGGGAACCCGCCGTCTGGTCGCTCGTGACGTACGCGGCGTGCGAGTCGTATCCGAGGAGGGCTGCGCGCTCGGCGCGCAGGCGCACGATCTCCAGGAGCACCTCCCTGTTGTCGTGGGCACCGCCGCGCGCGCCGCGGGCGCGTGAGGCCTCCAGCAGCCGGCGCCGGCTCTCGCGGTTCGTGAGACTCGCGAGGTAGGGATGCCCGGTGAACAGCGTCAGCGTCACCACGTGCTTTCCGTCGAGCCCTCGATCGCCGGCGTTCTGCGCCGTTGCCGACAGCTCGCCCGGGGTGAGTCCGTCGAGCTCGGTCGCGTCGTCGAAGACGACAGCGAGCTCGTTGGTGTCGGCGAGGAGGTTCTTCTCGAACGTCGTGGTGAGCACGGACAGGCGCTGGTTCAGCGCCGTGAGACGCTCCTTGCCGGCTTCATCGAGGGCTGCGCCGGCGCGCGTCAGCTCACGATGGCGGCGCTCGACGAGGTAGCGCTCCTCGGGGCCCAGGTCCAGCTCGCCGAGCCGCTCGTGCAGCGTCGCGATGCGCCGGTAGAGCCGAGGGTCGAGCTGGACCTGGTCGTAGTGCGCGGCCATGAGCGGCGCGAGGGTCTCTTCGATCTCCTGGATCGCGGGCGTCGCGTCGGCGGATGCGACAGTGTAGAACGTCCGCGAGACGCGGTCGAGCAGTTCCCCGGCGCGCTCCAGCGCCACGAGGGTGTTCTCGAAGGTCGGCGTCGCCTCGTCGGCCGCGATGGCGTCGACCTCGCGCCGGTGCGCGGCGAACGCGTGCGCGAAGGCGGGGAGGTAGTGCTCCGGCCGGATGCGCGCATAGTCCGACAGGCCATACGGGAGCGGGCTCGGGGTCAGCAGGGGGTTCGAGGCGGCGGCATCCGTCATGGATCCACCGTACGAGACCGGTGAGCCTGAGCCGGGTCGGGGAACGTCGGGTCAAGCCCTCTCCTGCGAAGGCGTCACTTTCCTGCGACGGCGCCGCCCTTGCGCGTCGGCGCCACTTCCCAGCGTTGGCGCCACATATACGTAGGGGCCGAAGCAGGAAGGTGTCGCCAACAGGTCAATAGGGCGGGGGCGGGGGCTAGGGCGGCGCCGGAGCGAGCGGCGCGTCAGGCGAACTCGTCGTCGGGGTCGTGCCGGGCGACCACCGCACCGGTACGCGTCTGCTCGACGATGACCCCGGTGTCGAGCTCCGCGATCGGGCGGCCCTCCAGCCACGTGAGGGTCCAGCTCGGTCGCGGCGCGCCGGGCGGCAGGTCGCGCTCGACCGCCGAGATGGTCTCGCGGAGCGCCGCCGGCACGGCCGCGGGCGGCTCCGAGCCCGCCGACCAGCGCGTCCCCATCCGCATGTCAGGCCACCGTCGGAGCGAGCTCGATGTTGTCGATCGACAGCTCGTCGGCGCCTTCGACGATCTCCAGCCGCTCGATGCGTCCGACCGCCCGGAGGTCCCCCTCGGCCGCCCGCAGGAGCGCCGCCGTCTGCGCGCTCGCCCGCACGACGAGGCGCGCCACCGGGGTCTTCTGCGAGGCCTTCGCCTCGGTCTTCGCGCGGCGGATGCCGACGAGCGCCTCGCTCACGGCGGCCAGCACGGCCGGGTCGCCCTCGATGCCGAGCGGCTCCGGCCAGGCCGCGGTGTGGATCGAACCCTCCTCGAACCACGACCAGGCCTCCTCGGTCGCGAACGCGAGTACCGGGGCAAGCAGGCGCAGGAGCGTCGACAGCGCGAGGCGCAGCGCGAGGGCCGCGGAAGCCTGGCCGACATCGGTCTGGTTGTAGGCGCGCTCCTTGACGAGCTCGAGGTAGTCGTCGCAGAACGTCCAGAAGAACGCCTCGGTGAGCTCCAGGGCGCGCGCATGGTCATAGGCGTCGTAGGCCCGGGTGGCATCGCGCACCACCTGGTCGAGCGTGGCGAGCATCGACGCGTCCAGCGCGTGGGTGATCTCTGCACCTTCGGGAACAGGGAACGACAGCACGAACTTCGCCGCGTTGAGCACCTTGATCGCCAGGCGCCGGCCGATCTTGACCTGCGTCGGGTTCTGCGCGTCGAACGCCGCATCCGTGCCCAGGCGGCTCGAGGCCGCCCAGTAGCGCACCGCATCCGAGCCGTGCTGGTCGAGGATCGCCGCCGGGGTCACGACGTTGCCCTTCGACTTCGACATCTTCTTGCGGTCCGGGTCGACGATGAAACCGCTGATGGCGGCATCCGTCCACGGCGACCGATCGTCCTCGAGCGCGCTGCGCAGCATGGTCGAGAACAGCCAGGTGCGGATGATGTCCTGCCCCTGCGGGCGCAGGTCGAAGGGGGCGACCAGGTCCCACAGCTCGTCGTCGCGCTGCCAGCCGCCGGCCAGCTGCGGGGTGAGCGAGCTCGTCGCCCAGGTGTCGAAGATGTCGCGCTCCGCGTCGAACCCGCCCGGTGCGCCGCGCTGGGCTTCGGAGAACCCCGGGGGCACGTCCACGGTCGGGTCGACCGGCAGCTGAGCGAGATCGGGGATGAGGACGCGGTCGTAGTCGCGTTCGCCGTCGGCGTCGAGGCCGTACCAGACCGGGATCGGCACGCCGAAGAACCGCTGCCGGCTGACGAGCCAGTCGCCGGTCAGGCCGTTCGTCCAGTTCTCGTAGCGCACGCGCATGAAGTCCGGATGCCACGACAGCTCCGCTCCGAGCTCGATCAGCCGGTCGCGCAGGGCCTCGTCGCGGGCGCCGTTGCGGATGTACCACTGCCGCGTGGAGACGATCTCCATCGGCCGGTCGCCCTTCTCGTAGAACTTCACCACGTGGCTGAACGGCTTCGGCTCGCCGATCAGCTCGCCGGACTCGCGCAGCAGCTCCACGATGCGCTTCTTGGCGCTGAACACCGTCTTGCCGGCGAGCTCCGCGTACGCGGTCTTCCCGGCATCCGTCACGATCACGTCGGGGGCCTCGGCGATCACGCGGCCGTCCTCACCCAGGATCGTGCGGTTCGGCAGGTCGAGCTCGCGCCACCACACGATGTCGGTCACGTCGCCGAAGGTGCAGATCATGGCGATGCCGGAGCCCTTGTCCTGCTGCGCGAGCGGATGGGCGAGCACGGGCACCTCGACGTCGAACAGCGGCGTGCGCACCGTCGAGCCGAACACGCTCTGGTAGCGCTCGTCGTCGGGGTGCGCCACGAGCGCGACGCACGCGGCGAGGAGCTCGGGCCGGGTCGTCTCGATGTGGATGTCACCCGCGCCGTCGGTGCGGTGGAACGCGAGGCGATGATACGCGGCCGGCTGCTCGCGGTCCTCCAGCTCGGCCTGTGCGATCGCGGTGCGGAAGTCGATGTCCCACAGCGTCGGTGCGAGCGCCTGGTACGCCTCGCCGCGCTCCAGGTTGCGCACGAACGCGAGCTGGCTGGTGCGGATCGTGTCGTCCGAGATCGTGCGGTAGGTCTGGGTCCAGTCGACGCTCAGTCCGAGCTGGCGGAACAGCGCCTCGAAGTGCTTCTCGTCCTCGACGGTCAGCGTCTCGCACAGCTCGATGAAGTTGCGGCGGCTGATGGGCTTCTGGTCCGCGGCGCGGCTGGACTTGTTGTCGCCGCCGGTGAACGGGGGCGTGAAGTCGGGGTCGTAGGGCAGCGACGGATCGCAGCGCACGCCGTAGTAGTTCTGCACGCGCCGCTCGGTCGGGAGGCCGTTGTCGTCCCAGCCCATCGGGTAGAACACGGTCTTGCCGCGCATGCGCTCGTACCGGACCTTCAGATCGGTGTGGGTGAACGAGAACACGTGACCGATGTGGAGCGAGCCGGATGCCGTCGGCGGAGGCGTGTCGACCGAGTAGATCCGGTCGCGACCCGCGGCGGCGGCCCGGGCGCGGTCGAACAGGTATGTGCCTTGCTCGGACCACGCGGCATCCCACTTCTGCTCGAGGCCTTCCAGTGCCGGCTTGTCAGGGATGTGCGCCATGGATTCTCCTCGAGCGATATGTGCGGCACCGTGTGAGCGTGCCTGAGTGTGGGGTACGACCGGCATTCTATCCCGTGCAACACCGGAGAAACGCACCAGGACTACGCTCGGGTCATCGCGACATCGCTCGCGCACCCGATCGGCGTCAGGCTCGTGCCACGTGCCTGACGCCACACCCTGAGAAGGAGACCGACGTGAGTCAAGCAGTCAGTGACACCGATGTGGACCAGCCGCACCTCAAGCGCGCACTCGGCCTCGTCGGACTCGTGCTGTTCGGACTGGCCTATATGGCAGTCTCCACCGTTTTCACGACCTACGGCATCGTCAATCAGATCACCGAGGGGCGCCTGCCCGCCTCGTACACCGTGGCACTCGTCGCGATGGTGTTCACGGCCGGCAGCTATGCGGCGATGGTCCGCCGCTTCCCGGTCGCCGGCTCGGCCTACACGTACGCGCAGCAGGCGTTCGGCGGCGCAGCGGGCTTCCTCACCGGCTGGGTGCTGCTGCTGGACTACCTGTTCATCCCGATGATCAACTTCATGATCCTCGGCCTCTACGTGAGCACGCAGTTCCCGAGCGTTCCCACACAGGTGTTCATCCTCGCCGCGCTGCTGCTGGTGCTGCTGTTCAACGTGCTCGGGATCAAGCTCGTCAGCACGCTCAACGTCGCCATCATCGCCCTGTCGGTCGGCACCGTGCTGGTCTTCGCGATCCTCGCGATCAAGGCCGCGATCGGCAACCCCGACGCGCCCGGCCTGCTGGAGCCCTTCATCCCCGGCACTGCCGGATTCAGTCCGATCTTCACCGGCGCCGCGGTGCTCGCGCTTTCCTTCCTGGGATTCGACGCGGTCTCGACGCTCTCCGAGGAGGCCAAGCGTCCCCGCAAGGACATCCCGCGCGCGATCATCCTGACGACGCTCATCGGCGGCGGGATCTTCATCTTCGTCTCCTGGGCCGGAGCGATGGCCTATCAGCTGCCCGACTGGAGCCAGGCGCCGCAGGAGATGCTCGACACCGCCGGCGTCGTGCTGTTCCAGCACGTCGGCGGCGCGGTGCTGGTCGCGGCATTCGTCGCGGTGACCGTCGCAGGATGCTTCGGATCCGGGCTCGCCGGACAGGTGTCGGTCGCCCGCATCCTGTACTCGATGGGGCGCGACGGCACGCTCCCCAGGCCGCTCGGCTTCATCTGGGAGCGCTTCGGCACCCCGGTCGTGGCGGCGGTCACGGTGTCGGTGGTCGCGCTGTCGAGCCTGTTCCTCTCGCTCGATCAGGCCGCGTTCATGATCAGCTTCGGGGCGCTGGCCGCCTTCGCCATGGTCAACCTGGGCGTCATCCGCGTGTACCTGTTCCCCAAGGGCGGGCGCACCGAGCCGCTTTCGGCCCGCGAGCTCGTCGTGCACGGACTGTGTCCCGCGATCGGCCTTGCCCTGACGCTGTGGCTGTGGACATCCCTCCAGCCCACGACGTGGATCGTCGGCGGCGTGTGGCTCCTGATCGGCGTCGGGATCCTGGCGGCAAAGACGCACATGTTCCGCCGGCCGGTGCCGAAGATGTCGTTCTCGGAGGTCGACCACTGAGCAGATAGTGTCCCGAGCGGTATCACAGGCCGGTGTCGGCCGCTCCTTCGCTGTTGAGACCCCACCGAGGGGACGGGCCACCATGGCCCGGCAACAGGGAAGAGGACCGACGATGACTCTGATCGTTGAGCCGGATATCGCGCCGGAGACCACGACCACCGACGACACCCAGGCTGTGCCGGCATTCGCGCCGCTGGCACCCGTCCTGGGGCTGGAGCCCTTTCGCGACCCGCTGCGCATCCCGCCGGTGTGGGATCTGACCACGCGCACGAAGCCGGTCAGGGTGCGTGCCGTCAACGCGCGGGTGCGACTGCACTCGCAGCTGCCGAAGACGCCCATGTGGACGTACGAGGGCACGTTCCCGGGGCCCACGCTGGTCACTCGGCGCAACCACCGGCAGACGATCGAGTGGGCCAATCGGCTGGAGGGCACGATCCCGCTGGTCGGTGTGAGCACCTCCACGCTCGCCGATGTGCCCGTACCGGGGCATCGCGAGGCCGACGGCGAGCTGCGCCCGGGGTGCCGGCTCATGAAGGGCGTCGACGTGCTGCCGCCGTGGACGGTCGTCCACCTGCACGGCTCGCTCACCAACGGCTGGAACGACGGCTACTCGACCCAGGCGGTGAGCGTGGGCACGTCGCAGTGGTCGGAGTATCCGAACCGCCAGGAGGCGGCGACGCTGTGGTACCACGACCACGCGATGGACATCACGCGCCTCAACGTGCACGCGGGACTCGCGGGCATGTACCTCATCCGCGACGACAACGAGGACGCGCTCGGTCTGCCCTGCGGCGACCGGGAGTTCCCGCTCGTGCTGCGCGACGTCAATCTCGACACCGATCCGGCGACGGGGGAGCTCAACGGCAGGCTGCTGTACAAGGTCGGCCGCATCGACCAGCCGCTCCAGCCGGGTCAGACCGAGCCGGATTCGATCGAGCTCCCGGTGAACGGTCCGTTCACGATGGTCAACGGGGTGATCTGGCCGTATCTGGCGGTGGATGCCGGGTGGTACCGATTCCGGCTGCTCAACGCCTCCAACTCGCGGCTGTACACGCTCAAGCTGGTGGACGAGGACGGTACCGACGTCAGCTCGGCCATGCACATCATCGGGACCGACGGCGGGCTGCTGCCGGAAGCGGCGCCCGTCCCCGCGGCGGGCGTGCCGATCCACTGCTCCGAGCGACTCGACGTGCTGATCGACTTCCGTGCGCTGGAGGGCAAGCGCGTCAGGCTGACCAATGCCGGCGCGGGCCCTGCCGCCGCGTTCGCGCACTGCATGGAGTTCCGGGTGAGCGGTCACGGCGAGCCCGACGACTTCGCCCTTCCGCCCACGCTCAACCCGCACTACGCGCGCTACGCGCACGACACCGTGCAGGGAGGCGCCCACCCGACCCTGGTGATCCCCGCCACGCACGGGCACGTGAACATCGCGCTGATCCCACCGGGCACGGCAGGCGACGCGCACGCCGCGTTCTGGGAGCTGGCACAGGTGCCCGACGACGAGGTGCCCGCGGTCATGGAGACGGGCATGATCCAGATCGTGGACGCCGCCGGGACGCTGCGTACCTTCCGCAAGGCGGCGAAGCTCTTCCACGACCACAACACGATCTTCCTCAACAGCGGGGAGTTCGCGATCTGGAACTTCTTCCACCTGGGCGGCCCGGCACACCCCATGCATATCCACATGACCGAGTTCCAGACGCTGTACCGTCGGCCGATCCAACTGCAGGGGCACTGGAACCAGGGCGAGGGCAAGACGGACAGTCCGATCGTGACCGACCCGGTCGGTCAGGTGCTGGACGACTGGGAGCTGGGCATGAAGGACACCTTCGTGATCCGGCCCGGGACCTGGCAGGCCGTGGCCGGGAACTTCACCGGCGCCGACGGCGCGTTCATGTACCACTGCCACATCCTCGACCACGAGGACATGGGCATGATGCGGCCGTTCATGGTGCGCCCGCCGCGCATCGCGGCCATGGACGCGCATGGCGGCGGCCACGACCACTGAGTGCGACTCACGGCCCGGGTGCCATCGGCGCCCGGGCCACTCACCGCCGGGAGTGCGTGGCGACGGGCGTGGCCTGCGGCCGCTTCGCGGTCACGTGGTCGCCCGAGGACTGGTGACGCACGCGCCGCAGCACCCACGGCACGAGGTATTCGCGCGCCCACACGAGGTCGTTGGTGCGGGCCTCGCGCCAGGTCAGCTCGGGCAGCGGATCGGGCTGCATCGGCTGCAGGTCGTTGGGCACGTTGAGGGCGCGCAGCACCATGCGGGCGACCTCGTGATGACCGATCGCGTTCAGGTGCAGGCGGTCGTCGTCGAAGAAGCGAGTGTCCTGGATCTCTTTGAGCGCCCACTGGTCGGCGACGATGCAGTCGTAGGTCTCGGCGATCGCGCGGATGTTCTCGTTGTAGATCGCGACCTTCCCTCGGATGCCGCGGAACACCGGCGTGAAGTTCGTGTCGATGCCGGTGAACACGACGATCGTCGCGCCCTGCGAACAGAGACGCGCGACGGCATCCTCGAACTGCCGCGCCACCTCGTCGGGATCGGTCCCGGGTCGGATGACGTCGTTGCCACCCGCGGAGAAGGTGATGAGGTCGGGGTTCAGGGCGAGCGCCGGATCGAGCTGCTCGTCGACGATCTGCGCGATCAGCCGGCCGCGGACGGCGAGATTGGCGTACGCGAAGTCGTCGACCTGGGCCGAGAGGACCTCCGCCACCCGGTCGGCCCAGCCACGGTGGCCGCCGGGCAGCGACGGCTCGGGATCGCCGATGCCCTCGGTGAACGAGTCGCCGATCGCGACCATGCGGCGCCATGGATGGACGCCCTCGTTCATGGCGGCGTCGGGGGAGCGGTGGTGGTTCGGCTGCTGGTCGCTGGTGTGCATGGTTCTCCTTGGCTTGTGGCCACCTCGAGGCTACCTCGCCCCCACCCCGCCTCGCCTCGCCTCGCCTCGCGAGGGTGCCTCCTCGCCTCGCGAGGGTGCCTCCTCCTCTCGCGAGGGTGCCTGTCAGCATCCGAGCGGCGATCGGTGCTCCGAGGGGCACCGCGGTCGGTCTTCCGATGTCGGGGCGTTGACCTAGGGTGGTCACTCGTGGACGGAGAGCAGCGGGAGCATTTCGGCAGCTTCGCCGCTGAGCATCTGTCGCCGTCGTTCCCGCAGCGGGCGCCGTGGGGCACCGCCCAGCGTCTGCGCGCCTGGCAGGCCGAGGCGCTCGATCAGTACTTCGCCGCCGACGGCCCCGACGGCGTCGGAAAGGGTCCCCGCGACTTCCTCGCCGCGGCGACTCCGGGCGCAGGCAAGACCACGTTCGCGTTGCGCCTGGCGACCGAGCTGCTCCGCCGCGGCGTGGTCGACCGCATCGTCGTGGTGGCCCCGACCGAGCATCTGAAGACGCAGTGGGCCGATGCCGCGGCGCGCATCTCGCTCCGGCTCGACCCGCGCTTCAGCAACCGAGACCGCGCTCCGGCGCGGCACTATCACGGCGTCGCGGTGACGTACGCGCAGGTCGCGGTCAAGGCATCCGTCCACCGACGGCTCACCGAAGACGCCCGCACGCTCGTGATCCTCGACGAGGTCCATCACGGTGGCGAGGCGCTCAGCTGGGGCGACGCGCTGCGCGAAGCCTATGCGCGTGCCACGAGACGGCTGCTCCTGTCGGGCACGCCGTTCCGCAGCGACACCGCGTCCATTCCGTTCGTGGAATATTACCCCGACGACAGAGGAATCCGGCTCTCCCGCACCGACTACAGCTACGGCTACGGGCGCGCGCTCGCCGACGGGGTCGTACGGCCCGTGCTGTTCCTCGTCTACGCGGGCAGGATGCGCTGGCGCACGCGCGCCGGCGACGAGCTGGAGGCCCACCTCGGTCAGGACAACACGAAGGATGTCACGGCGCAGGCGTGGCGCACCGCGCTCGACCCCGAGGGCGACTGGATCCCAGCCGTGCTGCGCAGCGCCGACCGTCGGCTCAGCGAGGTGCGCGACAGCGTGCCGGATGCCGGTGGCCTCGTCATCGCGACCGACCAGAGCTCCGCACGCGCCTACGCCGCGATCCTGAAGGAGGTCACCGGCGAGAAGGCCACGGTCGTGCTCTCCGACGACAAGGATGCGTCTGGCCGGATCGAGGCGTTCTCGGCGGGCACCGCACGCTGGATGGTCGCGGTGCGCATGGTGTCGGAGGGCGTCGACGTGCCGCGCCTGTCGGTCGGCGTGTACGCGACCTCGGCGTCGACGCCGCTGTTCTTCGCGCAGGCGGTCGGGCGCTTCGTGCGGGCGCGGCGGCGCGGTGAGACCGCGAGCCTGTTCCTGCCGAACGTGCCGCAATTGCTGACGCTCGCGGGCGAGCTCGAGCGGCAACGCGACCACGCCCTCGACCGTGAACAGACCGACGATGGGCTCCTCGACGATGACCTGCTCGCGGCAGCGGAGCGCGAGGACGAGGCATCCGATGCCCTCACCGACGAGTTCGCATACCAGGCGCTCGGGTCGATCGCGCACTTCGACCGCGTGCTGTACGACGGGCGGGAGTTCGGCCAGCTCGCCGTGCCGGGCACGCCCGAGGAGGAGGAGTTCCTGGGCCTGCCCGGTCTGCTCGAGCCCGAGCACGTGCACGAGCTGCTCATGCAGCGTCAATCCCGGCAGTCGCGGCACCGGCGCGCGCGCGAGGCTCGCGAGGGCTCCTCGACCGAGGCGGGGACGGATGCCGCGCTGCCCGCGCCCCTGCACCGCACGCTCCGAGAGCAGCGACAACTGCTCAACAGCCTCGTCGGGCTCTACGCCCGGCAGAGCGGCGCGCCGCACGGCGCGGTACACGCGGAGCTGCGCCGCGAATGCGGGGGACCCGCCGTCGCGCAAGCGACTGTCGCGCAGCTGCAGACGCGCATCGACCTGCTGCGCTCCCGAGTCCGCTCCTGAGCGCTGCTGCTGCGGGGCCTCCGCCGCCATCGCTCACTTGGCGCACATGGTCGCCGTTCACGCCGCCCGCGGCAATCCGGGCCAAGTCTCGACACCGCTGCCATCGCTCACCTGGCGCAGACGGTCGCGGATCGCGCCACCAGCGGCAGTGCGAGCCCAGTCAGCGCGGCCGCCACGGCTCGTAGACTCGCCCGCATGGGCAGGGCCTACCGCTTCGTGACGCGCTGGGAGCTCCCTGCGCCGCGCGAGCGCTGCTGGGTCGAGCTCGTGCGGTTCGCCGATCCCGGTGCCGCGGAGTCGTGGTGGCCCGGCGTCAGCGTCCCGGTACCGCCGGCGAGGCTGGCGCCGGGGGAGCGGCTCGTGTTGGCGGTCCGCAGCCCGCTCGGCTACCAGCTGCGGACGCGGCTGCGGCTGACCGAGGTCGATCCGCTGCACACACTGGCGGCCGAGAGTGCCGGCGACCTGCGCGGCGCCGGGCGCATCGAGCTGGCGTCGCTCGGCCCGGACCGTACGGCCGTGGTGTTCCATTGGAACGTATCCACCGAGAAGTCCTGGATGAACGCGACCGCGTCCATGCTGCATGCCGCCTTCGTGTGGGCGCATCGGGTGGTCATGGCGCGCGGCGAGCAGGCCCTGCGTGCGCGCCTGCGCACTCGCACATGACCACCCCCGAGCGACCGCCCTCACTTCCTTCGCCCCGCACACCTCGCGAGACCTCACGTCTGCAACGATTTCGGCGGAAGAACGTTGCAGATGGGAGGTCTCGCGCGAGCGGGGGCGGCGGGGGCGGCGGGGGCACGGATGCCTCGTTCGGAAACCCGAAATGCTGGCAATGCGCGGCCGCCGGAGGCTGCGGCATCCCGTGCTCGCTAGCCTCATAGCGTCCCGTCATCCCGTCCCGGAGGCCCGAGTGAACGCGACCGCACCGACCGCACCGACCGCTAAGGACCGTCGCCGCTGGGCGCAGTACCTCGTGGACGAGCGCGCCGAGGCGCACGTCTACCGTCAGCTCGCGGCACGCCGTGACGGCGAGGAGCGCGAGATCCTGCTCGCGCTCGCCGAGGCAGAGGGTCGCCACGAGGCGCACTGGCTCGATCTTCTCGGCAGCGAGCCGGCGCGGCTGCCCTCGCCGAGCCTCGGCACGCGGATGCTCGGCTGGATGGCCCGCCGCTTCGGCTCGATCTTCGTGCTCGCCCTCGCCCAGAACGCGGAGAACCGATCCCCGTACGACAACGAGCCGTATGCGACCGCGCGGATGGCCGCCGACGAGCGCATCCACGCCGAGGTCGTGCGCGGACTGGCCGCGCGCGGGCGGCGGCGGCTGTCGGGCACGTTCCGCGCCGCCGTGTTCGGCGCGAACGACGGGCTCGTCTCGAACCTTGCGCTGGTGATGGGTATCGGCGCGACCGGCGTCGCATCGCAGTTCGTGTTGTTCAGCGGCATCGCGGGCCTGCTCGCCGGTGCGCTGTCGATGGGTGCGGGGGAGTTCGTCTCGGTGCGCTCGCAGCGCGAGCTGCTCGATGCGACCCAGCCCGACAGCACGGCCGACGAGGTGCTGCCCGACCTCGACCTGGATCAGAACGAGCTCGCGCTCGTGTACCGTACGCGCGGGATGCCACTGGACGAGGCCCGCGCGCGGGCCCTCATGGTGATCGCTGCGGCTCAGCGCGGGGTGGCGCCCGCACCGCAGACGGATGCCGACGTCCACGAGGTTGTCGGGGGCGCACTGGGCGCGGCGGCATCCAGCTTCGCGTTCTTCGCTTCGGGGGCGATCATCCCGGTGCTGCCGTGGCTGTTCGGCCTGTCCGGGGCGCCGGCGATCGTGCTGGCGCTGGCGCTCGTGGGTGCTGCGCTGATGGGCACGGGGGCGGCGGTCGGACTGCTGTCCGGCGCCCCGCCATTGCGACGTGGGCTGCGGCAGCTCGCGATCGGCTTCGGCGCCGCGGCGGTCACGTATGCGCTCGGACTGCTGTTCGGGGTGTCGCTGGGCTGAGTGTCTGCGCCGCCTCCTGACGTACCTTGTCGGGCCGCGAGCGTGCGCCCAAGCGTCCGGCATGCGCTCGAGCGGCCCGCCCGGCTGAAGTAGGAGAGGCCGCCCCTGACGTGCTAAGGTCGATCTTCGGTTGGCGACAACCACGTACCCATGCGCGGGTGGCGGAATAGGTAGACGCGCTAGCTTGAGGTGCTAGTGCCCGTATAGGGCGTGGGGGTTCAAGTCCCCCCTCGCGCACACAGTGGAATGGCTCCTGACATCGGATTTCGGTTCTGGGTCGGAGCCATTTCCGCGACGTGCAGCAGGCCGCGCTTATGGATGCGGCTCGACGCGCGCAGCTGTTCTGCACCGAGGGCATCAGCTGACGGCCTCGGCGCAGGGCCGCGCATCCGACGAGTCTGTCGCCGCGACGCACCGCATGGTCGGCGCCGGTGGCGAGCGGCCCGCTTACAGGGCGTATCGGCATCAGAGGCCTCCTGGAGGCCCTTGGGCGCTGGTTGACCCTGTAAGCGGGCCGCTGCGCCCTCCTGCCGCTCGCATCCCGGAGAGAGAGCAAATCGGACTTGCCCGCTATCCCGTCGTAGTCAGCCGGCGCTCCTCGTCGCGCCCGGGGAGCCCGATGCGCACCGCGAGGGCGCCGGCGAGGATCACGCCCGTGCCGATGAGGAAGGCGATCAGCGACCCGTCGAGCAGGCTCGCCCGTGCCCCGTCGAGGATCTCGGTCGTGTAGCGGGGGAACTGTTCGGCGACATGCACCGCTGAGGCGAAGGACGACTGCAGCGCGTGGGTGACCTGCTCGCTGAGCGAGGCCGCGTCGGGACTGGCGGAGAGTTTCGCCGAGACCGCCGCGGTGAAGCCGCTGGCCAGCACCGCGCCGAGGAGGGCCTGCATGATCGCGCCGCCCAGATCGCTCTGGAGGTCGGAGGTGGCCGAGGCCATGCCCGCACGACGCACTGGTGTGCTGCCGGTCAGCGCGCGGCGGGATGCCGTCATCACGAAGGTCACGCCCACACCGATCACGAAGAAGCTGAAGCCGACCAGCGGGTACGGCGAGTGCTCCCGCCACAGCAGCATGCTGACCATCGCGGCGAGGAGAAAGCCGTAGCCGATCAGCATCGTGCTGCGTGTGCCGAGCGCCGCCACCGCGCGCGCCGACAGGGGTGCCGCGAGCAGCAGGCTCACCACCGCTGGGACGACCGCCACCCCGGCCTGCAACGGGTCGTATCCCATGACGCTCTGCATGAACTGCTCGCCCACGAACAGGGTCCCGCTCAGGGTCCCGACGGCGATCAGGCCTCCGACCGCGGGCAGCCAGAACAGGCGCTGGCGAGCCACTCTCAGGTCGAAGAGCGGAAAGCGGGCGCGGGCCTGGCGCCAGCCGAACACGGCGAGGAGCACCACGGAGAGGATCAGCAGGATGCCACCGCGCAGGGCCCCGCCGGGCGCGAAGACGATGCTCATGCCCAGGACCAGGCAGCCCAGGCCCGCGGCCGAGAGCACGCCCCCGAAGTGATCGACCGGGTCGCTCGACTCGCCGACGTGCCCGGGGACGAAGAGCAGTACGAGCACGAAGGCGACCACCGCGATCGGCACGCTCAGCACGAACACCCAGGGCCACGACGCGAAGGTGAGGAGGGCCCCGGCCAGGATCGATCCGGCGATGCTGGCCATGCTCGACACGCTCGACCAGAGCGCGATCACCCCGGTGCGGCGCGGGCCGGCCGCCCACAGCGCGCTGATGAGCGAGAGCGTGGTCGGGAAGGCCATGCCGCTGGCGAGCCCGACGAACACCTGCGCGCCGATGAGCGCCTCGACCGACCACGACAGGCTGGAAAGGACCCCCGCGGCCACCGTGCCGGCGACCCCGAGCAGCAGCATCTGCTTGCGCCCGTAGCGGTCGGCGAGCGCGCCGAGATAGAGCACCGAGATCGACAGGCCGAGGCCGGTGGCCAGCGCGACCAGGTTGAGGGAGGTCTGCGATGCGTCGAACTGCGCGCCGATCGCCGGCACCGCGATGCCGGCGGCCACCGTGTTGAGGTTGCACACGACCGCCGCGCACAGGAGCGCCGCGAGCACCCAGCCCGCGCGCGGCGGCGCGTCGGTGGTGGTGGCGAGTTCGCCGGTCGCCGTGTCGTCCTGACGCATCTGGCGCAACCTCCCGTGCCGATGACGCTTTCCGAGACGATCCTAGGAGGTCGCTGGACACGGTCGCGGCGCGATGTCCCGCGACCGGATCCGCCGCCGGCGCAGGGTAGCGTGTTCACGGGCGTCCGCCCCGGTGGTGCGCTCGCCGACACGAGCCGCGTGTTCTGAAAGGCTTCCATGCACCTCATCGAGGCGATCATCCTCGGGTTCGTCCAAGGTCTCACGGAGTTCCTCCCGGTCTCCTCCAGCGCCCATCTGCGCATCATCGGGGAGTTCCTGCCGTCGGCGACCGACCCGGGCGCCACGTTCACCGCGATCACGCAGATCGGCACGGAGCTGGCAGTGCTCGTGTACTTCTGGAAGACGATCACGCGTATCATCGCGCGTTGGGCGCAGTCGCTGACCGGTCGGATCCCCCGGAACGATCCGGACGTGCGCATGGGCTGGCTCATCATCATCGGGTCCCTCCCGATCGGAGCGCTCGGATTCCTCTTCCAGGACGTCATCCGCGACACGTTCCGCAACCTTTGGCTCGTCGCCATCGTGCTCATCGTGTTCGGCCTGCTCCTCGGCGCCGCCGACGCGCTCGGTCGACGCACGCGCGAGCTGGACGACCTCACCTACCCGCACGGTCTCGCCCTCGGCGTCGCCCAGGCGCTTGCGCTGATCCCCGGGGTCTCGCGCTCGGGCGCCACCACGACGATGGGCCTCGCGCTCGGGTATTCGCGCCCCGCGGCGGCGGAGTACGCGTTCCTCCTGGCGGTCCCTGCGGTGTTCGGCAGCGGTCTCTACGAGCTCTACCAGGCGATCAAGGACCCCGGCCAGGCCGTCTTCAGCCTCGGCGAGACGGCGGCGGCGACGGTCGTCGCCTTCGGTGTGGGACTCGCGATCATCGCGTTCCTCATGCGCTACCTCAAGAAGGGCAGCTTCCTGCCGTTCGTGCTGTACCGACTGGCGCTGGGTCTCGTGCTGATCGTGCTGCTGACGGTCGGCATCCTGCAGCCGTTCTGAGCGTCAGTCGCCGAGGCGCCCAGGCCTGCCGTCGCCGCGGCGGCGCAGGTACTTCTCGAACTCCTGTGCGATCGCGTCGCCGGAGGCCTCGGGGGAGTCCCAGGCGTCACGCGCGTGCTCGAGCTGACGGATGTACTCGGTCATCTCGTCGTCGTCGGCTGCGGCTGCGTCGATCGACGCCTCCCACGCGGCCGCCTCGCTCGGCAGGTCGCCGCGCGGCACCTCGGCGCCGGTGAGGTCCTCCAGTCGGTCGAGGAGCGCCAGGGTCGCCTTGGGGGAGGGCGTGTGACCTGCCACGTAGTGCGGCACGCTCGCCCACAGCGAGGCTGCGGGGATGCCGACCTCCTCGGCGGCGTCGGCCAGCACGCTCAGGATGCCGACCGGCCCCTCGTAGGTCGAGCGCTCGAGCTCGAGCGAGACGCGGAGCGCCTCGTTGTCGCTGCCGGCGAGCACCGAGATCGGGCGCGTGTGCGGCACGTCCGACATCATCGAGCCGAGGAGCACCATGCCGGTGACGTCTTCGGACAGCGCCGCATCGATGATCTCGGCCGCGAACGCCTGCCAGGACCGGGCCGGCTCGACACCGCCGAGCAGCCACAGGCGGGTGCCGCGCGACGAGCCCGTCGGACGCCACATGGTCGCCTCCGGCCAGTGCAACGACCGCCGCCCGTCCGCGTCGAGCTTCAGCTGCGGGCGCGTGTACTGGTAGTCGAAGTACAGCTCGGGGTCGACGCTGAAGACCCGCTCGTGATCGCCGGCGTCGCGCAACCGTTCCACCGCGGCCGAGGCCGCCTCTCCCGCGTCGTTCCAACCGTCGAACGCGGCGACGAGCACCCGTCGTCCCAGAGTTTCCACCCGGCTCCTCTTCTCTGTCTGACGTGCATCCACGATACGCCCGGGTCGCGACACCCCGGCGCCGCGCGGCGGCACCTGGTCGCGCGAACCTGCACGGGGCGTCCCGCTTACAGGGCGAATCGGCAGCTGAAGCACACGCGGGGCCGGTAGATGCCGGCTGGCCCTGTAGGCCGGACGCCGCGCCCGCCTGCCGGGCGCGTCGCCCTCGAGACCCGGGGCCGCCGACGACGGCTCAGGAGGGTCGTCAGCCTGCGGGCGCGAGCAGCGGCCACGGCTGCAGCGCCTCGATGGCGGCACCGGCCCGGAAGACGGTGCGCTCGGCGTAGGGATGCCCCACGATCTGCATGCCGATCGGCAGGCCGTTGCCGCCGACGCCGATCGGCACGGACAGGACCGGGCAGCGATTGCTGACGTTGAACGGCACGGTCAGGTGCCCCTGCCAGTAGTGTGCGAGGTGCACGTCGCCGTCCGCGCCGGGCACGGTGATGCCGTCCAGGTAACTCGCGTCGGCGACCAGGCCGTCCACAGCATTGACGGGGGCGATCAGCACGTCGACATCGCGCAGGGCCTGCGCGAGCGCGGCCTGCAGGCGGCTCTCGCCCGCGAGCGTGTCGACGAGACTCATGCACCCCGCCGCCGCGGCGGCATCGGCGATGAAGCGCTCGGTGTAGTGGGCGAGCCCGGTCATGCCCGCGGTCAGCTGCGCCATCGCCGGGCCGAGGATATGGCCGAAGTGCGCCATCGTGACGTCGCGGATCTCGGCGCTGGTCCAGGGGAGCTCGATCTCCACGACCTCGGCGCCCGCGCCGGCGAGCAGGGCCGCCGTGCGCCGGATCGCCTCCTGCGTGCCGGGGTGCACCAGGTAGTCGCCCAATCGCACCGACAGGGCGATCCGGCGCCCGGTGAGCCAGTCTGCGGCATCCGGGTACTCGATCGGCAGGGGTCCCGCTCCGGGCACGGTGCCGTGGTCGGCGGGGTGGATGCCGGCGAGCACGTTGTACAGCAGCGCGGTATCGGCCACCGACCGCGCCATCGGCCCGTCGCCGCGGTACCAGTCCGCCGACAGCGGAGGCAGCCCCGGAACCCGCCCGTACGGCGCCTTGTATCCGACGACACCGGTGAACGCCGCCGGAATGCGCGTGGAGCCCGCGATGTCGGATGCCGTTGCCAGCGGCGCGAAGCCCGCCGCGAGCGCCGCGCCCGCGCCGCCCGATGAGCCGCCGGGGGAGAGCTCCCGGTTCCACGGGTTGCGCGTGACGCCCCACAGCGGGGAGTGGGTGACGGTCGCGCAGCTGAACTCCGGCGTGGCGGTGCGGGCGTGCACGAGGCCGCCGGCATCGCGGATGCGCGCGACGACGGGGTGGTCGCTGCCGGCGACCTCGTCGCGCAGCGCGGAGAGGCCTTGGCTCAGCGGCTCGCCCGCGAGGCCGTGCTTCTCCTTCGTCGCGACCGGAAGGCCGAGAAGGGCGGTCGAGCCTGTCCCGAGAGGTTCGTCGATGCCGTCGAGGTAGCGTCTCTCGGCGTCCCGCGCCGACTCCCGCGCACCGGGAAGGGTCTGGACCACCGCGCTGATCGAGCCGGAGCCGTCCGGGTCGGCGCGGTCCACGTGTGCGATGCGCTCGGTGAGGGCGTCGAAAAGCTCGACCGGCGAGAGCTCCCGCGCACGAAAGACGCGCAGTGCCTCGATCGCCCCGAGCGCGTGGAGAGGCCCGTCGATCATGCGTCGCGGTCTCCGGCGGCCTCGACCGGCGGGCAGCCCGGGAAGGCGACGCCGTCGAGGGCACCGGTCAGCAGTTCCGCGAGCACCTCGGTGAGCGCCGCGAGTCCGTTCACCAGGTCGCCGTCCTTCGTGAACTCGCGCTCGCAGTGCGAGACGCCGTCGACGGACGGGACGAACATCATCACCGAGGGGGTCATCGTGTTCAGCGCGACCGAATCGTGCCCGGCCATCGTCTGCATGCGGCGGATGCCGAGACCCAGGCGCCCGGCGATGCGCTCCTGCAGGGCGACGCCCTCCTGCGGGTAGTACCTGTTCGGGCGGATGTCGAAGTCCCGCGCCACGATCTCGAGGCGCTCCTCGTCGGCGACCTGCTGGAACCGGGCCATCAGAGTGTCGCGGGCGCCCTGCACGATCGCGGGGTCGTTGGCGCGCAGATCGGCGACCAGATGCACATGGCTGTTCACGACGATCGGTGAGTTGGGCTCGACGGTGATCTGGCCCACCGACGAGACGAGCGACTCAGCGGGGTACTCGGCGCAGATGTCGCGCACGAGGAGCGTGACGCGCGCGGCGCCCACCAGAGCGTCGCGGCGATCGGCCATGGCGGTGGCGCCGGTGTGGGACTGCTCGCCGATGACGTCGATCTCGATCTTCTGGGTGTACCAGCTGGAGTCGACGGCGCCCAGCTCGAGCTGCTCGCGCTCGAGGATGCGGCCCTGCTCGATGTGGACCTCGGCGTATCCGGCGAGTTCACGCGGCCCGGCCGACGTGCCGAGGTAGCCGATCTCCTCGAGCGCGTCGCGGACGGTGGTGCCGGCGAGGTCGCGCACCGCGAGGGTCTCGTCGCGGTCGAGCAGTCCGGCGTACACGGAGCTGCCCATGATCGAGGGCGGGAAGCGGCTGCCCTCTTCGTTGAACCAGTCGACGACCACGAGGTTGTACGAGGGCGTGAGCTCGCCGGCGTCCACGCGGCGCTGCAGCTCGGCGGCGGCGTGAAGGGATGCCAGCACGCCGTACGCCCCGTCGAACCGGCCGCCCCGTGGCTGAGAGTCCAAATGCGACCCGGTGAGGATCGCCGCCGCGCCCGGGACGAACTCGACGGTCGCGAAGAGGTTGCCGATGCCGTCGACCTCGACCGGCCATCCGCGCGCACGGGCGAAGGCGGTGAACCAGTCGCGGGTCTGCCGGTCGGCATCCGTGGCGGCCTGCCGTTCGACACCGCCCCGATCGGTGGCGCCGATCGTGGCGACGTGGTGGAAGTCCTGGAGGAACGCGCGGGCGAGCTCGGTGGGCTGGTCGGTCATGTCATCGGTCCTTCTGGCTGTCGGGCGCGGACTCCGAGGCTACTTGGTCCAGCCGCGGGTCTCGGGGACCCGCGTGACCGCCATCACGATCAGCGTCAGCACGGCGATGCCGATGACGTAGAACGCCGGCGAGAAGGGCACCCCGGTCGAGTCCACCAGCGCGGTGCCGATGAACGGGGCGGTGCCGCCGAGCAGCGCATAGCCGAGGTTGTAGCTGAACGCCGCGGAGGTGAACCGGTTCCTGGTGTCGAAGACCTCGATGAAGAACGTGTAGCAGCCGCCGCCGTAGAAGCAGATCGCGAGCACGAAGAGCAGCTGGCCGCAGAACGCGAGTCCCACATTGCCGCTCGTGACCAGCGAGAACGCCGGGATCGCGAGCACGGCGATGGCGAGCGCGCCGCCGATCAGCATGGGCCGACGGCCGACCTTGTCTCCGATCGAGCCGGAGATCGGCAGCAGGATCGTATAGGCGATCATCGCCGCCCCGTTGAGCAGGAGCGCCTGGTCACGGCTCAGGCCGCCAGTGGTGGAGACGTAGGCGATGAAATAGCCGGAGAGGAAGTAGAAGCCCATCGCCGTGAGACCCATGACGAAGACGACCTGGATCATCTGGAACCAGTTCTTGCGGAAGGCCTCGCGGATCGTGGTGTGCGTGCCGAGCTCGTCGTTCCGGTGCTCCTCGGCCTCGTGCTTCATCTCCGTGAATGCGGGGGACTCCTCGGTCCGGGCCCGGATCCACAGGCCCACGAGCGCCAGCGGGAGGGCGATCAGGAAGGGGATCCGCCAGCCCCATGCCTCGAAGGCCTCCTCGCTCAGCGACGTGGAGAGGAAGAGCACGAGGAACGCGGCGCACACGGACGGCAGGGCGGTCGCGGCGAGCGTGATGTTGACGAACAGCCCGCGACGGTGGATGGGGGCGTGCTCGAACACGAACGACGGCGCACCGGCGGACTCGCCGCCGGCCGAGAAGCCCTGCAGCAGCCGCAAGAAGACGAGCAGGATGGGTGCGGCTGCGCCGATCACGTCGTAGCCGGGCAGCAGCCCGATCCCGAAGGTGGCGAGCCCGATCGTGAGCAGGGTGATCACGAGCACATTGCGTCGCCCGATGCGGTCGCCCAGCGTGCCGAAGAAGAGCCCGCCGAGCGGGCGGATGAAGAAGGCGACGCCGAAGGTCGCGAACAGCACCAGGAGCCCGGTGAGCGGATTGTCGGTGGGGAAGAAGAGCTTGGAGAGCATGACGGCCGAGACGCCGTAGAGGGCGAAGTCGTAGAACTCGATGAACTGCCCGATACTGCCTCCGAGCAGGACGCGGCGCTGCATCGGCGTGATGCCCACCGGGGCCTCTCTGACGGCAGAACCGGGTGTGGCGGGGGCGTGCTCGTCATTGCTGCGGGTCATGGCCCCAGAATCTAGGGACGTCGAATAGCTCCTGTCAATGGAAAGAGTGGCGCACCCCTCGTGGTCCGGTCGCGCGAGCGGTGCGGGCGTTTTCGGCCCGGTTACCGCCATGTTTCGCGATTTTGGCGCGGAGACTTTGCTCCAGAGTGCGCGATCGGGGCCAGGATGCGGATGTCGTGGCCTGCCCGGGTGTGGTGCGCGTCCCCCGGATGCCACGGTTTGCATAGAAACAACCGATGCATGGGACAAGCTTTTTCCCGTGCACCGGTGTGGGCTCAGCCGCGCTCGCCGGGCAGGTCGAAGTGCTGGCGGCACACGTCCGCGAAAGCGAGGACCCGCTGCGAGGTGTCCTCGCGCCGACGCACGAGCAGGAGCGTCAGGCCGGGGAGGTCGTCGGCCAGTTCGAGCGAGGTGACCTTCGCGGCGCCGTAGGTCAGGTCGTGGCCGATGCGCTGGTTCAGGAGGGCGACGCCGAAGCCCCGGCCGACCAGCCCCCGCACCGTCTCGAAGCCCTCGATGCGATACCGGACATCGGGCTCGATGCCGAGCGACCGATACAGGCTCAGGTAGTAGTGCGCCGTGTGCGGGAGGTCCAGCAGCACCAGCGGATCGTTCGCGAACATCCGCAGGCTCACCGGCCCGGGGGCGCTTGCCAACGGATGCTCCGGCGCGACGATCATGTGCGGCGGGATCACCTCGAGCGGCTCGGTGAGGTGGCGTTCGAACGGAGCCATGTCGTAGGCGAGGGCCACGTCGATCTCGTGGCCGTCGAGCAGGTCGTCGAGCCGGTCATGGTCGGCCTCGAGCAGCTCGACCTTGATGCCGGCGTGGCGTCTCGCGAATGCCTGGAGCAGCGGCGGCGCTCGGAAGGGTGCCAGCGGGAGGTACATGCCGACCCTGAGCGTGCCGGTGAGGGATCCGGAGAAGCTGCTCGCCCGCTCGGCGACGCCCTCGGCGTGCGAGAGCAGCGCGGCCGCGTCGAGGTGGAACTGCCGGCCCGCCGACGTGAGCCGGATGCCACGCCGCGGCACCCGGTCGAACAGCTGCACCCTGAGGTCCCGCTCGAGCTGGTTGATCGCCGAGGACAGCGCCGGCTGGGACAGGTGCAGGCGCCGCGCAGCCTCGGTCATGCTGCCCGCGCGCGCCGTCTCGGTGAAATACCTCAGCTGGGTGAGGGTGAATCGGGGCTCGGACACCGTACTCCTCGGGGCAGCGGGTGTGGCCTGCAGGCCACGCTGCGAGCGTACCGCGGGGGCGCCGCGGTGCCGCCGGACCCGTCGCTAGCATGGTCCGGTGACCTCCGCGCTGCCCGCCGCCGTCCTGTGGGACATGGACGGCACCCTCGTCGACACCGAGCCGTACTGGATGGCGGCCGAGACTCCGCTCGTGGAGAGCTTCGGCGGCACCTGGTCGCACGAGCAGGCACTGGGGCTGGTGGGCCTGGGCCTGGAGGACTCCGCCCGCATCCTGCAGAGCGCCGGGGTGCGCATGCAGGTCGACGACATCGTCGACCTCCTGACCGCGCGCGTGATGGATCAGCTCGCCGCGCACGGCAATCCCTTCCGACCCGGCGCGCGGGAGCTGCTCGCCGACCTTCGGGCCGCCGGGATCAAGACGGCCCTCGTCACGATGTCGATGCGGCGCATGGCTGAGACCGTCGTGGGCCTCATCCCGTTCGACGCCTTCGACGTGATCGTCGCCGGCGACGACGCCACCCGCCCCAAGCCGTTCCCCGACCCGTATCTGCAGGCCTGCGCGGCGCTGGGTGTGGCGGCGTCGGATGCCGTGGCGATCGAGGACTCGCCGAACGGACTGCGCGCCGCCGTGGCATCCGGGGCCGTCGCCGTCGGAGTGCCGCTGATGGTGTCGCTCGCCGGGGCGGGCGCCCACGAGCTGTGGCCGACGCTGGCCGGCCGCACAGCGACCGATGTCGCCGCCCTCTTCGCCCACCACCGCCCCCGCGAGGGTGCCACCTCTCCCCGCGAGGGTGCCACCTCTCCCCGCGAGGGTGCCTTCTCTCTTCGCGAGGGTGCCTCGAACGGGCATTCGGCATGAACGCCGACCTCGTCCCGCGCGGCCCCTTCCGTTACGGCGACCGCGTGCAGCTGACCGGCCCGAAGGGGCGGCTGCACACCGTGACGCTGCGCGAGGGGGGCGAACTGCACACCCACCACGGCGTCCTCCGCCACGACGCCCTCGTCGGCCAGCCGGACGGGTCGGTGGTCACCAACAGCGGAGGCAGCGAGTACCTCGCCCTTCGACCGCTCCTGCGCGACTTCGTCATGTCCATGCCGCGGGGCGCCGCAATCGTGTATCCGAAGGATGCCGCGCAGATCCTCGCCGCCGCCGATGTCTTCCCGGGCGCCACGGTCGTGGAGGCGGGCGTCGGCTCGGGCGCGCTGTCGCTGTGGCTGCTGCGCGCGATCGGACCCTCGGGACGGCTCGTCTCCTTCGAGCGTCGCGGGGAGTTCGCCGAGGTCGCCGAGGCGAACGTGCACACCTTCCTCGGTCACGCGCCGGACACATGGCGCGTCGTGGTGGGCGACCTCGCCGAGCGTCTCCCGGTCGAGGCACCCCCGGCATCCGTCGATCGTGTCGTGCTCGACATGCTCGCCCCGTGGGAGTGCATCGACGTGGTCGCGGACGCTCTGGTCCCCGGCGGGGTGGTGCTGTGTTACGTCGCGACCGCCACGCAGCTCAGCCGCGTCGCGGAGTACCTCCGCGGCACGGGCCTGTTCACCGAGGCCGAGGCCACCGAGACCATGGTGCGCGGCTGGCACGTGGAGGGGCTTGCGGTGCGCCCCGACCACCGCATGGTCGCCCACACCGGGTTCCTGCTCACGGCGCGGCGGCTCGCCCCGGGTGCCATCCCGCCGGATGTCCGCCGCCGCGCGCTGAAGAAGCCGAGTTACGGCGACGAGGACATCGAGTTGTGGACCCCGGGTGCCGTCGGCGACCGGCAGATCACAGACAAGAACCTGCGCAAGCGCGTGCGCGAGGCCCGCCGCGCCGCCGAGGGCGCCCAGGCGGCGGCGCGCGCCGGATCGGGCCCCGGCGACGACGTAGACTGAGCCGATGCGCAGGATCCCCGCCGCTCTCGCCGTCCTCGGACTGACCGCCCTCGCCCTCGTCGGCTGCTCGACGTCCGGAGGGTCGGCCTCGTGCGAGCGCACGCCGCAGAACCCGCAGGCGCTCGACGCGGTGAGCGTCTCCGGCGATACCGACACCGAGCCGACGGTCACGCTCGACGCCGCGCTCTACGTCGGCGAGACCTCCTTCGCAGACCTCGACGAGGGGCACGGGCTGCCGATCACCTCCGCGGCGCAGGACGTCGCGCTGGGCGTCACCGTGTTCAACGGCGCGACCGGCGAGAAGGTCGCCGGCGTCGGGTACGACGCCGACTCCACCGTGCTGCCGCTGGCCCTCTGGGAGGAGGCCTTCCCCGGCTTCTCGGCCGCGCTGCACTGCGCCGCGGCCGGCACCCGCGTCGCGATGCTGCTGCCCACCGACGAGATCGCCGAGGACACGCGCGCCACCCTGGCGCTGGCCGACGGCGCCTCCGCGGTCGTCGTCGTCGACGTGCGCACCGTGTACTTGGCCGCCGCGAACGGCACGCCGCAGTTCAACGATCGCGCCGGGATGCCGTCGGTCGTGCTCGCCCCGAACGGTCAGCCCGGCGTCACGATCCCCGATTCCGCACCGCCGGATGAGCTCGTGGTGCAGGTGCTCAAGAAGGGCGACGGAGAGAAGGTCACCGACGACGCCCAGGTGCGCATCCAGTACACGGGCCTCACGTGGGCCACGGGCGACGTGTTCGACAGCTCGTGGGAGCGCGGCCAGTCGCAATCGCTGACTCTCGCGTCCACGATCCCCGGGTTCGCTCAGGCGCTGGAGGGCCAGACGGTCGGCTCGCAGATCCTCGCGGTGATCCCGCCCGACCTCGGCTACGGCGATCAGGACCAGGGCACGATCCCGGCCGGGTCCACCCTCGTGTTCGTCGTCGACATCCTCGGGCTCGACGAGGTCTCGACCGGCTGAGATCCGCGGCCGTTCCAAAGCGCACGCCTAGGATGGTCGCGTGGTCACCGAAGCGGCTCGAGTCGCCCCCGAGGAGCGGCTCGTCAACCTCGTCGTCGCGCTCATGGCGACCGAGCAGGGCCTGACCAAGGAGACGATCCTCACCTCGGTGTCGGGCTACCGCGAGCAGAGCGAGGCCGGCGCGTCCAAGGACGCGCTGGAGAAGATGTTCGAGCGTGACAAGGAGAACCTCCGCGGCCTCGGCGTGCCGATCGAGACGATCGGCGACCACGCAGACCCCGACGACCTCCGCGAGGCCCGCTATCGCGTGCCCACCGCGGAGTACGCACTCCCGTCCGACATCGCGTTCACCCCGGCCGAGCTCGCCCTCCTCAACCTCGCGGGGGGTGTCTGGAGCGAGAGCTCGATGTCGGCCTCCGCGCGCACCGCGCTGCGAAAGATCCGGGCCCTCGGCATCGAGGTCGACGAGCCGATCATCGGCTTCTCTCCGCGCATCAGCCTGCGCGATCCCGCGTTCGCGCCGCTGCAGCGCGCCATGGAGCAGGGTCGGGTCGTCGAGTTCGACTACCTGAAGCCGGGGGATGCCGCGGCGCTGAGCCGCCGCATCCGTCCGCTGGCGCTCGTCGATTACGAGGCCCGTTGGCACGTCTACGGGTTCGACCTCGGGCGCGGTGCTGCCCGCACGTTCCTGCTCACCCGCATCTGCTCCCCGGTGCAGGTCACCCGCACCTCGTTCGACCTCGCCGAGCGCGACGGGGCCGGAGAGCGCGCCCTCGCGGGACTGGAGGAGGTGGCGGCCCGGCAGCGGGCGCTGCTGGAGGTCCACCCGGGCACAGAGGCCGCGCTGAGATTGAGCCGGCGCGCGATCCCGGCCGACCGCGGCATCCGGGTGCCCTACGTCGATGTGCACGTCTTCGCCGACGAGCTCGCCTCGTACGGGCCGGAGGTCCGCGTGGTCGCACCCGACGACCTCCGTGAGCGCGTGATCGCGCGCCTGGAGGCGACGCTGGCCCTGCACCGCGACGGAGCGGGGCGATGAGCGCGCAGCCTCTCCTGGCCACCGAGCGGGCGTCCCTCATCCTCCAGCTCGTGCCCTACCTCATCGGCAAGGGCGAGGTCTCGGTCGCCGAGGCCGCGGAGGAGTTCGAGGTGAGTCCCGAGCAGCTGCGTGCCATGGTGGAGAAGCTCACTGTCATCGGCCTTCCCGGCGAGGGCGGCTTCTGGCAGATGGCCAACGACCTGTTCGACATCGACTGGGATCTGCTGGATGAGCAGGATCGGATCGTCATCACCAACGCCGTCGGGCTCGAGCGGGCCCCCCGGCTGACAGCCCGTGAGGCGGCCGCGCTCCTGGCCGGGCTCCAGTTGGCCGCCGCTCTCCCCGGCGTCGGCGACAGCGACGTGGTGCAGGGTCTGCTGGCCAAACTCGCCCGCGGCGCCTCCAGCACGCCCGCCGACGTCATCGTCGCCCCCGAGGCGGTCGACGACGTGCGCGTGACGGTCGCCGAGGCCCTCGCGCGCGGCGTGGCCGTCTCGTTCGCGTACCGTGCGCCGGATGCCGCGCCCACAACGCGCACGGTCGACCCGGTGAAGGTGCACATCGCCGGGGGGCAGTGGTACCTGCAGGGCTGGTGCCACCTGCGCGAGGCCATGCGCACGTTCCACCTCGACCGGGTGAGCGAGCTGGTGCTCACCGGCATCCCGATCACGCACGGCGGGGAGCGCGTGCCCGAGCTGTTCGAGCCGAGTGACTCCGACGTCGTGGCGGAGCTCCGCTTCCGGGCAGCGGTCGCGCCGCTGCTGGGCGACTACCTCGATCGGGCGGCGGTGTCCGGCGACGGCGACCATCGCATCGCGCGACTGCGGGTCGCCGACGCACGGAGCCTCAAGCGCCTCGCCGCCCGGCACGCCGGCGACGTGGAGATCCTCTCGCCGGAGCCCGCCCGCCGCGCGGCGGCGGCGTGGGCGGAGGCGGGCCTTGCGCTGTACCGCGCCGGGACCGCCTCGTGATCGGTGCCGCGGAGCGGTACGCGCGCGCGGAGCAGCATAGCCGGCATCCGCTCACCGCTAGGTTCGCGCAGCTGCAGCGTTTCGAGCTCGATCCGTTCCAGTTCGCCGGATGCCACGCGCTCGAGGACGGGCGGAGCGTGCTGGTGGCCGCACCCACCGGGGCCGGGAAGACCATCGTCGGCGAGTTCGCGATCCACCTCGCGATGCTCGAGCCGCCCGGGGGAGCACGGCCTGCCAAGGCCTTCTACACGACGCCGATGAAGGCCCTGTCGAACCAGAAGTTCCGCGAGCTCGTCGACGTGTACGGCCGGGACGAGGTGGGCCTGCTCACCGGGGACGTGAGCATCAACGCCGATGCCCGGATCCTGGTGATGACCACCGAGGTGCTGCGCAACATGCTGTACGCCGGCTCGGCGGCCCTGCGCGGGCTGCGCTTCGTGATCATGGACGAGGTGCACTACCTCGCCGACCGCTTCCGCGGCGCGGTGTGGGAGGAGGTCATCATCCACCTCCCCGCCGAGGTGCGGTTGGTGTCGCTGTCGGCGACGGTGTCCAACGCCGAGGAGTTCGGCGACTGGCTCGACACGGTGCGCGGCGACACCGAGGTGATCGTTTCGGAGGTCCGCCCGGTGCCGCTGGAGCAGCACGTGCTCGTGCGCGGCGACCTGCTGCCGCTGTTCGACGACCGCGCCGGGGTGGCCACCGCGCAGGTGAACCAGGAGCTTATGCGCCTCCGATCGGTCAAGGGACCCGCGTTCGAGAGCAACCGCCGCGCGCAGCAGCTGCGCAGCGCGGTGGAGACGACCCATCGCCGCCCGCACAGGGGTGGCCGGCGGCCGGTGCGGCCGTCGAACGTGCGCAGGATCGAGCGGCTGGACCGTCCCGACGTGGTGCGGCTGCTGGAGCGGGCGAGCCTGCTGCCGGCGATCTTCTTCATCTTCAGCCGCGCCGGCTGCGACGGCGCGGTGCAGCAGGTGCGTCGGGCCGGTGTGCGGCTCACCACCGCCGAGGAGCGCGCCGAGATCCGTGCGCTGGTCGACGAGTGCACGCGGATGCTCCGCGACGAGGACCTCGCCGTCCTCGGCTACTGGGAGTGGCGCGAGAACCTGGAGCGCGGTGTCGCCGCCCACCACGCAGGGCTCCTGCCGGCGTTCAAGGAGGTCGTCGAGGACCTCTTCCAGCGCAAGCTCGTCAAGGCGGTCTTCGCGACCGAGACGCTGGCCCTCGGCATCAACATGCCCGCGCGCACGGTGGTGCTGGAGAAACTGGAGAAGTTCAACGGCGAGGCGCGCGTGGCGATCACGGCGGGGGAGTACACCCAGCTGACCGGGCGCGCCGGGCGACGCGGCATCGACGTGGAGGGCCACGCGGTCATCCAGTGGACCGAGGGCCTCGATCCGCAGGCGGTGGCCGCCCTGGCCTCGCGCCGCACGTATCCCTTGAACTCCAGCTTCCGGCCGACCTACAACATGGCCGTCAACCTCATCGACGGGTTCGGTCGCGGGCGGGCGCGCGAGATCCTGGAGTCCTCGTTCGCACAGTTCCAGGCAGATCGCGCCGTCGTGGGACTGGCCCGTCAGGTGAAGGATGCCGAGACGTCGCTGGCCGGCTACGAGAAGGCCATGAGCTGCGACCGGGGCGACTTCGCCGACTATTCGCGCCTGCGCCGCGAGCTGAGCGAGTTGGAGAAGCTGAACCGCGCCGACCGGACGGCATCCGCCAAGACTCGTAAGCGGAGGCAGGACGACATCCAGTCGCTGCGCCGCCGGTTGCAGCGCCACTCCTGCCACGGCTGCCCCGACCGCGAAGCCCACGCGCGCTGGGCGGAGCGCTACTGGCGGCTGCGGCGGCAGACCGACAAGCTGCGGCGTCAGATCGAGGCGCGCACCGGCACGGTGGCGCGGGTGTTCGACCGCGTGGTCGACGTGCTCGCCGCGCTCGGCTACGTCGAGGTCGACGAGGGCGGCGGTGCCAGGCTCACTGCGGCCGGAGCGACGATGCGGCGCATCTACGGCGAGCGCGACCTGCTGGTGGCAGAGGCCCTCCGCTGCGGCACCTGGAGAGAGCTCGATCCGCCGGCGCTCGCGGCCCTCGCGTGCTGCCTGGTCTACGAGCCGCGCCGGGACGAGTCCGGGCCGGGGGAGCACGGGCTGCCGCGCGGTCCCTTCCGGGTGGCGCTCAGCCGCACGCAGGACCTGTGGGCGCGCCTGGACGACCTCGAACGCGACCATCACCTCCCGGGGTCGGAGCCGGTGGCGACCGGACTCGCCCAGGCGATGTCGTCGTGGGCGCGCGGCGCGGCGCTGGATCGCGTGCTCGACGAGGCGGACCTGGCCGCCGGCGACTTCGTCCGCTGGGCGAAGCAGACCATCGACCTGCTCGACCAGCTCTCCCTCGTCGCGGAGCCGGCGCTGGCGGCCACCGCTCGTCGGGCGCTGGAGAGCGTGCGGCGCGGCATCGTGGCCTATTCGTCGGTCTAGGCTCGTTCGCGTGCCCGCACCCGCCCGCCCGACGCTGCCCCTGTGGGCCGCGGTCGTGGTCGCCTGCGGCGCCGGCTATGTCCTGACGCTCGCCTTCCCGGCGCTCAGCTGGTGGCCGGCGGTCTTCGTCGCGATCCCGCTGGCCCTCGTGACCCTGGTGGGTCGGCGCGCCGGGGGAGCGCTGCTGGTGGGCGTGGTCTTCGGGGCGGTGTTCTTCCTCGTGAACGTCTCGTTCACCGCGCGCTATCTGGGGCCGGTGCCGTGGATCGCGCTGTCACTGCTCGAGGCGCTGCTGACCGGGATCGCGGCGGTGCCGATCGCGCTCGCCTACCGCTGGACGCCCCGCGTGCTCCCCGGCCGCGTGGGCCGCGTGATCGTGCTGCCGCTCGTCGTGGCGGGCCTGTGGACGGCCCGCGAACTGCTGCTGGGCACGTTCCCCTACGGCGGCTTCCCGTGGGGCCGGATCGGCATCAGCCAGGCGAACGGTCCGCTCATCGCCCTCGTGTCGTGGACCGGCGTTTCGGGCCTGACGTTCGCGATCGTCTTCGTGTGCGCCGCGGCTCTCGAGGTCGTGCGCACCATCCGCACCCTGCCTGTGCTGGCGGCGCTCCCGGCCGTCGCGGTCGCCGTGCTGCTGGTCGTCGTGCCCGCCTTCCCCACGACGGATGCCGGCACGATCCGGGTCGGCGCCGTGCAGGGAAACGGGCCGAGCGGCTACTTCGATCAGCGCGACCGCGACGCCGTCATGAACGCGCAGCTCCAGGCCGGCGCGCCGCTGCTGGGCGAAGACCTCGACGTGCTGCTGTGGCCCGAGGGGGGCATGGACACAGACCCGACGAGCGACGCGGCGACCGCGGGCGCCCTCGATCTGCTCGCACGCCGGATCGACGCGCCGCTGCTCGTGACCGCGGCCACCCAGCGCGGCGACGAGTACTTCAACTCGGCCCTCCTGTGGGAGGCCGGCGCAGACGGTCCGGTGCAGACGTACGACAAACGGCATCCGGTGCCGTTCGGCGAGTACGTGCCCGACCGCTGGTTCTACAACCTGTTCGCCCCCGACCTCATCGGACTGATCCAGCGCGAGTACACGCCCGGCACCGCGGCGCCGGTGTTCGACGTGGGCGGGGTCCCGGTCGGGCTCGCCATCTGCTTCGACGTGATCTACGACGACGTGATCCGCGACGGCGCGGAGGGCGGCGCGACGGTGTTCATGTTCCAGACCAACAACGCAGACTTCCGCGGGACCGATGAGAACCTGCAGCAGCTCGCGTTCGCGCGGGTGCGGGCGATCGAGACCGGTCGGGCCGTCGTGAACCTCTCCACCGTCGGGACGAGCCAGATCATCGCGCCCGACGGATCCGAGATCGCGGGGATTCCCGTCGACACTGCGGGGGCGCTGCTGGAGGACGTTCCGCTTCGCACGGGAACGACGCCGGCGGTGATCCTCGGTGCCGCGATCGACGCGGTGCTCGGTTGGGGGAGTATCCTCGCGCTCGTCGTGCTGGGGCTCGCCTCCCGCCGCGCACACCGAACGGCGGTGCCGACCCCCGAGGGGATCGGCACCGCCGAGTCGATGCCGTAGGGCCGCTATGCGGCGGAGATGTTGGAGCCGCCGCGCCGAGACCTCAGCAGGGCGAGCCGCTCCTCGAGGAGCTCTTCGAGCTCGGGGATCGTACGCCGCTCCAGCAGCATGTCCCAGTGGGTGCGCGGGGCCTTGTCGCCGGAGTGGTCCACCTCGACGACCGTGCCGTCCACCCGCAGCACAGCCTCTGCACCGCACGTGCGGCACTCCCATGCCTCGGGCACCTCGGCGTCGACCGCAAAGGTCAGGACGTTCTCGCGTCCGCACTGGGTGCATACGTACGTGTGCTTCGTACGCTCGTGAAAGACGACGCCTTCCTCGCTCTGTAGGCTGGAGGCGCCGAGTCGGATGCCGCGCAAGTTGCGATCTGCCATTTTGTGGTCCTCTCGTCAGTCCTCAGGTATAACGCCGAGACCTGAGCACATCATCCGAACGCAGTCCGTGCATCGCCCTTTCACAGCCGATGCTCAGCGCCGGCCGGGAGCTTTCCGCCCGACACCTCGGATACCGGAACGACGCGGGATTTCAGAGGCGCGCACGGACCGTCGCGAGCGCCATGTCGGCGCGATCGGTGACGAGCCCGTCGACGCCCAGCTCGAGGAGCCGATGCATGTCGGCCGGCTCGTTCACCGTCCACACGTGCACCTCGACGCCGTGCCGGTGCACGGCCTGCACGAAGCCGCGGGTCACGATCGGCACGCCGTGCCGCTCGGGCACCTGCAGGGCGTCGACGCCGCGCAGCGCGCGCCCGACGAGGGCGGAGGAGCGCGTGACCGCGGCCGCGAGCACGCGTGCGACGGTGGCGCTGCCCGCAGACGTCGCCGGCTCCCCGCCGAGCGCCCACGCCGCCTCCAGCGCGGTTCGCCGACGCTGATCCGAGAAGCTCGTGATCAGCACCCGGTCGGCGTGGCGGGCGGCGAGTCGACCGACCGGCACCGCCGCCGCGGGAACCTTCACGTCGAGGTTGAACCTCAGGGTCGGGAACGCCGTGAGCGCTTGGGCCAGAGTGACCAGGCCCCCGCAGTCGGCCATGAGGCGTTCCAGCTCACCCGCGCCCACCTCGGACACCGGGCGGGGATCGCCGAGGACGCGGCCGAGGTCTGCGTCGTGGACGAGCACGACCTCGCCGTCGGCGGTCAGGTGGCAGTCGGACTCGACGTACACCGCGCCGAGCGCGTGCGCGGCCGCGAACGCGGCGAACGAGTTCTCGACGACCTCACGGGCCTCGGGTGGGACGAAGCCGCGGTGGGCGAGCACCCGCGGACGAGCGGATGCGCGGAACCAGGGATGGGTCACTCGTGCGCAGACGGCGCGGCCGGGGGAGTGCCGGGCGAGTCGGAGTCGGCGGCATCCGTCCCCTTGCCGGTGAAACCGGCGCTCAGGCCCTTGAGCGCCTCGGTGAACTCGCTCGGGATGATCCAGAGCTTGCTCGAGGCGCTCTCACTGATCTTCGGGAGCGTCAGGAGGTATTGGTAGGCGAGCAGCTTCTCGTCCGGTTTGCCGGCGTGGATCGCATCGAACACCGTCTGGATCGCGGTCGCCTCGCCCTCCGCCTTGAGGATCGCGGCCTGCTTCTCGCCCTCGGCGCGAAGGATGTCGGCCTGGCGGCGGCCCTCGGCCTCGAGGATCTGAGACTGCTTCGATCCCTCGGCGGTGAGGATCACCGCGCGGCGGTCGCGCTCGGCGCGCATCTGCTTCTCCATCGAGTCCTGGATGGAGTGCGGCGGGTCGATCGCCTTCAGCTCCACGCGGGAGACGCGGATGCCCCACTTGCCGGTGGCCTCGTCGAGGACGATGCGCAGCTGCCCGTTGATCTCGTCGCGGCTGGTGAGCGCCTCTTCGAGGTTCAGCCCGCCGACGACGTTGCGGAGGGTCGTCGTGGTCAGCTGCTCGACGGCGCCGAGATAGTTCGCGATCTCGTACGTCGCCGCACGGGCGTCGGTGACCTGGAAGTACACGACGGTGTCGATGGAGACCACCAGGTTGTCCTCGGTGATGACCGGCTGGGGCGGGAAAGAGACCACCTGCTCACGCATGTCGACGAGCGGGCGGAGCCGGTCGATGAAGGGCACCAGGAGGTTCAGTCCCGGGCTCAGCGTGCGCTGGTAGCGGCCGAGCCGCTCCACGACGCCGGTGTAGGCCTGCGGGATGATGCGGATCGCTCGGAAGAGCACGATCACCACGAAGACGGCGATGACCACCAGCAGGACGATGACGAAGATCCGGCCCGCGAGGGCCCCCAGCTCAACCATGGTCGGTGCTCCTTTCCGCGACGACCTCGACAGTGGCCCCGTGCACGGCCTGCACGACGACGCGGGACCCCACGTCGACGCCGACCCCGTCGCCGGACAGTCGCGCCGTCCAGGTCTCTCCGTTGTCGAGCTTGACCGATCCCGCGCCGTCGACGAACGGCGCCACGACCCGTGCGCCGATGCCGTAGAGGGCGTCGACGTTGGTGGGGATGAGCGCGCTGCTGCGGTGCAGGGCGCGCAGCAGCAGAGGACGGATCGTGAACAGCAGGAGCGCCGATGTCGCCGCCGCCGCGAGCACCTGGAACCACCAGGCCCCGCCGAGAAGATTGACGCCGAGCCCGCCGATCAGCGATCCGGCACCGAGCATGAGGAACGTGAGCTCGAGCGTGAGAAGCTCGACCACCAGGAACAGCACGGCCAACGACAGCCATGCGATCCAGAGGAACGGGGTCAGATCCGGCAGCACGGCCACTCCCTCCTGCAGCTGTCCTCGAACCCTAACATCCGGTGCGGACAGGCGGTCCGATAGGCTCGGAACGGACCCACGGCACGCCGGGTCCGTCCCCGAACGCCTCAGGAGCGACCTCCATGTCCCAGCCTCTGCCCGCCGGCGCTCTCGCCGGGAAGACCGCGCTCGTCACCGGCTCCTCGCGGGGCATCGGCGCCGACACCGTGCGCTACTTCGCCCAGGCCGGTGCGAACGTCGTGATCAACTTCCGCAACAAGGCCCCCCGCGCCGAGAAGCTCGCCGCCGAGCTGCGCGGCCTCGGCGTCCAGGTGCTCGTCGTGGGCGCGGACCTCACCGATCCGGTGTCCGTCCAGGAGATGTTCCGCGCCGTCGAGGAGGTCTTCGGCTGCCTCGACATCCTCGTGCTCAACGCCTCGGGCGGCATGGAGGGCGGCATGGCTGAGGACTACGCCCTCAAGCTCAACCGCGACGCGCAGGTGAACGTGCTCGAGACCGCTCTGCCGCTTCTCGGTGACGGATCGCGCGTCGTGTTCGTCACGAGCCACCAGGCACACTTCATCCGCACCACCCCGACGATGGACGCGTACGTCCCCGTCGCGCTCTCCAAGCGCGCCGGGGAGGACGCGCTGCGTGAGCGCATCCCGGCTCTGGAGGAACGCGGCATCGGCTTCGTCGTCGTCTCCGGTGACATGATCGAGGGGACGATCACGGCCACGCTCCTGGAGCGGGTGAACCCGGGCGCGATCGCGTCGCGCCGGGAGTCGGCCGGGAAGCTCTACAACGTGTCGGAGTTCGCCGCCGAGGTCGCTCAGGCCGCGGTCGACCCGGTGCCCGCGGACCACACGCGCCTCGTCGGCGACACGAGCTCGTTCGCGGGGGAGTAGGTCCCGGAGCTTCCTACCTGCCGAACGTGAACGCTCGGATGAGCTGGACGAGTCCGGTCGCGACGGCGGAGGTGCCGAGGAGCCACCACAACACCACCGCACCCCACAACGGGGAGAACAGCAGCATGACGCCCGCGAGGATCGTCAGGGACGCGAAGAAGACCGTCCAGCCCTTGGACGTGGCATCCGCCAGCGTCGACAGAGAGACGACGCCCTCGACCAGCCACACGATGCCGACCATCACGCCGATGAAAATGCCGAACCACTCGGTTGCGGCGGGCAGGTTCGTGAAGGCCACCACGCCGGCGATCACATAGAGCACGCCGAGCACGATGTGTCCGGTGCGCGACCAGCCGCTCTTCGACCGCGAGAATATTCCAAGACCGGCATATACCAGGCCCGCCGCGATGGCGTAGATGGCGACGATCGAGACCGCGACGAACGCCGTCCGTGCGGGCCAGACCAGGATCAGGATGCCGAGGATGAGCGACAGGACCCCGCCGATGCCGAGGGCGGTGCGGATGCCGTTCACAACGGACTTGTCGACGGCGAACTCGGACATGATGCGTCCCCTTCTTCGGAAGCGGCTGGTGGCCGGATTCCAGCGTAGACCGGGGCGGATCGCGCACGCGGACGCGACGCCGTATCGGCATGTCTTCGAGGTGCGGCGCCCGGCGGCCGCTCCGGGGGGAGGGGGAGGGGGACGACCGCCGGGCGCGAGAGGAGGGGATTGTCCGCACCTCGATTCTACGCGCCGCACCGTGGACGCGGCAGGGGTGGGTCGCGCGTCGGCGCCGTGCGCGGAGCGCACTCGCTTGGAGCGGCCTGGCGTGAGTGCGGAGCGGGCTTCTTCCTCACCGACCCGCTTTCTTCCTCGCGAGGTAGAATCGGGTTGTGGCGCTGAACATCAAGGACCCCGAGACCGACCGCATCGCCCGAGAGCTGGCTGCGGCGACGGGGGAGAGCATCACGGTTGCGGCACGCATCGCGTTGGAACAGCGTCTTCGGCGGGTGCGCGCACGTGCCGAAGAGCACGCTGTCCGAGACGAGCTCGAGGCGATCATCGCGCGCGGGCAGCGCCGGCATGTGATCGATGACAGCTCCGCCGAGACGATCATCGGCTACGACGAGCATGGGCTTCCGGCCTGATGGCCATCGTGGTTGACACCTCCGCCCTCGCGGCGGTCGTCTTCGGCGAGTCGGACGCGAGGGCGTACGCCTCGGTTCTCGCCGCGCAGACAGGCGACGTCAGTGTCAGCGCGGCAACCCTCGTCGAGGCTCGTATCGTCATCCACGGTCGTCAGGGCGTCGAGGCGGCTCGAGACCTCGAGCTGCTGCTGACACGGATCTCGGCCCAGATCGTCGCCGTCGATGAGACGCAGGCCGATCTGGCGGTCGCCGCCTGGCAACGGTTCGGCAATGGGCGACACGAAGCCGGTCTGAACTTCGGCGACTGCTTCTCCTACGCACTGTCGAAGCAGCTCGGAGCGCCCCTGCTCTACAAAGGCGACGACTTCGCTCGCACGGACGTCGCGTCGGCTCTCTGATACGGCTTCCACCGGCTCATCGGCGGCAGCGTCGAACTGGGAGAGACCCACCACGAGGCGATCGTCCGCGAGGTCGACGAGGAGCTCGGCGCGCGCATCCTCGACCTCGTCCACCTCGGTGTGGTCGAGAACATCTTCCGCATCGACGGAGAGCTCGGTCACGAGCTCGTCGCTCTGTACACCGGCCGATTGGTGCCTGCACCTGCCGACGAGGGGGGAACGCTCACCGAGTCGGACGGCTCTGTCGTCCCCGTCGTGTGGCGGCCGTTCGACGATGCCGGGCTGGCCGAGCCGCTGTACCCAGCCGCTGCGAACGAGTGGCTCCGCGACCTGTGCCGGTAGGCCCGACGGTTCATCGTCGCCGGTAGACGTCCGCGCGATGGTCGACATGGATCACGATGACGCGGACTTCCTCGTCATCGATCTCGTAGAGGATGCGGTACGGCCCGCGCCGAGCGCTGTAGAGACCGGCAAGCTCGCGTTCGAGGCGCTTACCGACTCTCTGGGGATTCCGCGCAAGCTCGCCGTAGACGAACTCCACGACCGCAGGAACGATCCGCGCCGGAATGCGCTGAAGGTCGCGAACCGCCGTAGAGGCGAAGACGACCTCATAGCTCATCGCTTGGGGATCCCGAATTGCTCGCGGATCTCGTGCTCGGTGAAACCGCCACCTGAGGCGATCTCCTCCCGAGCCGCGTTGATGTCCGCGGTGAGGTCCGCGCCCTGGCTCAGCCAGTAGACCCGCTCCTGCAACTCCTCCCACTCGTCGATCCCGACGAGCATCGCTGCCGGCGATCCGTTGACGGTGATGGCGATCTCATCGCGTGTCTTCCCAGCCGCCTCTACGAGTTCGCTGAGGCGAGCTTTGACCGAGGAGATGGGCAACGTCTGCATGATCTCATTATGGTCCGAATTCTGGTCTGGTCAAGACGCTCATCTCGTCAATGGGATCGCGCGTAACGCTGAGCGTCGAGTCACTGCTCCTTGTTCGAGTCACTGTGTTCGTGCACAGTGACTCGAAGATTGGGCAGTGACCGGACAACGCGGACAGTGCCTCGATCGTGGGCGACGCCGATCGTGAGCGAGGTCGGATCCGATAGCCGATAATGCACATTATGTCTATAAAGTTCACGAGTTGGTAACGGAGAATACTTGCGCGTATCCAGCCACAACGGGCTACCTGGTCTCAGCGAGCCGCAATGGCTGCGGGCACCCGAATCGCTTGATGAAAGGTGCAATCATGACAGGTCGACGTACGTTAGCTGCTCTACTCGCGATAAGCGCGCTTGTGCTCATCCCCTCGACCGTGGCGGCGGCCGCGTCAGAGGATGAGTCCTCCGATGCCACCACCTATATGCCGATGGTGGCGCGAGGATTCGACGCGGAGGTCGCAGAAAAGAACGGATTCCGAATCGTCACGAACGAGGACGGTTCTCAGCAGTCGATCCCCGTGACGGAGAAGGCCGCCGCGCTGCTCGCTGACGGTGAGCGCCTCCGCGCCGCCGCTCAGGGAACAGATGCGGCGCGAGCAGGCGGTGACTGCGGTACATCGTGGCTGTCAGGATCGAAGCTGGCCAACGACACCGTCGGTTTCACGACCGGATTCCAGGTCTACCTTGCGGTGTATGAACACGACTGGAAGGTGATCGCCACCGGGTTCTGGACTGGCGGAAACTGGACTACCAGCGGCTCTGGCCCTGTCTCCGGTTACAAGAACTGGCAGAGTGCCATCTACAACGTCGTGGGGCCTGGCATTGCTGGCGTTCCCTCGTACTCGTCCTCAGCCGCAGCCATCCTCGTCGACGGAACGGTGTGCTACTCGACGGGCCCCTCGTTCGCATTCGGGTGACTCCAACGTCGGGTGAGAACGCCGGATCAAGCTGGCGTCCTCACCCGATCGACGTCGTCGTCCCCCTCCCCGTACTGCACGAACGTGATCCCAATCTGAGTCCCCCGGTCGACTTCCGAACCAGGGATGCGATCCTGCGTCTCCACCAGGAACAGACCGGGCCACGTGCGCGACCTCAGCCCGGGGCCATCAGGGTCGCCGCTGGCCAGACTCAGACCCAGGCCGGCTGCAACTTCCTGAGCGATATCAACGGGCTGTCCAACCAGATCCGGAACAGTTACGCGCATCGTTTCTCCCTTCCAACTATCTGTGAGAGAATTCGAACAGACGAGCAGTCCTCTGTCCAGACCATTTTCGCTGTCGGCCAAAGAAGACCACCTCCCGCCTCATCCTCGAGGCCGAGACCGCGGGTTAACGTCGGTCGGTGCGCGGATTCAGTAGTGGAGAGAGCGCGGCCGGTCCAGAGTAGCCATCAGCGACCGCGAGGGTGCCGTCACAGCGGCGATAGTAGGCCGCGCGGCCTCCGAGCCAAGCCAGGAAGTCCGCGCCAGCAATGTCGTAGCGGATGTAGCCGTTCCGACGGGTGAACCCCGTGGTTGAGGATGCCGCCGCGAGAGGTTCTGGAGCCTCTGAGATACCGGTCGTGACGGGGTCTCGGCGGACCTGGAGCACGTTCGGACCGCGTACAGGCCTGATCATCGTCGGCACGGTGCTGCTCCTACTGGTGGGGACGACACTCGCAGCGGGACTGACATCTGTCGCGGATGAAAGTGGTCAGTACACCTTGGTCTGGATTCCCATCCCGAACGAGAGCGGGCTCGATGGGCTCGTCGTCACACGCACGGCCGCCGGCACCCGGGTCGCGCCAGCCGCTGCCCGCCTTCCCCTCACCGTGACCCGTCAGATCCGGGAGCTGATCACGAATGCCGAAGCCACCGGAGCGAGCCCTGACGACGTGATCGACGTGCTGCGCGTTATGTGGCGCACGACCGCCCACGGCGCTCCAGCACTCCTGAATGACGAGGGCGATGAAGATCGACCACTGTCTGCCGCCCTTCAGCCTTCATCGTCAAACCGGTGAGCCCGCCACTCCACTTGCATCCCACTTTGGGATGCAGCACGGTACCATGTCAGCATGAGTATTCAGATCGCTGTCCGGCTCCCCGATGACACTGTTGCTCGGCTCGACGAACTCGTTGCATCGGGCGACGCACCCAGCCGCACGGCGCTGGTATCGACAGCCATCGAGCGCGAGCTACGCCGTCGCGCCGCCGAGCGGGACCGCGCGATTCTCGAACGCGTGGGAGCGAGCGATGATCTCGACCCCCTCGTCGTGTGGGCGACCTCGCAGCCGCAGGTCGAGGACGACGATGCGTGAGATCTGCCTGGCACACGTCGACAAGACTCGACCGGTGCTCGTGCTGACCCGGGAACTGGCCCGTGGAGTCATGACGAAGGTGACAGTTGCACCGATCACCGCAACCGTGAAGGGCCTCAGCAGTGAGGTGCCCGTGGGACGTGAGAACGGTCTCGATCATGACTGCGCCGTGTCGATCGACAACGTTCTGACGATACCGACCGCAAGGCTGGGCAGAACCATCGGGTTCCTCACAGACGCACAAGAAGCACTGCTCGCCCGCGCCGCAGTGCTGGCCTTCGACCTGGACATCCCCTCGTAGTCGGTGCCGTCGGCAACCGTCGGGATGGGCTCGGCTCAGCCTGCCGATGGACAATCCGCCTGAGTACCGTCAGGGGCGCGGGCGGTCGTCGAGCGTCAGCTGCAAAGCTTACCGCACCCACTGAAGCGCGCGAGACCTCCCGTCTGCAACGTTTTCGAGGCTAAAGCGGTGCAGACGGGAGGTTTCGCGATGGCGGATGCTGCGGCGGTGAGCGTCGCGTGCGGCGGGGGCTTGACAGCCCACCCGGTGCCGCGCGAACCTCGGCGTGTGAGCCGTGTCCTGTTCCACACCGCCGTCACCCTCGACGGCTTCCTCGCCGACCCGGACGACTCCCTCGACTGGCTGTTCTCGGTGCCGGGCAGCGTGGAGGCCGAGGCCGACCTCACCCCGTTCCTCGACGGCGTGGGCGCCGTGGTCATGGGCTCGACGACCTACGACTGGCTGTGGCGCCACGAGCTGCGCGACGCACCCGAGCGGTGGCCCGAGTTCTACGCCGAACGCCCCGTGTTCGTCTTCACCGGGCGTGAGCTCCCCCGAGTCCCGGATGCCGACACCCTCCGCTTCGTGTCCGGCGAGGTCTCAGGGCTCTGGCCCGAGATCGACGCGGCCGCGGGCGACCGCGACGTGTGGATCGTGGGCGGCGGGGACCTCGTCGGACAGTTCGCCGACGCCGGTCACCTCGACCAGGTGCGGGTGTCGGTCGCGCCGGTCACCCTCGGCGCGGGGCGACCCCTCCTCCCCCGGCGGTTCGGGTCCGAGCGGCTGACGCTGGAGAGCGTGCGACAGAGCGGGCAGTTCGCCGAGCTCACGTACTCGTTCCGCTGAACCGTTTCGCATCCGGAGCGCGAGGAGAACATCCTCGCCGGCGGTTTTCGCGATGCGCGCGGCCATGGGTACGGTGGCATCCGTGAATCGGCCAGCATCCTCCGTCGCCTCCTCCGGTCCGAGCGCTCGCGCGTGGCTGATCTGGTGCGTCGGCGCGGCCGCCTACGTGTTGGCCGTCACGAACCGCGCATCGCTGTCGGCGGTGGGCGTGGATGCCGCGGCCCGCTTCGATGCGGATGCCGCCACGCTGTCGCTGTTCGCGGTGGTGCAGCTGGCGATGTACGGCGGCATGCAGATTCCCGTGGGCGTGCTGCTCGATCGTTACGGATCGCGACCGATCATGACGATCGGCATGATGATCATGGCGGTGGGGCAGCTGACGATGGCGCTGTCGCCGAGCGTCGGCATAGCGCTCGTCGCGCGGGTGCTCCTGGGCGCCGGCGACGCCGCGATCTTCCCCGGCGTGCTGCGGCTCATCGCCACCTGGTTCCCGGCTCAGCGGGGTTCGATGATGGTGCAGCTGACCGGCATCATCGGGCAGGGGGGTCAGCTTGTCGCGCTGATCCCCGTCGCCGCCCTCCTGCACGCGACGAGCTGGTCCGTCACCTTCGGCAGCGTCGCGGGCCTGGCCGCGCTGTTCACCGTGCTCCTGTTCGTCCTCATCCGCAACAATCCAGCCGGTGCCGCGCGCGACGTCAGCATCGACACCGATACCGGGGCGGTGCGCGTGGTCACCTCGGCGATCCAGGTCGAGCCCGGCGGCATCCGCGCCGCCTGGGCGCACCCGGGCACCCGGCTTGCCTTCTGGTCGCACTTCACGACGCCGTTCGCAGGCACCGCGTTCGTCCTCCTGTGGGGCATGCCGTTCCTCACCGCCGGTGAGGGACTCACCTCGGCCGACGCTGCGGCCATCGCAGCGACCTCGGTCCTTGTCGGCATGGTCCTCGGCCCCATCGTGGGCGATCTGTCCCGCCGTATCCCGCACCGGCGGTCGCGGGCGCTGGTGCTGCCCGCCGTCGGCGTCCAGGCGGCCGCGTGGCTCGCCGTGATCTGCTGGCCCGGGCACGCTCCGCTGTGGCTCCTGTATGCGCTCGCCGTCGCGCTTGCCACGGGCGGACCGGCATCCATGATCGCCTTCGACCACGCCCGCACGTACAACCCGGAGCACCGCTTGTCCACCGCGACCGGCGTCACCAATGCCGGAGGATTCCTCGCCGCGCTGGTCGCGATCTTCCTCATCGGTCTCGCCCTCGATCTGCAGGGCGCGGGATCACCCGCGACCTTCCGGCTCGACGCGTTCCGCATCGCCTTCCTCACGCAGGTGCCGCTGTGGGCGGTGGGCGCGACCTTCATCGTCATCGAGCGTAAGCGCACGCGCATCCGACTCGGGATGGACGGACCGCGCTCCTGACTCCAGCGTGCTTCCATAAGCCAGATTATGTATAATCGGCTTATGAAGATGGATGCCGCGACAGTCACCGCCACCGACGAGACCGCCATCCGCTTCACCCTCGTCGTGGAACGCCTTGTGCGCCATCTGCGCGCGGTCGCCTCCGCCGACGGCATGTCCACGACGGCTTCGTCGGTGCTCGCACGGCTCCGCGACTCCGGGCCGCAGCGCATCACCGTCCTCGCGCGCAGCGAGGGCGTCTCGCAGCCGGCGCTGACCCAGCTCGCCGATCGCCTGGTCACCGAGGGCTACGCCGTGCGGGTCTCCTCCCCCGACGACGGTCGCGTCGTGCTGGTCGACGTCACGGCGCACGGGCTCGCCGCCCTCGAGCAGCGCCACCACGATCGCGTCGCCCGCCTCGATGCGCTGGTCGCCGGCCTCGGCGACGACGACCGCGCGGCGCTCGAGGCCGCCCTTCCTGCGCTCGAGCGGCTGGTCGACATCGCTGCCGCGCGCAAGTGAACTCACTTCTTTCATCGATCCGTACGACAAGAGAGGAGCGTTCCGAGTGAACGCATCGCACGGCTCCGGTTCGAGCCTGCTGAGACAACCCCGCGCGGTGTGGGCCGTGGCCTTCGCCTGCGTCATCTCCTTCATGGGGATCGGCCTCGTCGACCCGATCCTGCCCGCGCTCGCCGAGGGACTGGAGGCCTCACCGGCCGAGGTCTCACTGCTGTTCACGAGCTACCTGCTCGTCACGGCGATCGCGATGCTCGGCGTCGGCTGGGTCTCCAGCCGCATCGGCTCGAAGTCTTCGCTCGTCGTCGGGCTCGCCCTCATCGTCGTGTTCGCCGCGCTCGCGGGCGCCTCCGAAACCGTCTCGGGCATCATCGGCTTCCGCGGCGGGTGGGGCCTGGGGAACGCGCTGTTCATCGCGACGAGCCTCGCCGTGATCGTGGCATCCGCCCGCGGCGGGTTCTCCGGCGCGATCGTGCTGTACGAGGCGGCGCTCGGCCTCGGCATCGCTGCGGGTCCTCTCGTCGGCGGACTTCTCGGCTCGATCAGCTGGCGGGGACCGTTCTTCGGTGTCGCGGTGCTCATGGCGATCGCGCTCGTGGCGACCCTGCTGTTCGTGCCGAAACTCCCTAAGCCGGAGCAGAAGCTGCCGCTGCGCGCACCGCTGGTCGCCCTCAAGCATCGGGGCCTGCTCACGATGGGCCTGGTCGCCCTGCTCTACAACTGGGGCTTCTTCACGATGCTCGGCTACGCGCCTTATCCGATGCACCTGGAGGCCATGCAGCTGGGCCTCGTCTTCACCGGCTGGGGCCTGCTGGTCGCGATCTTCGCCGTGCTCCTCGCACCGATGCTGCAGCGCCGCTTCGGCACCGCGGCCGTGCTGTACGCGAACCTCCTCGGGCTCGGCATCGTCATGGTCGTCATCGCCATGAACATCGACCATCCCGCGGTCGTCGTGGTCGCCGTCATCGCCAGCGGCGCGTTCATCGGCATCAACAACACCCTGACGACCCAGGCGGTCATGATGGTCTCGCCCGTCGAGCGGTCGGTGGCATCCTCCGCATACGGCTTCGTGCGCTTCCTCGGCGGAGGTCTGGCGCCCTTCGTCGCGGGGAAGATCGCGGAGGCGACCGGCGAGAGCATGTCGTTCCTCGTCGGGGGTGTCGCCTTCCTGATCGCGATCCCGGTGCTGGCATCCGGTCATCGGTTCATCACCGCTGCAGAGAAGGCGGCCGAGCAGGATGCCGGTGAGACGGTCGCCACGTCAGCGGTGGAGGTCATCCGGCCGATCGGCACCACCGCCGCGCCACCGGTCGTGGTCGCCGTGGGGTCGAGGGCGTCGGCATCCGCCGTCGTAGACGAGGCCGCCGCGATCGCCCGCCGCGAGGGAGCACCCCTGGAGCTCGTGCACGTGCGCGTGACGACCGTGGTGGCCGACCTCGCGATCACCCCGGAGTCGGAGGAGGATGCCGCCGACGCGATCCGCGAGCAGGTCGAACGCGTCAGCGACGGCGGCCTCGTCGTGCGCGGCCTCCTGCTGCACAGCCTCGGCGACCGCGGCGCCACCGCGGCAGCTCTGGCCCGGCACGCGCAGAGCGTCGGCGCGAGCACGTTCGTGATCGGCCGCGCCGCCGGCGACTACCTCTCCAAGCCCCTGCTGGCCGCCTTCGAGGGGGCGCCCCAGCGCTTGGTCATGGTCGAGGCCGACGCCGTGGGAGCGTGAGACCGACCGCGCTCACGTGCGCGGCGCCGGCATCCGTCGACCTGGCCCGAAGCGCCGCCGGACGCGACTCCGGCGACCAGATGCGCCAAGCCAGCCGGGTAGGGCCCGCTTCGCTGGGCGCATCCTGCCGCTTTCGGCCCCGCAGACGACACAACGGGCCAAGCGAAGCGCTTACGAACGCCTCCCGGATCCCGCGGCGTAGGGTGAAACAGTGGCCATCTTCGCCGACCGGGTCGATGCGGGCAGGCAGCTCGCAGCGACGCTGACAGCGTGGCGAGGGACGGATGCCGTGGTCCTCGGCATTCCGCGCGGAGGGGTCGTGGTCGCCGCGGAGGTCGCGCGGACGCTGCAGCTCCCACTGGGCGTCGCCGTCGCGCGCAAGCTCGGCGTGCCCTGGCACGAGGAGCTTGCGCTCGGCGCCATCGCCGACGGCGTGCGCGTCGTGAGTCCCGACGCGGTGCGCGGCAGCGGCGTGACCCCCGAGCAGCTGGCATTCGTCGAGGACGTCGAACGCGTGGAGCTGCGCCGCCGCGAGGAGCTGTTCGGCACGACGCTCGACCAGGTACGTGGACGCACCGCGATCGTCGTCGACGACGGCGTCGCGACCGGGGCCACCGCGACAGCGGCGTGCCAGGCGGTCCGTACACAGGGGGCCGTGCGCGTCGTGCTGGCCGTACCCGTTGCGCCCGCGCGATGGCGCAGCGAGGCCGGAGTCATCGACGAGGTCGTGTGCCTCCACCGCGAGGAGGACTTCTGGTCGGTCGGCCAGTTCTACGACGACTTCAGCCAGATCGCCGACGCCGAGGTCGTGCACCTGCTCGCCGGCAGCCACTGACACCCTCGAGTGCAGCTGCGTCAGCGGGGCGTGAGCGCCATCCTCAGGGTGTCGAGTCCGACCCCGCCCAGGCGAAGTGCCCTCATGTGGAAGCGCTTGATGTCGAAGTCGTCGCCGGCGGCCTCGCGGCACTCTTCGCGGATCTGCTCCCAGATGCGCTGCCCGACCTTGTAGGAGGGCGCCTGCCCCGGCCAGCCGAGGTAGCGATTGACCTCGAAGCGGATGAACTCGTCGGGCATGTTGACGTTGCGTCGCATGAACTCCAGTGCATAGCCCGCGTCCCAGACCCCGTCGCCGCTCGGGCGGGACTTCTGCAGGTGCACGCCGATATCGAGCACGACCCGGGCGGCCCGCATCCGCTGACCGTCGAGCATCCCCAGCCGGTCGGCAGGGTCGTCGAGGTAGCCGAGCTGCTCCATCAGCCGCTCCGCGTACAGCGCCCAGCCCTCCGCGTGGCCGCTCGTGCCGGCGAGCAGTCGCCGCCACGTGTTCAGCTCGGCGCGGTTGTAGACGGCCTGGGCGATCTGCAGGTGGTGTCCGGGAACGCCCTCGTGATAGACCGTGGTGAGCTCGCGCCACGTGTCGAACGAGGTCACGCCCTCCGGCACCGACCACCACATGCGACCGGGACGCGAGAAGTCGTCGGTGGGCCCGGTGTAGTAGATGCCGCCCTCGTGGGTCGGGGCGATCATGCACTCCAGCCGGCGGATGGGCTCCGGAATGTCGAAATGGGTGCGGCCGAGCTCGGCGACCGCACGGTCGCTGGTCTCCTGCATCCACCGCTGCAGCGCCTGGGTGCCGTGGAGCTTGCGGGAGGAATCGGTCTCCAGGAACGCGACGGCCTCTCCGACGGATGCCCCGGGCAGGATCTCGCCGGCGATCTGCACCTGCTCGGCGACCATGCGGGCGAGCTCCTCGACGCCCCACTCGTAGGTCTCGTCCAGGTCGATCCGGGCGCCGAGGAAGCGGCGGGAGTGCAACGCGTACAGGTCGCGCCCGACCGCGTCGGTCTCGCTCGCCGCCGGTGCGAGCTCGTCGCGCAGGAACAGCGCCAGTGCGTCGTACGCCGCGCGCGCCGCATCGGCGTGGTCGCCGAGCTCGCGCATGAGCGATGCCGGCAGCTCCCCCTCGTCCGGGGCCGCGTCGCCGACGAACGAGGCGAAGAAGCCGTCGTCGGCCGTGTAGCGCGCGATCTGGTCGACCACCTCCACGACCTGCCGGCGAGCGGGGACGACACCCGTCGCAATGCCCTGCCGGAGGGTGGCGGCGTAGCCCTCGAGTGCACTGGGCAGGGCGGCGAGCCGCGTCGAGACGACCGACCAGTCGTCGACGGTGGCGGTGGGCATGAGGTCGAAGACGCTCCGCAGATCCTGTGCGGGCGAGGCGATGACATTGACGTCGCGCAGCGCGCTCTGCGCCTCGTGCAGCTCGACCGACAGGCGCAGCTCGCCCAGAAGGTCGGTCTTGGTCAACTCGTCGACCTCGTCGATCGCCTCCGCCGCCTCGAGCGCGGCGATCGTCGCGGTGGTCGCCGCCAGCGACCTGTCGATGCCTTCCGGGGAGAGATCGTCGAGCCGGTCGTTGTACTCGAACCGGCCGATGTAGGTGGCGGTCGTCGGCGAGAGCGCGGCGACCGTGTCGACCCAGGCGTCGGCGATGCGGTCGATGGGCGTCGAGGGGCGCGGCGTGTCCGTCATCCTCCGAGCGTAACCGGAGGCCCCGGGCTCAGTGCCCGGCCTCGTTCCAGTCGCCACCGCGACCGATCTGCACGTCGAGGGGCACCGAGAGCTCTGCCGCATCGCCCATGCGCGCACGGACGATCTCCTCGGTGGCATGCCACTCCCCCGGTGCGACCTCGACGACGAGCTCGTCATGGATCTGCATCAGGACTCTGGAGCGCAGGTTCGCCGCCCGCAGCTCGCCATGGATGCGGAACAGGGCGATCTTCATGATGTCGGCGGCACTGCCCTGGATCGGGGCGTTCAGCGCCGCGCGCTCGGCGTTCTCCCGTAGCACTCGGTTGGGACTGGCCAGATCCGGGAACGGTCGTCGCCGCCCGAAGATCGTCTCGGTGTACCCGTCGATGCGGGCCTGCTCGACGCTGGCACGCAGGTAGTCGCGCACCGCACCGAAACGCGCGAAATACTCCAGCATGAGCTGCTTGGCCTCGGCCTGCTCGATGCGCAGCTGCTTCGACAGCCCGAAGGCCGACAGGCCGTAGACGAGGCCGTACGACATGGCCTTCACCTTCGTGCGCATCGCCGGTGTCACCTCGCCCGGGGCGACCCCGAACACGCGCGCACCGACGAAACGGTGCAGATCCTCTCCCGAGTTGAACGCCTCGATGAGCCCGGGGTCCTCGGACAGGTGCGCCATGATGCGCATCTCGATCTGCGAGTAGTCCGCCGTGAGCAGCGTCTCGTACTTCGCGCCCGCCTCGAACGCAGCGCGGATGCGTCTGCTCTCCTCGGTGCGCACCGGGATGTTCTGCAGGTTCGGGTCGGTGCTGGAGAGCCGACCGGTCTGGCTGCCGGTCTGCAGGTACGTCGTGTGCACGCGCCCGTCGGACGCGATCGCCGTGTCGAGCGATTCGATGATCTGACGCAGCTTGGTCGCCTCGCGGTAGCGCAGCAGCAGGTCGAGAAACGGATGCGGGTGGCTCTCCTGCAGGTCGGCGAGGACGGCGGCATCCGTCGAATACCCGGTCTTGGTCTTGCGGGTCTTCGGCAGCAGCAGCTGCTCGAACAGCACCTCTTGCAACTGCTTGGGCGAGCCGAGGTTCACCTCCCGGCCGATCGTGGCGTATGCGTCCTGCGCGATCGCGTCGGCGCGCTCGCCCAGCTCGGTCGAGAACGCGGAGAGCTTCGCGTGCGAGACCGCGACGCCGGCCAGCTCCATGTCGGCGAGCGCGTCGAGGGTGGGCAGCTCGATGTCGGTGAGCACGGATGCCACCGACACCGGAAGCTCGGCCCTGACCGCATCTGCGACGCGGAGCAGATACCACGACAGCTGACCCGGCGTCGCGCCCTCGGTCTCGGGCACGAGCTGGGCAGGATCGGCCTCGGGAAGTCTCTCGTCGAGGTAGCGGTCGACCAGATCGGCCAGACCCTTGTCGGGGAAGCTGGGGCGCAGCAGCCAGCCGGCCAGGATCGGGTCGAAGACGAGCCCGCGCAGGCGCACCCCGGCCCGGCGGAGCGCCTTCACCTGCGGCTTGGCGTCGGCGATGACCTTCGGCGCGTCGCCTTCCAGCCAGTCGCTGAGCGCAGCAGCGAGCTCCGGCGTCCACGTCGCCTCGACGGCGGTCTCGGCGGTCGCGAGGCCGATCCGATGAGGCATCCCGCCCTCGATCGTGAGCGTGACGCCGACCTCGCCCGCGGCGGCCGCCGCCCACGACGCCACGCCCGCGGCGTCGGGCTCGGCCGGTGTCGGTGCCGCCTGTGCGGGCGCCGACGAGGCCGCAGCCATCGCGGGGTCCGCCCCGGCGGCCTCGAACACGCGCGGCAGGAGCGTACGGAACTCGAGGCGGGCGAAGATGTCGCGGACGGCCTGGGCATCGATGGGCTGGACCGCGAGGTCGGCGGGCCCGACCCCGAGCTCGACGTCGCGCAGCAGCCGGTTCAGCGCCCGGTTGCGGCGGACGTCGTCGAGATGCTCGCGCAGGTTGCCGCCGACGACGCCCTTGATCTCGTCGGCGCGCTCCAGGAGCGCGTCGAGCGAGCCGAACTGGGTGAGCCACTTGACCGCCGTCTTCTCGCCGACCTTCGGCACGCCCGGCAGGTTGTCGCTCGTCTCGCCCACGAGGGCGGCGATGTCGGGATAGTTGTGCGGAGGCAGGCCGTACTTCTCCAGGACGGTCTCGGGCGTGTAGCGGCGCAGCTGCGACACGCCCTGAACGCTCGGGTAGAGCAGTGTGACACGGTCGGTGACGAGCTGGATCGTGTCCCGGTCGCCGGAGCACACCAGCACGTCGTAACCGAGTTCGGCTCCCTGCGTGGCGAGGGTGGCGAGGATGTCATCGGCCTCGACATCCTCCTTCGTGAGCACCGGCACGCTCATCGCCGCCAGGCACTCCTGCAGCAGCGGGATCTGACCCTTGAACTCGGCCGGCGACTCGGACCGGTTCGCCTTGTACTCGGCGTACTCGCGGGTGCGGAACGAGTACCGCGAGGTGTCGAACGCGACCGCCAGGTGGGTCGGCCGCTCCGCCTTGACGAGATTCACGAACATCGAGAGGAAGCCGTAGATGCCGTTGGTGTGCTGGCCGTCCTTCGTGGTGAAGTTGTCCACCGGGAGCGCGAAGAACGCACGGTATGCCAGGGAGTGGCCGTCAACGACCAGAAGGGTAGGCTTTGCGGAGTCCGTCACCCTGTCAGCCTAGCCAGGGGCGGCGACACCCCGATCGACCGAGCGGAGCGCACGATGGCAGCCGACCCCTCCCCCGTCGACGGACTGGCCTGGGCGGAGCGTCGAGGGCTCGGCGCTCTCGCCGAGAAGATGGGCATGCGCCTCGTGGAGTTCTCCGTGGAGCGCTCGGTCGCCACGATCCCGGTGGCGGGCAACACCCAGCCGGTCGGCCTGCTGCACGGAGGGGCGTACGTCGTGCTCGGCGAGTCTCTGGGGTCGATGGCGGCCAATCTGTACGCCGGTGCCGGGCGCCTCGCCGTGGGAGTGGACATCAACGCCACGCACACCCGCTCGGCCACGAGCGGGATCGTGACCGGCGTGTGCACGCCGATCCACCTCGGCCGCACGATGACGGTGCACGAGATCGTCGTGACCGACGATCAGGGGCGGCGCTGCTCGACGATCCGGATCACCAACCTGATCAGGGAGGAGTCCGTCAGCTCTTCTTCGGGGCGAGCTGCTCGATGATGGCCTTCGCGACATCCTGCATCGTCAGGCGGCGGTCCATGGATGCCTTCTGGATCCAGCGGAACGCCTCCGGCTCGGTCAGGCCCATCTTCTCGTTGAGAAGCCCCTTCGCGCGGTCGACGAGCTTGCGGGTCTCGAAGCGCTCGACCATGTCGGCGACCTCCGCCTCCAGGGCGATGATCTGGTCGTGACGAGCCAGGGCGATCTCGATCGCCGGCAGCAGGTCGCTCGGCGTGAACGGCTTCACGACGTAGGCCAGTGCACCGGCCTCGCTGGCGCGCTCGACGAGCTCCTTCTGACTGAAGGCGGTGAGCAGCACCACCGGTGCGATGCGCGCCCGGCTCAGCTTCTCGGCCGCGGAGATCCCGTCGAGCACCGGCATCTTGACGTCCATGATGACAAGGTCGGGACGCAGCTCGGTGGCCAGCTGCACGGCCGTCTCACCGTCGCCCGCCTCGCCGACGACATCGAACCCGTTGTCCCGGAGGATCTCGGTGATGTCGAGACGGATGAGCGACTCGTCTTCGGCGACGACGACGCGGCGCGGGGCGGCGGCAGTGGAGGCGGCGGTGGGCTCTGACTCTGTCACCCTATGAATCCTACGGTATGGTCGTTCGCGGACGTGCGCCGGTGTGGCGGAATGGCAGACGCGACCGACTCAAACTCGGTTGCCCGCAAGGGCGTGTGGGTTCGACTCCCACCACCGGCACAGGCTACCGCTCCGCTTTGTAGATGGGAGCGGCGCCGTGGACGGCGTCGCCGACGCGGTGCACGCGGATGTCATTGGTCGACCCCACGGTGCCGGGAGGCGAGCCGGAGATCACGACGACCTTGTCGCCCACCTCGGCGAGGTCGTTCGTCAGGAGGAAATCGTCCACCTGGATGAACATGCGGTCGGTGTGGGCCACCCGCTCCACGAGTGTGGACTGCACGCCCCACGTCATCGCGAGGCGACGACGGATGCCGGGAAGCGGCGTGAACGCGTACATCGGGATCTTCGAGCGCAGCCGGGACATACGGCGCACGGAGTCGCCCGACTCGGTGAACACGCACAGATACTTCGCGTTCACGAACTCGGCGACCTCGTTCGCCGCCAGCGTGATCGCTCCGCCCTGCGTGCGCGGCGTGGCCGTCATCGGCAGGATGCGCTCCAGGCCGTGGTCCTCGGTCGACTCGATGATGCGGGCCATCGTCTCCACGACGATCACCGGGTACTCGCCGACGCTCGTCTCGCCGGAGAGCATGACGGCGTCGGCGCCGTCGAGCACGGCGTTGGCGACGTCGCTGGTCTCCGCGCGCGTGGGCACCGGGCTGGAGATCATCGACTCGAGCATCTGGGTGGCCACGATCACCGGTTTCGCCATGCGACGGCACAGCTCGACCGCCTCCTTCTGGACGATCGGCACCGCCTCCAGCGGAAGCTCCACGCCGAGGTCGCCGCGCGCGACCATGATGCCGTCGAACGCGTCGATGATGCTCTCGAGGTTCGCCACCGCCTGCGGCTTCTCGATCTTGGCGATGACGGGGATGCGTCGCCCCTCCTCCGCCATGATCGCGTGCACACGCTGGACATCCTTGGCATCGCGCACGAAGGACAGAGCGATGATGTCGACTCCGACCCGCAGCGCCCACCGAAGGTCCTCCTCGTCCTTCAGCGACAGCGCAGGGACGTTCACCGCGACGCCGGGCAGGTTGATGCCCTTGTTGTTGGAGACGGACCCGCCCACGACGACCTTCGTCGTCACGGCGGTGCCGTCGGTCTCCAGCACCGTCACCCGGACCTTGCCGTCATCGATGAGGAGCGTATCGCCGGGAGCGACGTCGCCCGGCAGCCCCTTGAACGTCGTGGAGACGATGTCCTTCGTTCCGGGGATGTCTTCGATGGTGATCGTGAAGATGTCGCCGGGTTCCAGCTCATGCGGACCGTCCTCGAACCTCCCGAGCCTGATCTTCGGCCCCTGCAGGTCGACGAGGATCGCCACGGCGCGATCGGCATCGGCGGAGGCCTTGCGCACATTGGCGAGGTTGTTCTCATGCACCGAGTAATCGCCGTGACTCAGGTTGAAGCGGGTGACGTCGACGCCGGCGTCGATGACTGCTCGCACCATCTCGTAGGTCGATGTCGCGGGCCCGAGGGTGGCCACGATCTTCGCGCGTCTCACGTGAGTGACTCCGGTTCGTTCGATTCGGTTGCCATGCGGTCTGCCCCAGCCTACGCGGATTGCAGGCTGATCGCGGAGTCCGTCGGTGCAACCGGTGACGGAAGCGTCGTGCGTCCCATCAGGTGCCGGTCCGCGGCGGCGGCCGCGGACCGCCCCTCCGCTATCGCCCAGACGATGAGGGACTGCCCGCGTCCGGCGTCTCCCGCCACGAAGACGCCCGGTGCGCTCGTCTCGTACGAGGCATCGCGCTCGACGTTCCCGCGCGACGTGAAGGCCATGCCGAGCTGATCCTCCAGCGGCGTGCGCTCGGGGCCGGTGAACCCCATCGCGATCAGCACGAGGTCGGCGGGGATGTCCCGTTCGGTGCCGCTGCGCGGCACCCGACGGCCGTCGACGAACGCGGTCTCCGCCACGCGTAGCGCCCGCACCTCGCCGGCCTCGTTGCCCAGGAACTCCACGGTCGAGGCGAGGTACGTCCGTTCGCCGCCCTCCTCGTGAGCCGACTGCACCTCGAACACCGTCGGCGTCATCGGCCACGGCTGGTGGGCGGGTCTGTCCTCGGGCGGACGCAGCCCGATCGCGAGGTTCGTGACGCTCAGGGCGCCCTGCCGATGTGCGGTGCCGATGCAGTCGGCACCGGTGTCACCGCCGCCGATCACCACGACGTGCTTTCCCTTGGCCGTGATCTGATGCGCGACGGCATCCCCCGCGACCGCCCGGTTGGACTCGACGAGGTACTCCATCGCGAAGTGCACGCCGTCGAGGTCGCGGCCCGGGATCGGCAGATCGCGCGGGACGGTGCTTCCGGTGGCGATCACGACCGCGTCGTAGCGCGTGCGCAGGTCGTCCCAGGTGATGTCCCGACCGATCTCCACCCCGGCGCGGAAGCGTGTGCCCTCGTCCTGCATCTGGCGAAGGCGCGACTCCAGGTGGCGCTTCTCCATCTTGAAATCGGGGATGCCGTAGCGCAGCAGACCGCCGATGCGGTCGTCGCGCTCATACACGGCGACCGTGTGCCCTGCGCGGGTCAGCTGCTGGGCGGCGGCGAGCCCGGCCGGCCCGGAGCCGACCACGGCGACGGTCTTGCCGGTCAGTCGCGCCGGCGGCTCCGGTTCGACCCAGCCGCGCGAGAACGCCTCGTCGATGATCGAGACCTCCACCTGCTTGATCGTGACGGCAGGCTGATTGATGCCGAGCACGCACGCGCTCTCGCACGGGGCAGGGCAGAGCCGGCCCGTGAACTCGGGGAAGTTGTTCGTCGCGTGCAGGCGCTCGATGGCGCTGCGGAACTCCCCGCGCCAGGTGAGGTCGTTCCATTCCGGAATCAGATTGCCGAGCGGACAGCCCTGATGACAGAACGGGATGCCGCAGTCCATACAGCGCCCGGCCTGTCGGCGCAGCACGGCGGTGTCACCGGGCTCGTACACCTCTTTCCAGTCCATGATCCGCACCGGCACCGGCCGACGTGCGGGCAGCTCCCGCGTGGTCACGTTGAGAAAGCCCTTGGGGTCAGCCACCGGTCACCTCCAGGATGCGGGTCCATACGACATCGCCATCGGGGTCCAGCCCCTCTGCCAAGGCATCCTCCCGGGTCTGCAGCACCGCCGCGTAATCGCGCGGGAGCACCTTCACGAACTCGTCTGCGGCCTCGTCCATCCGGCCGAGCAGCTCCGCGGCGCGGGGCGATCCGGTGCGCTCGACGTGCTCGGCGAGGAGGCTGCGCAGCACCTCGAGGTCGGCGCGGTCGAGTGTGGTGAGGGTGAGCTCGTCAGCGGCGAGGGCCTGCGCGTTGACCTTCTCACGACGCAGCCGGTGGACGTACGCGATCCCGCCGGACATGCCGGCGCCGAGGTTGCGACCGGTCTCGCCGAGGATGACGGCGAGTCCGCCGGTCATGTACTCCAGCGCGTGATCGCCGACGCCCTCCACGACGGCGGTCGCCCCCGAGTTGCGCACGAGGAACCGCTCGCCGACGATGCCGGAGATGAACAGGCTCCCCGCCGTCGCGCCATAGCCGATCACGTTCCCCGCGATGACGTTCTCGTGCGGCACGATCGTCGACGCGCGAGGCGGCCGGATCGTGATGTCGCCGCCGGAGAGTCCCTTGCCCACGTAGTCGTTCGCGTCGCCTTCCAGTCGCAGCACGATGCCCTGCGGGATGAAGGCGCCCAGTGACTGTCCGGCGGTGCCGTGCAGGGTGATGTCGATCGCCTCCCGCGGCAGGCCTTCGGCGCCGTGACGGCGCGTGACCTCGTTGCCGAGCATGGTCCCGACCGCGCGCGCGGTGTTGCGGATCGGCACCTCGATGAGCACCGGGGCCCGGTCCACGAGCGCGTCGCGGGACATGGCGATGAGCGGGATGTCGAAGTGCTGGTCGAGCTCGTGATCCTGCGCCCGGAGATTGCGGCGCGGTGCGTCGACCGGGAAGGCCGGGCCCTCCAGGATCGGCGACAGATCGAGCCCGCTCGCCTTCCAGTGCTCGACCGCATGATCGACATCGAGCAGCTCGTTGTGGCCGATCGCCTCGTCGAGCGAGCGGAACCCGAGCTCTGCGAGGTACTCCCGCACCTCTTCGGCGATGAACTCCATGAAGTTCACGACGAACTCCGGCTTGCCGGCGAAGCGCGAGCGCAGCACCGGGTTCTGGGTGGCCACGCCCACCGGACAGGTGTCGAGGTGGCATACGCGCATCATGATGCAGCCGGACACCACGAGCGCGGTGGTGGCGAAGCCGAACTCCTCCGCGCCCAGCAGGGCCGCCACGATCACGTCGCGCCCGGTCTTGAGCTGGCCGTCAGCCTGCACCACCACGCGCGCGCGCATGTCGTTGAGCATCAGCGTCTGCTGGGTCTCGGCCAGCCCCAGCTCCCACGGGGTGCCGGCGTGCTTGAGGGAGTTCAGCGGGCTGGCGCCGGTGCCGCCGTCGTGGCCGGAGACGAGGATGACGTCGGCGAGCGCCTTCGCGGTGCCTGCAGCCACCGCGCCGATGCCCGACTGGCTCACGAGCTTGACGTGCACGCGCGCGGCGGGATTGGCGCGCTTGAGGTCGAAGATCAACTGCTTGAGGTCTTCGATCGAGTAGATGTCGTGGTGCGGCGGGGGCGAGATGAGCCCGACCCCCGGGGTGCCACCGCGCGTGCGGGCGATCCACGGGTACACCTTCGCCGGCGGCAGCTGGCCGCCCTCGCCGGGCTTGGCGCCCTGCGCCAGCTTGATCTGGATGTCGTCGGCGTGAGTGAGGTACATGCTCGTCACGCCGAACCGTCCCGACGCGACCTGTTTGATGGCGCTGCGACGTTCCGGGTCGAGCAGGCGCTCGAGGTCCTCGCCGCCCTCGCCGGTGTTCGACTTGCCGCCGATCCGGTTCATCGCGATCGCGAGCGTCTCGTGCGCCTCCTTGGAGATCGAGCCGTAGCTCATCGCACCCGTGGAGAAGCGCTTCACGATCGTGGAGACCGGCTCGACCTCGTCGATCGGCACGGCCGGGCGTACGCCTGTCCGTAGGCGGAACAGTCCGCGCAGCGTCTTCAGCTCGGCCGCCTGGTCGTCCACCCGGCGCGTGTACTCGCGGAAGATGTCATAGCGGCGCGTGCGCGTGGAGTGCTGAAGCCGGAAGACCGTGTCGGGGTTGAACAGGTGCGGCGGCCCCTCTCGGCGCCACTGATACTCGCCACCGGTCCACAGGCGCTCGTGCGCTCGTGCCGCCTCGTCCTCGGGGTAGGCGTAGTCGTGCCGGATCTGGTTCTCGGCCTCGATGTCCTCCAGCCCGATGCCGCCGATCTTGGACTCGGTGCCGGTGAAGTAGGTGTCGATGACGTCCTGGGCAAGGCCGATGGCCTCGAACGCCTGCGCGCCGCAGTAGGAGGCGACCGTCGAGATGCCCATCTTGGACATGATCTTCAACACGCCCTTGCCGAGCGCGTAGATGAGGTTCCGCACGGCCTTCTCGGGAGTGATCCCGCTGATGAGCCCGGTACGGACGAGGTATTCGACCGTCTCCATCGCGAGATACGGGTTCACCGCGGACGCCCCGTACCCGATGAGCGTGGCCACGTGGTGCACCTCGCGCACGTCGCCCGCCTCGACGACGAGACCGACCTTCATGCGGGTCTCGTTGCGGATGAGATGGTGATGCACGGCCGAGACCATCAGCAGCGACGGGATCGGGGCGAGATCCTTGTTGGAGTCGCGGTCGCTCAGGATGAGGAACTCCGCTCCGCCGGCGATCGCGGCGTCGGCCTCGGCGCACAGCTCGTCGAGGCGTGCGCGCATGGTGCCGGGACCGGCGTCGAAGTGGTACAGGCCCTTGAGCGTCACGGCCCGGCGCCCCGGCATCGTGCGCGCGATGTTCTGGATCTTGGCGAGCTCGTCGTTGTCGATCACCGGGAAGTCGAGGGTGATCTGGCGCGCGTGGTCGGGACCCCAGGACAGGAGATTGCCCTCATTGCCCAGGCTCGTGCGAAGGCTGGTGACGACCTCCTCGCGGATCGAGTCCAGCGGCGGGTTGGTCACCTGGGCGAACTGCTGCGTGAAGTAGTCGAACAGCAGGCGGGGGCGATCGCTGAGGGCTGCGACGGGCGTGTCGCTGCCCATCGCTCCCAGCGGCTCCGCCCCGGTCTGGCCCATCGGCGTGAGGAGGATCTTCACCTCCTCCTCGGTGTACCCGAAGGTGCGCTGGCGGCGCGTGATGGAGGCGATCGGATGCACGATGTGCTCGCGCTCGGGAAGCTCGGCCAGCTGCACGCGCTGACGCAGCCACAGCTCCCACGGCTCCTGGTCGGCCAGCTGGGACTTGATCTCCTCGTCCTCGACGATGCGGGCCTGTGCGGTGTCGACGAGAAACATTCGCCCGGGGCGCAGTCGACCGCGGCGCTTGATGCGCTCCGGGTCGAACTCCAGCACGCCGGTCTCACTGCCGATGACGACGAGGCCGTCGGTCGTCTCGGTCCATCGCCCGGGACGCAGACCGTTGCGGTCCAGCGTCGCTCCCACGAGCGTGCCGTCGGTGAAGATGAGTGCGGCAGGTCCGTCCCAGGGCTCCATCTGCAGCGAGTGGTAGTCGTAGAAGGCCCGCAGCCGCGGGGAGATGTCGGTCTGCTTCTCGTAGGCCTCCGGCACCATCATCATGATCGCGTGCGGGAGGCTGCGCCCGCTCAGGGTGAGGAGCTCGAGCACCTCGTCGAAGGAGGCCGAGTCACTCGCCCCGTCGGTGCAGATGGGCAGGAGGGGACGGAGGTCGCCCAGCAGCTCGGACTCCAGCTGGGACTGCCGCGCGCGCATCCAGTTGCGGTTTCCGCCGACCGTGTTGATCTCGCCGTTGTGTGCGAGCATCCGCAGCGGCTGCGCCAACGGCCAGGACGGGAACGTGTTCGTCGAGTAGCGCGAGTGGACCACGGCGAGCTCGGTCGCGTACCGCTCGTCCTGCAGGTCGGGGTAGAACGGCTCCAACTGGAGCGTCGTCACCATTCCCTTGTAGCCGATCGTGCGCGAGGAGAGAGAGACGAAGTAGGCGCCGAGCTCGTGCTGAGCCCGCTTGCGGAGCCGGTAGGCGAGTCGGTCCAGCGCGATGCCGGAGACCGCCGGGGCCTCGCCCGCAGCCGGGCAGGACAGGAACAGCTGCTCGAACTCGGGACGGGCCTCGTGCGCGAGCTTGCCGAGGTGCTCCTCGGCGGTGGGGACGCTGCGCCAGCCGAGGACGGTGAGACCCTCCGCCGCCGCGAGGCGCTCGATGCCCGCCTTCAGCTCCACGCGTTCGCTCGTCCCGCGCGGGAGGAAGGCCAGCCCCGCCGCGTACTCCCCGACCGGCGGCAACGCGAACCCGGTGACCGCGCGGAAGAAGACATCCGGCATCTGGGTCAGGATGCCGGCGCCGTCACCGGTGCCGGCATCCGATCCGATGGCGCCGCGGTGCTCCAGATTGCGCAGCGCCGTGAGGGCGAGGTCGACGATGTCATGGCCGGCGGTCCCGCGGAGCGTGGCCACCATGGCCAGGCCGCACGCGTCCTTCTCGAAGGCAGGGTTGTACATCCCCTGCCGCATCGGAAGGGCGCTGTCCACACCGCGGGGGGTGCGACCGGGACTCGTCGGCATGCGTACCGTCCTCACTCTGGCTTCGCAGATCTGGCTTCAGGAAGGGACGGCGTCGGCCCGGATGGATGCTACTTCGCGGCCGTGGTGCTCATCGCTTCGGCCTCATCGACCTCGGGTGCCGGGGGCTCGCTGGTGTCCACGTACTCGTCGGTGTTCTGCGATTGTACAGCCCCGCGACCGCCGCGTTCGCGTCCCGGCGCGTAGACGGACGGCTCCAGAGACGCATGCCGGCGGCCCTGCACGATCAGGATGGCCACGCCCACCACCACGGCGAGGATCGCCGCCCACACGTTGGTGCGAAGTCCGAGGATGATGTCGCTCGGATCGATCCGGATGTTCTCCCACACGATGCGCCCCGCGCCGTACCAGACCAGGTACAGGCCGAACAGCCGGCCCCATCGGAGCACGAGGTGCGTGCCCGCCCACAGCAGGACGACGACACCGAGCGAGTTCCAGATCACCTCGTAGAGGAAGGTCGGGTGGAACAGGGTCCCCGCGGGGAGGCCCGACGGGATCGCGGGGTTGTCGGCGGAGATCTCCAAGCCCCACGGCAGGTCGGTGGGCAGACCGAACAGCTCCTGGTTGAACCAGTTGCCGAACCGGCCGAGAGCCTGTGCCATCAGCAGGCCCGGGGCGAGCGCGTCCGCGAAGCTCCAGAAGCGCACGCCGGTCCAACGGCATCCGAGCCACGCGCCCACGGCGCCGCCGATGAGCGCACCGAAGATGGCGATTCCGCCGTCCCAGATGTTCCAGATGGCATCCTTCTCGAACGGGTTCCACCACTGCGCGCCCTCGCGGAAGTAGTAGGAGGCGTGCGTGAAGACGTGGTAGAACCGCGCCCCGATCAGCCCGAGCGGCACCGCGAGGATGAGGATGTCGATGACCACCCACGGCTCCGCGCCGCGTCGCGTGAGCCGCCGGTTCGTCATGAGCGTGGCCACGACGATGCCGGTGAGGATGCACAGCGCATAGAGGTGGATCGTCACCGGACCGATCGAGAGGCTGCTGATCGGCGGGCTCGGGATGCTGGTGAGCACGGAAGGCATGCGTACGAGTCTAGGCGGGGCACGCACGGCGCTCGACGCCCCGGCGTCCGAGTCACTGCTCACGCTCGCGAGTCACTGCCTTGCCAGCGAGTCACTCTGTTGCAGCGCAGTGACTCGGCAGGAAGGCAGTGACTCGGCGGGCGAAGACGAGGGAAGAGGCCCGGGAAGAGGCGGGCGCGGGGCGGGCGAGAGGTGGGCGCGGGGCGGGAGAGAGGCGGGTCTCAGCGCAGCGACGTTCCGGATGCCAGGGCTCGGGCCGTCTCGGCGAGGCCCTCCAGGCCGCCGTCTCGAAGCGCACGCACCAGGGCCGTGCCCACGATGGCCCCGTCGGCGTACTCGAGCACGCCTGCGACCTGGTCGGGCGTGGAGATGCCGATGCCGACGCATGCCTTGCCCACCCCGTGCGCGCGCAGGCGTGCCACCAGGGTGTGGGATGCGGCATCCAGCTCCGCCCGCTCTCCCGTTATGCCCATCGTCGCCACCGTGTAGACGAACCCGGTCGAGCTGCGCACGATGAGCTCGAGCCGCTCGTCGGTGGAGGTCGGCGCGGCCAGGAACACGCGGTCGAGCCCCGTTCGCTCCGACGCAGCGATCCACGCGCCCGCCGCATCGGGGGTGATGTCGGGCGTGATCAGACCGGCTCCCCCCGCGGCGAGCAGGTCGTCAGCGTAGCGGTCGACGCCGTACTGCAGCACCGGGTTCCAGTACGTCATCACGAGGATCGGCACGTCGACGCGGGCGGAGATCGCCCGGACCGCCGTGAACGTGTCGCGCAGCCGGAAGCCGGCCGCCAGGGCCGACTGCGTCGCCTCCTGGATGACCGGGCCGTCCATGACCGGATCGGAGTACGGCGGGCCGAGCTCGAGGATGTCGGCCCCTGACTCGGCCAGGGTCACCGCAGCCTCGATGCTCGTGTCCAGGTCGGGGAAGCCGATCGGCAGGTAGCCGACGAACGCTCCCCGGCCGGCGGCGTGGGCGGACTCGATCGCCGCGGTGACCCGTGAGCTCATGCGCCGGCCCCTTCGTCGTACAGCCCGAACCAGCGCGCCGCGGTGTCCATGTCCTTGTCGCCGCGGCCGGAAAGGCTCACCGCGATGATCGCGTCGGGTCCGAGCTCGCGGCCCAGCCGCAGCGCGCCGGCGAGGGCGTGCGCGGACTCGATCGCGGGGATGATGCCCTCGGTGCGACTGAGCAGGCGCAGCGCGTCCATCGCCTCGGCATCCGTCGCCGGGATGTACGTGGCGCGCCCGATCTCGGCGAGCCACGCGTGCTCGGGGCCGACGCCCGGGTAGTCGAGCCCCGCCGAGATCGAGTGCGACTCGATCGTCTGGCCGTCCTCGTCCTGCAGCACGTAGGTCTTCGCGCCGTGCAGCACGCCGGGCCGCCCGCGCTCGATCGAGGCGGCGTGCCGCGGGGTGTCGACGCCGTCGCCGGCGGCCTCGACGCCGTAGAGCGCCACGCCCTCGTCGTCGAGGAACGCGTCGAACATGCCGATCGCGTTGGACCCGCCGCCCACGCACGCCACGACGGCATCCGGCAGCCGTCCGGTCTCCGCCAGCAGCTGCGCACGCGCCTCCTCGGAGATGACCTTCTGGAAGTCGCGCACCATCGCGGGGAACGGGTGGGGGCCTGCCGCGGTACCGAAGACATAGTTCGTCGTCTCGACGGATGCCACCCAGTCGCGGTACGCCTCGTTGATGGCGTCCTTGAGGGTGCGCGACCCGTTCGTGACGGGCACGACCTCCGCGCCCAGCAGGCGCATGCGCGCGACGTTGAGGGCCTGACGCTCGGTGTCGACCTCGCCCATGTAGATCGTGCAGTCGAAGCCGAACAGGGCCGCCGCGGTCGCGGTGGCCACGCCGTGCTGGCCGGCGCCGGTCTCGGCGATGACCCGTGTCTTGCCGAGCCGCTTGGTCAGCAGCGCCTGGCCGAGCACGTTGTTGATCTTGTGCGAGCCGGTGTGGTTGAGGTCCTCGCGCTTGAGGAAAACCCGCGCGCCGCCGGCGTGCTCGGCGAAGCGCGCCACCTCGGTCAGCGGCGAGGGACGCCCTGCGTAGGAATGCAGGAGCCGGACGAACTCCGCCTGGAAGGCCGGGTCGGCCTTGGCCGCCTCGTACTCGGCGGTCAGCTCGTCGATCGCGGCGATGAGCGACTCGGGCATGTACCTCCCGCCGAACTCGCCGAAGAACGGACCGGATGCCTCACGCAGGCTCATCCGCCGGCCTCCAGGAACGCGTGCAGGGTCTCCACCGGGTCACCGGTGACGAGGGCCTCGCCGATGAGGACGACGTCGGCTCCCGCAGCGCGGTAGTGCGCGACGTCGGCGGGGGCGAGCACGGCCGACTCGGCGATCTTCACGGCATCCGCCGGAATGTGCTCGGCGAGACGGCCGAACAGGTCGCGGTCGAGCTCGAAGGTCGACAGGTCGCGCGCGTTCACGCCCACCAGGCGTGCGCCGACGTCGGCGGCGCGGTGCACCTCGTCGAGCGAGTGCGTCTCCACGAGCGGGGTCATCCCGAGCTCGAGGGCGAGCGCGTGCAGCTCCGCCAGCAGCGGCTGGTCGAGCGCGGCGACGATCAAGAGGACCAGGTCGGCACCGGCCGCCCGCGCCTCGAGCACCTGGTAGGGCGTGGCGATGAAGTCCTTTCGCAGCACCGGCAGACCGACGGCGGCCTTCACGGACTCCAGGTCCGCCAGGCTCCCCTTGAAGCGGCGCCCCTCGGTCAGCACCGAGATCGCCGACGCTCCCCCGCGCTCGTACCGGCGGGCCTGCTCGGCCGGATCGGAGATCTCCGCAAGACTCCCCCGCGAAGGGCTCGCGCGCTTGATCTCGGCGATGATCTTGACGCGGTCGGACGGGGCGAGTGCCGCGAGCGCGTCGCGCGCGGGCGTCTGGGCGAGGGCGAACTCCTCCACGGCCTTGATCGGCCGGACGAGCTTACGCTCTTCGGCATCCTCCACCGCGCCGGCCGTGAGGTCGGCGAGCATGTCAGTGTGCTTTCGGGGTGTACTTGGGTCCGTTGACGCCGTAGCCCGCCTTGGCCATGATCCAGCCGACGATCGGCCCGATCAGGAGCAGGCCGACCGATGCCCAGACGAGGTGGGCGAGGTCGAGCCAGTAGAACAACGTCCCGAAGGCGAACGCGGCCAGCATGATGATGACGGCCGTCCAGGCGGCCGGGGAGTGTCCGTGACCCGGGTCGGCGATGGGGTTGCTCATGGTTCTCCTTCGCATGCGGCGCAGTACGCCGCTCCAGTGTAGCGGTGACGGGCTTCGCCGCGCCGCATCCCTGTCAGGCTGTCGGATCGTCGCCGCGCGACAGGTCGTCCCACGAGTCGATGGCGTCGGACCGGGCCGCGTCGTGCGGGCGCGCCGCCGCGGGGCCGGGGGCGTCGCGTCCGGTGCGGTAGCGGCTCGCGCCGCTGCGCCACGACCGCGCGGTCGCGAGGGCGATCACGCCGCCCGCGACGATCGCCGCGCCCGCGACGACCGCGAGCCACGGCCACGCCGTGCCCGCGACCTGCTCGACGAGGTCGGCGACCGCGGCGGTGCCGCTCAGGCCGGTCGCCTCGGTGACGCTCGCGGCGACCGCGTCGAGCGGACGCTGGGTCGCGATGCGCCACGACATGACCGCGATAGCGCCGCCGAGCACGAGCGCGAGGACGGCGAAGCCGTAGCGCAGCGCGACGCCCACGATCGACAGGGCGAGCCCGAGAGCGAGGGCGGCGAGGCTCAACGGCGCCAGCACCGCGACCGCGGACGCGCCGGCGACCGAGAGCGACGACGGGCCGCCACCGGCGAGTGTCACCTCCAGCCACGGCTGGGTGGACGACAGCACGCCGATCGCGCCGCCGAGGACGATCGCGAGAACGGCGAGCGTGCGGGGGCGGTGGGTCATCGGCCTAACGGGTGGAGGACGGAGCGTGGAAACGGCCCTACGAGCGTAGCCTGCGACGGCCGCGCACCACGCTGTTCGCGTCGATGCGCGACGAAGTTCGGAGAACCGCGCGTACTTCGGAGGATTTCGGCCCGATCGTCCGAAGTACGCGCAATACTCCGAAGTTCGTGCGGGTGCTCAGGGAGCGGATGCCGCGGGTTGGGGGCCGCGTGCGGGTGCTCAGGGAGCGGATGCCGGCGCGTCGGGGCCCACCGCGGGCTCGGGGCCGACCGCGGGGTCGAGGTCGACGACGGGGTCGAGGTCGTCGGCGTCGAAGCACGTGCGGGTGCCGGTGTGGCACGCGACCCCTACCTGCTCGACCGACACCAGCACGGCGTCGCCGTCGCAGTCCAGGCGCGCGCCGCGCACGAGCTGGATGTGTCCGGACGTGTCGCCCTTGCGCCAGTACTCCTGGCGCGAACGCGACCAGAACGTCACGCGGCCGGTGGTGAGCGTGCGCCGGAGCGCCTCGGCATCCATCCACCCGAGCATGAGCACCTCGCGCGTGTCGTGCTGCTGCACGATCGCCGCGACCAGGCCGTCGGCGTTGAACGCGACGCGCGCGATGCGGTCGGCGACGCTCTCGGGCGCGTTCACCGGCGCACCTCGATGCCGTCGGCGGCGAGCGCGTCCTTGACCTCGCCGATCGTGAGGTGGCCGGAGTGGAAGACGGATGCCGCGAGCACCGCGTCGGCGCCGGCCCGCACCGCCGGCGTGAAGTCGGCGGCCTCTCCCGCCCCGCCGGAGGCGATCACCGGGACGCTGGAGAGCTCGCGCATGAGCCCGACCAGTTCCAGGTCGAAGCCGTCCTTCGTGCCGTCGGCGTCGATCGAGTTGACCAGCAGCTCCCCCGCCCCCCGCTCGATCGCCTCGCGCGCCCAGTCCAGGGCGTCGAGGTCGGTCGCGGTCCGCCCGCCATGGGTCGTCACGATGAAGCCGGAGCGGGTGCCCGCGGCACGCTTGACGTCGAGCGAGAGCACCAGCACCTGCGCGCCGAAGCGATCGGCGATCTCGTCGACCAGGCCCGGCCGGGCGATCGCGGCGGAGTTCACCCCGACCTTGTCGGCGCCGACGCTCAGCAGGCGCGCGACGTCGTCGACGGAGCGCACCCCGCCGCCCACGGTGAGCGGGATGAACACCTGCTCGGCGGTGCGCCGCACGACGTCGTAGGTCGTGGCGCGGTCGTCCACGGTCGCGGTCACGTCGAGGAAGGTGAGCTCGTCGGCACCCTGCGCGTAGTAGCGGCGGGCGAGCTCGACCGGGTCGCCCATCTCGCGCAGGTTCTCGAAGTTCACACCCTTGACGACGCGGCCGTCGGCGACGTCGAGGCACGGGATCACGCGGCACGCGAGGCTCATGTCACAGCCTCGCGTTGTGGATCGCGGTCACGAGGATCGCCCGGGCGCCGATCGCGTACAGCGCGTCCATCGCCTGGTTGACCCCCGCGCGCGGCACCTGGACCCTCACCGCCACCCACTCCGGGTCGCGCAGCGGCGACACCGTCGGCGACTCGATGCCCGGCGCGATCGCCGTCGCCTCGTCGAGGCGCGCGACCGGCAGGTCGTAGTCGACGAGCACGTACCGGCGCGCGACCAGCACGCCGCGCAGGCGCCGCAGCAGCGTCTCGGTGCCCGGAGCCTCGTCGGCCCCCGTGATGAGCACTCCCTCGGAGCGGAGGATGACGGGACCGAAGACCTCCAGCCCTGCCTGACGCAGCGTCGTGCCGGTCTCGACCACGTCGGCGACGGCGTCGGCGACGCCGAGCCGCACGGCCGACTCCACCGCGCCGTCGAGCGGCACGAGGTCGACGGCCACGCCGTGCTCGTCGAGAAAGGCGTCGACCAGACCCGGGTACGAGGTCGCGATGCGTGCACCGTCGAGGTCGGCGAGCTCGGCGAAGCGTCCGGGCGGAGCCGCGAAGCGGAAGGTCGAGCTCGCGAACCCGAGCGCCTCGATCTCCCGGGCCCCCGGCATCCGCGCGTCGCGCAGCAGGTCGCGGCCGGTGATGCCGACATCGAGGGCGCCCGAGCCGACGTAGGTGGCGATGTCCTTCGGTCGGAGGTAGAAGAACTCCACGTCGTTGACCGGATCGATGATGTGGAGGTCTTTGGAGTCGCGACGGCCGACGTAGCCGGCTTCGTGGAGCAGCTCGGCGGCGGTCTCAGCGAGTGAGCCCTTGTTGGGCACGGCGATGCGCAGCATGGAGGTCTTTCGGTTCGGAGCGGTCGGAGGCGGCGCGCTCACAGATGTCGGTAGACGTCCTCGGGAGTGAGGCCCTTGGCGAGCATGAGGACCTGCAGGTGGTAGAGCAGCTGCGAGATCTCCTCGGCCGTCGCCTCGTCGGGCTCGTACTCCGCGGCCATCCAGACCTCGGCGGCCTCCTCCACGATCTTCTTCCCGATCGCGTGGACGCCGCGGTCGAGCTGGGCCACGGTACCGGATCCCTCCGGGCGCGCCGCCGCGATCGCGGTCAGCTCCGCGAACAGGCCGTCGAACGTCTTCACCCCTCCAGGGTAGTCGGTGGGACCGACCCCGGTGCGCGGGGGGGCGTCAGTGTCGGTGCGCGGCCGCGGCGTGGCGGAGAGCGGCGATCGCGGCATCCGGATCGCCGGCGCCGAACACCGCGGAGCCGGCGACGAACGTGTCCGCGCCGGCCTCGGCGGCCTGCTCGATCGTGCCCGGCGCGATGCCGCCGTCGACCTGCAGCCACACCGCCGAGCCCCGCCGTCGGGCCTCGTCGGCCAGGCGTCGGAGCTTGGGCATGGTCTCGGGCATGAACGACTGTCCCCCGAAGCCGGGCTCGACGGTCATCACGAGGATCTGGTCGAAGTCGTCGAGCAGGTCGAACAGTCCGTCGACCGGTGTCGCGGGCTTGACGGCGACACCGGCGCGGGACCCGACGGCGCGGAGTCGGCGCGCGAGCGCGACCGGTTCGGTGGCCGCCTCCAGGTGGAAGGTGACGGATGCCGCGCCCAGCTCCGCGTACGCGGGCGCCCAGCGGTCGGGGTCGGTGATCATGAGGTGCACGTCGAGCGGGACCGGGCTGGTCGCCTGGATGCGCTCGACCATCTGCGGGCCGAACGTGAGGTTCGGCACGAAGTGGTTGTCCATGACGTCGACGTGCACGAAGTCGGCCGAGGCGATGCGGGCCAGCTCCGCCTGCATGTTCACGAAGTCGGCGGCCAGGATGCTGGGATTGATGCGGAGGTCTGGGTCGTCTGCGGGCACGCTCCCATTATGGCCAGGACCGTGCCGCAGGCCGCCGCATCGCTGTCAGCGTCGGCGCAGCAGCGAGATCGACATCGCGTCGGTGCCGTGCCGATGCGGCCAGAGCTGGGCACGACCGGACCCGTCGGCCTGCGGCGGCAGGTCGAGGTCGGAGGCGGCGACGGATGCCACGACCTGTCGCGCGTCGAGCTCCTCCACCGCTTCCCCCGCGGCGCGGCGCACCTCGGCGACCACCGCGGCCGTCTCGGCCAGGTGCGGTGAGCACGTGACGTAGGCGACGACGCCGCCCGGGGCGAGCGCGCCGACCGCCGCGGTGAGGAGCTCCACCTGCAGCGCGGTGAGCTCGCGCACGTCGGCGGGGGTCTTGCGCCAGCGCGCTTCGGGCCGGCGCCGGAGGGCCCCGAGCCCCGTGCACGGGGCATCGACGAGGATGCGGTCGTACCGGCCCTGACCGGCGCGGCGGCGGCCATCGTCCTCCGATACCGGAACCTCCAGCGGAACCCCCGCCACCGAATCCCGCACGAGCTTCGCACGCGCGGGCGACAGCTCGTTGGCCTCCAGCCTCGCCCCACCCGCGTACGCCTCGGCCGCCAGCACCGCGGTCTTCCCGCCGGGTGCGGCGCACAGGTCGAGCCACCGCTCGCCCGCGCGCACCGGAGCGACCCGCGACAGGGCGAGCGCCGCGAGCTGAGACCCCTCGTCCTGCACGCGGACCTGTCCGCCCGCCTCCGCGACGACGCGCTCGGGCGGTCCGCCCAGGCGGAACCCGATCGGCGAGTACGGCGTGGCCGCCGCCTCTGCGGGCCGCTCCGCGAGCCCCGGCAGAGCGGCCAGGGTCACCGCCGGGGCGAGGTTGTCGGCGGCCAGGAGCTGCTCCAGCTCCCCCGCGCGGCCCTCGGCTGCGAGCGCGCGCCGGAATGCTCGCAGCACCCACACCGGATGGGCGAACCGCAGCCCGACCCGCTCGTCGTCCGAGCGTGCGCCCCGCTCCAGCCGGGCGAGCCACTCCTCCAGCGAGCGCTCCGAGACGCGGCGCAGCACGGCGTTGGCGAACCCGGTGGCCCTTCTCCCCGATGTCGCCCGCACGAGCTCGACGCTCTCGTGCACGGCGGCGTGGGCTGCCACGCGCGTCGACAGCAGCTGGTGAACGCCGAGCCGCAGCGCGTCGAGCACCGGCGGGTCGATCGCCGAGGGGGTCCTGCCCGCGGCATCCGCGATGATCGCGTCGTAGGTGCCCTGCCGCCGGAGCGTGCCGTACGTGAGCTCGGTCGCCAGGCCCGCGTCGGCAGGCGACAGGCCCGCTCGGGCGATCTCGTGCGGCAGCAGCAGGTTGGCGTACGCGTCGGTGCCCGAGACGGCCCTGATCGTCTGGAAGGCGACGGTGCGCGCGGGATTCACGATCCGACCCGCGGGTCGTGAAGGCGCAGGCCCCGCCACCAGTCCGCGGCGGCCATCGGTCCCTTGCCCGCCGGCTGCACGGTGCGCAGGAGAACTGTGCCGTCGCCGGTGCCGGCCACGACGTCGCGGCCGACCAGGGCGAGCGCACCCGGAGCGAGGTCGGCATCGGGACCGCGCAGGGCGGCGAGCACCTTCAGCCGCTGCCCGTCGACGGTGGTGTGCGCGCCGGGCTCGGGGGTCGTGCCGCGGAAGCGGTCGAGCACGCGCTCGGCGCTCTGGGCGAAGTCGAGGAGCCCGTCGGCGATCGTGAGCTTCGGGGCGAACGTCGGCTCCCCCTCCTGGGGACGGGCGACCGCCGTGCCCGCAGCGAGGTCGTCGACGACCTGGACGAGCAGCTCCGCGCCGCGCACCGCGAGCTCGGCGAGCACGTCGCCCGCGGTCGCGCCGCGGGGCACGGGGTAGCGCAGCTCGCGGTAGACGTCGCCGGCATCGAGCGCCGCCACGAGCCGGAAGACGCTGGCCCCGGTCACGCGATCGCCGGCGACGAGCGCGTGCTGCACCGGTGCGGCGCCGCGCCAGCGCGGCAGGAGCGAGAAGTGCAGGTTGATCCAGCCGTACCGTGGCAGCGACAGCAGCGGCTCGCGCACGAGCCCGCCGTAGGCCACGACGACCCCGAGGTCGGGCTGCCAGGAGGCGACGGCGTCGGTGGCCGCGGCATCCAGCCGGTCGGTCTTGACGACGGGCACACCCCGCTCGGCGGCCACGGCGGCGACCGGAGACGGCGTGAGCACGCGCTTGCGGCCGACCGGTGCATCGGTGCGGGTGAGGACGCCGACGAGGTCGTGGGCGGATGCCGCGACCGCCTGCAGCGACGGCAGTGCCGGCGCGGGCGTGCCGGCGAAGACGATGCGCATCGGGCTCCTCACAGGTCGAGCTCGGGCACGTCGAGCCGCACCCTGAGTGTAGTGCGGGGCGTGCGCGCTCCTCGGACGCGTCGGCGGCCGAGCGCGCGGGCGACCACGGCAGCGCGCAGCGATGCCGCCACCCGGCGCCCGGCGGCGTAGTCGAAGCGCACGAGCGCGCGCACGCCCGCCTCGCCCGCCGGCACCGGCCCGAGGATCGCCGCCTCGGCCAGCGTCGGCACGGCCGCGCGCAGCTCCTCGAGCGTCTCGCGCACCGCGTCGGCCTCGCCCTCCACGGCCGCGACGCGGACGGTCGGCGGCATGAGCAGGGGCGCGCGCTCGGCGAGCTGGCTGCGCGCATAGGCGGGCTGGGTCCAGGTCGCGAACGCGCGCGCCACCGGACCGGTCACCCCGACCAGATGCACCGGAGCGCCGGGGGCGGCCAGCGCCGCCGCATTCGACCACCAGCGCAGGCACGACTCGCCGATGCGCAGCTGCTCGGTCAGCAGCATGCGGTCTCCGTCGAGCAGGATCACGGCACGATAGCCGCCCTCGGCGAACGGCTCCGCGCCGCGCGTGGCGACCACAAGGGCCGGCCGGGAGTCGACGCGGCCGACCGAGTGCTCGCCGTCGGCGACGACGACGCGTGTGTTCGGGAAGGCGCGGCCGAGCTCGTCGGCGGTACGCTCGCTGCCCGACGATGCCATGCGCAGCCGCGTCGACGCGCACGCCGGGCACGTCCATCCCGGTGCGGGGCGCCCGCACCACGCGCACTCCGGCACGACGCCCGGGCGACGCGCGCGCAGCGGTCCCCCGCAGTGCGCACAGTGCGCGGATGTGCGACAGCCGGCGCACACGAGCACCGGCGCATAGCCGGGGCGGGCGACCTGCACGAGCACCGGGCCGTGCGCGAGCGCGTCGCGCGCGGCGGCGAAGGCCGTCGAGGGCACGCGGGCACCACCGGCCTCGCCGACCGGGGGAAGCACGATGCGCGGGGTCTCACGCCGGGCCGCGGGCACCTCGCGCACCCAGCCGAGGCCGACCAGCCGCTCCACGTCGGTCGTGCGCGTGTGGCCCGCGAAGACCAGCGCGCTCCCCTCCTGCTCCTGCCGCAGCAGCGCCGCGTCGCGTGCGTGCACGCCCGGGCTGAGCGGCTCGGCCAGCAGGGGATCGCCGTCGTCCCACAGCGCGACCACGCCCACGTCGTGCGCCGGCGCGTACACGCTGGAGCGGTTCCCGACGACCACGCACGGCTCCCCCGCCAGCACACGCAGGTAGGACCGGTACCGTTCCGGGGCAGAGCGGGCGGCGTCGTCGCGCACGACCGCCTCGTCGGGCACACGCCCGGCGAGCGCCTCGAGCACCTGGTCGAGATCGCGGTGGTCCGGCACGACGAGCACGGCGCTGCGTCCGCCCTGCAGCGCGTGCACCGCCACGGCGGCCAGCAGCTCGGCCCACGCGCCCACCGGGCGATCGACGGACGGCCGCGGCGGCGCGTCGACGGCCAGGCGCTCACCGGCATCCAACCCGTGGGCAAGGCCTGGGTGACCGGCGAGCACGCCCGCCGCCCAGCGCTGCGCGGCCTCGGCGACGAGGGGGGTGCGCGGCGGATCGGCGGCGAGCCAGGCCTTCTCGGCGCGCACCATGCGGCGCGGGATCGCGAGGCGCAGGACGTCGCTGGTCGAGCCGGCGGCCCGCTCGGCAGCCCGCCGGGCGAGCTCGTACAGCGCCGCGGGCATGAGCACGACCGGCGAGACGATCGCCTCCAGGGCCGATAGCGGCCGGTCGCCCGGGACAGCGTCGCCCCGCTCGACGAGGTAGCCCTCGACGACGCGGCCGGCGCTGCGCAGCGGGACGGCGACCCGCACACCGGGGACGGCTGCGGCATCCAACTCGGCAGGAATGGCGTAGTCGAAGAGGCGGTCGAGCTGGGGCAGCGGCGAGTCGATGAGCACGCGCGCGACGGTGATCACGGATGCCCCGTCAGAGCCCGGCGGCGGCGCGCAGCTCCTCGGCACGGTCGGTGCGCTCCCACGTGAAGTCGGGCAGTTCACGACCGAAGTGACCGTAGGCCGCCGTCTGCGCGTAGATCGGACGAAGCAGGTCGAGGCGGTCGATGATGGCCCTCGGGCGCAGATCGAACACATCGCGGATCGCCGCGGTGATGACCTCGTCGCCGACGTGACCGGTGCCGAACGTCTCGACGTAGAGCCCCACCGGCTTCGCCTTGCCGATCGCGTAGGCGACCTGCACCTCGAGGCGGTCGGCGAGTCCCGCGGCCACTGCGTTCTTGGCCACCCAGCGCATCGCGTACGCGGCGGAGCGGTCGACCTTCGACGGGTCCTTGCCGCTGAACGCACCGCCGCCGTGGCGGGACGCGCCGCCGTAGGTGTCGATGATGATCTTGCGGCCGGTGAGCCCGGCGTCGCCCTTGGGCCCGCCGATCACGAACGGCCCCGCCGGGTTGATGTAGTAACGCACGTCGGGCAGCTCCAGGCCGGTCCGCTCCAGCACGGGGTCGATGACCTCGGCACGCACCGCGGCGCGCAGCGCCTTCTGCGAGATGTCGGGGTGGTGCTGGGTGGACAGCACGACCGACTCGACGGTCTTCGGGGTCGCACCGTCATAGCCGAGGGTCACCTGCGTCTTGCCGTCGGGCCGCAGGAACGGCAGGCTGCCGTCGCGGCGCACCTCGGCCAGGCGCTCGGCGATGCGGTGCGCCGTCCAGATCGCCAGGGGCATGAGCTGCGGCGTCTCGTTCGTCGCATAGCCGAACATGATGCCCTGGTCGCCGGCGCCCTGCAGGTCGTGCGGGTCCTCGGAGCCGTCCTCACGCCGTTCGAATGCCTTGTCGACACCCGCGGCGATGTCGGAGGACTGCGCGCCGATCGATACGCTCACGCCGCACGAGTCGCCGTCGAAGCCGGTCTCGCTCGACGTGTAGCCGATGCGGTTGACGACGTCGCGGACGATCGCGGGGATCTCCACGTAGGCGCGCGTGGAGACCTCGCCGGCGACGTGCACGAGCCCCGTCGTCACGAGCGTCTCGACCGCGACCCGCCCGTGCGGATCGTCGGTGAGGATCGCGTCGAGGATCGCGTCGGAGATCTGGTCGCAGATCTTGTCGGGGTGTCCCTCGGTGACGGACTCGGAGGTGAACAGACGCAGTCGGCTCATCGCAGGCTCCTCAAGATCGGTGGTGTCGCACAGACATCATGCCCGCGGCCACCGACATGCGTCGGGGAACGCGGGCATGGCAGCGCCACGGGGCGTCATACGGCACGGGGTGAGCGCCCCCCGCGGAGATACTCAGTCGACGAGGCGCAGCCGCAGCTTGTCCTCGTGGATCTCGTGCAGCGCGATCGTCAGCGGCTTGTCCTCGATGGTCGAGTCGACGAGCGGGCCGACGTTGTCGAAGAGGTTGCCCTCGTGCAGATCCGAGTAGTAGTCGTTGATCTGGCGCGCGCGCTTGGACGCGTAGATCACGAGCTGGTACTTCGAGTCGACCTTCTCGAGCAGTGCGTCGATGGGCGGGTCGATGATGCCCTGGTCGCGAGTGGCCATGGTGAACCTCCTGGATCGGATGGCTGTGGGGCGGATGAGGAGGGGAAGCCTCGGATGCCGGCGCAGCGCGCCACGGCATCCCGCCATTCTACAGGCCAAATCCCAAACTGCCCCCGTTCCGCAGTCGCTCGGCCACAGTGGCGCGGCCTGCGGACTGTGCTCGAGCGACTGCGGAACGACGTGTCGTCGTCCCGGGTCTGCGCAGCCCGGCTTCGATAGGCTTCTGGGATGTCGGAGGCGCGCGTGACCGAGGGCCTTCCGCCCGTCAAGAGCTGGGAAAAGCGCACCCTCGTCGCGATCACCGCGGCGTTTGTCTGCGTGGTGGCGCTGTGGGCCATTCTGACGCCGCTGTACGACTCGCCGGACGAGGCGATCCATGTCAACTCCGCGATCCGTCTGGCCGAGGGCGGCGGATGGCCGGCGCCCGGTGACGCCCAGCTGCTGGCGATGGTGGTCGCAGCCGAGGCCGAGCGCGATGTCGTCGCCGAGGAGCGGTCGACGTTCCACGAGCTGCAGGAGGCCCACCCCGGCTACGACGGGCTGGACCAGATGACGCAGCATCCGCCGCTCTACTACGCGTACGCGGCGGCCGTCCTCCACGCGGTGGACTACCTGGACATCCGCGCTGACCGCGCGCTCTTGGCGTTACGGCTCGCCGGCCTGCTTTTCGCTCTCCTCCTGCCCTTTTTCGCCTGGAGCGCCGTGCGCCGCCTCACCGGGTCGCCGCGCGCGGCGATCCTCGCGGCGGCTTCGCTTCTGGCCGTGCCACGGCTCGCCAACATTCTCGGCTCCGTGTCCAACGACACACTCGCGGTGGCCGCCGTCTCCGCCGTGGTCTACTTCGGGGTTCGCATGATGACCGGAGACAAGAGCTGGTGGTCGGTCGTCGGGATGGGCTCCACGTTGGCCGTGGCGCTGCTGACCAAGTCCACCGCATTGCCCTTGGTCGGCTTCGTGGGAGTCGTCCTGCTGGTGTGGCCCGCAGGGCTGAGGCTCGGGCGCCGGTTGCTGCGTGCCACCGTCGCGATGGCCGTCGCCAGCTGCGGCGGGTGGTGGTGGATACGCAATGTTCTCCTCTACGGAACCCTGCAGCCGGCAGGACTGCTCTACGACGCGAACCCCTGGCCCGAGGGCGAGGGACCGAGCGTGATCTTCTTCACGGAGAACCTGTGGCACCGCATCTCCAACAGCTTCTGGGGAGGATTCGGACACCTCGACACACCGCTCCCCTATTTCCTCACCGACGTCATCACGGTCGTCTGCCTGGTCGTCGTCGCAGCGTTCGCGATCCGCCGCGGACCGCTGCTGTGGCAATCGGTGACCCTCGCCGCTGTGCCCCTGGTGTGCGTCATCGCCCTGATAGCCATGACCTGGCCGAGCTATGTGCGAAGTCAGCTGCCGAGCGGGATGCAGGGACGCTATTTCTTCGTCGTCATGGTTCCCCTGATCGCCCTGAGCACGTTGGCGTGGAGGCGTCTGGTCGCGCCCTCCTCTCACAGAAGAGCGGGGGTCGTGCTCCTGCTCAGCTTCGCCTTTCTCGCTGCGCTCGGGTTGGGTGTGGCGTTTCGCGGCTTCTACCCGGCAGGGCTCGGTGCGTGGCTTGCGCTGTCCCCGGCCGGGGCCCCCGCCACCCTGCTCGTGGTGGCGGCGACAGGTGTGACCTCGGCGCTCGCCCTGGCGCTGACCGTGCGCGCGATGCGGACCGCCGCGGGCTGAGTCATCTCACAGGCCCCCGGTCGGATTCGACAGTCGCTCGGGCACAGTGCCGTTTCCCACGGCCTGTGCCCGAGTCACTGCTGGGCGCCGTGGCGGCCGGGCGACGGTGTCAGCGCGCGAGCGCGGCGACCTCGGCCGCGGCGCGGGCCACGTCGTCGTTGACGACGCGATAGTCGAACTCCGCCTGGGCGGCGAGCTCGTGCTTGGCGGTCTTCAGCCGCCGGGCACGTTCCTCGGCATCCTCGGTGCCGCGGCCGACCAAGCGCTGGACGAGCTCGTCCCAGCTCGGCGGCAGGAGAAAGACGAGGAGCGCATCGGGGGCTGCGGCGTGCACCTGGCGGGCTCCCTGCAGGTCGATCTCCAGCAGCACCGTGCGCCCCTGCGCGAGGGCGCGGTCGATCGGGTCCTTCGGGGTGCCGTAACGATAGCGGTTGTGCACGGTCGCGTGCTCGAGCAGCTCGCCCGCGGCGATCATGCGATCGAACTCGGCATCGTCGACGAAGAAATAGTGCTCGCCATGCGCCTCGCCCGGGCGCGGCGGCCGCGTCGTCGCCGACACCGAGAGGTGGATCTCGGGGTGGTGGTCGCGGATGTGCGCCGCGACGGTGCCCTTGCCCACAGCGGTGGGTCCGGCCAGCACGAGGAGGCGACTGCGGCCAGGACGAGCCGCACGGGGCGGGAAGCGGGTGTCCAGCCACGCCTGGAGCGCGGTCCGCTGGCGCACCCCGAGGCCGCCGAGGCGCTTGACGGGAGAGATCTGGAGGTCGGCGAGGATGCGGTCGCGCTTGCCCTCGCCGATCGCCGGAAGAGCGGTGAGGAACTCCGTCACCCGCATCGCTCCGGCGGGAGACTCGGGGTGCTCGAGCGCCCGGCGCAGCAGCTCTTGCGGTGTGATGACGCGGGTGGCGACGTCGTTCTTGAGTGCGGCGCGCTCGCGGCGCGCCGCGACGGCGCGACGGGATGCCGCGGCTCGATCGACCTCCGGGGGGCGGCGCGTGTCAGTCATCGCTCTCTACGGTACAGGGCCGCGCGCTCCTCGATCCGCGCGGCGAGGCCGTCGGGACCCGCGGAGAGGATGCTGCGGCTCTCGCTGCCGATGACGAACGGCGCCAGCTTTCCGAACCGATCGCGCAACTGGGCGGGCTCGGCGCCCTGGGCGCCGAAGCCCGGCGCGAGAATCGGCGCCGGCACCCGCAGCACCTCGGGCAGTCCGGAGAAATGATGGTCCACGGTCGCGCCGACGACGAACCCGATCGGCGACCACTGATCGGGTCGCCCGCGCGCGAGTGCCCACGCGGTGACGTCGTCGATGACGAGATGGGGCAGGGTGCGCGGCGGCTGGTCGGCACCCTGGGAGATCGCGCGCTGCAGATCGATCGCCTCGGGGTTGCTCGTCGCGGCGAGGACGAAGACGCCCTTGCCGTGGGTGTCGGCGAGATCGAACGTGTCCGTCAGCGCCCCGACGCCCAGATAGGGATTGACGGTCAGCGCGTCCGCCTCCAGCGGCACGCCGGGCGTGAGCCACGCGGCCGCGTAGGCATCCATCGTCGTGCCGATGTCGCCGCGCTTGGCATCCGCGATGACGATCAGCCCGGCCACGCGAGCGGCCGCGACGACCTCTTCCAAAGCGGCGAACCCCGCCGAGCCGAACCGCTCGAAGAACGAGACCTGTGGCTTGACGATGCCGACACGGCCTGCGGCGGCCTCGACCGTGCGCAGTCCGAAATCACGCACGCCGGATGCCGAGACCTCGAGCCCCCAGGCGCGCAGCAGCGCCTCGTGCGGGTCGATGCCGACGCACAGCGGGCCGTTCTCAGCGATCGTGTGCCGGACGCGCTCCCCGAACCCCGTCATGGTCGTTCCTCTCTGTGGGCTCTCTGCGTTTCGGCTCTGCGTTTCGACTCGCTTCACTCGCGGGGCGACCGGCGCTCGCGGGCGACTGTACGTGCCCCGGACGCCTCGCGAGGAGCGCAGCGACGAGACGAAACGTGCTCGCCCGGCATTGCCGCGGACAGCAGTGCTCAACCTCCCGAAGCCTTCCGGTCGGCGCCGTACTCCTGCAGGCTCCGCACGCGGAAGCCCTCGCGCAGGACGGGAAGTGCCGAGACGGCGGCACCCAGCACCGCCATCGTGGTGAACAGGGCCTTGTCCCCCGCGACCGCCGCGGCGCGGATCTCGTAGCCATCCGCGCGCGCGATGCCGCCCGAGGGGGTGTTCACGACGATGTCGACGCGGCCCTCGTTGATGAGGTCGACGACGTTCCGGGTGCCCGTGGCCTGCGTCTGGGAGTACTTGCCCACAACCTCGACGCGGATGCCGTTGCGCGCGAGGATCTCCGCTGTGCCCTCGGTGGCGAGGATGCGGAAGCCCAGCTCCTGCAGACGGTGCGCCGGCAGGATGACGGCGCGCTTGTCGTCGTCGGCGACCGAGAGGAACACGGTGCCCTCCGTCGGCATGCCGCCGTAGGCGGCCGCCTGGCTCTTGGCGAACGCGGTCGGGAAGTCGCGGTCGATGCCCATCACCTCGCCCGTCGAGCGCATCTCCGGCCCGAGGACGGAGTCGACCGTGCGCCCGTCTGCGGTGCGGAACCGCTTGAACGGCAGCACCGCCTCCTTCACCGCGACCGGCGCGTCCAGCGGCACGCGCGAGCCGTCCTGCGCGGGAAGCAGCCCCTCAGCTTTGAGCTCGGCGATCGTCGCGCCCGCCATGATCCGCGAGGCGGCCTTGGCCAGCGGGATGCCGAGGGCCTTCGAGACGAACGGCACCGTGCGGGAGGCGCGCGGGTTGGCCTCGATGACGTAGAGCACCCCCGCCGAGACGGCGAACTGCACGTTCAGCAGCCCGCGCACCCCGACGCCCTCGGCGATCGCGAGGGTCGCGGTGCGCACGCGATCGATCTCGGTGCGCCCGAGGGAGACCGGCGGGAGGGTGCAGGAGGAGTCGCCGGAGTGGATGCCGGCCTCTTCGAGGTGCTCCATGACGCCGCCGATGTACAGCTCCTCGCCGTCGTAGAGCGCGTCGACGTCGAGCTCGATCGCGTCGTCGAGGAAGCGGTCCACCAGCAGCGGCTTGCCCTCTCCGATGATGATCTCGCCGGCAGTGCGCACGAAGTAGTCGCGCAGGCTCTCGGTGTCGTACACGATCTCCATGCCGCGGCCGCCGAGCACGAAGCTCGGGCGCACGAGCACGGGGTAGCCGATCTCCTCGGCGATCGCGACGGCACCCGCCTCGTCGATGGCGGTATCGTGACGGGGAGCGACCAGGCCCGCCCGGTCGAGCAGCTGCGAGAACAGCTCGCGCTCCTCGGCGATGTCGATGGCGGCGGGAGAGGTGCCGAGGATCGTGTAGCCGGCCTGCTCGATGCCCTTCGCAAGACCGAGCGGGGTCTGCCCGCCCAGCTGGCACACGACGCCGAGGATCCTGCCCGACTGCGACTCGGCGTGCAGCACCTCGAGCACGTCCTCGAGGGTCAGCGGCTCGAAGTACAGCCGGTCGCTGGTGTCGTAGTCGGTGGAGACGGTCTCGGGGTTGCAGTTGACCATGATCGTCTCGTACCCGGCATCCGACAGCGCGAACGACGCGTGCACACAGGAGTAGTCGAACTCGACGCCCTGGCCGATGCGGTTCGGCCCCGACCCGATGATGACGACCTTCGTCCGCTCGCTCGGGGTGACCTCGGTCTCGTGGTCGTACGACGAGTAGTGGTAGGGCGTGAGCGCCGGGAACTCCCCCGCGCACGTGTCGACCGTCTTGTAGACGGGGCGGATGCCGAGCCCGTGGCGGATGCCGCGGATCTCGGCCTCGGAAAGCCCCCGCAGCTGCGCGAGCTGCGCGTCGGAGAAGCCGTGCTCCTTCGCGATCCGCAGCACGGCGGCATCCAGCTCGGGCGCCTGCTCCACGAAGGCCGCGACCTCGTTGATGAGGGCGATCTGGTCGAGGAACCAGGGGTCGATCTTCGTCGCCTCGAAGGCCTGCTCGATCGTCGCGCCGAACCGCATCGCCTGTTGCAGCACGACGATGCGGCCGTCGGTGGGGACCTTCGCGATCTCCAGCAACTCCGCCACCGACCGATGCTCCTCGCCCCAGTGGAAGCTCGAGCCGCGCTTCTCCAGCGACCGCAGCGCCTTCTGCAGCGCGGTCGCGTAGTTGCGGCCGATCGCCATCGCCTCGCCGACCGACTTCATGGTGGTCGTGAGGGTCGCATCGGCGGCGGGGAACTTCTCGAAGTTGAACCGCGGCACCTTCACGACGACGTAGTCCAGCGTCGGCTCGAAGCTCGCGGGGGTCGCCTGCGTGATGTCGTTGGGCACCTCGTCGAGGCGGTAGCCGATCGCGA
>NZ_JASGFE010000004.1:0-77427 GCF_047605725.1 Microbacterium sp.
CCACGTCCTTCGCTTCTCGGGGGGGCGCGGGGGCCGCCGTAGACGCCGGCGCCGGGGCGGCGGGTGCGGGAGCTGCGGGTGCCGCCGCGGGAGCCGCCGGTGCCGCCGGTGCGGCGGCCAGAGCGGCGCCGTCGCCGATCTTCGCGAGCACCGCGCCGACCTCGATCGTCTCGTCCTCCTGGACCAGGATCTCCTCGAGCACGCCGGAGACGGGGGAGGGGATCTCCGTGTCCACCTTGTCGGTCGAGATCTCGACGAGACCCTCATCGGCTTCGACGGTGTCTCCCACCTGCTTGAGCCAGCGGGTCACCGTTCCTTCGGTGACGCTCTCGCCGAGCGCGGGAAGGACCACGGATGTGCTCATGGGCGTCTCTCCTTCAAAAAGCCGATGTCGGGACTAGCTTAGTGATGCGGGCCGCGTTCGTGTCAGAGGCTGTGCAGCGGCTTTCCGGCCAGCGCCAGGAAGGCCTCGCCGAGCGCCTCGCTCTGGGTCGGATGCGCGTGCAGGAACCCTGCGACGTCCTCGGGGTGCGCCTCCCACCCCACGACCAGCTGGCCCTCGGTGATCAGCTCGCCGACACGATCGCCGACCAGGTGCACCCCGACGACCGGGCCGTCGACCTGTCGGATCACCTTCGCGACCCCCGAGGTGCCGAGGATCTCGCTCTTCGCGTTGCCGGCGAGGTTGAACTCGCGCACCGCGATCGCCTCCGCGCCGAACCGATCTCGCGCCTGCGCCTCGGTCAGTCCGACGGATGCCACCTCCGGACTGCTGTAGGTCACCCGGGGCACGGCGGACTCGGGCACCGGCACCGGGCGCAGTCCCGCGATCTCCTCGGCCACGAAGACGCCCTGCTGGAAGCCGCGGTGGGCCAGCTGCAGACCGGGCACGATGTCGCCGACGGCCCATGCGTGCGGCGCGCTCGTGCGCAGCCGGCCATCGACGCGCACGAAGCCGCGCTCGAGTGCGACGCCCGCCTCCTCCAGCCCGAGGCCCGCGGTCGCGGGGCCGCGGCCGATCGCCACGAGCAGGTAGTCGGAGTCCAGGGCGGTCCCGTCCTCCAGCGACACGGTCACCCCGGCATCCGTCTGCGTGGCCCCGGCGAACCGCACGCCGAGCCTGGCGACGATGCCGCGCTTGCGGAACGCGCGCTCCAGCTGCGCGCTCAGGGCGGGGTCCTCGTTGGGGACGAGGTGGTCGAGGGCCTCCACGACGGTGACCTCGGCACCGAGCGAGCGCCAGGCGCTGGCGAACTCGACGCCGATCACGCCGCCGCCGAGGATCGTGACGCGCTCGGGCACCTCGTCGAGGGCGAGCGCCTGCTCGCTCGCGATGATGCGGCCGCCGAGGTCCAGCCCCGGGAGAGTACGGCTGTACGACCCGGTCGCGAGCACCACGTCGGCACCGCGGTAGAGGTCGTCGCCGACGGCGACCGCGCGATCGGCGGTGAGCCGGCCGCGCCCCGGCACGACGGTGATGCCGCGGGCCTTGATGAGCCCCTGCAGGCCCGCGAACTTCTTCGCGACGATGCCCTCGCGGAAGCGGCGCAGGCCAGCGGCGTCGATGCTGGTCAGCTGCGCCTGCACCCCCGCCTCCGCCGCGGTGCGCACGTGGTCGGCGACCTCCGCGGAGTGCAGGAGCGCCTTGGTGGGGATGCAGCCGCGGTGCAGGCACGTGCCGCCGAGCTTGTCCGCCTCGACGAGCGCGACGGTGCGGCCGAGCTCGACGGCGCGCAGCGCGGTCGCGTAGCCGCCGCTGCCGCCGCCGACGACCACGACGTCGAACGCGTGCTCGGTCATGCCGACGCCCCGCTCACGAACTCGACGAGCGAGCGCACCATCGCGCCGGTCGGGCCCTTGTCGGTGACGCCGTGGGGGCCCGCCTTGTTCATGCCGACGCCGGCGATGTCCAGATGCACCCACGGGATGCGGGCGGCGTCGGCGTCGTCGGACACGCGCCCCACGAACCGGCGCAGGAACAGTCCGGCGAACAGCGAGCCGCCGGCCGGGTCGCCCATCTTGGCGTTCTGCAGGTCGGCGATGGGGGACTCCAGCTCGTCCTCCATGTGCGCCGGCAGCGGCAGCTGCCAGGCGAGCTCGCCCGCACGCCGGGCCGCGTCGAGGAACTCGGCCACGGCGTCGTCGTCTCCCATGACGCCGGCGTGCCGCGTGCCCAGGGCCACCGTGATCGCACCGGTGAGGGTGGCGACGTCCACGATGACGTCAGGATGCGCGCGGCTGGCGGCCACCAGCCCGTCGGCGAGCACCAGGCGTCCCTCCGCGTCGGTGTTGAGCACCTCGACGGTGGTTCCGTCGAGGATCCGCAGCACGTCGCCGGGGCGTGTGGCCCGGCCGGAGGGCATGTTGTCGGCCACGCACAGCCAGCCCGACACCCGCACCGGCAGGGCGAGGGCGGCCGCGGCGCGCACGACGGCGAGCGCGGTCGCGGCGCCGCACATGTCGTATTTCATCCCGACCATGCCGGCGGCAGGCTTGAGCGAGAGCCCGCCGGTGTCGAAGGTGATGCCCTTGCCGACGACTGCGATGTGGCGCGCGGCGCCCTCGGGCGCGTAGTCGAGTCGCACGAACCGCGGCGGCCGGTCGGAGCCCTGCCCGACACCCAGGATGCCGCCGAACCCCTGTGTCGCGAGCTGCTGCTCGTCGAGCACCTCGACCGACACGGGAAGGCCGGCGACGGCGTCGACCGCGCGGCCGGCGAAGTCCTCTGGTCCGAGCCACTCGGCCGGGGTGGTCACGAGGTCCTTCACGAGCGCGACGGCGGCCCCGATCGCACGCACTCGGTCCAGCTCGGGCTCCTCGTCGTCGGCGGCGTGCACGGTCACCTGCGCGGCACGCCGCGGACTCGCGCTGCTCTTGTAGTCCGCGAAGCGGTAGCCGCCCAGGATCGCGCCCTCCGCCGCCGCCCGCCACGCCCCGGCGGGGGCCGCCACCGCGATCGTGTCGAAACCCGTGGTGGAGCGGATCGCCGCGCCCACGGCGTCGCGCACGGCCTCCGCGCCGGGCTGCGCTCCCGTGCCCACGACGACGAGCGGCTTGTCGGTCGCTGCGGGCGCGAATGCGCGCACGACAGCTCCGGGCGCGCCGGTGAAGCCGATCGCCGTCAGCGCATCGCCGAGACCGGGCCAGGCGGCCAGCTGCTCGGCGGCGTCCGCGAGCGGCGGGAGGGGGAGCACGAGCGCATCGGCATCCGATTCGCGCAGGGGACGGGTGCTGTGCGAGAGCTCCGGAAACGGCATGGCTCCCATCCTAGGTCGCGGGTGTTCGCTGTCAGCGGGACGCTGGGGGCCCGCCCGCGGACCCGGGCTCGTAGAGTTGAGACGTGCCTGCATCCGGTCCTCTCTACGAGCGCGTCGCCTCCGCCCCGCCCGTGCCGGGCGGACTGCCGTTGATCGTCGCGCTGACCGGGTTCACGGATGCCGGTGGCGCGGTCTCGCAGGTCATCGACTTCTTCCGCGAACAGCTGCATCCCGCGCCGGTGGTCTCGTTCGTCAACGACGTGCTGCTGGACTACCGGGCGCGCCGTCCCGTCATCTCCTTCCAGGCCGATCACCTCACCGACTACCGTCCTCCGCGGCTGGAGCTCTCGCTCGCCCACGACGCGCTGGGGCACCCCTTCGTCCTCCTGTACGGCTACGAGCCGGACTTCGCCTGGGACTCGTTCTCGGAGACCGTCGTGGGTCTGGCCGAGGGGCTGCAGGTGTCGTCGGTGACCTGGGTGCACGCCATTCCGATGCCGGTGCCGCACACCCGCCCGATCGGGACCACCGTCAGCGGCACGAGAAGCGAGCTCACCCAGGCGCACTCGGTATGGCAGCCGCACACGCAGGTGCCGGCCACGGTCGGGCACCTGCTGGAGCACCGGTTCGCGCAGGCGAACGCGCGGGTCTGCGGATTCGTGCTGCTGGTGCCGCACTACCTCGGCGATACCGACTACCCGGGGGCTGCGATCGCTGCGCTGGACAGTCTCTCGGTGGCATCCGGACTGGTCTTCGACAGCGATGCGCTCCGCGAGCAGAATCGCGAGTACGTGGAGAAGGTGGACGAGCAGGTCTCCGGCAGCGAGGAGCTGTCCGCGATGCTGCACACTCTGGAGGAGCGTTACGACGCCTACATGGCGGGCTCGAACCTCGGTCAGCCCATCATCCACGAGGGCGATCTGCCGAGCGCGGACGAGATCGCGGCAGAGCTGGAGCGCTTTCTCGCGACCCGCCCCTCCGGCGAGGACGAGTGGCGCGGCCGGTCCTTCCCGGAATAGTCCGTCCGGTGCCGCGGTTGCCTCCAGAGGGTCTTGCGCGAATCGTTCGTTCGGAGTATGCGACAATGGATGATCCTGACCCGTTGTCACCTCATCCGGCTCACCCGCCCGGGGACTTGACAAGGGGCTTACTAGTGTCCGAAACCCCGACGGGACTCCGTCGGTGAAAGGCAAGACGTGACGTCAGGCACGAAGACCACCCGTAGCCGTGCGACCGAGGCCACCGAGGACGAGACGACGCCGTCCGTCGCGAGTAAGCCGACCACCCGCAGCCGCGCGGCGAAGCCGACCGCGGCGAAGACTCCCGTGAAGACGACCGCGGCCAAGGCTGCTGCGAAGGCTGCTCCCGCGAAGGCCCCCGCGGCCAGGAGCAAGGCGGCGGCCAAGACGAAGGCCGCGGCGCAGACCGAGCCCGAGGACGAGGTCGTCGAGGTCGACGCGGAGGAGGTCGGGGTCGACGATGCGGAGCTGGTCGAGGCCGCCGCCCCGGAGAAGGGCGACGCGAAGGCGGATGCCTCGGACGAGGACGACGAGGACGACGACAAGCCGGCCAAGCCGGCGTTCTCCGAGCCGCTGCCCAGCGGCGCGATCGTCATCTCCTCCAGCGACGAGGACGACATCCCCGTCTACTCGACGCAGATCACCGGCGCGACCGCCGACCCGGTCAAGGACTACCTGAAGCAGATCGGCAAGGTGCCGCTGCTGAACGCGGCCGAAGAGGTCGAGCTGGCGATGCGCATCGAGGCGGGCCTGTTCGCCGAGGAGAAGCTGTCGCACATGTCCGCGGCCGAGAAGTCGAGCCAGCTGGGCCTGGACCTCCAGTGGGTCGCCCGCGACGGCCAGCGCGCCAAGAGTCATCTGCTCGGCGCCAACCTGCGCCTGGTCGTCTCGCTCGCCAAGCGCTACACCGGCCGCGGCATGCAGTTCCTGGATCTCATCCAGGAGGGGAACCTCGGCCTCATTCGCGCGGTCGAGAAGTTCGACTACACCAAGGGCTTCAAGTTCTCCACCTACGCGACGTGGTGGATCCGCCAGGCGATCACCCGCGCGATGGCAGACCAGGCCCGCACCATCCGCATCCCGGTGCACATGGTCGAGGTGATCAACAAGCTCGCCCGCGTGCAGCGGCAGATGCTGCAGGACCTCGGTCGGGAGCCCACGCCCGAGGAGCTCAGCCGCGAGCTCGACATGACGCCCGAGAAGGTCGTCGAGGTGCAGAAGTACGGCCGTGAGCCGATCTCGCTGCACACCCCGCTCGGCGAGGACGGCGACAGCGAGTTCGGCGATCTCATCGAGGACACCGAGGCGGTCGTCCCGGCCGACGCGGTGGGCTTCACGATGCTGCAGCGTCAGCTCGAGTCGCTCCTGGACTCGCTCTCCGAGCGCGAGGCGGGCGTCATCCGCATGCGCTTCGGACTCGGCGACGGCCAGCCCAAGACGCTCGACCAGATCGGCGACACCTTCGGGGTCACGCGCGAGCGGATCCGCCAGATCGAGTCGAAGACGATGGCCAAGCTCCGGCATCCGTCGCGCTCGCAGTCGCTGCGGGACTACCTCGAATGAGCGGACAGGCCAACGACGGCAAGGCCCTCGAGGTCGACGTCGACGGAGTGCGGTACGCGCGGATCCCGATCCGCACCCACGTCGTCATGCCCGGCGACGACCTGGATGCCGTCGTCTCCGAGTACGCGCGCGAGCTCCTGGAGCCGGGCGATGTGCTGTTCGTGACCGAGAAGATCGTCGCGATCACGCAGGGCCGCTCGTACGCGCTCACCGACATCGCGCCGCGGCGGCTCGCCCGTCTCCTCTCCCGGTTCGTCGTCAAGACGCCGTACGGCATCGGGCTCGGCATGCCCGAGACGATGGAGATGGCCCTGCGCGAGTGCGGCACGCCCCGCATCCTGTTCGCGGCCGCGGTGAGCGCCGTCACGAAGGCTTTCGGCCGCCGCGGGGACTTCTACCGCATCGCCGGCGACAAGGCGCGCGCGATCGACGGGCCCACCAGCGGCACCATCCCGCCCTACAACGAGTCGGTCGTGCTCGGTCCGAAGGATCCGACCGGTGTCGCCCGTCGACTGCGGGCGCTCCTGGGCGGCGAGCAGGACGTCGCGATCGTCGACATCAACGACATCGGCGGCAACATCCTCGGCTCCACGCTCGACAAGGCCGCCGAACGCCGCCTGGTGCGGATTCTCGGCGACAACCCGCTCGGCCAGGAGCGCCAGTCCACGCCCCTGGGCATCGTGCGCGTCGCCCGGTAGGCCGGCCGAGCAGGCTCCCGGCGACGGTTCGCTCAGAAGCCCATCGCGGCGCGATAGCGGGGCAGGTGCCCGGTGCGGATGCCGGTGGCCGTCGGCTTGTTCTCGAACACGCCCGCGCCCCAGTTCCCCTCCACGAGCACGGGCCGTTCCGGGCCGACCACGACGTCCCAGCCGACGTAGCGGACCTCCGGGATGACAAGGGCGACCTGCGTGATCAGCTCCCGCAGCTGATCCATCAGGGGGAGCTGGAAGTCCGCGATGCGGTACCCGGTGTCGGGATGGGTCTCGAAAAGGTGTCCGCTCGTGTCGTAGCCCTTGCCGAGCGCATGGCCGTTCTCGTCGAGCACCGTGTAGAAGCCGCCGAACGAGGCCTGGTCGCTGACCCCGCCGCGCCCGAACTTCTGGGCCATGTTGATGATCTCGACGGTGCCGTCGTCCTTGACGAAGGTCGTGACCCGGGTGGTGTTGACCGTTCCGGGGCAGACGGCGGAGAGGTCTTCGTGCTGCTCGATCCTCTCTTCGACGAGCACCTCGTCGCGCTCGAGCAGTTCGGCGTGGAACGCCTTCCAGTCGGTCACGTCGGCGGACTGGTAGCGCCGCACGCCCAGTCCTGACTTGCTCACCGGCACCTTTCCGATGAGGACCGGATGCCGTTGGGCGAACTCCTGGAGCTCGTCGGCGTTGCCGGGGACCAGCTCGAGCCACTCGCGTCCGAGGAAACGGTCGAAGTCGCGGTTGAATGCGACCTTGTGGTGGAAGCGGTGCACCTGGGCGGGGTCGTCGTAGCGGTTGGACAGTTCCAGTGCGAGCGGGCTCGTGACCCACGTCGCGCGCTCGGCGCGCGAGAGGATCGCGAAGTCGAACTCGATGTAGTCGTTGAAGCCGACACGGTGCCGGCCGGCGGACCAGAGCATGTCGGCCAGGACCAGCGGGTACTTCTTGCCATGCACGCGCGCGGTCTCTTTGGCGCGCGAGGTCACCGAGGCGATGTCGATCTTCCGGGCCCGTTCGACCAGGACCCCCAGACGGTGCGAGAACGGGAGGCGCGAAGCCATGGACTGTCTCCTCGGAACGAAGGTCGGGCACACCAGTTTACGGTGGCGCGACCCGCCGATCCGGGATGCCGGGGATCAGACGGTCAGTCGTGCCGTCTCGTCGTGCCAGCTGGTGGCGACGGCTCGCAGCTTCTCCTCGTACTTGCGGCCGTGGTGGGCGCAGAAGAGCAGCTCGCTGCCGTTGACCTCGGCGGCGACATAGGCCTGAGCACCGCACGAGTCGCACCGGTCGGTCGCCGAGAGGCGGTAGACGAGGTCGGCGATCGGCTGTGCGGCGGTCGACGTGCTCATGATGTGCTCCCCGGGTGCGGATGGTCCGTGCAAGACATGTAACCACGCGCTCCCCGGGAAGATGCCGCGATGCCCGCGCATTTCGCTGTACGCGTACTGGTGCGCGCCGGCATCCGGGTGGTGACCACGGATCGTCGACCCGCGCGTGTGCTGCGCAGCCGGGTCGGCGGCCGCGGATACGCTGGAGCACTGTGACCGCCGAGTACTCCGCACACCACCTCCAGGTGCTCGAGGGGCTCGAGGCCGTTCGCAAGCGCCCCGGCATGTACATCGGCTCGACCGACTCCCGGGGCCTCATGCACTGCGTGTGGGAGATCATCGACAACGCGGTGGACGAAGCTCTCGCCGGCCACGGCGAGCGCATCGATATCGTCCTGCGCGCCGACGGGGGCGTGGAGGTCCACGACCGGGCCCGCGGCATCCCGGTCGACATCGAACCGCGCACGGGCCTGTCCGGCGTCGAGGTCGTCTTCACCAAGCTGCACGCGGGGGGCAAGTTCGGCGGGGGCTCCTACGCGGCATCCGGCGGCCTGCATGGCGTCGGCGCGTCGGTCGTCAACGCGCTGTCGGAGCGGCTCGACGTCGAGGTCGACCGGGGCGGCAAGACGTGGGCGATGTCGTTCCACCGCGGCGAGCCGGGCGTGTTCGCGGGCGACGAGCCGGATGCCGCGTTCACTCCGTTCGAGCGCTCCTCCGAGCTTCGCGTGGTGGGCAAGGTCGCCCGCGGGGTGACGGGAACCCGCATCCGGTACTGGGCCGACCGGCAGATCTTCACGAAGGATGCCGCCTTCCACCTCGACGAGCTGGAGCAGCGCGCCCGCCAGACGGCGTTCCTCGTGCCGGGGCTGGAGATCGTCGTCGTCGACGAGCGCGGTGACGAGCCGAAGACGACGAGCTTCCGTTACGACGGCGGGATCTCGGAGTTCGCCGACTTCCTCGCCCCCGACGCGGCGGTCACCGACACGTGGCGGCTGACGGGCTCCGGTACCTTCACCGAGACGGTGCCGGTGCTGCAGGCATCCGGCGCCATGGTGCCGACCGACGTGGAGCGCGAGTGCCACGTCGACATTGCCCTTCGCTGGGGCACGGGTTACGAGACCGTGACGCGTTCGTTCGTGAACATCATCGCGACGCCGAAGGGCGGCACGCACCAGCAGGGGTTCGAGCAGGGCCTCATGAAGGTGCTGCGCGCGCAGGTCGACCAGAACGCGCGCCGGCTGAAGGTCGGCAACGACAAGCTCGAGAAGGACGACATCCTCGCGGGGCTCACCGCCGTCCTGACGGTGCGCCTGGCGGAGCCCCAGTTCGAGGGGCAGACCAAGGAGGTGCTGGGCACGCCCGCCGTGCGGCAGATCGTGGCGAGTGTCGTGACGCGTGAGCTAACTGCACGGTTCGCCTCCACGAAGCGCGACGACAAGACGCAGACGGCGCTCGTCCTCGACAAGATCGTCTCCGAGATGAAGGCGCGCATCTCGGCGCGCACGCACAAGGAGACGCAGCGGCGCAAGAACGCGCTGGAGTCGTCGACGCTTCCTGCGAAGCTCGCCGACTGCCGCACGAACGACGTCGCCGAGTCCGAGCTGTTCATCGTCGAGGGCGACTCCGCCCTCGGCACGGCGAAGCACGCGCGCAATAGCGAGTATCAGGCGCTGCTGCCGATCCGGGGCAAGATCCTCAACGTGCAGAAGGCGTCGATCAGCGACATGCTCTCCAACGCCGAGTGCGCCGCGATCATCCAGACGATCGGCGCCGGCTCGGGGCGTTCGTTCGACCTCGCGGGGGCTCGCTACGGCAAGATCATCCTGATGAGCGACGCCGACGTCGACGGCGCGCACATCCGGACGCTCCTGCTGACGCTCTTCTTCCGGTACATGCGCCCGCTCATCGAGGACGGCCGCGTCTACGCCGCCGTGCCGCCGCTGCACCGCGTCATCGTCGTGAACCCCGGATCGAAGCCGAACGAGACGATCTACACGTACAGCGAGAAGGAGCTGCACGCCCTGCTCGCGAAGCTGCGGAGATCGAACCGCCGCTGGCAGGAGCCCGTGCAGCGGTACAAGGGACTCGGCGAGATGGATGCCGATCAGCTCGCCGAGACGACGATGGATCGCGCCGGACGGTTGCTGCGACGCGTGCAGGTGACGGATGCCGAGGCCGCGGCATCCGTCTTCGAGCTGCTCATGGGCAGCGACGTGGCACCCCGCCGCGAGTTCATCGTGAGCTCGAGCGACGCGCTCGACCGCGAGAGCATCGACGCGTAGCTGTCGGTCACGACGCGCGCCGAGGCCGTCGCCCGCGCGCGGTGAGCCACGCGCACCCTCTGAGCCGCGAGGCCGAAGCTCCGCGAGACCTCAGGTCTGCACCGTTTCGGGGCGGAAAGCGGTGCAGATGCGAGGTCTCGCGAGACGGCGGGTCTGTTCCGGCGTGGGTTGGCGCGTGTGGCCGCGGTGGTTGCCGGGGCGACCATCTGGGCCAGGTGAGTGCGGACGCGTCGGCTGAGGTTGGCGCATTCTGCCGCGGTGAGCCGGTCGCGGCGACGATGTGGGCCAAGTTTGGCGCCGCGCGGCGAGGCACGAGCGATGCACGCAGCAGGCGGTGCGGCTGATCAGCGGACGGCGGTGCCGACGGCGGCGACCACGGCGTCGAGCGGGATGCCCGAGGCATCCCGCCTCGCGCCGGCCTCCGGCAAGCGGCGGACGGCGCCGTCCGCGCCGACCGCGCGCGGCTCCACCCCGACCCAGGCGAGCCGCAGCGTGTCCTCGCCTTTCAGGAAGCGCTGTGCGCGCACGCCGCCGGTGGCCCGCCCCTTCGGCGGGAACTCGGCGAACGCCGACACCTTGCCGCTTCCGGCATCCGCCCCGGCGAGCGCCGAAGCCGATCCCGCGACCGTCACCACGACGGTCTCCTCCGACGGTGACACCGCAGCGAACGCGACGACCTGCTCTCCACTCGTCACCCGGACGCCGGCCATGCCCCCTGCCGCGCGCCCCTGCGGGCGCACGGCATCCGCCGCGAATCTCAGCAGCTGCGCGTCCGACGTGACGAACACGAGTTCGTCACCGTCGGCCGCCACCCCCGCGCCGACGACGCGGTCACCGGGTTTGAGCGAGATGATCTCGACGTCGGTCCGCCCCGCCGGCAGCTCGGTCGCCGCGACCCGCTTCACGATGCCCTGCGCGGTTCCCAATGCCAGCGGCGCCTCGCCGTCGAGGGGCAGGATCGCGACGACGTGCTCGGCGCCGGACAGCCCCAGGTACTGGTCGGCGCGGGTGCCCGCCGCGAGCTGCACGGAGTTGCCCGGCACCGACGGCAGGTCGACGGGGGAGAAGCGCACCAGCCGGCCCGCCGAGGTCACCGCCCCCACGTCGCCCCGCGTCGTCGCATCGACCGCAGAACGGATCGCGTCGTGCTTCGACCGCCTCGTGGGAGCCACGACGGCACCCGAGTCGTCGAGCTCGGCGCGCACCATCCGCCCCGTCGCCGACAGGAACACGCGGCACGGGGCATCGGCGATCTGCAGATCGGCGGGCGCGGCGCCGCGCGAGCGCGGAACAGGCGCGCCGCCGTTGAGCAGCAGCGTGCGGCGCGGCGTGCCATAGGCCTCCGCGGCCGCGTCGAGCTCGCGCGCGACCTGCGCGCGCAGCAGAGCGTCGCTCGCGAGCAGCGCCTCGAGCTCGGCGATCTCGGCCTTCAGCGCGTCGCGCTCGTTCTCCAGCTCGATGCGGGAGAAGCGCGTGAGGCGCCGCAGCCGCAGCTCGAGGATGTACTCCGCCTGCGCCTGGCTGAGGTCGAAGACCCCCATCAGGCGCTGGCGGGCCTGCTCGCCGTCATCCGAGCCGCGGATGACCTGGATGACCTCGTCGATGTCGAGGATCGCGATGAGCAGGCCCTCGACCAGGTGCAGCCGCTCGTTCTTCCGCGCGAGCCGGAAGCGGCTGCGCCGCGTGACGACCTGGATGCGGTGGTCGAGGTAGACGCGCAGCAGCTCGACGAGGCCGAGCGTCTGCGGCTGTCCGCCCACGAGCGCGACGTTGTTGATGCCGAACGAGTCCTCCAGGGGCGTGAGCCGGTACAGCTGCTCGAGGACGGCGTTCGGATCGAACCCCGTCTTGATCCCGATGACGAGCCGCAGCCCGTGGTTGCGGTCGGTCAGGTCGGCGACGTCGGCGATGCCGGTGAGCTTTTTCGCACCGACGGCATCCTTGATCTTCTCGATGACGCGCTCGGCGCCGACCATGTACGGCAGCTCGGTCACGACGAGGCCCGTGCGCCGCGGGGCGATCTGCTCGACCGATACCTTCGCGCGCGTGCGGAACGTGCCGCGTCCCGTCGCGTAGGCCTCTCGGATGCCGTCGAGGCCGACGATGATGCCGCCGCCGGGAAGGTCCGGCCCGGGCACGAACCCCATGAGGTCGTCGAGCGTCGCGTCCGGATGCTCCAGCAGGTGCACGGCCGCCGACACGACCTCGATGAGGTTGTGCGGCGCCATGTTGGTCGCCATGCCGACGGCGATGCCCGTCGCGCCGTTGACGAGCAGGTTGGGGAACGCGGCCGGCAGCACTTCCGGCTGCTGGAACTGCCCGTCGTAGTTCGGGATGAAGTCGACGACGTCCTCGTCGAGGTTCTCGGTGAGCGCGAGCGCCGGCGGCGCGAGACGCGCCTCGGTGTAGCGCGCGGCGGCGGGTCCGTCGTCGAGCGAGCCGAAGTTGCCGTGGCCGTCGACGAGCGGCACGCGCAGCGCGAACGGCTGTGCGAGGCGCACGAGCGCGTCGTAGATGGCGGAATCGCCGTGCGGGTGGAGCTTGCCCATCACCTCGCCGACCACGCGCGCGCTCTTGACATGGCCGCGATCGGGCCGCAGTCCCATGTCGGCCATCTGGAATAGGATGCGGCGTTGCACGGGCTTGAGCCCGTCGCGCGCGTCGGGCAGCGCACGCGAGTAGATGACCGAATACGCGTACTCGAGGAACGAGCCCTGCATCTCCGCGGAGACGTCGACGTCCTCGATGCGGCCGTGATCGGCGGGGAGGGGTGCGGTGCGCGGCGCTGCCATGGATCTGAGCGGTCCTCCGGGACGGGAACGGTCCACCCCGCCGTGTGCGAGACTGGCCCGGATGTCCCTCAGCCTACCGGCGGACCCCCCGTCGTCCCGGAGCCTCACCGGTGTCGTGCCGCAGCTGCTGCGATCGCTCGAGGGGGACTCCGAGTGGTTCCCGCCGGCCCGTTCGGCGCTCGTGCTGCTCGTCGACGGCCTCGGTCGCGGCAACCTTTCCGCACGTGCCGGTCATGCCCGGTTCCTCGTCTCACGCATGACGAAACGGGATGCCGCGCGTACGGTGTTCCCGTCCACCACGGCATCCGCCCTCACGAGCCTGCTGACCGGCGAGGCGCCCGGCGTGCACGGCCTGGTCGGCTACCGCGTGCGCGTCCCCGGGACGGATGCCGCACCGAACCAGCTGAAGGGGTGGGAGCGCGACGGCCTCGACCCGTACACCTGGCAGCGCGCCCAGCCGATCCTGGAGCGCGAGGCGGCCGCCGGCCGGCCCTGCTTCGTCGTCTCGAGGGCGAAGTACGCGGGCACCGGCTTCACCGAGGCGATCCTCCGCGGCGGCGTGTTCGTCGGGGCCGACACCGTCGCCGAGCGCGTCGCGATCGGCGCCGACCTCGCCGCGCGGAATCCGGGCGCCCTCGTCTACGTGTACACCCCCGAGCTCGACACCGTCGGCCACGCGCGCGGCGCGGAGTCCGACGCGTGGGCGGCCGCCCTGGAGCAGGTCGACGACGCCGCGCGAGCCCTGCACGAGGCGCTGCCCCGCGGTGTCGGAGCGGTCGTGACGGCCGACCACGGCATGGTGGATGTGCCGCGGGACCGCCACGTGCTGCTGACCATCGGCGACGAGCTGCTCGACGGCGTGCGGATCGTGGCCGGCGAGCCGCGAATGCTGCACCTGTACGCCGACGAGCCCGCGGCGGTGCTCGCCCGCTGGCGCGCCCGCGAGGCGGCGCGGTCCTGGGTGCTCTCGCGCGGGGAGGCGATCGCCGCGGGACTGTTCGGCCCGCGGGTCGACGCCGAGGTCGAAGACCGCATCGGCGATGTGCTCGTCGCCGCGCGCTCCGATGTCGCCTACTACGACGACCGCGTCGTGGACAAGAAGCCGCAGGGCATGGTCGGTCAGCACGGCTCGCTCACCGACCGGGAGCGGATCGTGCCGCTCATCCGGCTCGGCGCCTACGGAGAGCGCTGAGTCAGCCGTCCTCGGTGCGCGCCCCGAAGACGATCTCGTCCCACGTGGGCATGGCGGCGCGGCCGCGCTTGCGTCCCGCCTCGCCATGGGATGCCTCGTCGGCGCGCGACGGCTCCACTCGACGGGCGGGCGCCGGCTCGTCGAACAGCGGGAGCTCGGCGTCGTCGAAGCCGGGCTCGAGCGCGTCGAACAGGGCCACCGGGGCGTGGGCGGGGGACTCAGCCCCTTGCGGGGCGGGCATGGCCTCGCGCTGGCCGCGGCGGCGGCGCAGGGCCTCGAGGAGGTCGGCGGTGTCGGCGCTGGTGACCTCGGCCTCCGGTGCGCGGTTGATCGCGGCATCCTGCGCCGCGCTCGGGGCGGCCGGACGAACCACCGGGGGCTCGAAATCCGGCTCGGGCTCGGCGAGCCGGCGCGGTCCGAACGCCCCGCTGTCGAAGCGCGACTCGTCCTTGACGGTCTGGGCGTCCAGGGCCCGCAGGCGAGGGATGAGGCCCTCGGGGAGAGACCCTTGACGAGACAGCTGCACCGCGTCGGAGTTCAGCGGCGACAGCGTGGATCGACGGGGATCGAACGACCAGCGGGCATCGTGATCCACCTCGTTCGCGGTGAACTCGACCTTGACGATCCACCCGGTGAGGTCGCGCCAGCTCGTCCAGCGCTCGGCGGTCGCGCCGGCCTCGGCCAGCTTGATGCGCACGGCGGTCCCGAACGTCGGCTGCGCGTCGAACTCGAGCTCGCCGCCCATGAGGACGGGCACTGCGAGCGCTTGCCCGACGATGTACTCGCGTTCGGCCAGCACCGGACCCTCGTAGCGGACGACGTCCTCGACACGGATGCCGAACAGGCTCGCCACCTCGTCGGAGGACAGCCCGGCGCGGATCTGCGCCTGGATCTCCCGGGGGCTCGGCCGAGTCGCGCGCTGCTGGGCGGCGGGGGCGGTACGCCGCACCTGTGCGCGCAGCGCCTCGTTCACCGGAAGCGAGAAGCGCTCCCCGGACTCCGTCGCGAGGACCAGGACGTCCTCTTCCGTGCCGATGATCTTGAGCTGTTCCATGCGAAACGCGCCTCCACAACCTGGGTGTCCCGCCCATGCTGACACAGGGCGTCGCGGCCTCCGGGAATATCGTGGGCGCGCCGCGAGTTTGCCGAAGCGCGCGCAGCGGACCGGCGACCCGATGCCTCTCATTTGCGAAAAGCAGGCCCATCGTGCAAACTATCGCCGCCCCTCGGGGTGCGACCCGGCACTTTTTTCTGGAAGTTGAGACGTTCGAGCCATGGCCACGGATTACGACGCCCCGCGCAAGACCGACGACGACAGCGAGTCGATCGAGGCGCTCAAGGAGCGCGTGCCCGACAAGCTGTCCGGCTCCGTCGACGTCGAGGACTCGGACAACCCGTCCGGGTTCGAGCTTCCCGGTGCCGATCTCTCCGACCTCGAGCTGGACGTGGTCGTGCTGCCGCCGCAGGAGGACGAGTTCACCTGCATCGAGTGCTTCCTCGTGAAGCACCGCACCCAGATCGACCACGAGACGCCGGTGGGCGCGGTGTGCACGGAGTGCGCGGCCTGATCGGGAGCGCGGTGGTGTGATCCGCGCCGGTCGTGCGCCGGCGCTCAGCTCGTCGAGCGCGCCCGGCGCAGCGCCGCAGCCACGCGGTCGGGCGTCCTGGAGGAGAACACCCACATCGTGACCGGGTCGTCGGCATCCTGGACCGGCACGCGCACGATGCCGTCGATTCCGCCGCGGATCAGATGCCAGCTGTAGCGGCCCAGGCCCGGTCCGCGCGCGAGCCGGGCCTCCTGGCCGACGAGGGCCTCGGCGTCGCCGAGATAACGCAGCTCGATCCGGGCGCGGCCCACGCGCAGCCAGTCGTCGGCGATCTCGACCACCGGGGAGAGCGACATGAGCGCGGCCACGACGGCCGCCCCGGTGGCCGCACCGGCGATCAGTGCCACGGTGGAGTCGAACGGAGTGAAGACGAGTGCGACCATCGGCGCGCACACCGCGGCGCTCACCAGCAGCCACAGCGACGGGCTCAGGCGCTCTCGATAGACCGCTGAACCGCTGGTGCTGGCGATGTGCGCGTGCATTACCCTCGTGGAGTGACCGAATCCGTGGACGTTCCCATTATCGCGCCCGCGATCCCCGGCTACGCCCATCCGGGTGACGCGGGGGCGGATCTCGTGGCGACCGAGTCGCTGCGATTGGAGCCGGGACGGCGGGCGCTGGTGGGCACCGGTGTGCGCATCGCCCTCCCCGAGGGCTACGCGGCCTTCGTGGTGCCGCGCAGCGGCCTGGCCGCCCGCCACGGCATCACCGTCGTGAACGCGCCCGGCACGGTCGACGCGGGCTACCGCGGCGAGATCAAGGTCACGCTCCTGAACACCGATCCGGATGCCGCATACGACGTCGTGGCGGGGGACCGCATCGCGCAGCTGATCGTCATGCCCGTCGTGCGAGCGCGCTTCGTCCCCGTCGCCGAGCTGCCCGACAGCGTGCGCGGCGAGGGCGGCTTCGGCTCGACCGGCTACCAGCAGACAGGGAGTCCCTCATGAACGACGCGAACACCGAGAAGGCGGGCCCGGCCGATCGCGCCGCCAACGGCCCGTTCGACGAGACCGAGGCCAACGCGGTCCGTCCCTACATCGACCTCGGCGGCATCAAGGTGCTGCCGCGCGACGGACTGAACCTGCGGCTGGAGGTCGAGGAGCAGACCAAGCGCATCGTCGCGGTCGGTCTCGACTTCGCCGGCTCCACGCTGCAGGTGCAGCCCTTTGCGGCGCCCCGCTCCAGCGGACTGTGGCACGAGACGCGCGAGCAGCTGCAGCAGCAGGTGCTGCAGCAGGGCGGCCGGGTCTCCGAGCGGGAGGGCGCGCTCGGCCTCGAACTGCGCGCGGAGATCCCGGTGGCCGGTCCCGACGGCGCCGCCGGCGTTCGCCTGGCCCGGTTCGTGGGCGTGGACGGGCCGCGCTGGTTCCTGCGCGGCGTGATCAGCGGCGCCGCGGTGGACGACGAGGACGCTGCTGCCCAGATCGAGGAGCTGTTCCGCTCGATCGTGGTCGTGCGCGGAGGCGCGCCGATGCCGCCGCGCGACCTCATCCCCCTCACGATGCCGGCGACCCCCGGCGCCGCGTGAGCATCCCTCCGCAGCCCCCGGAGCCGTCGGACAGGCCTTCCGAGGAGCCACCGCCTCCGAGCGCCTCGGAGCTGGTGGGCCAGGCGCTCGGAGGCGCCGCACGTCGCGCGGGCATCGACCCGGCCGAGAGCACCACCACCGGCCACGTCGTGTGGGCCGCGATGGGCGGCTGGCGCGGCATCCTGGAAGCCGTCCTGCCGAGCCTGGCGTTCCTGCTCCTGTTCATGTCCACCGGCGACCTCGTGCTTTCGCTGCTGGTCTCGGTGGGCGCTGCGGCCGTGTTCACCGTGGTCCGAATGCTGCAGCGCTCGCCGGTCGGCTCGGCGCTCGGCGGCCTCGTGGCCACGGCAGCGGCCGCGGGTCTGGCCCTGTGGACCGGTCGCGGCGAGGACAACTTCGTCCCCGGCCTGATCACGAACGCGGTCTACGGCACGGCCTTTCTCGTCTCGGCCCTGGTCGGGTGGTCGCTGATCGGCCTCGCCGCGGGCTTTCTCCTGAACGAGGGCACGTCATGGCGGACGGATGCGCGCAAGCGCCGCGTGTACTTCTGGCTGGCGATCGCGTGGGCCGCGTTGTTCTACACGCGCCTCGGCGTGCAATTGCCGCTGTATCTCGCCGGCGACGTCATCACTCTCGGCACCCTCAAGCTGGTCATGGGGCTGCCGCTGTTCGCGCCGCTGCTGGCGGTCACGTGGCTCGCGGTGCGATCGCTCCACCCGCCTCGTCGTCCCGCTGAGCAGGGACGCCCGGAGTGATAGATTTATCTTGACATCAAGATAAATATCGCATCCCCGCGGTAAGGGCCGCCTCACTAGCCGTGCGCGCCGGAGGCGGGGAAGATGGGACCCACAGGCCCGGGGCCTGTACCCGCCGACGAAGGAGACCAGACGTGTCCACTGTTGACAGCTTCGGAGCAAAGAGCACCCTGACGGTCGGCGGCACCGACTACGAGATCTTCCGGCTCGACGCGGTCGAGGGCTACCGCAAGCTTCCCTTCAGCCTCAAGGTGCTGCTGGAGAACCTGCTGCGCACCGAGGACGGCGCCAACGTCACCAAGGCGCAGATCCAGGCGCTCGGATCGTGGGACCCCGATGCCGAGCCGGACACCGAGATCCAGTTCACCCCGGCCCGCGTCGTGATGCAGGACTTCACCGGCGTCCCCTGCATCGTCGACCTCGCGACGATGCGTGAGGCGGTGACGGCCCTCGGCGGCGACCCGAGTCGGATCAACCCGCTCTCACCGGCCGAGATGGTCATCGACCACTCCGTCATCGCCGATCTGTTCGGCACGCCCAACGCGCTCGAGCGCAACGTGGAGATCGAGTACGAGCGCAACGGCGAGCGCTACCAGTTCCTGCGCTGGGGCCAGACCGCCTTCGACGACTTCAAGGTCGTCCCGCCGGGTACCGGCATCGTGCACCAGGTCAACATCGAGCACCTCGCCAAGGTCGTCTACGACCGGGCCAACGCGGGCGTGCTGCAGGCCTATCCCGACACCTGCGTCGGCACCGACTCGCACACGACGATGGTCAACGGCCTCGGCGTGCTCGGCTGGGGCGTCGGCGGCATCGAGGCCGAGGCGGCCATGCTCGGCCAGCCCGTCTCGATGCTCATCCCGCGGGTCGTCGGCTTCAAGCTGACCGGCTCCATCCCGGCGGGCGTCACCGCGACCGACGTCGTGCTCACGATCACCGACATGCTCCGCAAGCACGGCGTGGTGGGCAAGTTCGTCGAGTTCTACGGCGCCGGGGTCGCCTCGGTGCCGCTGGCCAACCGCGCCACGATCGGCAACATGAGCCCGGAGTTCGGCTCCACGGCGGCGATGTTCCCGATCGACGAGGTCACGATCGAGTACCTGCGCCTCACCGGCCGAGACGACCAGACGCTCGCCCTCGTCGAGGCGTACGCGAAGGAGCAGTCGCTCTGGCACGACCCCGCCCACGAGCCGGTCTACAGCGAGTACATGGAGCTCGACCTCGGCACCGTGGTGCCCTCGATCGCCGGGCCCAAGCGTCCGCAGGACCGCATCCTGCTCTCCGAGGCCAAGGCGCAGTTCGGCAGGGACATCCTGAACTATGCGACAGCCTCGACGACCCAGGACATCGTCGATCTGGAGGGCAAGCACTCCTTCCCGGCATCCGATCCCGGTCAGGTCCCCGGCGAGGAGGAGCCGACGACGCGGCCCGTGCACATCAACAGCGGCAGCCGCGCCGCGTGGTCGACACCGGTGCCGGTGACCACGCCCGACGGCCAGGAGTACACGCTCGACAATGGCGCGGTGACGCTGGCCGCGATCACCTCGTGCACGAACACGTCGAACCCGTCGGTCATGATCGCCGCGGGCCTGCTCGCCAAGAAGGCGCTCGATCGGGGGCTCAAGCGCAAGCCCTGGGTCAAGACGACGCTCGGCCCGGGATCGAAGGTCGTCACCGACTACTACGAGAAGTCGGGCCTCGACAAGGCGCTGGAGGGCGTCGGCTTCTTCACGGTCGGCTACGGCTGCACGATCTGCATCGGCAACTCCGGCCCGCTCATCGACGAGGTCTCGACGGCCATCAACGAGAACGACCTGGCCGTCACGGCGGTGCTCTCCGGCAACCGCAACTTCGAGGGCCGGATCAGCCCCGACGTGAAGATGAACTACCTCGCCTCGCCGCCGCTGGTGGTGGCCTACGCGCTCGCAGGCTCCATGAACTTCGACTTCGAGACCGATCCGCTCGGCAAGGACGCCTCCGGCGAGGACGTGTTCCTCAAGGACATCTGGCCCGCCCCCGACGAGGTGCAGGAGATCATCGACGCGTCGATCTCGCGCGAGCAGTTCATCAAGCAGTACGCCACCGTCTTCGACGGCGACGACCGCTGGCGCAACCTCCCCACGCCCACCGGCCCGATCTTCGAGTGGAACGACGAGTCGACGTACGTGCGCAAGGCGCCGTACTTCGACGGCATGACGATGGAGCTCACCCCGGTGAGCGACATCCACGGCGCCCGGGTCATGGCGACCCTCGGCGACTCCGTCACGACCGACCACATCAGCCCGGCGGGCAACATCAAGGCCGGCACGCCCGCCGCGCAGTACCTCACCGAACACGGCGTGGCGCAGAAGGACTTCAACTCCTACGGTTCTCGTCGCGGCAACCACGAGGTGATGATCCGCGGCACGTTCGCGAACATCCGCCTGAAGAACCTCCTGGTGAGCGCCGTCAACGACGGCGCGATCGTCGAGGGCGGCTACACGCGCGACTTCACCCGACCGGGCGGACCGCAGGCGTACATCTACGACGCGTGCCAGAACTACCAGGCACAGGGCACGCCGCTCGTCGTCTTCGGCGGCAAGGAGTACGGTTCGGGCTCGTCGCGCGACTGGGCGGCGAAGGGCACGAGCCTGCTGGGCGTGAAGGCCGTCATCACCGAGAGCTTCGAGCGCATCCACCGCTCCAACCTCATCGGCATGGGCGTCGTGCCGCTGCAGTTCCCGGCAGGTCAGAGCTGGCAGTCGTTGGGGCTGGACGGCACCGAGGTCGTCTCGATCACCGGGCTCGAGCAGCTCAACGACGGTGTCACGCCGAAGACCGTGCACGTCACCGCGGCTCCCAGCGAGTTCTCCGCGCCCGGCAAGGAGACCGTCGAGTTCGATGCGGTCGTGCGCATCGACACCCCCGGTGAGGCCGACTACTACCGCAACGGCGGCATCCTCCAGTACGTGCTGCGCTCGCTCGTCTGAGGCGGCGTCGGTGTCGGCCGGTCCCGCGCCGCGGTCCTCCTGGACCGCCGGACTAGACTGGCCCCGCACCGTCGCGCGAAGGGAGTCCGATGCCGCTGCTGCCTGAGATCGCCGGGCCCCGTGACCTCGACGACCTGACGATCGATCAGCTGCGCGAGCTTGCTCAGGAGATCCGCGACTTCCTGGTGCAGAACGTGGCCAGAAGCGGCGGCCACCTCGGCCCGAATTTGGGCGTGGTCGAGCTCACCCTTGCGATCCACCGCGTCTTCGATTCGCCGAACGACCCCATCGTCTTCGATACGGGTCACCAGTCCTACGTCCACAAGATGCTCACCGGCCGGCAGGACTTCTCCGGCCTGCGGGCGCGCGGCGGGCTCGCAGGCTACCCGCAGCGGGGCGAGAGCGTGCACGACGTCGTGGAGTCCTCGCACGCGTCCAGCTCCCTGAGCTGGGCCGACGGCATCTCGCGTGCGCTCATCCGCACCGGCCGCCACGACCGGCATGTCGTCGCCGTCGTGGGTGACGGCGCGCTGACCGGCGGCATGACGTGGGAGGCGCTCAACAACATCTCCGACGACAACGACCGCAACCTCGTGATCGTCGTCAACGACAACGGCCGCTCGTACGCGCCGACGATCGGCGGCATGGCCCGCTACCTCAACCGGGTGCGCACGGCGGACTCGTACCGCTCGCTCCGCCGCGGCTCCGACGAGCTGTTCGGCCGCCTCGGCGCCCCCGGACGCGCGGTCTACCGCGGCGTCCGTGGCGGCACGCACGGGTTCCTGTCCCGCTTCACCAACAATGCCGCGCTGTACTCGAACCTCGACATCAAGTACCTCGGTCCGGTCGACGGGCACGACCTGTCGGTGCTCCTGGAGACGCTGGAGCTCGCGAAGGAGTACGGCGCGCCCGTCATCGTGCACGCGATCACCGAGAAAGGCCGGGGCTACGACCCGGCCCGCAACGACGAGGCCGACCAGTTCCACGCGGTCGGCCGGATCGACCCGATCACCGGTGCGCCGCTGGGCGGGGAATCGGCCGAGGCGTGGACCGACGTGTTCGCGCGGGAGCTCGTCCGCGCGGGCGAGGCCCGCGAGGACGTCATCGCGGTGACCGCGGCTATGCTGCGCCCCACCGGTCTGCAGCCGTTCGCGGAGCGCTTCCCCGATCGCGTGTACGACGTCGGCATCGCGGAGCAGCACGCCGTGGCATCCGCCGCCGGCATGGCCTTCGGCGGACTGCATCCGGTCGTCGCGATCTACGCGACGTTCATGAACCGTGCCTTCGATCAGGTGCTCATGGACGTCGCCCTGCACCGGGCCGGCGTCACGTTCGTGCTCGACCGCGCCGGAGTCACCGGCCCGGACGGGCCGAGCCACCACGGCGTGTGGGACCTCGCAATGCTGCAGCTGGTGCCGAACATCCGCATCGCCGTGCCGCGGGATGCCGCGCGCCTGCGCGAGGAGTTCGCCGAGGCGCTGGAGGTCGGCGACGCCCCCACCGTGGTGCGCTTCCCGAGGGGCGCGGTGGGCGCAGACCTCCCCGCGGTCGAGCGGCTGGCCGACGGCGTGGACGTCCTCGCTCGCGGCGAGTCGGAGGATGTGCTGCTGATCGGCATCGGCCCGATGGCCGCCGTCGCGGTCGAGGTGGGCGATCGCCTGCGCGCGCAGGGGATCGGCTCGACCGTCGTCGACCCGCGGTGGGTCGTGCCGGTGCAGCCGTCGATCGTGGAGCTCGCGGCATCCCACCGCCTCGTCATCACGATCGAGGACGGCATCCGCGTCGGCGGCATCGGCACGCGGGTGCGTCAGGTGCTCCGTGAGGCCGGCGTCGACACGGCCGTCGACGAGCTGGGGCTGCCGGACGCGTTCATCGACCACGGCAGCCGCGAGCAGATCCTGGCGGATGCCGGGCTCACGGCATCCCGCATCGCCCACGACGTCGTGGCCCAGGTGCTCGGCACCAGGGTGCCGGTCGCGAAGCCCGAGGCCGACGCCGGTGCGATCTGGGCCGCCGATGCGGCCCCGCTGGGCGAGCGCGGCGCCACCGGCCGCGCCGACGGCTGACCGGAGGGTGCGCGCGGCGGGCGCGTGTAAGCCCGGCCCGGGAGCGCAAACCTGGCCCATAGTGCCGCTTCTGCCGCGTGCCGCGACCATATGCGCCAGGTGAGCCGCGGTTCCCGGTGCTGAACCTGGCGCGTTGTGTCGCAGGCGTCGCGAGCGGCGACCATATGCGCCAAGTGAGCCGCCCGGCCGAACTCAAACCTGGTGCGTTGTGTCGCCTCCGTGGCCCGCCGCGACCATTCGTGACAGGTGAAGCGCGGAGCTTCAGGATGTCGCGCGCAGCGCCCAGCGGGCGGTGCGCGATGCACGCCACCAGCCGAAGACGGCGGATACCGCGGCGAGCGCCGTCGCCAGGAACGGCAGCGGGGTTTCCCAGCTCGAGGAGGCGTCGAAGACGAGCGCATTCACGCCGACGACGGCGAGGCCTGCGACGACGCCCAGCGCCGCGTACGCCATTACGTGGACGCGGATGCGCCGCTCGTGCGCGAGGGCCCGGGCGATGAGCCATGCGAACGGCATCGCCACGACCATCGCTACCACTGCTACGCCGCCGCCGAGCGCGATGCCGATGATGAGGCTGACCGGGATCATCGCGAGATTCAAGAGGCTCGTGTCCGGATCCATGATCGCCGCGACGATGAAGCTCCCGAGAAGCAGAGCCTCAACCAGCGTGACGAACGTCAGCCAGGAGACGGAGCCGCCGTGGACGACATCGGCCCACGTGGCCGCCATCGGCTTGCCCGCGGTGGGGGCGGATGCCGGGATCACCGATCCCGCGCTCACGATCGCACCTCGGCGACGAGGTCCAGGAACTCGCGCAGCGGGCGGCGGACGAGCGGCATCCGAGTGAGTGGCAGGGCGGTGCGGAGGAGCCCCAGGCCGCGGTCGAGGACGCTCCGAGTGCGGCGCTGCCCGGGCGAGGAGTCGTAGACCCAGAACAGGGCGAGGAGCAGGTGCCCCAGCACCAGCGCGCGGGGGAGCGAATGGGCGAGGTCGGCGGGGAGGCGATGATCCGCGCCGTCGACCGCCTCGCGGAACAGCTCCTCGACGATGCGGAGGGCGGGCGCCGATTCCTCCGACAGCGGGTTCAGTGGCGAGCGGGGCGACACCGCCGCGGAGAGGAACTCGGCGGCGTGCGCGTGGAAGGGCGAGAGCTGGTCGAGCCCGGTGCGGTAGACGACCCCGAGCCGCGCGACCAGGTCGGTCTCGGCCGCGAGCGCGGGGACGGCTGCAGCGCGATGCGCCTCCTGCACGTCGAGATAGAGCTCCTGCACGAGGTGGTTCTTGGAGGGGAAGTGGTAGTGGGTCGTGCCGACCGACACCCCCGCCTCCTGCGCGATCCGTCGGATCGTGGTGGCGTCGTAGCCGTGCTCGCGGAACGAGCGCAGCGCGATGCTGCGCAGCAGCGCCCTGGTCCGCTCGCTCTTGGTCTCCGGCATACGTTCATAACTGAACATGTTCAGAATCTAGCACGACGTCGCCCGTCAACCCCGCCGGGTGGGAGGGAGCGAGGGGCTGGATGCCGGGGGCCGAGCGCTGCGCGGGCGGGGTCAGGCCCCGATGCCGCGGATCGGCGGGTGGTGGAACGTGTCGCCGAACACGCGCTCGGACGCGCCCTCGCGGTCGAGGTAGGGCGAGGCGCCGCCGTCGATGAACGGCCAGCCCGCGCCGAGGATGAGGCACAGGTCGATGTCCTCCACCTCGGGCACGACGCCCTCGTCGAGCATGAGCCTGATCTCCTGGGCGAGCCCGTCCTGGACGCGGCGCAGGATCTCGTCGTCGGCGACGGGCGCATCGCCGACGGCGCCCTTCAGCACCTTCTCCGCCGCCTTGGTAAACCCGGTCACGCGGCCCGTCTTGTCCTTCTCTACGACGGCCGGAAGCTCCGCCAGCTCGTGGAGGTTCGCGTTCGCGTAGAACCGGTCGGGGAACGCACCCGCCATGGTGTCCTGCACGTGCGCGGCGACCTTCCAGCCGACGAGGTCGATGAGCTGGAACGGCCCCATCGGCAGCCCGAGCGGCGCGAACGCCCGCTCGACGTCGGCGACGGGCGTGCCCTCGTACACGGCGCGCGCCGCCTCGCCCATGACCTTGGCGAGCAGGCGGTTGACCACGAAGCCCGGTGCATCCGCGGTGAGTACGGCGTTCTTGCCGAGGCCGCGCGCGACGACGAACGCGGTCGACAGCGCGGCATCCGTCGCCACCGGGGTCTTCACGATCTCGACGAGCGGCATGACCGCCACGGGATTGAAGAAGTGGAAGCCGACGAGGCGCTCGGGGTGGGCGAGCTTCGCCCCGATCTCCTCCACCGACAGCGACGACGTGTTGGTCGCGAGGATCGCATCGGGGGCCACGAGCTGCTCGATCTCGGCGAATACGGCCTGCTTGACGCCGACCTCCTCGAAGACCGCCTCGATGACGAAGTCGCAGTCCGCGTAGAGGCTCTTGTCGGTCGTGCCGGTCACCAGCGCGCGCAGCTTGTTGGCGGTGTCGCCGTCCAGACGCCCCTTGGCCTCGAGCGTGGCGATCTCGTCGCGGATGTACGCGAGTCCCTTGTCGACGCGCGCCTGGTCGAGGTCGGTGATGAGCACCGGCACCTGGAGCTTGCGCAGGAACAGCAGTGCGAACTGGCTCGCCATGAGCCCCGCGCCGATGACGCCCACCTTCGTGACGGGCCGGGCGAGCGCTTTGTCGGGGGCGCCGACCGGTCGCTTGGCGCGCTTCTGCACGAGATCGAACGCGTACATGGATGCCGCGAACTGGTCTCCCACGACGAGGTCGGCCAGCGCCTCGTCCTCGCGCGCGAAGCCCTCGGACTTGGTGCCCGTGCGCGCCCTGTCGAGGAGGTCGAGCGCGACATACGGCGAACGCGGCACGGTGCCGATCTTCGACTCGAGCATGCTGCGGGCCATCCTGATCGCGATGGGCCACTTCGTGAGCCGTTCCAGCTTGCCCGGCGCATGCTTGCGGTCGACCTTGACGGTGCCGGTGAGCACGCCGTCGGCCCAGCGCAGCGAGTCCTCCAGGAAGGCGGATGCCGGGAAGATCGCGTCCACGATGCCGAGGTCGAACGCCTGCTGGGGCTTTAGCATCCGGTTCTGCTTCAGCGGGTTCGAGATCACGACCTCCAGCGCCTTCTCGATGCCGATGAGGTTCGGGAGCAGGTACGCCCCGCCCCAGCCGGGGATGATCCCGAGGAAGACCTCGGGCAGGGCGAGGGCGGCCGCCGAAGCGTCCACCGTGCGGTAGGTGGAGTTCAGTGCGATCTCCAGGCCACCGCCGAGGGCGAGGCCGTTCACGAAGGCGAACGAGGGGACGCCGAGCTCGGACAGCGCACCGAGCACGCGGTGCCCGAGCCGGCCGAGGAGTCGCGCATCGTCGCGAGAGCGCACCTTCGTGATGTCGCTCAGGTCGGCCCCGGCGGCGAGGATGTACCGCTTGCCGGTGATGCCGACGGCGTGGATCTCTCCGGCTGCGACACGCGCCCGCAGCTCGTCGAGCCGGTCGCGCAGCTCGAACAGCGTCGCGGGACCGAGCGTGTTGGGCCGGGTGTGGTCCCGTCCGTTGTCGAGGGTGACGAGCGCGAGCACGCGCCCCGAGGGGAGGCGCACATCGCGCACGCGGGAGTGCGTGACGACCTCGCCCTCGGCGATCGCGGCGAGGGGGGAGAAGTCGATGTCGTCGTGCGCCATGTCACTTCCTCCGCTTTCCGGTGTAGTGCGGGTTCTCCCAGATCATCGAGCCGCCCTGGCCGAGCCCGACGCACATCGCCGTCAGTCCGTAGCGCACCTCGGGGTGCTCGACGAACTGCGCGGCCAGCTGGATCATGAGGCGTACCCCGGATGCCGCGAGCGGGTGGCCGAGCGCGATCGCTCCGCCCCACGGATTGACGCGGGGATCGTCATCGGCGATGCCGTAGTGGTCGAGGAACGACAGCACCTGCACCGCGAAGGCCTCGTTGAGCTCGAACAGCCCGATGTCGCCGATGGTCAGTCCCGCCTTGGCGAGCGCTTTCTCGGTCGACGGGATCGGGCCGATCCCCATCACCTCGGGCTGCACGCCGGCGAACGCGTACGAGACGAGGCGCATCTTGGGCGCAAGGCCGAGCTCCTTGACGGCCTGGGCTCCGGCGAGGAGGCTCACGGTCGCCCCGTCGGTCAGCGGCGACGAGGTGCCCGCGGTCACGCGGCCGTGCGGACGGAACGGCGTCTTCAACTGCGCGAGGCCCTCCATCGTGGTCTCCGGGCGGCGGCCCTCGTCCTCGGTGGCGAGCCCCCACGCCCCGTCGGCGTCGGTGATCGCCACCGGCACCAGGTCGGGCTGGAAGCGGCCCTCGCGGTAGGCGGCCTCGGCCTTGTGCTGGCTCCGCATGCCGAAACGGTCCGCGCGCTCGCGGGTCAGCTGCGGGAACCGGTCGTGCAGCCGCTCGGCGGTCACGCCCATGTTCAGCGCGTCGGCGCTGACGAGCCGCTCGGTGAGGAAGCGCGGGTTGGGGTCGGCGCCGCTTCCGCCGAGCGGGTGGCGTCCCATGTGCTCGACGCCCCCGGCGAGGGCGAGGTCGTACATGCCGAAGCCGATCGAGCCCGCCATCGTGGCGACACTGGTCATCGCCCCTGCGCACATCCGATCGATCGCGAAGCCGGGCACCGACCGGGGGAGTCCGGCGAGGATCGCCGCGGTGCGGCCGAGGGTGAGGCCCTGGTCGCCCTGCTGCGTCGTCGCGGCGATCGCGACGTCGTCGATGCGGTCGGCGGGCACCGCGCGGTTGCGCTCCATCACGCCGAGGATCGCCTTTACGACCAGGTCGTCCGCGCGCGTGCGCCAGTACATGCCCTTCTCGCCGGCGCGCCCGAACGGGGTGCGCATGCCGTCGACGAAGAAGACGTCCGAGATCTCGGCCACACTGCCTCCTGGGTTGGGGATGCCTCCAGCCTAGGTCGGCGCCGAAGGCCCCGAAATCGGTTGGGTCGAACCTACGAAGGGCCTTCCGGGCCCTCGGAATCGGCTTGTGCGGATGAGACAAAGGCATCGGCGATCAGTTGTGCGGTCTGTGCGATCTGCCAGGGCCGCGCGCCGTGGCCCGCGAGCGCCTCGCCGACGGATGCCGCATCCACGACCGCCGGAGGAGACCAGGCGACCCGGCGCAGCGTGTCGGGCGTGAGCAGGTTCTCCAGGGGCATGCGCAGGTCCTCCGCGCGCTGCTCGATGAGGGGTTTGGCGGCCTTGAGTCTCGCGTCGGCCTCGGGGTTGCGGTCGGCCCACGCCCGCGGGGGCGGCAGGCTGTCCCCGCGCACGCGCTCGGCGGGCAGGGCGGGGTCTGCCCGCCCCGCCTCGATCGCCGCCCACCACCGCTCGAGCTGGCTGCGGCTGGCGCGGCCGGTGAACTCCTTGACCGAGGCCAGCTCGTGCTTCGACGCCGGATCGGCGCGCACGGCCGCGACCAGGGCGCGATCGGGCACGAGGCGCCCCGGCGCCACGTCCTGCGCCCGGGCGTACTCCTCGCGCGCCGTCCACAGCGCACGGGCCACGGCGAGCGCGCGCCGCCCGCGCACGGTGTGCAGGCCGCTGAGGCGGCGCCAGGGCTCCTGAAGCGGAGGCTTGACCGGGCGCTGCAGGACCGCGCGGAACTCCTCTGCGGCGAGCTCGAGCTTGTCCTGCTCGATCAGTTCCGCCTCGAGCACGTCGCGCACGTCGACCAGATGCAGCACGTCCAGGGCCGCGTACTCCAGCCACGCGTGCGGCAGGGGTCTGGTCGACCAGTCCGCGGCCGAGTGCGCCTTCGCGAGCGGGATGCCGAGGGTGTCCTCCACGACCGCGCCCAGGCCCACGCGGGCGTGGCCCAGCAGCCGCGAGGCGAGCTCGGTGTCGAACAGCGTGCGCGGCTCGAGACCCGCCTCGCGCAGCGACGGCAGATCCTGGCTGGCGGCATGCAGCACCCACTCGACGTCGCCGATCGCGTCCTGGAGCGGTGCGAAGGACGGGATCGCGACGGGATCGAACAGGAACACCCCGGCATCCCGCCGGAAGACCTGGATGAGGTAGGCCCGCTGCGAGTAGCGGAACCCGGAGGCGCGCTCGACATCGACGGCGGCCGGCCCGGTGCCGCCGGCGAGGCGCGCGACCGCGTCGCCGAACGCCTCAGGATCGGTGATCGTGTCGTACTCAGCCACGGGCCATCCTGTGCGCTCCGAAGACCGCGATGCCCTCCGAGCCCGGGGGAAGGCCGGCGAGCATGCACACGAGCTCGGCCCAGGCCTGCACGTGCGCGGTCAGCTCGCCCTCCGGCGACCACGACGCGCGCAGCTCGATCTGCGCGCCGTCGGGCTCGTCGGCCAGAGACCCGAAGCCCTTCGAGAGGGTCTTGGTCGCGGTGCCCGAGACGGAGTGGAAGCGCGCGCCGCGCGCCTCGAGCGCGTCGACGAGCCATGACCAGGCGACCCCGGCCAGCAGCGGATCGGTGCCGATCTCGGGCTCCAGCGGGGCCTGGGCGAAGCAGACGATGCGCCACGCGCCGTTCCACGGGTCGGGCTCGTCGTCGTCGTGCAGCAGGATCAGCCGCCCGGTGCCGTACTCGGAGTCGACGCCATCGACCGCGGGCCGCACATCGCCGGCCAGGGCGAACGCGTCGGGGGCGAGGCTCCCCGGCGCGGGGATCTCGCGGACGGTGAGGTCGGGGCGGAAGGTCATCGCCCGCAGCGACTCGGCGACGGCGGGAAAGGCCGGCTGGCAGGGGGCGTCCACGGCGACAGACTAGAGTGAGCGCACGATGAAGGCATCCAGGCGCGCCGTGCCCTCGGCGCCATCTCGCACCATGGTCGTGGTGCTGCGTTCCCTCATCGTCGCGCTGGCCTCGGCGCTCACCGGGGTGCTCGGACTCCTCGGCGTCGTGTCGCTGTCGATGGCCAGGCGCGTGGTCACTCCGGGCGACCGCGTGCCGGACACCGCGGTCGTGGGCATCGACACGTCGGCCCAGACGATCACGCTCCGCCGCACCGACGACACGGTCCTGCCCGGGCGGTACGGGCTGTTCACGGCCGGCGACGCCGGTTACGTCAAGCTCGGCACCGTGTTGTCGACCAACGGCGACACGGTGACTCGAAAACTCCTCACCCACGTCGCGCGCGGGGCGCGCATCGCCCCCGACGCGGCCTTCAGCGGCTGGTACTACGACGTCCCCGAGCAGCTGCACCTTCCTTTCACGACCGAGGTCGTCGGCGGGCCTGTCGGCCCCTGCCCGGCCTGGGTCTTCCCCGCCGCCGAGCCCACCGACACGTGGGTGATCCAGGTGCACGGGCGTGGTGCCACGCGCGCGGAGTGCCTGCGCGCGGTGCCGGTCTTCCACGCCGCCGGTCTCACCACGCTCGTGGTGTCCTACCGCAACGACGGCGAGGCGGTGCGCACACCCGCCGGCACGTACGGACTGGGCGCGACCGAGTGGCGGGACGTGGATGCCGCGCTCGGAGAGGCACGCCGCCGCGGCGCGCGGCGGATCGTGGTCATGGGCTGGTCGATGGGCGGCGCGATCGCGCTGCAGCTGTCGCTGAACTCCGCCCATCGAGACCTCATCGCCGGTCTCGTGCTCGACTCCCCGGTTGCCGACTGGCGGGTCGTGCTCGGCCACCAGGCGCAGCTGAACCGGCTCCCGCGTCCCGTCGCCACGCTCGCGATGCGCGCCCTGCAGCGCGAGTGGACGGGGCCTGCGGCCGGGGTGGACGTGCCGATCCCGTTCGACCGGCTCGACATGGTCGCCCGGGCGGCCGAGCTGCGGCATCCGATCCTCATCCTGCACAGCGACGACGACGGGTATGTCCCCTCGGATGCCTCGCACCAGCTGTTCGCGGCCCGGCCCGACCTCGTCGAGCTGGAGGTGTTCCGCGTGGCGCGGCATACGAAGCTGTGGAACTACGACCAGGACCGGTGGAGCGGGGCGATCTGCGCATGGCTGGACCGCCACGGTCTGAGCCCCGCGGCGGCCCAGCGGGGGGAGGCGGCCTCGTGAGCATCGTGCACCTGTGCGACCGGAACCCGCAGGTCTCCGGGGCCGACATGGTCGCAGCGCTCGTGCCGCCGCCCCAGTTCGACCACGCGACCTTCGAGACCTATCGGGCCGACCCGCGGTACCCGTCGCAGCAGGAGGCCAAGGACCTGCTCGTCGCCTTCGTCGGGGGAGGAGCGCCCGCGCCGCGCGGAGGGCTGTTCCGGCGTGCGAAGCGCGGACCCGACCTGCCGCCTGGCGTCTACCTCGACGGCGGGTTCGGGGTCGGCAAGACCCACCTGCTGGCGGCGATCTACCACGCGATGCCGGCGCGGCGGAAGTACTTCGGCTCGTTCATCGAGTACACGGCCCTGGTCGGCGCGCTCGGCTACCGCAACACCGTCGCGCTGTTCCAGGGGTCGCAGCTGTTGTGCATCGACGAGTTCGAGCTCGACGATCCGGGGGACACGATGGTCATGACGCGGCTCCTGGGCGAGCTCGTCTCCTCCGGCACGCGCCTGGCGGCCACCTCCAACACACCGCCCAACGCGCTCGGGGAGGGCCGGTTCGCGGCGCAGGACTTCCTGCGCGAGATCCACGCGATGTCCGCGAGCTTCCGCACCATCCGCATCGACGGCACCGACTATCGCCAGCGGGCGATCGACGGGCACGCCGTCGTGGTCGCCGACGACGAGTACGCGCGTGCGGTTGCGGGCGCGGCGGTGGCGTCGGACGACGTGTTCTCCGCCCTGATCGGCCATCTCGCGGCCGTCCACCCCTCGCGCTACCTGCGGCTCCTCGACCAGGTGGCGCTCATCGGCCTGCGCGAGGTCGTCCCCCTGGTCGACCAGTCGGCCGCGCTGCGCTTCGTGGCGTTCGTCGACCGCGCCTACGACGCGCAGATCCCGATGCGGGCCACCGGCATCCCGCTCGATCAGGTGTTCGGAGACGACATGCTCGCCGGCGGCTACCGCAAGAAGTACCTGCGCGCGATCTCGCGACTGGTCGCACTGACCCACGCCTGAGGTCCTCCGGCGCGGTCCCGAAACGGGACGTTAACGCCGGCCGCCGCCTCGTAACCGCCGCGAAACACAACGAACACCCAGCTCGAAACGGTGGGAACTCAGACTGTTCCCGACCGGCCCGTCGCAGACCCGAACTCGGCGTGCCGGTGCGTGCCAGTCTCGGACAGCAAAGGAACCAGCCCCATGGACAGCGGAAATCTTGCGTGGTCTGTCACAGCGACAGCCCTCGTTCTCTTCATGACGCCCGGTGTGGCGTTCTTCTACGGCGGCCTCGTCAAGGCCAAGAGCGTCGTCAGCATGATGATGATGAGCTTCGGCGCGATGGGGCTCGTCGGGGTCCTGTGGATCCTCTTCGGTGCCAACATGTCGGCCATCGACGAGACGTCCTCGTGGACGTTCACGTTCTCAGGCAACCCGTTCTCCGACTTCGGCCTCGGTGGCGCCGACAGCGATGCTCTCGTGGGCGCGACCTTCGGGGCGACCTTCGCCATCATCACCGTCGCGCTGATCTCCGGCGCCATCGCCGACCGCGCCAAGTTCGGCTCGTGGATGCTGTTCGCGGGCATCTGGTCGACGATCGTCTACTTCCCGGTCGCGGCGTGGGTGTGGGGGGCCGGTGGCTGGATCTACAACCTCGGCACCGCCTTCGGCCTCGACTACAGCGTCATCGACTACGCCGGCGGCACCGCGGTGCACATCAACGCGGGCGCCGCGGCCCTGGCCCTCGCCCTGGTGCTGGGCAAGCGGGTCGGCTTCCAGAAGGGCATCAACAAGCCGCACAACGTGCCGCTGGTGATGCTGGGAGCGGCGATCCTGTGGTTCGGCTGGTTCGGCTTCAACGCGGGTGCGGAGGGCACCTTCGGGCTGCTCGGCACGGAGGACCAGAGCGTCGGCCTCATCGTCGTGAACACGCTGGGCGCGACCGCCGCAGCGATCCTCGGCTGGATCGTGGTCGAGAAGCTCAAGGACGGCAAGGCCACCTCGGTGGGCGCCGCATCCGGCGCCGTCGCGGGCCTGGTCGCGATCACGCCTTCGTGCGCCAACCTCACGCCGGGCTGGGCGCTGCTGCTCGGGGTCATCGCCGGGGCCGTCTGCGCCCTCGCGATCGAGCTGAAGTGGCGACTGGGCTATGACGACGCACTCGACGTGGTCGGCATCCACATGGTCGGCGGCATCATCGGAACCCTGTACCTCGGCTTCTTCGCCACCGGCACGGGCCTGTTCGTGGGCGGGGATGCCATGCAGCTGGTCATGCAGGCCATCGCCGCGGTCGCGGTGCTGCTGTACTCCTTCGTCGTGGCCTACGTCATCGGCATCGCGATCGAGAAGACGATCGGATTCCGCGTGCGCAACGAGGACGAGATCGCCGGCATCGACACCGTCGTGCACGGCGAGGAGGGCTACGCGCTCGTCGACTGATCCGTACGGATCGAAGGGGGCACCGCCTGCGGGCGGTGCCCCCTTCGTCGTCCTCGCTATCGTGGACGGGTGACCACTTCTTCGACGATCGAGGTCGCCCCGCCGCGACGCGACGGACTCCGCATCACCTACGCGCCCGCGCTGCAGGACGGCGACCCGGATGCCGGCGAGATCGTCTGGACGTGGGTGCCCTACGACGAGAACGACGGGCGGGGCAAGGATCGCCCGGTGCTCGTGATCGGCCGCCAGGACGCCGAGCGGGTCTTCGCGGTACGGCTGACCAGCAAGGCGCACGATCGCGATCGCGACTTCCTGTCCATCGGCACGGGGCCCTGGGACGGGCAGGGCCGGCCGTCCTGGGTCGACATCGAGCAGCTCTACAGCGTGCACGCGGACGGCATGCGGCGAGAGGCCTGCGCGCTGGACCGGGAGAGGTTCGCCCGTGTGGCGGCGGCACTGCACGAGCGTTACGGCTGGAGCATCGGCTGACCCGATCAGCTCGCCGCGTCGGCCAGCTCGGCCGCCATCGCGCAGACGTGCGCGGGCGTCACGCGGCAGCATCCGCCGACGGCCCTGACGCCGGCGGCGACCCAGTCCCGGGTGCTGCCGGTAACACCCGGTTCCCCGCTCCAGCGGCGGCTCGCGGCATCCCACAGCTCGCCGCTGTTGGGGTAGAAGACGACCGGACGGCGCCCGCCGACGGCGGCGGTCACCGCGCTCGCCTCGGCGGGATCGCAGCAGTTCGCCCCGAGCGCGATGACGTTCGGCGCCTCGGCGGCGATCGCGAACGCCTCGGCCGCCGCCTCAGCCCGGCGCGTGCGTCCGGCCACCGTGGTCAGCGACAGCCAGGCGGGAACGCCGAGGGCCGCCAGTTCGAGGGTGAGCGCCTCGACCTCGGCCAGCGACGGGATCGTCTCGCAGGCCAGCACGTCGGCGCCCGCCTCGGCGAGCACCTCCAGACGCGGACGGTGCCATGCCCGCAGCGCGGCCACGCTCAGGCCGTCGTCGCCGCGGTACTCGGAGCCGTCGGCCAGGCTCGCCCCGTACGGACCCACCGAGGCGGCCACCCAGCGGGGTCCCGCGAACCCCTCGGACGCCTCGCGGGCCAGCCGGACGCTGCGGCGCAGGGCCTCTCGCGCCTCGGTGGCGGTGTGTCCGGATGCCTCGAAGCCCGACTCGCTGACCTGGTAGGAGGCCGTGGTGGCCACCTCCGCGCCGACGGCGAAGAAGTCGGCGTGCGCGGCGCGCACCTCGTCGGGGTCATCGAGGAGGAGCCGCGCCGACCAGAGCCGGTCGCTGAGGTCATGGCCGCGGCTCTCCAGGCGCGTGGCGAGCCCGCCGTCCAGGAGCACCACGCGCTCGGCCAGCGTCGATGCCAACGACTCCATCCGGCCACCGTAGTGCACGCCGCTTCGATGCAGCGCACCCCGCGGCGCTCAGGGGACGACGACCGCGCGAGTATGGCCGCTGTGGGCCCACGCATCGGCGATGCGCTCCAGAGGGTAGGCGGTGTAGGGGATGTCGACGGTGCCGTCGGCGATGAACGCGATGAGCTGCGGCAGCCGGGCGAGGAGCTGCTCGGTCGAGGCCGATCCCGAGCCGCTGCCGCTGATCGTGATGCGCCGGCTGCGCAGCAGGCTCGCGGGCATCGCGGCATCCTGCCCCGCGAGACTGCCGATCTGCACGTACGAGATGTCGGCGTCGTCCTCGTCGAGACCCCGGCGGCCGAGCGCGGCGAAGGCGGCTTCGGCGACCGGGCCCCAGACGTAGTCGAGCACGAGGGAGGGTGCATCAGCGCGCACGGCCTCGGTCAACGGCTCCGGGGAGCCGGCGAGGGAGACCGCCTCGGCTCCCCGATCGCGCAGGGCATCCAGGGCTCCGGGATCGCGGCCGGCGGCGATCACCCGCGTGGCGCCGAGCGCCCGCGCGAGCTGCACGGCGGCACGGCCGGCCATCCCGGTGGCGCCGAGGACGAGGACGGTGCCGAGCGCACCGCGCTGCTGGAGGTGCCGGGTCAGCGGCAGGAACCCGGACATGCCGGGATTCATCCCCGCCGCGACCGCCAGGGGATCGGCGCCGGCCGGCAGCGGGATGCCGAGCGGCGTCGCCAGGCGCTCGGCCATCGTGCCCCACGGCGGTCGGGCGAATCCGGTGTACACCAGCACGCCGTCGCTGCGGCGGGCCACGGCATCCACACCCGGCACGAGCGGATAGCGGCCGGTGCTGCCGTAGTGATGACCGGTCGCGATGGAGCGCACGACCCGGTGCAGCCCGGCGGCGACCAGAGACAGTGTCTCCTGGCCGGGGAGCGCTTCGGGCTCGGGGAATTCGGTGCAGACGGGCACCGTGTCCGGTGCGGTGAGGACAGCGGCACGCATGAGCTCTCCTTAACTAAGTTCAGTAGCTCTCGTCAGCATGCCTTAACATTGTTAAGCTGTCAAGCATGGCGAAAGGGATCACCCGCGAGCGGATCATCGAGGCTGCGCTGGAGGTGCTCGACGAGGGCGGGGCGGATGCCGTGACCGTGCGGGCGGTCGCCCAGCGGCTCGGCGTGCAGGCGCCGGCGCTGTACTGGCACGTGCGCGGCAAGCAGGAGCTGCTCGACGAGATGGGGACCGAGATCCAGCGCCGGGTGCAGCGGCGCCTCGATGCGGAGCTCTCGGAGCTGCCTGAGGACTGGCGCGACGGCATGCTCCACTACGCACGCCTTCTCCGTCGCGAGTACCTGCTCCACCGCGATGGGGCCCGCACCTTCAGCGGCACGCGCCTGACCGATCCCGGTGTGCTGCGCGCGCAGGAGCCGTGGCTGGCGCGCTGGACGATCGGCGACGTGACGGTCGCGGACCTCGTGGCCGCCGCCGAGCTGGTCACCGCGTTCGTCGTGGGCTTCGTCATCGAGGAGCAGGAACGGGCGCAGTCGGCTGTCACCGACCCGTCCCGCTACGCGGTCGCGGAGCGGGATGCCGCGATCGGCGAGGATGCGCCGCTCGCCCGCGCGGCGGGGCACGAGCGCGGGGAGGACGACGTCAGGTTCGAACGGCAGCTCGGCATCGTGGCCGCCGGTCTCACCGTGGTGTTCGGCTCGTGATCGAGGGGTCGCACGGCGCTCAGCGGTGCGGCTCGGCGGGCGGGATGTTCTGGTTGAGCCGGAACAGGTTGTCCGGGTCGTAGCGGCGCTTGATGCCGGCGAGCCGCTCGTAGTTGCCGCGGTACGCGGCGCGCACCCGGTCATTGCCCTCGTCCATCATCATGTTCACGTATCCGCCGCCCACAGACGTGGGGTGAAGCTCGTCCCAGTAGGCACGTGCCCACTCCGTCATGCGCGGCAGGTTCGCAGGATCGGGGTCGATGGCACCGATCACGCCGCTCCAGCCGCCGCCGCGGAAGGAGAACGCTGTGGCGTCCTCCGGCACGCGCTCGGCCGCGCCGCTGATCGGGTAGAGGTGCATCGTCGACAGCGGCGTCGGGATGCTCTGGCCGTACCGCAGGTGCACGGCGATCGCCTCATCGGTGATCTCCTCGTAGACATCCGCCTTCCAGTACCACTGCAGCCCGGCCGGAAGCAGCCCGTCGAATGCGGTCTGCAGCACCGGGTACGGCATCGGCGCCAGCCCCGCCAGCACGGGCCGGCCGAACTCGCGGATCGGCGCCAGCACGCGCTCGGCGTCGGCGGCCGGCCCCGAGTAGCACCACACGATGCCGCACACTCTGCGCGCCCACAGCTCCTCGGGGAAGGGGGCGGCCGAGGGCACCTCGAGCACTCCGATCCAGCCGTTGAGCTCGTCCGGCAGCGTGGGCAGCACCTCGCGGTACCAGCGGAACACCTCCTCCCCGTCGGCCAGGTCGTACAGCATCGGTCCGCCGACGATCGTGCCGTGCTCGCCGACCGGGTGGCAGCGGAAGACGAAGGAGGTCACCACGCCGAAGTTGCCCCCGCCGCCGCGCAGGGCCCAGAACAGGTCCGGATGGCTGTCCGCGCTCGCTGTGACGAAGCTGCCGTCGGCGAGTACGACGTCGGCGGAGATCAGGTTGTCCACCGTCATGCCGTAGTGCCTGGTGAGATAGCCCGAGCCGCCGCCGAGCGCGAGCCCGGCGACGCCCGTCGTGGAGACGAACCCCGACGGGGTCGCAAGACCGAAGGCGCCGGTGGCGTGGTCGACATCCCCCCAGGTGCAGCCGGCGTCGACGCGCACCGTGCGCGCGACGGGGTCCACGGTGGTCGACCGCAGGCCGGCGAAGTCGATCACCAGCGCGTCGTCCCACACTCCGAACCCGGCGCCGTGGTGTCCTCCGCCGCGCACCGCCAGAGTCACCCCGCGGTCGCGGGCCGCGTTCACGCACGCGATGACGTCCGCCACGTCGGCGACCCGCACGGCGGCGAGCGGATGCCGGTCGATGGCGCCGTTGTAGACGCGCCTGGCCTGCTCGTACTCCGCGTCGGCTCGTCCGATGATCCGGCCGCGGACGCTCTCGGACAACGTGTCTGTGAGCGCGGCGGCAGCGTCCTGGTCCGCTTCGGTGTCGATGGCCATGGTTGCCCTCCTTCAGAGGCGGTGGAAAGATGACCCTCAAGACGCTAGAGAGCCGGCGGGGGCTGCGGAACAACCGGGCGACCGGAACATTTGACCAATCGTCTGAGGCGCGTGTGACCGTCGGCAGGACGCTCGGAGGTGCAGCGTGGACGTCCTCTCCGACGTGCTGCTGGCCGTGCGGCTGAGCGGCGCCGTCTTCTTCGACATCGATGCCGGCTCGCCGTTCGTGACCGAGAGCCCACCTCCCGAGGCGATAGCGGGCCGTGTGCGGGCCGACTCCGAGCACCTCATCGCCTTCCATGTCGTGCTGGAGGGCGCCTGCTGGGCCTTCCCCGCCGAGGAGCAGGGTCCGACGGTGCGGGTGAGCGGCGGGGAGATCGTCATCTATCCCGCCGGCGACGCCAACGTGCTGTCGTCGGCGCCGGGCATGCGGGCTCGTGCGAACCCCGCCCTCTACTACCATCCGCCCGATCGCGCGCTGCCGTTCCCGGTGGCGCTGAATCGCGAGAGCGGAGCGGAGCGGTGCCGGCTCGTCTGCGGCTTCTTCGGGTGCGACACTCGCCCGTTCAATCCGCTGCTGGACTCGCTGCCCCGGATCGTGCACGTTCCGGTCTCCGAGCAGAGCTGGCGCTGGATGAGCGAGCTGCTCGACACGGCGGTCAAAGCTCGCGACACTCCGAACGCGGGCCAGGAGGCGATGCTCACCAAGCTGTCGGAGCTGATGTTCCTCGAGGCGCTGCGCGCCCACATCGCGTCGTTGCCGTCCGACTCGCGCACCTGGGTGTCGGGCCTGCGCGATCCGCAGGTGGGCGCGGCCCTGCGCCTGATCCACGGTCGGTACGGCGATCCGTGGACTCTCGAGCGACTGGCGCACGAGACCGCGATGTCGCGATCGTCCTTCGCGGAGCGCTTCACGGAGTTCGTCGGCATGTCGCCGATGGCGTATCTCGCACGCTGGCGCATCCAGGTCGCGGCGCGCCTCCTGCGCACCACGTCGATGAGCGTGGCCCAGGTCGCCGAGCAGATCGGCTATCAGTCGGACTCCGCACTGAGCCGCGCGTTCAAGCGGAGCGTTGGCCAGACGCCATCCGCGTGGCGGCAGCACGCGCGCTGACGGGCGCGAAAGCGTCCGAGGGATCGGGTCGGGAGTCGGTTCGTGCCGGGTCGGTCGATGCTCCCGGCCGAGGCCCTGGCGCCGCGGCCGCGGCGCTCGTAGGGTGAGGCCAGGATGTGGGCTGCAGGGAGGGGGCCGACATGGCCACGATCACGAGGCGAGACGTGTACGGGTTGGGGGAGCCGTGGCATCCGATCCTCCGCGCGTACGCGCTCGCGATCGGCAGGATGAAGGCGCTGCCGGCGACCGACTCGCGCAGCCTCGCCTACCAGGCGTCGGTGCACGGGTTCGGCAGCGAGAGCGATCCGCCGCCCGACCGCTTTCGCGGACAGTGCCAGCACAACTGCTGGTACTTCCTGCCGTGGCACCGGTGGTACCTGCACTACTTCGAGCGGACCGTCCGGTCGCTCCTGACCGAGATCGAGGAGGTGCCCGACGAGGTCGCCGCCACGTGGGCGCTCCCGTACTGGAACTACGCGCGGGATGCCGGTGCCGCCAAGCTCCCGCCGGAGTTCGGCTCCCCCACGCTGTGGGACGGCCGGCCGAACGCGCTCTACGACGACACGCGACTGCCCGAGGTGAACGACCGCAGCGCGGCGCTCGACCGCGTGCAGACCGTGCCCGGTCGGGGTGTCATCGACCAGCCGTTCAGCGCACCGACGAGCGGGGTGGCGACCTTCGGTGGGACGGCGTCGGGCTGGCACCACTTCCGCGAGCCGGGAGCGGTCGCCGGTGGACTGGAGGGCACTCCGCACAACGACGTGCACGGCTTCGTCGGCGGGAACATGTGGCGGTTCGCGACCGCCGGACTCGATCCGGTGTTCTGGCTCCACCACTGCAATATCGACCGATACTGGGAGGTGCGAGGACACGACGCCGATCCCTCCGGCTGGGCGAACGTGTCGTTCGACTTCCGGACCGAGACGGGTGCCGCGGTGCGGGTCGAAGCGGACGGCTGCGTGGACCCCGAGGCGCAGTTGGGCTACCGGTACGAGGACGTCACGCGGCCCGACGGGCTGCTCGGCGGGGCCGTGAGGAGGTTCGAGATGGCACCGGGACCGGAGCTTCCGCCCGAGGTGGTCGGCACGCGCGGTACCGTGCGACTGCAGGGCCGGCGCGTGGACGCCCCGATGGCGGTCGGCGCGCCCTCGGGCGACTTCCTGCTCTCGCGCGGTCGCGACCGCGAACAGCGCGTGTTCCTCACAGTGAACGACATCACCGGCGAGGCGAACCCGGGCATCAGCTACGCGGTCTATCTCGGCGAGCGCGCCGACGAGAGCTGCCGGGCCGGCCTGATCTCGTTCTTCGGCATCGAGGGCACCGGCGGAGGCGGGCATCCGCTCGGCTACGCCTTCGACGTCACCGACATCGTCCACACCCTGGAGGACGAGGGCGCGTGGAACCCCGACGACGTGCACGTCGTCTTCGAGCCCGTCGGCGCGGTGCTCGACGAGGGGCGCTCCAGAACGGAGGAGACCGCTCCGGTCGAGGTCGGCAGCGTCAGCATCGCCTACCAGTGAGCGCTCCCGCGACGCCTCGGACGGGTGCGCGGACGAGCGCACGCGTCGCGTGGGCGCGCGTGCGGATGCGGCATCCCGAGCGCGGGCTCGTCGTCGCCGTCGTCGTGGCCTGGCTTCTCGTCATCGCCCTCTCGAGGCCGGACTCCGAACCGTCGCCCGACGCCGCCCCGCTCCCGTGGTCGCACCACGCCGGCGCCGTGGGCGGAGGCGGGCTCCTGCTCGCGGTGATCGTGGCCGGCACGTGGTGGGTGCTCATGGTGGTGGCCATGATGGGGCCCGTCATGGTGCCGCGGGTCCGCGCGGTGGCCCAGCGCTGCCCGGGAAGAGTGCGCACGCGCGCGGTCGCCGAGACGCTCGCCGGCGCCCTCCTGGCGTGGATGCTGGTGGGAGCGGTCGTCGTTCCCCTCGCGGTGCTCGCGCCCCCGCTCGACGCCCGTGCGGCACCCTGGGCGTTCGCGGCGCTGTGGCTGGCCGTCGTGTTCTGGCAGCTCACGCCGCCGAAGGAGCGGAGCCTGCGCCGCTGCCACGGGGTGCGGCCGCAGCTGGGCGCCGGCACGCAGAGCCAGGTGCGCCCGGGCGCGCGCTACGCCGGCTGGTGCGCGTTGTCGTGCGGCCCGGCGATGGCCGCGATGGCCCTCACCGGGCACGGGCTCCTGACGATGGTCGTGCTGACGGCGGGGTTCACCGCGGAGCGCGTGGCGTTCCGGCCGCGTCGCGCGGCGCGCCTGGTGGCTCTCGCGATCGCGGCGGTCGCGGCATCCGAACTGCTCATCGCACTGCCGACCCTCGCGATGGCGTGAGCTGCGCCGATAGGCTGGCCGCGGCCGCCGTGCCGTCAGATCCGAGGGAGGATCCCATGCGAGTGCTGGTGACGAGTTCGCGCAATCCGTTCGCTCTGGACATCATCCGAAAGCTCGGCAGCACCGGGCACACGGTCATCGCCAGCGACACGTATCCGGGCGCGATCGGCAACCACTCGAAGTACGTCGCCGCCCACGCCACGACCGCCTCGCCGCGGTTCGACACCGACCGCTTCGTGGCGGACGTGAGCGACATCGTCACCCGCTTCGAGATCGACGTGATCCTCCCGACCTTCGAGGAGGCCTTCTACCTGTCCGCGCGCGTGGCCGACCTGCCCGGCGGCGTGCGCCTCTACACCGGCGCCTTCGCCACGCTTGCGCGCCTGCACGACAAGGTCAGCTTCCAGCGGCTCGCCGTCGCGGCCGACGTGCCGGTGCCCGAGACCGTGGTCGCCACCGACGACGCCTCGCTCACGGCCGCCGTCGCGCGCTTCCCGCAGTACTTCGCGCGCGCCGCGTTCTCACGCGGCGGCGTGGCCCTCCTCACCAACACCGGGCCGCTCGCCGGCCAGCTCGACGTCGCCGACGTCCACCCCACGCCCGATCAGCCGTGGCTCGTGCAGCCGTTCGTCGACGGGCCGATGGTGTGCACGTACAGCACCGTCGTGGACGGGCAGGTGACCGCCCACTGCACCTATCGGGCGCCGGAGCAGTGGGCCCACAGCACCGGCATCGCCTTCCTCGCCGTCGACAGCTCCCAGACCCTGGAGTACACGCAGCGACTCGTCGATGCCCTCGACCGTGGCTACACCGGCCAGCTGTCGTTCGACTGGGTCGACCACGACGGGCAGCTGTACGCCATCGAGTGCAACCCGCGCACGACGAACGGGGTCATCCTGCTCGCCGCCGAGGAGCTGTCCGCGGGACTGACCGCGACCGTGGCCGCTCCTGCGGTCGTCGAGCCCGGTGTCGAGCGCGAGATCAAGCTCGCCGTGATGGCCGACAGCTTCGTCGAGCCGCTCAGCCACCTGCCCACCTCCCTGCACGACCTGATCCACGTGCGCGACGTCGGAGCCGGCTGGCACGACGATCTGGCCATGCTGTGGGCGCCCGCGACGCTCGTGCACGGCGCGAAGCTCGAACGCGGACAGCACGAGGCGCTCCTGGAGGCCCTCGGCGACGACATCGTCTGGAACGGGGAGGAGATCGACGGCATGACGACGGCGGATGCCGCGGCACTGGAGGCCGTGCACGCCCAGCGCGTCTGATCCGCGGTCAGCGCCGCAGCGCGCGCCGGAGCCGGACTCCGGCCAGGAGCATGTCGGGGAAGCGCGCGACGAGCCCGCGGTGCGGCATCCGATCCATCGCGGCGCCCTCGGCCGGAAGCAGCCGCTGCTCGCCTGCGACGAGCCGCCCGAGCGTGTGCATCAGAGCGAGCGGATGCGACTCCAGCGCGCTGTGCCCGTTGTCGATCCGCGTCAGCACCGCATCGTGCGCAGTGCTGGCGACCCGTTCGGCGATGGCGGGCGGCGTGCGCAGGTCGCGTTCGCCGACCAGCAGCACCATCGGCCACGGGAAGCGCGCCGTGAGGGCGGGCAGGTCGAACGGCTCGCCCGCGAAGGCCGGGAACCGGTCGGCGATCGGCGCGTAGGTCAGCGCGGGGTCGAGCGGCCCGCCGTCGGGCGGGGCGCCGTAGTTCAGCTCGCGGAACGCGAGGGCGCCCACGACGTCGAACTCGTAGACGCCGGGGACGCGGAGGATCGACGCGCTGCGGCTCGCATACGTCTCCAGCACCGCCCACACCGCATCGCGACGACCGCGCAGGCGTCGGGTGAGAAGCGGCAGCAGCAGGGCCGGGCCGCCGACCTCGTACGCCGCCCGTACGACGTCGAGCAGGCGCCGCTGATCGGCGCCGTCCTCGACGAGTCGGCGGACGGCGGCCGCCTCGACGGTGTCGGGGTCCCAGAACAGCTCGCGGATGCGGGTGCGCTCCAGCGGCAGGTCATGGGCGGACTGGAGAGCAGAGTCCAGCAGCATCCCGGCGACCCGGTCCGGATGCCGCACGCCGAAGCCCGACGCGACGTAGCTGCCGTACGATGAGCCGGAGACGAACGCCGCATCGACGCCCTCGTGGTCGAGCACCGCCGCGAGGTCGTCGATCGCGTCCGTCACCCGCATCGCCGAGGGCGGCAGCGCACGACCGGCTGGATCGGCTCGCGACAGGCCCACCCCGCGGTGCTCCACCATGATGACGTCGAGCCCGCGGGCGGCGGCGCGGTGCCGGAGGGCGCGGTAGGGGAGGATCGAGGCCAGTCCCGGTCCGCCCGGGATGACCACCGTCGGCGTCGCGGTGCGCGGCCCGGTGCGCGCGTAGGCGAGGTCGAAGGCCGGCGACGCGGCCGTCGCGGGGCGGCGCACGCGGCGCAGCCCCGGCGTCGATGCGGCCAGGGTGCGCACCAGCCGCGACGCGCCGGACGTCGTCACGGGCGTCGTGCCCTGGCCCACACCGCGTCGATCGGCACGTCCTCGCCGAGCACGGCGACCGCGGCGCGGTGGCCCGAGCACAGTGCCGCCGTCACCGTCGCCGGGTCGTCGGTCCACGTGGCCTCACCGGCCAGGTGCAGCACGCCACCGACGGGCATGGCGAGGTCGTCGTGGTCGGCGGTGGTCGACCCCACCGTCATGTACGCGTACGAGCCGCGCGCGAACGGATCGTCCTGCCAGGCGGTGCGGTGCACGTGCGTCGGCTGCGGCACGCGGTCGCCGTAGAGCCGCCGCAACTGCACGAGGATCGCGTCGACGACCCGCTGGTCGGGCCACTCGCGCGTGGCGATCGCCGCCGGCCCCGCGGCGAAGGTGAGAAGCGTCGGCGTGCCGTGCAGCGCCGTGAGGTCGTACCAGGAGTGCCACCAGCGGCTCTCCGGACCCTGCTGACGGATCGCGTACACGCCGTCGTCCCAGAACCGCTCCGGAAACCGCAGGAAGACCTTCTCGAACGCGTTCATCCGCAGGCGCTCGAGAGCCCCCGAAACCGGCTCGGGAAGGGGCGGCTCGATCGCGAACGTGTCCGACTGGAGCACGCCGACGGGGACCGTGACCACGGCGGCATCCGCCGTCAACGTGCCGTGCGCGGTCGTGACCGCGACCCCGTCCGCGCCCCAGCGCACGTGCGAGACGACGTGACCGAGGCGCACGTCGAGCCCATCCGCCAGGTGCGCGGGCAGCGCGTCGTACCCGTCCGGGAAGACGACCTCGTCGCCGTCGACCTGGTCGTCGTCGAGGCCGTGGGCGGCCAGGTCGTCGATCCACACGCCGTACTGCTCCTCGGAGCGGTGCTCCAGGTACTCGCGCACGCGCTGCGCGCGCTCGTCGTCCCACCCCTGCAGGGCGAGGGCCGCGTCGGTCACGTCGCGATACGACGCGTCGGGGGCGGATGCCGCGATCACTTCGCCCAGCGCGGCATCGACGGTGTGGATGTCGGCGACGAAGGCCTGGGTCTCGGCATCCGTCAGCCGCACGCCGTCGGGGCCGTAGTAGGCGATCGGCCGGCTGTCCGGCTGGTAGCCGCCGACCGTGAACTCCACCGTGCGCATGCCGAACGCCTCGGTCGTCGCGTGAACGGGGCTGTCGGCGATGCCGTGGATCCACGAGGCGCCGAGGTCGGTCACGAGCCCGTCGCCGCGCTCGGTCCAGACCCGGCCGCCGACGCGGTCGCGGGCCTCGACGACGACGACCCTGCGCCCGGCGTCGGCCAGCAGCCGAGCGGCGGTGAGCCCTGCCACTCCCGCGCCGACGACGATCGCATCGAACCGGTCCATCCCGACCTCCTCACCGGCGCGGCTGCCGCGCACTCCGACGCTAGCCACGGCGCGACCCCGGCGCCAGGGGCTCGGTCGGTCAGGCTCCGGGTCGGTGGATCAGGAGGAGCCCCTGGCGCGTGTCCGAGAAGGTGACCCAGCCGTCGCCGAAGAGGTAGGTGAGGCCGTAGCCGTCGGCATCCGTCGTCATCGCCGTGGCCGGATCCTCGGTGATGTAGACACCGGCATCCGTCTTCTCGCGCAGCCACCCGGCCGACTCCAGCGCGCGCTGCGCCTTCGTCGCGTTCGCTGCGCTGATGCTTCCCCAGGCGAAGGTGAGGAGGTTCCCGGTCGCGTTGCTGTAGTCCGCCCACGTGCACGAGATCCCGTGGTCGATCTCGACGCCGCCGACGACGAACGGCTCCTCGCGCACCGTCCAGCCCTGCGCGGCGGTGGCCTCGGTGACCTCGGGCGCCACGAGCTCGTCGCACGTGGGAACCGCCGCCTCCGACGCCGCCGTCGACGCTGTGGGCGTCGGAGTCGCCTGCGCGGTCGCGGTCGACGGCGACGAGGCGGTCGCGGTGGTCTCGGGTGCGGGGGACGACGTGCATCCGGCCAGCAGCAGGGCGGATGCCGCGAGTGCGGCCAGCAGCGCGCAGCGGCGACTCATCGCTCCTCCGCAGGGGTGTGCAGGAGCTCCAGGAACGCGTCGTGCAGCACGCCGTTCGTGGCCAGCGACGATCCCGACGCGATCGAGTCGGCGCCCTCGAAGGATGTGAATCGGCCGCCGGCCTCGGTGACGATCGGCACGAACGGGGCGATGTCGTACTCGCGGACGCCGAACTCGGCGACGAACTCCAGGCGCCCCTCCGCGAGCAGGCAGTAGGGCCATGCGTCGCCATAGCCGCGGTCGCGCCACACCGCGCGGCTGAGTCGCAGGAGCGCGTCGGTGTGACCGGACTCGTCCCACTGCGCGATGCTCTGGAAGCTCACGCTCGCCTCGTCGAGCCGCGCCACCGCCGAGACGTGCAGCCGCCGGGGCGCGCCGCCGGGCGTGTTCGTCCATGCGCCCAGGCCCGTGGCCGCCCACCAGCGCCGGCCGATCGCGGGTTGGCTGGCCACTCCCACCCGCGGCACGCCGTCGATCGCGAGCGCGATGAGCGTCGTCCACATCGGGATGCCTTTGAGGTAGTTGGCGGTGCCGTCGATCGGGTCGATGATCCATTGGCGGGCGAGATTGCCGGTCGCGCCGTACTCCTCGCCGAAGACGCCGTCGCCGGGCCGCTCGGCCTCCAGGACCGCGCGGATCGCGCGCTCGGTGGCCAGGTCCGCCTCGGTGACGTGGGTCGCATCGGGTTTCGTGCGGATGTGCAGGTCGGGCGCGTCGAAGCGTGCCATCGAGACCGCGTCGGCGGCATCGGCGAGCCTCAGGGCCAGGTCGAGCTCGGCGTTCAGGTCCTCGTCGACGGTCGGGTTCCAGGAGGGCGTGGGCGGGCTCATCGTCACTGTGCCTACGATACGGGGCCGCTGCGTCGCCGACCTGGGTGATTCGTCGGAACCGGCGCCGTGATGCTAATGTTGACCCTCGGTTCGCCTCGCGCGAGCCGATGCGCCTCTAGCTCAATCGGCAGAGCAACTGACTCTTAATCAGTGGGTTCTGGGTTCGAGTCCCAGGGGGCGCACCGCAGGGAAACGCCTGGTCAGAAGATATATCTTCTGGCTGGGCGTTTTCTGTCGTCAGCGCCAGGATCGGCCGATGCCAGGGGAATTGCTAGGAATGGCGCCCAAACATGCCCGTCAGAGCGCGCGCGGCGGCCTCTGTCTGGGCATGTTGGACCGACTCGATCTCATGGCCGCAGATCATCGCCGTAGCACAAACGGAGATATACTCTCCGGTTCGTGCTACTCTCTAAACGGAGAGGACATCTCCGCAAATGAGGAGAGAGAAGCATGAGTGGAAGAGTCCTGGTGACCGGCGGCACCGGCTACGTCGGCGGGTGGGCGATCGTGGCGCTGCTGGAACGCGGCTACGACGTGCGGGCGACCGTGCGGTCGTCCGGCAAGGAGGCGCTGGTCCGTGCTGCGGTGGCGTCCGAGGTGGACCCCGGTGATCGGCTGAGCTTCGCGCATGCCGATCTACTGCAGGATGAGGGCTGGGACACCGCGATGGACGGGATCGACTACGTCCTTCACATGGCCTCTCCGCTCGGCGATGAGAGCTCGCGGGATGCCGACGCGCTGATCGTGCCCGCGCGCGACGGCACTCTCCGGGTGCTGCGAGCGGCGAGCCGAGCAGGCGTCAAGCGCGTCGTGATGACCTCGGCAGCGAACGCCGCGAGCCCCACGTCCTACACCGCCGAGGGAGTGACGGACGAGACGCTGTGGACGATCGACAGCCCCTCGCTGCCGGCATATCGTCGGTCCAAGACGATCGCGGAGAGGGCGGCGTGGGATTTCATGGCCGCGAGTTCGGGAGGGACAGAGCTGACGACTGTGCTGCCCGGAGCGGTGCTCGGCCCCGTCCTGACCGCCGATAACGTCGGCACGGCTTCGATCGTGCAGCGGATGCTCCGCGGGACGATGCCCGGAGCTCCCCGGATCGGTCTCGAAGTCGTTGACGTGCGCGATCTGGTCGACCTGCATATCCGCGCGATGACCGAGCCTGCGGCGGCCGGTCAGCGATTCCTCGGAACCGGCCCCTTCATCTGGATGGGCGACATCGCCAAGGTCCTGGGGGACCAGCTCGGGGACGCGGCCGCGAAGGTCTCGACTCGCGTACTGCCGAACGTCGTCGTGCGGATCGCGTCGATCCTCGACCCGTCGTTGCGGGCGATCACCATTTCGCTCGGACGCCGCAACCGTCACAGCACAGCCAAGGCGCAGCGAGTCCTCGGCTGGGTGCCCCGTCCGGCCGAGGAGACGGTCGTGGACTGCGCCAAGAGCTTGATCGCGCACGGGGCAGCCTCGTGAGCGCGCCTATCGCTGCGGTGACCGGCGGTGGCATCCGGCGCTGGTGGATGCTTGCCGCGGTCGGTGTCGCGCAGTTGATGGTCGCGCTTGACGCCACCGTGGTGAACGTGGCCCTGCGTACCGAGGAGGATGACAGGATCGCAGTATGAGCACATCCGAGCGCAGGCCAGCGCGACGCGACTCGGTGCGGAACCGGCAACTGCTTGTCGAAGCCGCCCGCGAGGTCTTCGCTGAACGCGGCTTCGGGGCCACGCTCGATGACATCGCACGTCACGCGGGCCTCGGCACCGGAACCGCCTATCGCCACTTCCCGAACAAGCAGGCCGTCGCCGCCGAAGTTCTGCGAGGCGCGACGGAGCAGATCGTCACCGATGCTCATGAGGCACGAGAAGTCTCCGATCCCTGGGCCGCACTCGTCCAGTTCTTCGAGCGCGTCGCGGAGCGGCAGGCGGCTGACCGCGGGCTCTACGAGACGTTGATCGGAAAAGGGGACTACGAGGCGCAGGCAGAGATCTGGCCTCGCATCGTAGCGGCGGTGCGGCAGCTATTCGACCGCGCCCACGAGGCCGGAGCCATCCGTGCGGATGCAGTTGCGGAGGACATCGCTGCTGTCTTCGCGCTACTCGGGCCGGCCTACGCGATGGGTCGCAATGTGCATCCCGAGGTCTGGCGTCGCTACCTCGTTCTCCTGCTCGACGGACTTCGCGCGGAGGGGAGGACGACCTTGCCGGGGCCGCCGCCGACGGCTGCCGACATCCCTGCGCTCCTGGGCACCGGGAAGCAGTTCTAGAGGCTGCGTACGGTGTTGATGAGTGTGGTGCAAGCGCGGGTTGCCCCTTGGACATGGCAGGCGAGGTCGCCGCGCCACTCGTCGCGTTCGTAGCAAAGGTATTCCCGGCACGCCGAGGCGGTCTCTTAGGCTGAAGCCATGATCGTCGACGACGTCGTGGTGGTGGCCGCCGCCCGCACCCCGCAGGGCCGCCTGATGGGTCGGCTCTCGTCGCTGAGCGCACCTCAGCTGGGTGCGATCGCGATCCGCGGGGCGCTGGAGCGGGCCGGTGTCCCGGCATCCGCCGTCGACGCGGTGATCGTCGGGCAGGTGCTCGCGGCCGGTGCGGGCCAGAATCCCGCACGGCAGGCCGCTATCGGGGCGGGCCTGGGCTGGAATGTGCACGCGGCGTCGGTGAACAAGGTGTGCCTCTCCGGCCTGACCGCGATCATCGATGCGGCCCGGATGCTGCGGGTCGGCGACGCGACGGTCGTCGTCGCGGCGGGCATGGAGTCGATGTCGCAGGCCCCGCATCTGCTGATGGGCTCGCGCGAGGGCTGGACGTACGGCAGCGTGCAGGTGCTCGACCACCTGGCCTACGACGGTCTCACCGACGCGTACGACCACGAGAGCATGGGCGCCTCGACCGAGCGGCTCAACGAGCGCTACGAGGTGACCCGCGAGGCGCAGGACGCCGTCGCCGCCCGCTCGCACCAGCGCGCCGCCGCGGCGCAGGCGGCGGGCCTGTTCGACGCGGAGCTCGTGCCGGTCGAGGTGCCGCAGCGCAGGGGCGACCCGCTCGTCGTGAACGCGGACGAGGGGGTGCGTCCCGACACGACGCCCCAGACGCTCGCGCGGCTGCGGCCGGCCTTCGCCGAGGGCGGCACGATCACCGCGGGCAACTCCTCGCAGATCTCCGACGGCGCCTCCGCGGTGGTGCTCACGACGCGCTCGCACGCCGACGAGCACGGCTGGGAGGTGCTGGCGGCGATCGGCGCGTGCGGGCAGGTCGCCGGCCCCGACAACTCACTTCACGCCCAGCCCGCGCGCGCGATCGCGCAGGCGTGCGAGCGCCAGGGGATCGCGGCATCCGACCTGGACCTCATCGAGATCAACGAGGCGTTCGGTGCGGTGGTCGCCCGCTCGCAGGCCGAGCTCGGGCTCTCCGACGACGTGGTCAATGTGCACGGCGGCGGCATCGCGATCGGCCACCCGATCGGAGCCTCCGGCAACCGGCTCGTGGTGCACGCCGTGCACGAGCTGGTCCGCCGCGGCGGCGGCACCGCGGCCGTCTCTCTGTGCGGCGGAGGCGGTCAGGGCGACGCCCTCATCCTCACCCGCTGAGTCTGTCCCGACGTGCCCGCTGAGGGCCGGCTCAGCGTACCGCGGCATCCGTTCACGTGCCCGCGGCGCCCACCAGGTTCGGAGAATCGCGCGAAGTTCGGAGGATTTGGGCGAGATCCTCCGAAGTACGCGCGACTCTCCGAAGTTCGTGCGCCGGAAAGGCGGAGTGCGGGCGGGCGAGCACGCGGAGCGGGGCGGATGCCGGCCGCCCGGCCGGCCGCCCGGCCGGGCGCGCGGAGCGCTCAGCCGCGCAGCCGCTTGCGGAGCTGCTTCTGCTCCTTGCTGACCAGCGGCGACTCGGGTGGGACGGCCTGCCCGGCGTTGGCGCGCTTCGTGTCGACGATCGCGCCGATCGCGAGGGCCAGGGAGATGCCCCAGCTCGCCAGCAGCATCGCGGTGCGCCAGGTGAACGGCTCTCCACCGCGCACGCTCCGCAGCAACGACATCCCGCTCGTGATCGTCGCGAACAGACCGGAGCCGAAGATGTAGGCGCGCATGGCACCACGCTACCGCGCCGATCCGCGGCGCAGTGCGCCGAAACGGCGGGAGCCCCGGCATGCCGGCGAACGCCGGCGTCACGCAGGAGTACGCGGCTGCGCGGGAATAGACTGAGGGAATGCCTCAACCCGACCAGAGCATCGACATCAAGCCTCGGAGCCGCGCCGTCACCGACGGCATCGAGGCCACCACCTCGCGCGGCATGCTGCGCGCCGTCGGCATGGGCGACGAGGACTGGGACAAGCCCCAGATCGGCATCGCGTCGAGCTGGAACGAGATCACGCCGTGCAACCTCAGCCTCGACCGGCTCGCGCAGGGCGCGAAGGAGGGCGTGCACGCCGGCGGCGGCTACCCGCTGCAGTTCGGCACGGTCTCCGTCTCCGACGGCATCTCGATGGGCCACGAGGGCATGCACTTCTCGCTCGTGAGCCGCGAGGTCATCGCCGACTCGGTCGAGACGGTGGTCATGGCCGAGCGCCTCGACGGCACCGTGCTGCTGGCCGGCTGCGACAAGTCGATCCCCGGGATGCTGATGGCCTCGGCGCGGCTCGACCTGTCCAGCGTCTTCCTCTACGCGGGCTCCATCGCCCCGGGCTGGGTGAAGCTCAGCGACGGCACCGAAAAGGACATCACGATCATCGACTCGTTCGAGGGTGTCGGGGCGTGCCTCGCGGGCCGTATGACGGAGGCCGATCTCAAGCGCATCGAGTGCGCGTTCGCCCCCGGCGAGGGTGCCTGCGGCGGCATGTACACCGCCAACACCATGGCCTCGGTCGCCGAGGCGCTCGGACTGAGCCTTCCCGGTTCCGCCGCGCCGCCGTCGGCCGACCGCCGCCGCGACGCGTTCGCGCACCGCTCCGGCGAGGCCGTCGTGAACCTGCTGCGGCTGGGGATCACGACGCGCGACATCCTCACGCCCGAGGCGTTCGAGAACGCCGTCGCCCTCGCGATGGCCCTCGGCGGCTCGACGAACGTCGTGCTGCACCTGCTGGCCATCGCGCGCGAGGCAGGCGTCGAGCTGAGCCTGCACGACTTCAACCGCATCGGCGACCGGGTCCCGCACGTGGCCGACATGAAGCCGTTCGGCAAGTACGTCATGAACGACGTCGACCGGCACGGCGGCATCCCGGTGATCATGAAGGCGATGCTCGACGAGGGGCTCCTCCACGGCGACGCGCTGACCGTCACCGGCAAGACGCTCGCCGAGAACCTGCGCGACCTCGCCCCCGACCCGGTCGACGGCGAGGTCATCCGCCGGTTCGACAACCCGATCCACGCCACCGGGGGGCTCACGATCCTGCACGGCTCGCTCGCCCCGGAGGGCGCCGTCGTCAAGACCGCCGGCTTCGACGCGGCCGTCTTCGAGGGACCGGCGCGCGTGTTCGAGCGCGAGCGCGCCGCGATGGATGCCGTCGCGGAAGGCACGATCGAGCCGGGCAGCGTCGTGGTCATCCGCTACGAGGGACCCAAGGGCGGCCCCGGCATGCGCGAGATGCTCGCCATCACGGCCGCCATCAAGGGCGCCGGCCTCGGGAAAGATGTACTACTCTTGACAGACGGTCGATTCTCCGGCGGCACAACCGGCCTGTGCATCGGCCACATAGCACCCGAAGCGGTGGACGCTGGTCCCATCGCCTTCGTGCGCGATGGTGATCTGATACGGGTCGATATCGCAGCTCGCACCCTCGACCTACTCGTCGACGACGTCGAGCTGGGCTCCCGCCGCGAGGGCTGGGAGCCGCTTCCTCCGCGCTATACCCGTGGCGTCCTGGCCAAGTACTCCAAGCTCGTGCACTCCGCTGCGGAGGGCGCGATCACGGGGTAGCAGGCCGTTCCGACACTTCCCTTCTCTCGATACGAGGATCATCGCCATGCCCGCCGAATCCGCTCCGGCCGTTCCCCGGCCCCCCGCTCGCACCGCGTCAGCGCCCGTGCTCACGGGCGCCGAGGCGGTCGTCCGCTCGCTCGAGCTCCTGGGCGTCACCGACGTCTTCGGGCTGCCGGGCGGCGCGATCCTGCCCGTCTACGACCCGCTCATGGATGCCTCCGCGGTGCGGCACATCCTGGTGCGCCACGAGCAGGGCGCCGGGCACGCCGCGGAGGGGTACGCAGCGGCATCCGGCAAGATCGGCGTCGCGATCGCGACCTCCGGCCCGGGCGCGACGAACCTCGTCACCGCGATCGCCGACGCCTACATGGACTCGGTGCCGATCGTGGCGATCACCGGCCAGGTGTTCTCGCACCTGATGGGCACCGACGCGTTCCAGGAGGCCGACATCGTCGGCATCACGATGCCGATCACGAAGCACTCGATGCTCGTCAAGCGTCCCGAGGACGTGCCCGGCGCGCTGGCCGCGGCGTTCGAGATCGCCGGCACCGGGCGCCCCGGTCCGGTGCTCGTGGACATCACGAAGGACGCGCAGCAGGACTCGGCGCCGTTCGTGTGGCCGCCGGTGGTGGAGCTGCCCGGCTACCGCCCGGTGACCAAGGCCCACGGCAAGCAGATCCAGGCGGCGGCGCAGCTGATCGCCGAGGCCAGCAAGCCCGTGCTGTACGTCGGCGGCGGCGCGATCCGCGCCCGCGCGGCCGCGGAGCTGCGCATCTTCGCCGAGGCGACCGGTGCGCCGCTGGTGACCACGCTCATGGCCCGGGGCGCCTTCCCCGACTCGCACCCGCAGCACCTGGGCATGCCGGGCATGCACGGGACGGTCCCCGCGGTGCTGGCGCTGCAGGAGTCCGACCTCATCGTCGCTCTCGGCGCGCGCTTCGACGACCGCGTGACCGGCAACGCGGCGCTGTTCGCCCCGAACGCGAAGATCGTGCACGTGGACATCGACCCGGCGGAGATCTCGAAGATCCGCGCCGCAGACGTGCCGATCGTGGGTGACCTGCGCGACGTGCTCGTCGACCTCGACAGCGCCTATCGCGCGGCCGTGCAGCGCACCAAGCCGGACATCTCGGACTGGTGGTCGTACCTCGACGGCCTGCGCGACGAGTTCCCGCTCGGCTACGCGCCGACCTCCGACGGGCTGCTCTCCCCGCAGCACGTCATCCAGCGCATCGGCGAGCTCACCGGCCCCGAGGGCGTCTACGCCGCCGGCGTGGGCCAGCACCAGATGTGGGCGGCGCAGTTCATCCAGTACGAGCGGCCCAACTCGTGGCTCAATTCCGGCGGCGCCGGCACGATGGGCTATTCGGTGCCGGCCGCGATGGGCGCGAAGGTCGCCGAGCCCGACCGCGTGGTGTGGGCGATCGACGGCGACGGCTGCTTCCAGATGACCAATCAGGAACTGGCCACCTGTGCGATCAACGGCATCCCGATCAAGGTCGCCATCATCAACAACTCCTCGCTGGGCATGGTGCGCCAGTGGCAGACGCTGTTCTACGACGGCCGCTACTCCAACACCGACCTGAACACCGGTCACGACACCGTCCGGATCCCCGACTTCGTCACGCTGGCCGAGGCGTACGGCTGCCTCGCGCTGCGCGTGGAGAAGGAGGAGGACGTGGATGCCGCGATCCAGAAGGCGCTGGAGACCAACGACCGCCCTGTCGTGATCGACTTCGTCGTGAGCGCCGACGCGATGGTGTGGCCGATGGTCCCACAGGGCGTCAGCAACAGCTATGTCCAGTACGCGCGCGACCACGCGCCGGCCTTCGATCAGGAGGACTGAGATGTCCCGTCATGTCCTGAGCCTGCTGGTGGAGAACAAGCCCGGCCTGCTCACGCGCGTCGCAGGCCTGTTCGCCCGCCGCGGCTTCAACATCGAGTCCCTCGCCGTGGGCGTCACCGAGGTGCCGGGCCTGTCCCGCATCACCGTGGTGGTCGACGTGGAGGAGCTGCCGCTGGAGCAGGTCACCAAGCAGCTGAACAAGCTCATCAACGTCATCAAGATCGTCGAGCTCGACCCTTCGGCATCCGTCCAGCGCGACCACATGCTGATCAAAGTGCGCGCCGACAGCCAGAACCGCTCGAACATCATCGAGGTCGTGAACCTGTTCCGCGCCTCCGTGGTCGACTACGCGTCCGACGCGATCGTGGTCGAGGTGACCGGCGACCGCGGCAAGGTCGAGGCCCTGCTGCGCGCGCTCGAGCCGTTCGGGATCAAGGAGCTCGCCCAGTCGGGCCTGCTCGCGATCGGGCGGGGACCCAAGTCCATCACCGAGCGCGTGCTGCGCGGCTGACGCAACGACCGACCCACACACAAGGAGAAACACACAACCATGGCAGAGATCTTCTACGACGACGACGCCGACCTGTCCCTCATCCAGGGCAAGAAGGTCGCGATCGTCGGCTACGGCTCGCAGGGTCACGCGCACGCCCAGAATCTGCGCGACTCCGGCGTCGAGGTGGTCATCGCGCTCAAGGAGGGCTCGAAGTCGATCGCGAAGGCGCAGGACGAGGGCTTCGAGGTCAAGAACGTGGCGGATGCCGCAGCCTGGGCCGACCTCATCATGATTCTCGCGCCCGACCAGCACCAGCGCGGCATCTACCGCGACTCGATCGAGGCCGCGCTGACCCCGGGCAAGACGCTCGCCTTCGCGCACGGGTTCAACATCCGCTTCGGCTACATCCAGGCGCCCGCCGGTGTCGACGTGATCCTCGTCGCGCCCAAGGCCCCCGGCCACACCGTGCGTCGCGAGTTCGTCGCGGGCCGCGGCATCCCGGACATCATCGCGGTCGAGCAGGACGCCTCGGGCCAGGCGTGGGACGTCGCGAAGTCGTACGCGAAGGCGATCGGCGGCACGCGCGCCGGGGTCATCAAGACGACCTTCACCGAGGAGACCGAGACCGACCTGTTCGGCGAGCAGACCGTGCTGTGCGGTGGTGTGTCGCAGCTGGTGCAGTACGGCTTCGAGACCCTCACCGAGGCGGGCTACCAGCCGCAGATCGCGTACTTCGAGGTGCTGCACGAGCTCAAGCTCATCGTCGACCTCATGTGGGAGGGCGGCATCGCCAAGCAGCGCTGGAGCGTGTCGGACACCGCGGAGTACGGCGACTACGTCTCCGGCCCGCGCGTGATCGACCCGCACGTCAAGGAGAACATGAAGGCGGTGCTCGCCGACATCCAGTCCGGCGCGTTCGCGACGCGGTTCATCGCCGACCAGGATGCCGGGGCGCCCGAGTTCCTCGCGCTGCGCGAAAAGGCCGCGAAGCACCCGATCGAGGAGGTCGGCAAGGAGCTGCGCGCCCTGTTCGCCTGGAAGCAGCAGGACGCCGACTACGTCGAGGGCTCGGCCGCCCGCTGACGAACCTCGGACTCTTGCGCGAACTTCGGAGGATTCGGCCCGAATCCTCCGAAGTTCGCGCGGTTCTCCGAACCTCGTCCTCGGCCGACGGTCACCGGGCGTGGCGTCACGCGCGCGGCGTGATCGCCTCGCGCTCGGCCTCGATCGGCCCGGTGAGCGCAGGCGGTGCGGCCCGGAAGAACCTCGTGTTCCACAGCAGGTAGCCGACGCCGATGAGGGTCCAGACGCCGCCGACGAGCATCGCGCTCGGCTCCAGGCTGAGCCACAGCGCGAGGTTGGCGACCAGACCGATCGCGGGGACGACCACCCAGCCGACGATCGCTCGGGCGGTGCGCTCCCGGCGGAAGCGGAAGTAGGTGCACAGCACCGACAGGTTCACGAACATGAACGCGACGAACGCGCCGAAATTGATCAGCGAGGCGGCCTGGAAGAGGTCGAGGAACACCGCGGTCGCCGCGAGAGCCCCGATGAGGACGACGTTGATCGATGGGACGCCCCGGGCGTTGAGCCGCGCGAACCACCCCTTGGGCAATACCCCGTCGCGCCCCATCGCGTAGAGCAGGCGCGCGGCCGACATCTGCTGCGTGATGCCGCAGCCGAGCACCGCGACCATGTAGCCGCCGATGAAGATCGCCTGGAATGCCGCGCCGCCGATGTAGCGGGCCATTTCGGGGGAGGCGCCGACGATGTCGCCGACGGCGGCCACATCGGGGAAGAGGAGCTGCATCGCGTAGGTCACGCCGATGAAGAACACACCGGCCGAGACCACGATGACGAAGATCGCCCGCGGGATGTCGCGGCGGGGCGCCTTGGCCTCCTCCGACATCGTCGTCACGGCGTCGAATCCGAGGAACGACAGCGCCAGGATGGCCGCCCCCGTGGCGACGCCGCCGAACTGCGCGGGCTCGACGAGGAAGGGAGCCAGCGAGACGACCGCGCCGTTGGCGCCCTCTGCGATGTTCTTCACCGTGAGTGCGACGAATGCCACGGCCGTCACGAGCTGGACGACCACGAGCCCCAGGTTGACCTGGGCGGCGAGCTTCACCCCGGAGAGGTTGAGCGCCGTGCACGCGATGATCGTGCCGAGGATCCACACCCACGCGGGCACGTCCGGGAACGCGACGGTCATGTAGATCGACGACAGCAGCGCGTTGATCATCGGCAGCAGCAGGTAGTCGAGCGTCGCCGCCCAGCCGACGAGGAATCCGACGTGGGGATTCACCGACTCGCGCGTGTAGGTGTACGCCGAGCCCGCGCGCGGATAGACGGTGACCATGCGGCTGTAGCTCCATGCGGTCACGGCGACCGCGCCGAAGACCGTGAGGTACGCCAGGGGCACGTGGCCCTCGGAGACCTCGGCCACGATGCCGAAGGTGTCGAACACGGCCATGGGCGCCATGTAGGCCAGGCCCAGGAAGACGATGTGGCCGAGGGTCAGGGTGCGCTTGAGCCCGGTGGGCTCGACGCTCGCGGCGGTCGTGGTGGTCATCAGCGGCTCCTCACTGCGTGGCGGTGTCCGTGGTCGTGGCCGGCCTGGTCGTGGGCTCCGCCCTCGCCGCCCGGATGGGGCACGGTGTCTGCGACGGGCCGACCGCCCGCCTCGTGGACGATCTCGCCGCCGACGACGGTGAGCGCGGCGTGCTGGTCCAGGAGTGCCGCGGGGTCGTTCTCGTGGGCATACAGGTCGTCGCTCCAGGCGACCAGATCGGCCCGTGCGCCGACCCGGAGCACGCCGAGCTCGTCCTCGGCATGCCATGCCCAGGCGCCCTCGGCGGTGTAGCCGCGCAGCGCCTCGTCGAGGGTCAGTCGCTCCGCGGGCGTCCACGACTCACGGCCGTCGAGACCGGCCCGGGTGAGGGCGGAGTAGAAGCCCACGAGCGGGTCCATCTCGCCGACCTGCCAGTCGCTGGACAGTGCGACATGGGCCCCCGAGCGCATGAGGGAGCGGAGTCGCCACGCGCGGTCCCAGCGTTCCTCGCCGACGTTGTCCATCCACGTGCCCGAGACCAGATCGGGCGAGCAGTGCCGTGGCTGCATGGCGGCGACGACTCCCAGCGCGGCGAAGCGCGGCAGGTCGTCGGGATGGATGCACTCGACGTGCACGATGCCGTGACGACGATCGCGGGTGCCGTTGATCGCGGCCGCATGCTCGATGGCATCCAGTGCGATGCGGATGCCGCCGTCGCCGGTCGCGTGCGTGTGGGTCTGGAATCCCATCGCGTCGAGCTCGGCGACGATGCGGTCGAGCTCTCCCAGTGCGGCGCTCGGATGGCCGCGGTGACCGGGCCGGTTCGCGTAGTCGTCGAGCATCCACGCGGTGTGCGGCTCGATGACGTCGTCGGCGTACAGCTTGACCGGGCCGAAGCGCAGCAGGTCGTCCGCCGGAGCGCCGTCGACGGTGCGGCGCAGCTCGGCGCGGAACGCGGCATCCGCGTCGATGGGGTGGAACAGCGCCGCGATCACGCGCGAGCGCAGGCGCCCCTCGGCACGGGCTCGGGTCATGAGCTCGACCTCGGCCAACGGCACCTGCGGCTCCACGATCGTCGTGATGCCGGCGGCTGTCGCCATCTCCAGGCTCGACAGCAGGCGGCGGTAGCGGCGCTCGGGGGAGTAGAGGGGGATGTCGCGGCGGATGGCGGCAAGGCCCGCCGAGGTCATCGCACTGGTGTAGAAGTCGGTGACCCAGCCGGTCGGCGTGCCGTCGGCCGTCCGCTCCGGGCGGCCCCAGGCGATGTCTCCGCCGTCGAAGAGGCCGAGCACGCGCATCGCGGCCTCGTTGAGCCACACCGAGTGCTGGTCGTAGGTGGTGACGAAGATCGGCCTGTCGGTGATGCCGGCGAGGTCCGTGGCATCCGGTCGTCGGTTCTCCACGATCGAGTACACGGCGTTCTCGCCGCAGATCCAGTCCAGGTCGGGCCGCGACAGCGCGAGAGAGGCGAGTCGCGCGCGCACATCGGCGAGAGTGTCCGCGCCCTCGAGGCTCACCGCGTCGGCGTCGAAGCCGAGGAGCAGATGGTTGTGACTGTCGATGATCCCGGGTGTCACGAGGGTTCCGCCGAGCGAGCGCCGCTCGTGTGCCTCGGGCGCGTCCGCGGCCGGGCCGATGTAGGAGATGCGGCCGCCGGTGACGCCGATCGCCTCGGCCCAGGGGCGGGCGTCGTCGAACGTGCGGATGCGCGCGTCGGTCAGAAGCAGGTCGGTCATGGTCGTCCCCAGTGTTATTTGACGATACTGTCAAAGAATGGACCTGATCCTCACACGCGCGCTTCGATAGTGTCAAGGGGTGGCGCGACCCAGAAAGCAGGAGGCTCGACGGGCCGACCTGATCGAGGCGGCGCTCACCGCCGTCGGCGAACGGGGCCTCCGGTCGATCTCGCTGACCGACGTGGCCGAGCGGGCCGGGCTCAGCCGCGGCGCGGTGCTGTACTACTACGCCGACCTCGACGAACTGCTCGTCGAGGCCCATCGAGCGGGGGTCGGGCGCTTCTGCGGCGCACGTGAGGCCTGTATCGCGGCGCTGGCCGATCCGCGCGATCAGCTCGCCTACGCCATCCGTGCGGGGCTGCCGACCGGACCGGACGACGCGCTGATGCGGCTCTTGTACGAGTTCGATGTGCTCGCGGGCACGTCGGTGCTGCACGATCGCCTGGTGGAGTCCCTGTTCGTACGTCAGCGCGCGATGTACCTGGGCATTCTCGAACGGGGCGTGGCCGCCGGCGTCTTCGCGCCCACGCTCGACCTGCCGACCCTCGCCGACACCCTCGTCGCACTGGAGGACGCCTACGGACTGCACATCGTCGCCGGCAACCGCCTGATAGACGTCGCGCACGCCGAGCGCGCGATGCGCCGCACGGCCGTCAGCCTGGGTGTGCCGGTGGGCGAGCTGCCGGGCACGCCGGGTCAGTAGGCTGGACGGCATGGGCACCGACGATCCCATCCGCGACGAGGACGACGAGGCGCTCTCGTGGGACGGTGACGGCGATCCGACGCTCGACGTGGGCGCCGCACGCGCCGGCTCGGAGCCGGTCGCGCTGCCGGACGGCTTCACGGCCGTGGGCAAGGGCAGCGATCGCGTCGGGCGGCTGCACGCGGACGGCTCCGTCACCATGCCGGGCCGCCCGCAGCCGATGGGCAACGCGACGCTCGTCACCCTCGGGGTCGTGGCGGGCGTCTACGTCCTGTACAGCATCGGGTGGGTCATCGGCGGGCTCCGCCTGGCCGGAACGGCGCAGTACCTCGTCGACGCGGGTGCCTACCAGATCGCGCTGTGGCTCGCGGTGGCCGCGCCGCTGCTGTGGTTCGTCACCGCGTACGCGCTCACGCGGCACTCGCGCGTCTGGCTGCGGCTCGTCTGGCTCATCGCGGGCGTCGTGCTGTTCATCCCGTGGCCGTTCATCATGACCGGGGCGGTGGGGCAGTGAGCGCCGTCGAGTCTCCGCAGGGTCCGGATGCCGGCATCCGCCCGCGCATGTCCACCCCCGTGACCGCGACGATCGCCGGCGCGTTCGGGCTGTTCTACGCCTACGCGGTGTGGAACGCCGTGGGATTCCTGGTCTCGCAGGCCCAGGGTCCGTTCGGCCTGAACGGCTACGGCTGGTTCGTGCTGTCGTTCGCGGTCGCCTTCCCGATCCTGGTGTTCGCGCTCGCCTTCGCCGCCGGGCGCCGTCGCCGGTGGTGGCAGTTCGTCCTCATGCTGCTGGCCGGCCTCGGGCTGGTCGCGGTGTTCTGGCTCGACGTCGTCGGCTACTCCGCCGTCTTCGGCGCCAGCATGCTTGGCGGGTGACGCCGGACCGCTAGGCTGTTACGCGGCCCGCCCCGAGGACGTGCGGCGCGGCGCATCCGCTCCCCGCCTTCGAAGGATCCAGCCTGTGACGAAGCCTGTCGTCCTCATCGCCGAAGAACTCTCGCCCGCCACGATCGACGCCCTCGGTCCCGACTTCGAGATCCGTTCGGTCGACGGCGCCGACCGCGACGCGCTCCTTCCGGCGTTGGCCACCGCCGACGCCGTGCTGATCCGTTCGGCGACCCGCATGGATGCCGAGGCCATCGCCGTCGCGCCCGGCCTCAAGGTCATCGCGCGCGCAGGCGTCGGGCTCGACAACGTCGACATCAAGGCGGCCACGGCCGCCGGCGTGATGGTCGTCAACGCGCCCACCTCGAACATCGTGTCGGCCGCCGAGCTCACGATCGCGCACATCCTGAGCCTGGCCCGGCACCTCCCCGCCGCGCACGCCTCGCTCGCCGGCGGTCAGTGGCGCCGCAGCGCCTACACCGGCACGGAGCTGTTCGAGAAGACCGCCGGCATCGTGGGCCTCGGCCGCATCGGCGCGCTCATCGCCGCGCGCCTGCAGGCGTTCGACGTGCGGGTGATCGCCTACGACCCCTACGTCACGAGCGCGCGCGCCCAGCAGCTGGGCGTCGAGCTCGTGAGCCTCGACGACCTGCTGCAGCGCAGCGACTTCCTCACGATCCACATGCCGAAGACGCCGGAGACGACCGGCATGATCGGCGCGGAGCAGCTGCGACGGATGAAGCCGACGGCATACGTCGTCAACGTCGCCCGTGGCGGACTCATCGACGAGGACGCGCTCTACGATGCGCTCGTCGCGGGGCAGATCGCCGGCGCCGGCCTCGACGTCTTCACGGCCGAGCCGCCGGTCGACGACCGGCTGCTCGGCCTGCCGAACGTCGTCGTGACCCCGCACCTGGGCGCCTCGACGCACGAGGCGCAGGAGAAGGCGGGCGTGTCGGTCGCGCGCTCGGTGCGGCTCGCCCTCGGCGGCGAGCTGGTGCCGGATGCCGTCAACGTCGCCGGCGGCGTCATCGATCCGTATGTGCGCCCCGGCATCCCGCTCGTGGAGAAGCTCGGCCAGGTCTTCGCCGCCCTCGCGCACAGCCCGCTGACGAGTCTCGACGTCGAGGTGCACGGCGAACTGCAGGCCTACGACGTCAGCGTCCTCAAGCTCGCGGCGCTCAAGGGCCTGTTCACGAACATCGTGAGCGAGACGGTGTCGTACGTGAACGCGCCCCTCCTGGCCGAGCAGCGCGGCGTCGACGTGCGGTTGCTCGTGGATGACGACAGCCCGGAGTACCGCAACGTGATCACGCTGCGCGGGGCGCTGTCGGACGGCTCGCAGCTGTCGGTGTCGGGCACCCTCACGGGGACGAAGCAGATCGAGAAGCTCGTCGAGATCAACGGGTACGCGGTGGAACTGCCGATCGAGCGGTTCCACATCGTGATGCTGTACACCGACCGGCCGGGAATCGTCGCGGTGTACGGCCAGAAGTTCGGCGAGGCGGGCATCAACATCGCCGGGATGCAGATCGCACGGCGCGCCGCCGGCGGGCAGGCGCTCTCGGTGCTCACGGTCGACTCTCCGGTGCCCGACGCGGTGCTCGACGAGGTGCGCTCGGCCATCCACGCCGACCTGTTCCGCCAGATCGAGATCACCGAGTCGTAGTGCAGCGGCGCGTCAGCGGACGGATGCCTCGACCAGGGCGATGAGCGCGTCGAGCGCCTCACGGGTGAGGTCGGGTCCGGGTACGGTGCCGATCGCGAGCGCGTTGTTGAAGTAGAGCCCGTCGGAGACGAGCATGACCAGCTGCAGCGCGGTCTCGTCGCGCACGTGCGGGCGGAGCGTCTCCTCCCACAGGTCGCGCACTCGGTGCAGGCTGTCGGAGGCGATCGAGCTGCCGCCCTGGGCGAGCTTGGCGACGGCGACGATGGCGCGGTCCAGCGGCGTCCCGGTCATGATCGAGCCGCGGATGAAGCTCGCCACCACCCCGGCGGGCTCCGCGCGCATCGCCTCGAGGTCGGCGCGGGCGATTGCGACCATGCGCTCGACGAGCGCGGACTCCAGGGCGTCCTTCGAGGCGAAGTGGTAGAGCAGGCCGCCCTTGGAGACCCCCGCAGCGCGGGCCGTGGCATCCATCGTCGCCGCCCGCGCTCCGCCGTCGCACAGGAGGGACTCGAACGCGTCGAGCACCTTCTCGCGAGCGAGGGGAGGGCGGCTCATGCGTCGATCGTAGTGCGGGCCCGCCATCCGGCGACGCGCCCCCCGTGCTCGGGCAGCGCACAGCAAGCGGTGATACTATACCGGCTGGACGGTTTAGAAAGATGATGTCACTCACTCAAGAAATCACCCTGGCCGAAGCCGACGCGAAGCGCGTGGGCTGGCGCGGCTGGGCCGCACTCGCGGTGCTCATGCTCCCGGCGCTGCTCGTCTCGGTGGACAACACGGTGCTGAGCTTCGCCCTGCCGGCGATCGCCCTCGACCTCGGCCCCACGAGCACCCAGCAGCTCTGGATCATCGACGCCTACCCGCTCGTGCTGGCCGGGCTCCTGGTCACCATGGGCACCCTCGGCGACCTGTTCGGCCGGCGACGGATGCTGCTGATCGGCGCGACCGGATTCGCCGCGGTCTCGGCGCTCGCGGCCTTCGCACCGACCGCGACGCTCCTGATCGCCGCGCGCGCCCTCCTGGGTGTGTTCGGCGCCATGCTCATGCCCGCGACACTGTCGCTCCTGCGCAGCATCTTCGTAGACCGCGACCAGCGCCGGTTCGCCATCGCGATCTGGGCGTCGATGTTCTCGGCCGGTTCCGCGCTCGGCCCGGTCGTGGGGGGCCTCCTTCTGGAGAGCTTCGCCTGGGGCTCGGTGTTCCTCATGTCGGTGCCGGTGCTCATTCCGCTGCTGATCCTCGCCCCGATCCTGGTGCCCGAGAGCCGCAACCCCGTGCCCGGGCGCGTCGACGCGATCAGCATCGTGCTGTCGATGGCCACGATGGTGCCGATCGTGTATGCGATCAAAGAGGCCGCGGTCGAAGGCTTCAGCGGCCTGGTCGCCGGGCTCGTCGTCGCCGGAATCGTCGCAGGAGCGCTGTTCGTGCACCGTCAGCTGCACGCCGAGGCGCCCATGCTCGACATGCGCCTGTTCCGCCGCCGCACGTTCAGCGGCGCCCTCGTGGTCAACCTCCTCAGCGTCGTCGGCCTGGTCGGCTTCCTGTACTTCGTGGCGCAGCACCTGCAGCTGGTCGTGGGGCTCACCCCGATACAGGCCGGCTTCGCGCTCGTGCCGGGCCTTGCCGGGATGATCGTGGCAGGACTGGTGGTCGTGCCGATCGCCAAGCGCGTGTCTGCGCGCGTGGTCGTGCCCAGCGCGCTGGTCTTCTCGGTGGCGGGCTATCTCATGGTCGCCGCGGCGACCGGACCGCAGAGCCTGGGGCTCCTCGCCGTCGCCTTCGTCGCGCTCGGCGTCGGCATCGGCGCGGCTGAGACCGTCTCGAACGAACTGATCCTCGCGAGCGCTCCGCCGTCGAAGGCGGGCGCGGCCAGCGCGGTCTCCGAGACCGCGTACGAGCTGGGCGCGGTGCTCGGAACGACCGTCCTCGGCGGCATCCTGACCGCCCTGTACCGAGCGAACCTCGACGTGCCGCTCGGGGTGCCGGCTCAGGCCGCCGATGCCGCGCGCGAGACGCTCGCGGGCGCCGTGCACGCCGCCGACGAGCTCGGCGGCACGCTCGGTGCGGCGCTGGCGGATGCCGCGACCCACGCCTTCGAGGCCGGCGTCGGGGTCACCGCGTTCATCGGTGCGGCGCTCGTCGTGGTGGCGGCGGTCGTCGCGGCCATGACGCTGTCGCGCGGCTCGTCCGCCAAGCCCCAGGCGGACTGACCGAGGGCTCCCGGTACGCTGGGACCGTCCCCGCACAAGTCCTAGGAGCACCATGTCGCGTGTCGTGAAGCTGGCCGTCATCCCCGGTGACGGCATCGGTCCCGAGGTCGTCGCCGAGGCCGAGAAGGTGCTTGATGCCGCGACCGCAGGCAGCGGCATCCGCTTCGAGAAGACCCGCTTCGCGCTCGGCGCCGGCCGCTACCTCGCCACCGGCGAAACGCTCACCGACGAGGACCTCGCCGCCATCGCCGCACACGACGCGATCCTCCTCGGCGCGGTCGGTGGGCAGCCGGGCGACCCGCGCCTGAAGGACGCGAACATCGAGCGCGGGCTGCTGCTGAAGCTCCGCTTCGCGCTCGACCACTACGTCAACCTGCGCCCGTCGAAGCTGTACCCGGGCGCCGCGGGGCCGTTGTCCGCGCCCGGCGAGATCGACTTCGTGGTCGTGCGCGAGGGCACCGAGGGGCCGTACGTGGGCAACGGCGGAGCGATCCGCGTCGGCACGCCGCACGAGATCGCCAACGAGACCAGCGTCAATACGGCGTACGGCGTGGAGCGCGTCGTCCGCTACGCCTTCGCGCAGGCCGAGCGCCGGCGCAAGAGGCTCACGCTCGTGCACAAGACCAACGTGCTCGTGCATTCCGGCGGGCTCTGGAAGCGGATCGTGGATGCCGTGGCGGCGGAGCACCCCGACGTGGCCGTAGACTATCTGCACGTCGACGCGGCCACCATCTTCCTGGTCACGAACCCGGGCCGATTCGACGTGATCGTCACCGACAACCTCTTCGGAGACATCCTCACCGACCTGGCCGGCGCCGTCACCGGAGGCATCGGCCTCGCCGCTTCGGGGAACATCAACCCCGACGGCGCGTTCCCGTCGATGTTCGAGCCCGTGCACGGCTCGGCGCCGGACATCGCGGGCCAGCAGAAGGCCGACCCCACGGCCGCGATCCTCTCCGTCGCTCTGCTTCTCGATCACCTCGGGCTGAGCGACGAGGCATCCCGCGTCACCCGCGCGGTGGAGGACGACATCGCGGCACGCGGCGACGGCACCCGCACCACATCGCAGGTGGGCGACGCGATCGCGGCACGGCTCCGGGCGTAGCCTGGAGTCGCGCGAGCGCCGCCCGCCAGACCCAGACGCACAGGACACGACATGACTCTCATCGACTCCGACCCCGACTCCGACCTCGCTCCGCTCGAGTTCGCGGTCACGCGCAACCTGCTCGGCGCCTCGCCGGAGCGGCGCGCCGAGATCCTCGCCGACCCCGGCTTCGGCAGCAGCTTCACCGACCACATGGTCGACATCTGCTGGTCGGTCCGCGGCGGCTGGCACCGCCCGCGCGTGCAGCCGTACGGCCCGATCTCGCTGGACCCCGCCGCCGCCGTGCTGCACTACGGGCAGGAGATCTTCGAGGGCATCAAGGCCTATCGCCACGCCGACGGCTCGGTGCACACCTTCCGCCCCGACCAGAACGGTCGCCGGCTGCAGCGCTCCGCGCGGCGCCTGGCGCTGCCCGAACTGCCGGTGCCGTACTTCATCCAGTCGCTGCGCGAGCTCGTCGCCGTCGACGGCGACTGGGTGCCCTCCGGGAACGACCAGAGCCTGTACCTGCGGCCGTTCATGTTCGCCAAGGAGGCGTTCCTCGGCGTGCGCCCGGCGCACAAGGTCGCCTACTACCTCATCGCGTCGCCCGCCGGTGCCTACTTCACCGGCGGGGTACGGCCGGTGTCTATCTGGCTCAGCGAGGACTATGCACGCGCCGGCAAGGGCGGCACCGGAGCGGCCAAGACCGGCGGCAACTACGCGGCGAGCCTGCTGCCGCAGTCCGAGGCGTACGAGAACGAGTGCGACCAGGTCGTCTTCCTCGACCAGGACGGCAACGTCGAAGAGCTCGGCGGCATGAACATCGTGTTCGTCTACAAGGACGGCACGATCGTCACCCCGCAGTCCGACTCGATCCTGGAGGGCATCACGCGCGAGTCGCTGCTGCAGCTCGCGCGAGACCGGGGTCACAAGGTGGAGGGGCGTTCGGTGTCGCTCGCGCAGTGGCGCGAGGGCGTGGCATCCGGCGACATCGTCGAGGTGTTCGCGTGCGGCACCGCGGCGGTCGTGACGCCGATCGGCCTGCTCAAGGGCAAGGACTTCATCGACGAGCAGCCGCTCGGCTCGCTCGCGCTGTCGCTGCGCGAGGAGCTCACCGACATCCAGTACGGCCGCCGCGAGGACACGCACGGCTGGCTGTACCGCCTCGACGCCTGAGCGCGCTCGATTCGCGGACGCTTGAGCGGCGCCGATTCGCGGGGCACCGCGGGCACGACCGGACGGTCTGCCCGCGGCGTCCGTGCATAACTCAGGCAGATCGCCGCCTGGCGGGCCGGAATCGATGCCCAGAGGCAGAACTGCCTGAGTTATGAACATCCGGGCGTCCGCACCGGCCATGCGTCGGCTGCTCGCACGGCGGCGCGGAATAGGCTGGGCCGGTGAGGATCGCCCGCTTCAGCCACCAGGACCGCATCCGCTACGGCATCGTCGACGGCGACGAGCTGGTCGTGCTCGCCGGCGATCCGATGTTCGCCGGGTACGACACGACGGGGGAGCGGGTGCCGCTGGGCGAGGTGGCGCTGCTGGCGCCGGTGATCCCGCGCTCGAAGATCGTCGCCGTCGGCCGCAACTATCGTGACCACGCGGCCGAGTTCGGCAACGAGGCCCCCGAGGCGCCTCTCCTGTTCTTCAAGCCGAACACCGCCGTGATCGGCCCGGGAGATGCGGTCGTGCGGCCGCCGCAGTCGGAGCGCACCGACTTCGAGGGGGAGTTGGCCGCCGTGATCGGGCGCGTGACCAAGAACGTCAGTGCCGAGCGCGCGCTCGAGCACGTCTTCGGCTACACGATCGCGAACGACGTGACCGCGCGCGATCTGCAGCGCTCCGACGGCCAGTGGTCGCGCGCGAAGGGCTTCGACACGTTCTGCCCGCTGGGTCCGGCGATCGAGACCGAGTTCGACCCGGATGCCGGGGCCACTCTCACCACGCGCCTGAACGGCGAGGTGCGCCAGCAGGCTCCGCTGTCGGACATGGTCCACTCGGTCGCCGACATCATCGCGTACGCCTCGGCGGCGTTCACGCTGCTGCCCGGCGACGTGATCCTCACCGGCACGCCTGCGGGCGTCGGGCCGTTCGCCGCCGGCGACGTGGTCGAGGTGGAGATCACCGGGCTCGGGGTGCTCCGCAACACCGCCCGCGACGCATGACGGAGTCGGGGTCCGCGCCGCGTGACACAGAGGTGCCGGCCTCGTCCGTGACCGCTGCGGAGGTCGCCCGTGTCCAGCGGCGCACCGTCAGGACCCTCGCCGCGGGGCAGGTGCTCGGCGGCATCGCGTTCGGCGCGACAGTGTCGCTCGGCGCGTTGCTGGCCGCGGACGTGTCGGGGGAGGAGTCGCTGTCGGGTCTGTCCGTGGCAGCCGTCACCCTCGGTGCGGCTCTGTGCGCCATTCCGCTCGCTCGTCTGGCGGCCCGTCGCGGTCGCCGCGTCGCCCTCACTCTCGGCAACATCTTCTCGCTGGTCGGCATCGCCATCGTGCTGCTGGCCGCCTCGGTGCGCTCGTTCCCGCTGCTGCTGGTGGGGGTGATCCTCATCGGTGCGGGCAACGCCGGCAACCTCCAGTCGCGGTTCGCCGCCACCGACCTCTCGGCCACCGGCCGCCGGGCCCGCGATCTCGGCGTGGTGGTGTGGGCGACCACGATCGGCGGCGTGGTGGGCCCGCTGCTGCTTTCGCCCGGCGAGGCGCTGGGTGCGGTGATCGGGATGCCGCGGCTCACCGGCGCGTACGCCTTCGCTGTCGTCGCGCAGGTGCTGGCACTCGTGCTCTACCTGGTGGCGCTGCGGCCCGACCCGCTCCTGACCGCGCAACGGCTGGCGCGCAGCGGTGAGGCCGCGCGCGAGCACATCGTGGAGCGCGACAACCCGCGCACCGCGCGCTATGCGATCTTCGCGGTGACCGGCTCGCACGTGGTGATGGCCGCGGTGATGGCGATGACTCCGGTGCATCTGCTGCACCTGACCGGCGGGCACGTGGATCTCCTCATCGGGATCACGCTCGGCCTGCACGTGTTCGGCATGTACGGTCTCTCGCCGGTGTTCGGCGTGATAGCCGATCGCTGGGGGCGCACTCCGACGATCCTGGTGGGCCAGGCCGTGCTCGCCGCGTCGCTGGGCACCGCGGCGAGCTGGCCGCATGAGCCGGTCGCCGTCGTGATCGCGCTGTTCCTGCTCGGGCTGGGTTGGAGCGCGTCCGTCGTGGCCGGGGCGGCGCTGCTGACCGAGAGCACCACGACGCTGCTGCGGCCGCGGCGTCAGGGCCTGAGCGACACGATCATGACCCTGAGCGCGGCGGTCGGCGCCGCGCTCGCCGGCGTGGTCCTCGGCGCGATCGGGTACGGGGGCCTGGCGATCAGCGCGCTCGTGATCGTGGTCGCGGTGTGTGCGCTGGCTCCGACCGCCCGCGTCGCCCCGCGGTGATCTGGGCGGGGACGACCGGGCGGTCGCGGCATCCGTCGCGAATTAGACTGGGGCGGATGCCTGCTGCACCCGATCCCCGCACCACGACCGCCTCCGGAGCCGACGTCCGCGTCCGCTTCTGCCCCTCGCCGACGGGCCTGCCGCACGTCGGGCTCGTGCGCACGGCGCTGTTCAACTGGGCGTACGCGCGTCACAACGGCGGCACGCTCGTGTTCCGCATCGAGGACACCGATGCCGCGCGCGACAGCGAGGTGAGCTACCGGCAGCTGCTCGACGCGCTCACGTGGCTCGAGATCGACTGGGACGAGGGTGTGGAGAAGGGCGGGCCGCACGCGCCGTACCGCCAGTCGCAGCGCGCGGACATCTACCGCGGCGTGCTCGACAAGCTCATCGCGAGCGGAACCGTGTACGAGTCGTACTCGACCGCGGCGGAGATCGACGCGCGCAACGAGGCCGCGGGGCGCGCGAAGCAGCTCGGTTACGACAACTTCGACCGTGACCTCACCGACGAGCAGAGGGCCGCGTTCCGCGCCGAGGGCCGGGAGCCCGCGTGGCGCCTGCGCGTGCCGGACGAGGATCTCACCTACGTCGACCTGATCCGTGGGGAGGTGACCTTTCCGGCCGGATCGTTCCCCGATTTCGTGATCGTGCGGGCCGGCGGCATCCCTCTGTACACGTTCGTGAACCCGGTCGACGACGCGCTCATGGGCATCACGCACGTGCTGCGCGGCGAGGACCTCATGCCGTCGACGGCCCGTCAGCTCGCGCTCTATCGCGCCCTCATCGACGCCGAAGTCACGACCTTCGTGCCGCGCTTCGGACACATGCCGCTCGTCCTCGGCGAGACCGGCAACAAGAAGCTCTCCAAGCGCGACCCGAAGGCAGACCTGTTCCTGCAGCGCGAGAAGGGCTTCATCCACGAGGGCCTGCTCAACTACCTGTCGCTGCTCGGCTGGTCGCTTTCGGCCGATCGCGACGTCTTCTCGCGCCAGGAGCTCATCGACGCGTTCGACATCGTCGACGTCAACCCCAACCCGGCCCGCTTCGACCAGAAGAAGGCCGAGTCGATCAACGGCGACCACATCCGCATGCTCGAGCCCGCCGACTTCGCCGCGCGGCTCGTACCGTACCTCGCCGCGGCCGGGCTGGTCTCCTCGCCTCCGTCGGCCGCGCAGCAGGCGATGCTGGACGCCGCCGCGCCCCTCGTGCAGGAACGTATGCAGCTCCTCGGCGATGCGCCGGGTCTGCTGGGCTTCCTGTTCCGCGACGAGGTGGAGTATGAGGCGGATGCCGTCGCCGCGCTCCCTTCGAACGCGGGGGAGGTGCTCGTGGCATCCGTCGGCGCGCTGGAACTCGTTCCCGAGCAGGGCTTCACCGCCGCAGCCGTGCAGGAGGCGCTGTCAGGTGCGCTCATCGAGGGGCTGGGCCTCAAGCCCCGCGTCGCGTACGGTCCGCTGCGCGTCGCGGTCAGCGGCAGGCGGGTCTCGCCGCCGTTGTTCGAGTCGATGGAGCTGCTCGGCAAGGCCGAGTCGATCCGCCGGCTCGGGGCCCTCGTGCGCCGTCACGCTCCGCAGGAGTAGAGCGTGGTCGTCGGCGCGTCGGTCGCGGTGGCGCAGTTCTCCAGCACCCACGCGCGGATCTGGCTGCTGGTGGAGTCGCCATCGGCGCCGCGCATGGAGCCCGCGCCTTCGGAGACCAGCACGTAGCGCACCGCGCCGGACGCGACCAGCTGCTCGAACTCGGCCAGCGTGGGAACAGGGTCGCGACTGTTGAACCCGCCGATCGGCAGGACCTCCTCGCCGCCGGACGCGATGATGAGGCCCGCTGCGGTCTGCGCCCCGAACGCCGCGACGAGGTACGAGGCTCCGTCGCGGTGCTCTTGCAGCCACGCGATGGTGGATGCCGTGGAGCCCTGCCCGCCGCCGCCGCGCTGGGTGGTCCCGCTGCCGCTTTGGGTACCGCCGCCGCGCTGGGTGGTCCCGCCGCCGTCGTCGCGCTGGGTGGTTCCACCGCCGCCGCGCTGGGTCGTTCCACCGCCGCCGTCGCGCCCGTTCCCGTCCTGGCTCCGCCCCCCGCCGCGCGTGGTCCCGGTGGGCGCCGAGCCCCGCGTCGCCGAGCCGCTCGACCCGGACGCGGAGACGCCGGCCGCGGTCGGGTTCGTGGAGTTGGGCGTGCCGATCGTGGCGGCCGACCACGCGGCCGGGGTCAACAGCAGCGCGATCACGGTGATCGCTGTGGTCACCGGCATCCGTAGCCGTCGTGCATGCTCCCTGAGGACCAGCACGACCACGACAGCGGCGGCGACCAGCTGCACGAGCGCCACCGGCAGCGAGAAGCCGGCGCCGACGGAGGCGACGATGCTGATGCCGAGCGCCGTCACCGCGGCGGTGCCCGGCAGGATCAGCTGCGCCCACAGCGATCGGCGCCTTCGTGCCACCGTGAACGCGGTGCCGATCAGCAGTGCCATCGGCACCGCGAGGGCCGACGTGTAGAACTGGTGCATCCCCGCGACGACGGAGAACATGACCGCGAACGTGGCGAACCACACGGCGCCGAAGACGAGCAGCGGTCGGCGGAACCTCAGCACGAAGAGCACGACGATCGCGGCCACCGTGACCGGGAGCATCCAACCGATCTGCGCGGCGAGCGCGTCGTTGAGCAGCCGCAGCGGCGACGGGTCGCCCGAGAAGCGCGGGGTGAACGAGAGGTAGGCCGCCTCGTCGGCGGTGGCCTGCCCGAACCGGCCGAGGCCGTTGTAGCCGAACACCATCTCCCACGGGTTGTTCGAGACGGTGCTGCCGATGTAGGGGCGGTCGGATGCCGGGATGAGCGAGACCGCGACGATCCACGTGAGCGAAAGGGCGAGGCTCGTCGACCCGGCGATCGCGAGGTCGCGCAGGCGCCGCCACCACGTCTGCCGGGTGCACAGGTAGGCCGCCGCCAGCGCCGGCCACGCCGCCCATGCTTCGAGCATGTACGTGTGGAAGCCTGCGGCGATGAACACTCCGGCCAGCACCAGCCAGCCGAGGCTCCTGCGCTGGAGCGCTCTCGTCGCGGCCCACGCCGTGAGCGCGAGTGTCAGCACGAAGAACATCTGGGGCTGGTTCGACCGCGCGACGGCGACCAGGATCGGCGTGGTCGCGACGACCGCGCCCGCGATCAGTCCCGCGGTGGGGCCCGCCCAGCGCCGTGCGCTGAAGGCGACGATGACGACGGATGCCGCGGCCGCCAGCGCGTTCGGGAACACCGTCGCCCACGGCGAGAACCCGAAGACGCGGATGAAGAGCGCGGGGATCCAGAACGAGCCGGGGATCTTGTCGAGCGTGACCGTGCCGGAGGGGTCGAACGCGCCGAAGAAGAAGTTCGACCAGTTCTGGCTCATCGACAGGGCGATCGAGCCGTAGTAGTCCGACATCGACCCGCCGACGCCCCAGCCGGTGACGATCAGGGCGGCCACCGCCAGCACGCCGACGCCGCATGACCACAGGGCGCGCGGAGCACGCAGCGCCCAGACACGTGCCGGCGTCGTGGGCAGCGGGGGAGCGGCCGCGGTTGTCACGTGGTCACGGTAGTTCGCGTCCGGGTGGCATTCGGCAGGTGCGGGCTATGAGGTCGCTGGACACCGTGCGCGCGGGTTGGCGCTGGGGGTGCTGGCCCGCCGACGTAGGCTGTGCTTGAGGATCGACCGAAGGGGGCGTCATGTCTGACGTGCACTCGGTGCCGGACTTCGACCTCGCGCGGTATCTCGGACTGTGGTTCGAGGTCGGCCGGCTGCCGCTGCGCTTCGAAGACGACGGAGCTGTCGATGTGACCGCGGAGTACTCGCTGAACGAGGGCGGCACGATCACCGTCGACAACCGCTGCATCGACGAGAAGGGCGAGCCGACGCAGGCGGTCGGCGAGGCGGTTCCCGACGAGGAGCACGCCGGCCGGCTGCGGGTGAGCTTTCTGCCGCAGGGGTTGCGGTGGATCCCGTTCACTCGCGCCGACTACTGGGTGCTGAAGGTCGACGACGAGTACCGCCACGCCCTGGTCGGCACGCCCGACCGCGAACACCTGTGGCTGCTCAGTCGCGAGCCGCGGATCGCTGACGACGTCGAGGCGAAGTTCCTCGCCGAGGCCGAGCGACAGGGCTACGACCTCGAAGCGTGGATCCGTCCGGCGCAGTCGGGCGTCGTCGTCGAAGTCTGACTCGGGCTGCCAACCACGGCGGCCGCCCGCGTTTGGCCGCCCCGCCGGACTCGGCTAGACTTGACCCTCGGTGCACGGCTCCGGCCGAGGCCCTTGGGGTATGGTGTAATTGGCAACACGGCTGATTCTGGTTCAGTTGTTCTTGGTTCGAGTCCAGGTACCCCAGCTTAGAATCGCTAGAGTTCTCTAGGAAGTCCGGCTCCCTCCTCACTCCGTCGAGTGGCCCGATCTGGCGTCTGGTGACCAGATTGGTGACCAGAAACCCCCACCGGGCGCGTTTCGCGGTCGTCTCTGCCGATGAGGTACGCATTTGGCCCCGCTCGTTCGCGTGGGTACGTGCTCCGCACCTGTCTGGCATGGAAGCTCATGCACGCATCGAGGTCGAGCCCGCCTTCCTGACTCAGGCTGAGGTCGCCGTTCTGCTGGGGGTGCCCGGGCGCACGCTCGAAGGCTGGCGGCTCACGAAGTCAGGGCCGCCGTGGCTGAAGCTCGGCCGACACGTGAAGTACGACCGTGACGACGTACTCGCCTGGGCGCGGGAGCAGCGCCATGGCTAGGCCGAAGATCGCCGCGGGCGAGGTCGGCCAGGTACAGGTGACCCAACTCGCGAACGGCAAGTGGCGGGCACGCGCCCGCATGCGCGACGACTCCGGCGAGCTGGTGCAGCTCCGCGCCGAAGCCGCCACCGAAGCTGCAGCCCGCGAGGAGCTGCTGTCACGCGCGAAGACGCTGACGACGCACACGAAGGCCATCGTCACCGCTGCATCGACCATCCAGGAGGCGGCGGAGGCGTGGCTGCCGACGGTGAAGGTGCGCGCCGAGAACGGCACGCTGTCGTGGTCGACGTATGAGAACTACGAGACCACGGTCCGTCTCACGCTCGTCCCCGTCTGTGGCGGCGTCGCGCTGGAGGCGCTCACGGTCGGCCGCTGCGATCGGATCATCCAGAACCTCCTTGCCGACCGGGGCGTCTCCGCAGCACGAAAGGCGCGCTCGGTGCTCTCGCTCATCTGCGGGTTCGCCGTGCGCGACGACGCGATCCCGACGAACCCGGTGCGCGACGTCACCCGACTGCCCACGCCGGAGAAGAAGACCGCGATGCTCACTCCGCAGCAGATCGAGGCGATCCGCGACCTCATGACCCGCTGGCGCGAGACGGAGGGCATGGGGCCGCGCCCGAACTGGCGGGCGCTCGTGGACGGGATGGACATCATGCTCGGCACCTCCGCCCGCGTGGGGGAGTGCATCGGCCTGCGCCGCTGTGACGTGGATATGACCACCGCCCCGCCGACGATCCTGATCGACGGCACCGTGATCCAGAACAAGGTGCAGGGCGTCCAGCGGAAGAACGCCCCGAAGCGCGCCCGCCAACGTCGTCGCGTCGCCCTCCCTGCTCTTGCGGCCGACGCGGTGCGGCGCCGACTCGCGCTTGCGGATAAAGGACCGGAGGCGCTGCTGTTCCGGACGAAGACTGGCAAGCCGATGAGCGTGTCGAACTACGAGCGTCTACTGCGCTCGTTCATCGACGATAACCGCGATGAGCTCGTGCGCCTCGGTGTCGAGGTGGAGGAGTACTCGACGCACATCTACCGGCGCACCACCGCGACGCTCGTGGAGCGCGCGGCCGGACTCACGATCGCGTCACGACTGCTCGGGCACGCGAACGAGATGGTCACCCGCAACAGCTACGTCATCACGGCCGAGCAAGTTGATGTCGTCACCGCCGACATTCTCGACACGATCCTTGGGACGTGAGTCATGCGGCTCGCCGGTTGCGCGGGAGGCGCCGCGTACCTTCTCACCGAAGCCTTGCGCCTGTGCGAGAGGAGAGGTAGTGTACCTGCACCACAAGTCCATGAGCGTGCGGCGGCGGTGTGGAATCTCAACCACCGTAGGTCGACCGGAGACGGCCGGACAGCGGTGCCCGGGTCGAGGCTCGGCGACGGGGGTGTCGATTCGGCACCCCCGCGAAAGACCTCCGGTTGTGCCGAATCGACACCACCGTGGTGGCGCACCACGAAGCCCGAGCCTCGGGATTACAGGCGGTGTCAACTTGCCACCACCGTACGAGGAGTCGGCCAGCCAAACTTTGGGAAGCCGGACGGTTCCGTCAATTCGGCGGCACCGTGGACGACGCGGATAGATGACTTGCGACAGCTTCTTGGACGTCCTCAATCACGGTGCCGGAAAATGACCGGGACCGTCGCGCTTGAATCCTCCTACGAAGCTCAGAACTCGAAGACGGCGTCCGGGTCGTCCATCGCTGCGCGCAACTCCGCGAGATTGCCGAGGTTCGCGAGCGGAGAGGTTCGGGCGACTTCCACGATGCCGCCGATGACAGCCTGCATGGCGGCGACGTCTCCGGACTTGAGCGCCAGGTCGAGGCCGGCGAAGAGCTGTCGGTGAGTCTCTTTGCGTTCCTCGAAGATGCGGTCGAAATAGTCCTTCAGGACACGTTCGGACGCCTGGATGCGGGCAACCTCAGTCTCCCTGTAAGTCCTGAGCTTCTCGCGCTTGGTGCTCTCCACCTCGTGAATCTTGATCGTCTCGCGGGTCGCATTGACCAACTGCGTCAGAGCGCCAAGTGCATCAACCGCGCTGATCTTGCTCACGGCGGCGAAGATGACGTCACCCGCGTTGGACGGCACGATGCTGCCCTTGTCCGTTCCAGATTCAGTAGCCATCGGCCGTCTCCTTGCTCATGTTGCGGTACTTGAGGACGAGTTCCTCAGTTTGTTGGTCGAGGTTGCCCTGCTCATCAGCGACTGGCGCAGTCGCCACATCTCGGACGGCTTTCACGAGGATGAGCGCCCTCTGAAGGCGCTCTGCGTACCGCTCCATATCGAACGGCTCCGACTCCAGAGTGTCCATCGACACGGTCGCGTCATCGGTGAGACGGATGAGGATGTGGTCCAATTCGTTGGCCCTGGCATTGACGGCGCGGAGTAGTTCATTCTGCGCGTCCAACTTGGCGATCTCGATCTCAACATCCGTGCGGTGCTTCTCAGCTTCAGTCTTCGCCTTCGTGCCGCGGTTCTTGACTGTCATCCCCGCGACCAGGGCGCTGGGGCCAATGACTGCAACGTTGAGCATCACAGCGCCAAGCGCCATGCCGCCGCCGCCCGCCGCCAACGCGCCACCACCGAGCCAGGCCAATGTCGCACTTGTCGTCGCCGCGCCGCTCAGTCCGGTAATGGCCGTGCCAGTGCTCGCTGTCGCGAGCTGAATTACCCCTGCGCGGATCGCCGTGGGGGTCGCTACACCGACGATGGTTGAGCCCACGACGCCGCGGACCCAACCAGCGACATCGGCCTCAAGCTTTGTGAGGCCAACAACGTGCCGACTTGACCCGTCGACTCCGTCGAGGATCAAGTGCTCGTGCGCCTTCACCTGCTTGGCGTTTCGCTCCAGGAAGTCCTTCATTCGGTAGATGACTTCATGCTGCGCGCGTTCCTGCGAACGGCCAAGAGTCTGAAAGATGAGGTTCGTTTCCTCGGTCTTCCCGAGATGCGCAGCATAGCGAGCTTCATACAGCTCAGCCTGCGTCTTCATGTCCTTCTTGGCGCGAGCGATCTGTGCGCCGCCCCAGACTCCCGTGCCCACGCCCGCTGTGCCGGTAGCTGCGGTGACCACGACGATTATCAGAGGAACGAGCGGCAAGACCATCGGCGCACCTTCCTCAGCTCTTCTGCATCTGCACGTCGTGAGGGTCTTGGGCATATCACGTCGTGAAGCCAGGGTAGTGCTCGGGGCTGACATTCAGGCCATGAGAAGGCGTCGCTGCCTGCAAGCACGCCCCAGGCTCTGAAGCCATAGCCGATGGCCTGACACAGCTGCGGCTCCAGCGAACCTCACCACCGCGAGCTCTTCAGATTGCGGCTCTCCTCTCAGATTCGTTCATGGACGTATGCCACCGCTGGTGGGGCATGCGCACCTCCCTCATGAGACGACTCGTGAGGAGGCCCGGGGTGAAGGGCGGTGT
>NZ_JASGFE010000005.1:0-75176 GCF_047605725.1 Microbacterium sp.
GTGGAGCGGACGAAGTACTTGATGTTGTCGAAGTCGATCTCGCTGAGGTCGGCGCCCCACGTGGGCATGGGCTTGCGCTCGAACAGCTGCAGGCCCTTGAGGCGGGTCTTCAGCATCCACTCCGGCTCGCTCTTCAGCGCCGAGATGTCCCGGACGACCGCCTCGCTGAGACCCCGCCGAGCGCTGGCGCCGGCCGCGTCCGCGTCGTGCCAGCCGAACTCGTAGACGCCGAGCCCTTCCAGCTCGGGACGGTCGATGAGCACATCAGACATGTCGTTCTTCCTCCTCTGGCCCAGACGGGGTCATCCGCGCGTTCCGGCTCCCTCGCGGAGTTCCGAGAGCGGGCCGCCGCTTCTCGGGCCCGGCTCGCGCTGCATCGGCGCCTAGACTGTCAGGACGTGCCGCAACGGGCGCGGCATCCCGACCCCTCGAGTCTACAGGCAACCCACGACAGTGCGCCGTTCGGGCCCATCCAGGAGACCCTCCGTATGTCATCCAGTCCAGCCACGACCGTGCCCGTGCCCGAGCGCACGCGCGACGGCCTACGCGTGTTCGCATGGCTGTCCTTCCTCGCCGAGGTGACGATCATCGCCACCGGCGGCGCGGTGCGCCTGACCGGCTCGGGCCTGGGCTGCCCGACGTGGCCGACCTGCACGCCCGAATCGCTCGTGCCCACCGAGGACCTCGGCTGGCACAGCGCCGTCGAGTTCGGCAATCGCATGATGTCCGGGGTCGTCGGCATCCTCGCCCTCATGGTGCTGCTGCTGGTCGTGCGTCGCCGACGCGATCGCCGCGACCTGTTCGCGCTCGCGGCGATCGTCCTCGGTGGCGTGGTCGCCCAGGCGATCGTGGGGGGCATCACCGTGTGGACGGGCCTCAACCCCTTCATCGTCGGCTTCCACTACGTGTCCTCGCTCGTGCTCGTGTGCGTGTGCACGGCCTTCCTCGTGCGCCTGGACGCGCCGGTCGGGCCGCGGACGCTCGCCGTGCCGCGAGGGTACGCGATCGCGACGCACGTGACCTCGCTCGTGCTGACCGTCACGATCGCCTTCGGTGTGCTCACCACGGGCGCCGGCCCCCACTCCGGCGACGCGGATGCCGGGCGCAACGGCTTCGACGCGTCGCTGTGGCAGCACGTCCACGCGTGGCCGGGCTATGCGCTCCTGGCCCTCACCCTCGTGCTCGTCGTGATCGCGCGGGCGCGCCGACTGCCGGTGCAGCGCTGGATCACGGTTCTCCTGCTGCTGCAGTTCGCCCAGATCGCGGTCGGCCTGTACCAGGCGCGCAACGGACTGCCCGAGCTCGCCGTGGGCGTGCACATGGTGCTGGCCGCGCTGACGGCCGCGGCCATGACCGTGACCGTGCTGCACCTGAAGGCGCCGCGCGCGGTCTGAGCCGCGGCATCCTCTCTCGCTCTCTCTCGCTGCCCTGTCCCGCCCCTGTCGCGGCACAACGTCGGAGATCTGCACAATGTCGGATGCCACGCGCCAGATCCCTCCGACGAAGCGCAGATCTCCGACGAACCGCCGCAGGCCGGGTGCCGCTCAGCGCGCGCGATGGAGCCCCTGCGCCACCGCGCGGGCGATGGCATCCTGCACGGCGGGCCAGTCGTTCATGATCTGCGTGTACGAGAACCGGAGCACGTGATACCCCATCAGCATCAGCCGGGCATCGTGGGCGATGTCGCTGGTGCGCTGCGACCCGACATGGTGGCCGCCGTCGATCTGCACGACCAGTCGCTCGCCCAACAGGAAGTCGACGCGGTGGCCGTCGATCCACGCCTGCGGGACGATGCGCACGTCCAGCCAACGCAGTCTCGCCGCGAACAGGGTCTCCAGTCCGGAGTCCGAGAACGGCGTCGCCTCCGCCAGCAGGGCGCGAGCGGATGCCGGAAGCGGAAGTCGCGCCAGGGACTGAGCATCGACGAGGCCCTTCCGGAGCGCCGATTCCCACACCACGAGGGCCGCGTCGTGCGGCTGGCACGTGGCAACCAGCGCCAGCACGTTCTCGATCGGGTCGACCAGCGCCCCGACTTCCCGCGGGACGATCGGCTTCGACCAGTGCACGACGAACCGCGCGGGCTTGCCGCCCCGCGCGCCGGGGTCCGCGGCGACGTGGCAGCGATCCTCGCTCATGACGAACAGGCCCTGGCGCCGGGCCTGCGACACACACGTCAGTGCGACGCCGTGCGTGGCCGCTGACACCAGTTCGGCGTCCGCACCGGGAAGCGCCACCCAGTCGCGTCGGACCCGCACGAGCGCTCCGCGCTCCACCGCGTGCGCGAGATAGTGGCGGCTGTGGCCATCGCGACGCAGTCGGGTCGTCGAGGCGACGCCGTCGCGCGCGGCGACGGCCCGGACGGCCGCCGCGACGGCGGTGTCCCGCCGGAAGTCTGGACGTGGCATCCCGCAACTGTGACAGCATCGTGCGGCCGCCGGGCCGCGATTGCGCAGAACCGTGGACAACTGGCCGACCTCGGCCGATGTGGAGGAATCCTCGCGCCAGCCCCGCACCTCGGAGATCCCTTCCCTGTCGCGGCATATCGTCGGAGATCTGCACAAAGTCGGATGCCACGCGCCACATCCCTCCGACGAAGCGCAGATCTCCGACAAACCGCCGCGGCCCGACGGGCCCGGCGAGGCTAGAAGCCCGCGCCGTGCACCTGGAACGGCGCGACGATGCCGGTGCGGGCGGATGCCGCCGCCAGCGCGACGCTCGGCGGCTCCCCCGCGGCGAGCCTGTCGTGGACGGCGCCGAGGAGCTCGCAGGCCTCGTCGTCGGCCACGACCACCGGCGCGGCGATGACGCAGCGCGTGCCCGCGTGCAGCCAGATCCGCGTCATCCCCACCGCCTCCTCGCCCCACCGCACCGAGGAACGGCCCACTTCGCAGGCGGAGAGGATCACGGTGTCGGGCACGCGCGGCATGAGGTCGATGTCATAGCCGAACAGCGCGCCGTCGGCGAGCTCGAGACCGGAGAACAGCGGGTGGTCGGCGGCGTGCCGCCCGTGCGCCGCGACGTGCAGCACGCCCACGCGCGAGGCGAGCTCGGTGGCCCGGCGCACGGTCGCGCGCTCCGCGCCGAGCACCTCGCCGGCGCCCCACGCCGCGAGCCCGCGGGCCGCCTCCTCGTCGGCACGGGGGACCCGGGGGCCGACGACGAATCCGATGCCCGGCGCCGGCCGCGACGAGCGACCCGAGATCCACTGCGTCGCCGAGGTCGCCACGGCGTAGACGCGGCCGCGCATGGCCGGCAGCATCCCCCACGGGATGCCGCCGAGGATGCCGGGGACCGTGATCACCAGCCGCCGGTCGCCGATCGTCGGGAGGATCGGCTCGACCAGCGCCGCCGACAGCGTCGCGAGCCGCTCCTGCAGCGTGCGGCCGACGAGAGCCGCCATGGGACCTGTGCGCACGGATGCCGCGATGTCCAGGTCTGCGCGCAGCCCTGCCATCGTCGCGGCGACGCGCTCCCAGGCCTCGATCCGCTGGAAGCGCACGGCATCGCCGGTGACCGCGAGCACCGCCAGGCCGGTCTCGTCGAACACGTACGTCGCGAACGCGGTGTCGCCCGGGAGTGCGGCGCGCAGACCCTCGAGCGTGACGCGCTCGCGCCGGCCCGCGGCACCGGTCGCGGACCACTGGCGGCGGCGCACGCGCTCGCTCACCTCGACGGCGCGCGGGAGCGACAGCCAGTCGCCCGTGCCGTCCTCGGCCCGCAGGCGCCGCAGCTCGGCGAGGTCCGCGGCCAGCTCGGCGTCGGGAGGCGGACGCAGCGGCACCACCTGCTGACTGAGGTGACGCGCCCGCTCGGACCAGTCGAAGACGTCGACGGGCCTTCCCGAGCGCACCGCGGCGCGCAGCCCGGCGAAGACGAGCCGTCGGCCGTGCATCACGAAAGACGTCGCCAGGTCGAGGCTGCCGAACGACGCCTGCCACTGCGCCAGGGCGTCGAGCCCGGTGGCCGCGTGGCGCCGGGCAGCCGCCAGGTCGCCCGCCGCGGCGGCGCGCGCCGAACGCACCTCGTGGGCGAGCAGGACCAGCGGGATCGGCGCGTCGCGCGGCAGTCGAATCGGCACCGTCGGCGCCTGCCCCCGCCCGTTCGGACAAGCCCGCCACAGTTCCCACATCAGTCGGAGCGCGGTCGCGTCGCTGCGGAGCCGACGCGCGTCCAGGGCCGAGGCGACGCGCTCCACCTCGGCCGCCGACGGCATCCGCGCCGCGGCCGCCTCGTCGGCGACGCCCGCGCGCAACAGCGCGCGAAGCCGCACGGCATCCGCCCGCAGCGCCCACCCGTCGCTGCCCACGGCCTGGAACCTGCGGCGAGCCGCCGCTGCGACGCCGGCAGCGCGCACCGCCTCGTGCGACAGCAGCGAGCGCGCGAGGTGGTATTCCGTCTCGCCGCGGGCCTGCCGCATCCGGTGCACGCCGAACACGTGCGCCACGCGCTCCAGGCTGCGCTCGGCCTCGGTGACCAGACCCGCATCGCGCAGCACCTGCGCCCGGTCGAGGTCGCAGATCGCGGCGTTGACCGCCGAGGCGGCTGCCAGCACCGTGTGCGCCTCTGCCATCGTGTCCAGCGCCTGCACGAGGTCCCCCTCCAGCAGCGCCGCGTAGCCGGTGTTGTGCACGGCCATGGCCTTCTCGACCTCGTTGCCCGTCGTCGCGTAGTCGCGCGCGGCCAGCTCGAGGTCTGCACGGCCGGCGGCGACCCGACCCGCGTGCAGGTGCACGACGCTGCGGTTGAGCAGCATGGGCGCACGATGCTCGGCCTCGTCGCCGATCCCAGCGATCCCCCGGTCGAGCCACTCCATCGCGCGATCGAGCTCACCGCGCTCCAGTGCGAGCAGGCCGAGTTGACCGTGCAGCATGGCGGTCGTGCGCGTCGAGAGCCGAGGAAGGCCGAGCGCGTCCCAGCACAACCGCTCGGCAAGCGCCGCGTCTCCCTGCCGGATCGTGACGGCCGCGAGCGAGCCGGCGATCCGGGCACGCAGGTCCGGATCGTCGGCTCGCTCGGCTGCCAGACCCAGCACACGCCTGGCAGCCGCGTTGCGGCCCGCGTTCAGATGGGCACGCCCGCGCCGGTAGAGCTCGGCAGCCGACAGCGTCACACCCTCAGCATGCCGCCTCATCCGCCTCAGGTGGTGCGCGAATGGTCCTCATCGTCGATCTCGGCCACGGCCGCCGCCACGATGGCCTCGATGCCCGCCGCCGCAACGCCCTTCGAAGCCGCGATCTGCGCCGCGATCCTCCCCGCCACGAGCGGCGCCGCGAACGACGTGCCGCTCCAGACGCCGAATCCGCCCCGGAAGTCGTCGATGTCGAGGGTCTCCCTCAGCCGCCCGTAGTCGACGTCGCTGAGGTCGCCCTGCACCGCGGCCTCGAACTCCGGCATCGTCGAGACCACCGACACTCCGCGCGCGTACGTACGCACCCAGGGGCCGACGTTGGAGAACAGCGCGACCGAGGCGCCGGAGGGGTTGAGCGCGCCCACCACGACGTGCGGGGCGAGTCCCTTCTCGTCCTCCGGCTTGATCACGCAGTCCTCGCCCTTCCACGCGTACAGCGCCGCCGGCGACGACGGGCGATCGGTCGCGTCGTTGCCCGCCGAGCACACCACGACGCAGCCGGCCCGGCGGGCGCGCGCGAGCAGGTCGTAGAGCTCGCCGTCGATCGACGAGACCGAGCCCGCCGACTCGTGGTAGTAGCCCAGCGACAGGTTGATCACGTCGATACGCGTCCCGCCTTCGAGCAGGGCGACGAGCTGTCCGAGCGCCGCGAGCAGATCCTTCTCCAGGATGACGCCCTGGCCGTCCGAGACGCGCACCGGGAGGATCCGCACGTCGGGGCACGCCTGCCGCACGATGCCCGCGATGAACGTCCCGTGTCCGGCGGCCGCGTCGAGCACACCGTCCAGCGGGTCGCCGAGCGACGGGTTGGTCTCGGGGTCGGTCACCGGATCGTCGATCCCGATCGTCCCGCCGAGCTCCGGCGCGGTGACGAGCACGTCGCCGTCGAGCCAGGAGTGGATGCCGCATCCGGTGTCGAGCACCGCGACGACCGGCCGCGCCCCGGGGGCCATGTCGGTGCGCGGCGGACGCGGACCGGTGTAGACGACCGGCTGACGGCCCCCGAAACCGGGGAGCGCGTAGGCGCTCATGCCGCCGGCGTTGCCGGTGAAGGGATTTCCCGTGAACGGGTTGCCGGTGAAGGGATTTCCCGTGAACGGATTCCCCGTGAACGGATTCCCCGTGAAGGGCCCGATCGAGAGCACGTGGTTGAGCGTGACGCCGGCGATGCCCCGGCGACGCGCAGCACGCAGCAGCTGCCACGCATCCGGACGCCGCTCGGGGCCGGACGCGTCGGCGGAGGGCTGGATCCTGACCCGCACCGTGCGTGCGGCGCTGGGAAGCGCGGGCAGCCGGTCGGCGCGCGCACGGCCGGACCGCGGCGGGTCGGCCAGCGGCTCTTCTGCGACGCTCCATCCGGCCTCGCCTGCGATCTCCCCGAGGGCACGCACGACGTCGGACCCGTCGGTGCCCTCCGGCGGGTACACGAGCAGCACATCGGGCTCGTACACGGTCGCATGGAGCTCGCCCTCGTCGTCAGAGGCCAGGGAGGGGTCGAGCACCACACCGCGCCTGCGCGCGGCGGCCTCCCGATCCCGCCACGTCCGCCCGGGCAGGCCCGAGCCCTCGTCGTCCGTCAGTCGTGCCATGTCCGTTCCTCTCTCCGTCGTGTCGTGCTAGGTCTCGAACTGCGGCGTGCACACCTCGCGCACCTCGCCGTCGGCGCCGCGCACGCGCAGCAGCAGGCGCGAGACGCCGCCGTCGACGCGTTCGAACGCGAACCGGCCGCGCGTGCTCTGCACCGTGCGCCACTGCCGGTCGCCCTGGTCGAGCCGGATCTCCAGGATCTCGGCATCCACCCAGCCGTCCACGCGTCGGGCGCCGCCCTCTGCCTCGCTGACGTACACGAGCACGGTGGTCGTGCCGTCGCTGAACTCCAGAGTCGTCGTGTCGCCGCGCACGGACGAGGGCCACCGGTCCGCGACGAGCGCGAGCACCGCCCGCTCGGCCGCGCCCATGCTGTCCACATCCGTCAGGAGCACGCCGCGCAGCTCCTGATACATGCGAACTCAGAAAGGCAGCAGCGGGTCGACCGCGATCGCGACGAACAGCAGTGTCAGGTAGGTGATCGAAGCGTGGAACACGCGCATCGGGCGGGTCTGCTCGCCGCGGACGGCGCGGTTGTAGAGGCGGTGCGACTCGTACACGAACCACCCGCCGAACACGAGCGACGAGACGGTGTAGACCAGGCCCATGCCGGCCACCGGAATCAGCAGCAGCGAGCAGGCCACCGTCGCCCAGGCGTAGAGGATCACCTGCAGCCCGACCTGCTGCCCGCTGCGGGTCGCGCCGAGCATCGGCACGTCGGCCTCGGCGTAGTCGCCCTTGTACTTCATCGACAGCGGCCAGTAGTGCGGCGGCGTCCACAGGAACACCAGCAGGAACAGGATGAACGGCGGCCACGCGAGCGAGCCGGTCACCGCCGACCAGCCGATCAGCACCGGGAAGCAGCCCGCGATGCCGCCCCACACGATGTTCTGCTCGGTGCGGCGCTTGAGGATGATCGTGTAGATCACGACGTAGAAGAAGATCGCGCTCACCGACAGCGCCGCGGCGAGCCCGTTCGTGGTCAGCCAGAGCCAGAGGGTGGATGCCGCCGCCAGCGTCCACGCGAACACGAGCGCCCCGCGCGGCGAGACCTCGCCGGTCACGAGCGGCCGGTTCTCGGTGCGCTGCATGTGGGCGTCGATGTCGCGATCGAGGTACATGTTGAACGCGGCCGCCGAGCCGGCGCTCATCGAGCCGCCGACGACGGTCGCCAGCACGAGCCACAGACTCGGCAGCCCGCCCTGGGCGAGGATCATCACCGGCACGGTCGTGACCAGGAGCAGCTCCAGCACACGAGGCTTGGTGAGCACGACGTAGGCGCGCACCGTGCGGCCGAACGAGGTCCGTCCCGTGGCCGGGCCGGTCGAGGACGTCTCGGGCCCGCGCGTCGTCGTGAAGTCCATCGCCCCCGTCGCTGTCTCTCAGGTCGCTCCCAGTCTAGGGCATGCGGGTGCCCAGGATCGGCGACATCTTCGCGCCCGTGACCGGCCCCTTCGGTATGCTGAGACGGCTGAATCGCATGCGTCCCGTGCGCCGGACCGCCTGTCACCCCTTCAACGGCGAACCGGTTCGCCGTCCGGCGTGCTCCCTGAAGAAAGGCGACCCGGTGTCAGAGCTGTTGTGGGAAGAGATCGACCGTCGTGCCGTGGACACCGTCAGGGTGCTCGCAGCCGATGCGGTGCAGAAGGTCGGCAACGGCCATCCGGGCACCGCGATGAGCCTGGCGCCGGTGGCGTACCTGCTGTACCAGCGGGTGATGCGCCACGACCCGTCCGACACCGACTGGCTGGGCCGGGACCGCTTCATCCTCTCGGTCGGCCATTCCTCGCTGACGCAGTACATCCAGCTGTACCTCGGCGGGTTCGGGCTCGAGCTCGCCGACATCGAGGCGCTGCGCACGTGGGGCTCGCTGACCCCCGGCCACCCGGAGTACGGGCACACCAAGGGCGTCGAGATCACCACCGGACCGCTCGGGCAGGGCCTGGCCTCCGCCGTCGGCTTCGCGTACGCGGCCCGCTACGAGCGCGGCCTGTTCGATCCGGATGCCGCCGCCGGCACCAGCCCGTTCGACCACTACGTCTACGTCATCGCCGGCGACGGCGACCTGCAGGAGGGCGTCACCAGCGAGGCCTCGTCGCTTGCCGGACACCAGAAGCTCGGCAACCTGATCGCGATCTACGACTCGAACCGCATCTCGATCGAGGGCGACACGAACGTGTCGTTCACCGAGGACGTCCGGGCCCGCTACGAGTCGTACGGCTGGCAGGTGCTGCGGGTGGACTGGACCCGCACCGGCGACTACGTCGAGGACGTGCAGGAGCTGTACGACGCCATCGAACAGGCCAAGGCCGAGACCACGAAGCCGTCGATGATCGTGCTGAACACGATCATCGGCTGGCCCGCGCCCAACAAGAAGGGCACCGAGTCGGTGCACGGCGCAGCTCTCGGCGCTGCCGAGGTGGCCGCCACCAAGGAGGTGCTCGGCTTCGATCCGACGCAGTCCTTCGTCGTGGAGGATTCCGTCATCGCGCACACCCGCGCGCTGGCGAGCCGCGCCGCCGAGGCCCGTGCGGCCTGGCAGGCGTCGTTCGACGCGTGGGCCGCCGCGAACCCCGAGCGCAAGGCGCTGCTCGACCGGCTGGAGGCGCAGGCGCTCCCCGAGGGCATCGAGGACGCGCTGCCGGTGTTCGAGGCCGGCACCGAGGTCGCCACCCGTGCCGCGTCGGGCAAGGTCATCAACGCGCTCGCCGCGCAGCTGCCCGAGCTGTGGGGCGGCTCGGCCGACCTCGCCGGCTCGAACAACACCACGATCTCGGGGGCGGCCTCGTTCATCCCCGAGGAGTGGTCCACGCACGACTGGTCGGGCTCGCCGTACGGGCGCGTGCTGCACTTCGGCATCCGCGAGCACGCGATGGGCTCGATCGTCAACGGCATCGTGCTGCACGGTCCCACGCGCGCGTTCGGCGGCACGTTCCTGATCTTCAGCGACTACATGCGCCCCGCGGTGCGCCTGGCGGCCCTCATGGGCATCCCGTCGATCTTCGTGTGGACCCACGACTCGGTGGCCCTCGGCGAGGACGGCCCGACCCACCAGCCGATCGAGCAGATCGCGTCTCTGCGCCTCATCCCGAACTTCACCGTGGTGCGCCCGGCCGACGGCAACGAGACCGCGGCGGCGTGGCTGGAGATCCTCCGCCGTCACGACGGCCCGGTCGGCATCGCGCTGACCCGCCAGAACGTGCCGAACGTCCCCCGCGGCGTCGACGGTTTCGCCACGACAGACGGCGTCGCCAAGGGCGCCTACGTCCTGGTCGACGCCCCCGGCGGCACGCCCGACGTGATCCTCATCGCGACCGGCTCCGAGGTGCAGCTGGCCGTCTCGGCCCGCGAGACCCTCGCCGCCGAGGGCATCGGCGCCCGCGTCGTGTCGGCGCCCTCGCTGGAGTGGTTCGCCGAGCAGGACGACGCGTACCGCGAGAGCGTGCTCCCGGCATCCGTCACCGCGCGCGTGTCGGTCGAGGCCGGCGCCACCGGCCTGTGGCGCGGCATCGTCGGAGACAAGGGCCGCAGCGTCGGCATCGACCACTTCGGCGCCTCCGCCGACTACAAGACCCTGTTCGAGAAGTTCGGCATCACCGCCGACGCGGTCGTCGACGCGGCCCGCGAGACCGTCAAGGAGAACAACGCATGAGCACGCCCACCCAGAACCTGTCCGACGCCGGCGTGAGCATCTGGCTCGACGACCTCTCGCGGGCGCGCATCTCCACCGGCAACCTCGCCGAGCTGATCCGCACGCGCAACGTCACCGGGGTGACCACCAACCCGACGATCTTCGCCGGCGCGATCGGCAACCCCGACGACGACTCGTACGACGCCCGCATCGCCGAGCTGGCCGCCGCCGGCGCCGACGCCGACCGCGCGATCTTCGAGATCACCACCGGCGACGTGCGCGACGCGTGCGACATCTTCCGCCCGGTCTTCGACGCCACCGGCGGCGTCGACGGACGCGTCTCGATCGAGGTCTCCCCCGACCTCGCGCACGACACCGCCGCCACGATCGCCGAGGCCAAGAGGCTGTGGGCGAAGGTCGACCGGCCCAACACGCTCATCAAGATCCCCGCGACCAAGGCGGGCCTTCCCGCCATCACCGAGGTCATCGCGACCGGCATCTCGGTCAACGTCACGCTCATCTTCTCGCTGGAGCGCTACGCCGAGGTCATCGACGCCTATCTGACCGGGCTGGAGCGCGCGCACGCCGGCGACTTCGACCTGGGGAGCATCCACTCGGTCGCGTCGTTCTTCGTCTCCCGCGTGGACACCGAGGTCGACAAGCGCCTGACCGCGATCGGCGGCCACGACGCCCTCAAGAGCAAGGCGGGCGTGGCCAACGCACGCCTTGCCTACGAGCTGTTCGAGCAGACGTTCGCCCAGAAGCGCGCCAAGGACCTCGTCGCCCTCGGCGCGAACGTGCAGCGGCCGCTGTGGGCGTCCACGGGCGTCAAGGACCCCGCCCTGCCCGACACCCTCTACGTCACCGAGCTCGTTGCGCCCGGCACCGTCAACACCATGCCGGAGAAGACCCTCGAGGCCACCTTCGACCACGGCGTGGTCACCGGCGACACCGTCACCGGCGCCTACGCCGACGCCCACGGAGTGTTCGACGCCCTCGCCGCGGCGGGGATCGACTTCGCCGACGTCACACAGCTGCTTGAGGACGAGGGCGTGGAGAAGTTCATCGTCTCCTGGCACGAGTTGCAGGGGATCGTCGCCGACGCGCTGAAGGACGCCGCCGAGGTCACCCCTTGAGCTTCGAGATCCATGTCTCGGGTGCTGCGAAGAGGGTCGTCGACGCCGCGCTCCCCGGGTTGATCGACGACCTCGTCGCCAGCGGGATCACCGCCGGCGACACCGACCTCTGGGGTGCGGATGCCGAGGACGAGGCCTCCCGCCGACTCGGCTGGGTGCAGGCGGTGTCGGTCTCGCGGCCGCTGGTGGCCGAGGTGGCGGCGCTTCGCGCCCAGCTGGCCGGCCGCGGGATCACGCGCGTGGTGCTCGCCGGGATGGGCGGCTCCTCGCTCGCCCCCGAGGTGATCGCCCGCACCTCGGGCGTTGCGCTCACGATCGTGGACTCGACCGCGCCGGCCGAGGTGCTCGCGGCGATCGACGGCGACGCGCAGACCGGGGGTCTGGCCGAGACGGTGCTCGTCGTCTCGTCGAAGTCGGGCACGACCGTCGAGACCGACGCGGTGCTGCGGGCGTTCGAGGCCGCGTGGAGCGACCTCGGCATCGCCCCGGCCGGGCACGTGGTCGTGGTCACCGATCCCGGCTCGCCGCTGGATGCGGCCGCCGGCGCCGCCGGCTACCGCGTCTTCCACGCCGACCCCACCGTCGGGCGCCGCTACTCGGCGCTCACCGCCTTCGGCCTGGTGCCGGCCGGGTTGGCCGGCGCCGACATCGCGGAGCTGCTCGACGAGGCCGAGGCCACCCTGCTGGAGGTGGCCATCGACAGCCCGCTCAACCCGGCCCTGGTGCTCGCCGCCGCCATCGCCGGCGGCGAGCGCGACAAGCTCGGCCTGGTCGCCGACGGCACGCACATCGTGGGCCTGCCGGACTGGATCGAGCAGCTGGTCGCCGAGTCGACCGGCAAGGACGGCACCGGCATCCTTCCCGTCGTGCTGCTGCCGCTGTCCCCCGAGGTCGATCAGACGCCCGCCGACCTGCAGCTGGTGCGCCTGGTCGACGACGCCGTGCACTTCCAGGTGATCGAGCAGTACCCGGGCGAGGTGCTGGTCAGCGGATCGCTGGGCGCCCAGTTCGTGGTGTGGGAGTACGCGACGGCCATCGCCGGCCGTCTTCTGGGCATCAACCCGTTCGACCAGCCCGACGTAGAGGCGGCCAAGGCGGCCGCCCGAGCGCTGCTGGACACCCGCCCCGACGAGGCCGCGCCGGCGTTCACCGAGGGCGCCATCGAGGTGCGCGTGTCCGACCCGGCCCTGGCCGCCGGCACGCTCGAGGCCACCCTGCGCCGACTCTGGGCGCGCGTGCCCGAGCGCGGGTACGTGAGCATCCAGGCCTACGTCGACCGCGGCGAGCTGTCGCCGCTGCAGGGGCTGCGCGAGCTGGTCGCCGCAGCCGCGGGCCGGCCGACCACGTTCGGCTGGGGACCGCGGTTCCTCCACTCGACCGGTCAGTACCACAAGGGGGGACCGGCCAACGGCGTCTTCCTGCAGGTGCGCCGGCGCACCGACGTCGACCTGGAGATCCCCGGTCGCCCCTACACGTTCGGCGAGCTGATCGACGCGCAGGCCGACGGCGATGCCGCGGTGCTCGCCGCGCTCGGCCGACCCGTGGTGACCCTGACCCTGCTCGAAGGCGACGCCCTCGCCCTGTTCGAGGCCGTCCAAGAGGAGCGCTGACCCGCCGATGACCATTGAGATCTCCCGCGGCCGCAACCCGTTGCGCGACCCCGACGACCGGCGTCTGCAGCGGATCGCCGGTCCCAGCGCCCTCGTGATCTTCGGTGTGACCGGCGACCTCTCCCGCAAGAAGCTGCTGCCCGCCGTGTACGACCTCGCCAACCGGGGCCTGCTGCCGCCCGGGTTCGCCCTCGTCGGCTTCGCCCGCCGCGACTGGGACGACGCGGACTTCGCCCGGATCGTGCACGACGCCGTCAAGGAGCACGCGCGCACCCCGTTCCGGGAGGAGACGTGGAACCAGCTGCTGCAGGGCATCCGGTTCGTCTCCGGGGAGTTCCACGATCCGGTCGCGTTCCAGCGGCTGCGCGAGACCGTGCGCGACCTGGACGTGCGCCGCGGGACGATGGGCAACCACGCCTTCTACCTCTCGATCCCCCCGCGCTCCTTCCCCGTCGTGGCGCGGCAGTTGAAGGACTCCGGGCTCGTCGACGCCGAGAGCGAGAGCTGGCGGCGCGTGGTGATCGAGAAGCCCTTCGGCAGCGATCTGCAGACCGCGCGCGAGCTCAACGCCGCCCTGGAGGTCGCCTTCCCCGCCGACTCGATCTTCCGCATCGACCACTACCTCGGCAAGGAGACGGTGCAGAACATCCTCGCGCTGCGCTTCGCGAACACCCTGTTCGAGCCGCTGTGGAACGCCAACTACGTCGACCACGTGCAGATCACCATGGCCGAGGACATCGGCGTCGGCGGTCGCGCGGGCTACTACGACGGCATCGGGGCTGCGCGCGACGTCATCCAGAACCACCTGTTGCAGCTGCTCGCCCTCACCGCGATGGAGGAGCCCATCTCCACGAGCGCCAAAGACCTGCGCGCCGAGAAGGAGAAGGTGCTGGCGGCCGTGCGCCTGCCCGCCGACCTGTCCACCGCGACCGCGCGCGGACAGTACGCCGGCGGCTGGCAGGGCGGCGAGCAGGTCACCGGGTTCCTCGACGAGGACGGCATGGACCCCGCCTCGACCACCGAGACCTACGCGGCGATCAAGCTCGAGATCGCCACGCGCCGCTGGGCCGGCGTGCCGTTCTACCTGCGCACCGGAAAGCGCCTGGGACGGCGGGTGACCGAGATCGCGGTCGTGTTCTCGCACGCGCCGCAGCACCTGTTCCTGCGCAGCCAGGAGTCCGAGCACGGCCAGAACACGCTCGTGATCCGCATCCAGCCCGATGAGGGCGTCACGATCCGGTTCGGCTCCAAGGTGCCGGGCGCTGCCACCGAGGTGCGCGACGTGACGATGGACTTCGGCTACGGCCACGCATTCACCGAGTCGAGTCCGGAGGCGTACGAGCGCCTCATCCTGGACGTGCTCCTGGGCGACCCGCCGCTGTTCCCGCGGCACGAGGAGGTCGAGCTGTCCTGGCGCATCCTCGATCCGGTCGAGCAGTACTGGGCTCAGCTCGGCGGCCCGCTGGAGCAGTATTCCCCCGGTTCGTGGGGCCCGTCCTCCTCCGACGCGCTCCTGGCCCGTGACGGACGTGTCTGGAGGCGCCCGTGATCGTCGACCTGCCGGACACCACGGTGTCCACCATCGCCCGCTCGCTCGTGAAGGTGCGTGAGGATGGCGGCGCCGTGGCGCTGGGCCGCGTGCTGACCCTCGTCATCCCCACCTCGCACGGACTCGAGGAGGACGCCATCGAGGCGGCCAACGACGCGTCGCGCGAGCATCCGATGCGCGTCATCGTCCTCATCTCGCACCCGGAGGGCGAGTCCAGGCTCGACGCCCAGATCCGGGTCGGCGGAGACGCCGGCGCGAGCGAGGTCGTCGTGCTGCGCGCCGCGGGCGCCGCGGCCAGCAACGAGGAGAGCCTGGTCACGGGGCTCCTCCTGCCCGACGCGCCGGTCGTGGCGTGGTGGCCGGACCATCCGCCGGCCGTGCCGCGCGAGTCGCCGATCGGCCGCATCGCGCAGCGACGTATCACGGATGCCTCGACCACGCCTTACGACGCAGAGCGCCTCTCCGAGCTCGGTGCCGTGTACTCCCCCGGCGACACCGACCTGGCCTGGACTCGGCTCACGCGCTGGCGCGAGCAGCTGGCCGCCGAGCTGGACCAGCCGCCCTACCTGCCGGTCACCGCGGTGGAGGTCGTCGGCAGCGGCAGCTCGCCCTCGACCGGGCTGCTGGCGGCGTGGCTGCGCCTCAAGCTCGACGTGCCGGTCACCTGGCGGTTCGCGCCGCGCGAGAAGTGGGAGCACGGCATCCAGCGCGTCGTGCTGACCCGCGCCAACGGAGACATCGTCGTGGAACGGATCGGCGAGGTCGACGCCGTGCTGCGCCAGCCGGGGCAGCCGGAGCACGATCTCGTGCTCCCGCGCCGCACCCTGCGGGAGTGCCTCGCGGAGGAGCTGCGCCGGCTCGACCCCGACGTCCTGTACGGTCGAGTGATCACAGAGGGCTGGGAGTTGCTGGGCCCCCCGCTGGTCGAGGAGTGAGATGAGCGAGACGCAGAAGCGGGTCGTCATCGGCCCCGACCCGGTCGTGCTCGCGGCCTCGGTCGCCGCCCGGTTCCTCAGACTCGTCGCCGCGCGGCTCGCCGACGCGGACCTCGTGCACGTCGCCCTCGCCGGCGGCACGGCCGCCACCTCGGTCCTGCGCGCCGTCGGGGTGCAGCCCGGCCGTGCCGACGTCGACTGGTCGCGCGTGCACGTGTGGTGGACGGACGAGAGTCTCGCCTCGCGCGACAGCGGGGTGCGCGACGAGAAGCGCGGCCGTGCCGCGCTGATGGACCAGCTGGCGCTCCCCGACGGCAACGTCCACGCGATGGCCGCCTCCGGCGACCTCGACCGTGCCGCCGTGGACTACGCCGCGGAGCTTTCCCGATTCGGCGACGGCGACCAGCCGTGGCCGTCGTTCGACGTGTGCCTGCTGGGCGTCGGCGCCGACGGGCACATCGCGTCGCTGTTCCCCGATCGCGGCGAGATCCAGGTGGTCGACCGCTCCGTGGTCGCGGTGCGCGACGCACCCATGCCCCCGCCGGAGCGGCTCAGCCTGACCCGGCCGGTCATCAACTCCTCGCGCGAGGTGTGGATGGTGCTCACCGGGTCCGACAAGGCGCCCGCGCTGGGCCTGGCGCTGGCCGGCGCCAGCTACCAGAGCGTGCCCGCCGCGGGGGCCAAGGGGCGCGAGCGCACGCTGCTGTTCGTCGATCGCGCCGCCGCGGCGGACGTGCCGGCAGAGCTCATCGAGCAGGACGACTGATCAGGCCAGTCCGCGCCGCTCCCGCAGCTGCTGCAGGGCATCGTCGAGGAGCGTCGCCGCCTCCTCCTCGGTGCGGCGCTCCTTCACGTACGCGAGATGCGTCTTGTACGGCTCGGTCTTCGCGACCGCCGGCGGGTTGTCCTTGTCGCGGCCGGCGGGGAGACCGGAATGCGGGGAGTCGATGACGTCGGGGATCTCCTCCGCGGCGACGCCCGCGGAGAAGTAGCGCACGGTCTCGTTGCCCAGGGCGTCCCAGTAGGAGACCGCGACGCGCTCGGCGTGGTGTCCGTGGTCCTGCTCCCCCATCGGGCCCGCGCCGACGCGCGTGCCGCGGATCGCGTTGCCGCCGGTGGCCATCAGATCCCCTGAAACTTCGTGATGAGCCCGAGCGCCACGATGGACACGAACCAGGCCAGGGCCAGGACCACGGTGAAGCGGTTGAGGTTGCGCTCGGCCAGGCCCGACGAGCCGAGCGCCGAGTTCATGCCGCCGCCGAACATGTCGGACAGGCCCCCGCCGCGTCCCTTGTGGAGAAGGATCAGGAGGGTCAGCAGGAGGCTGGTGATGCCCAGCAGCACCTGCAGCACGAACTCGAGGATCTGCACAGTCGTTGAAGCCTTTCGCGACGGTCCCGCGGACCGCACAAGGGTCGAGTATACCGTTACACTCCGACGTGCTTCTGGAAGCGCACGATCGCGGCGAACTCGTCGGAGACCAGGCTCGCCCCGCCCACGAGCGCGCCGTCGACGTCGGGCTCGCGCATGTAGGTGGCGATGTTGCCCGATTTCACCGAGCCGCCGTACAGCACGCGGGTGCGGCCGGCGGCGTCGGCATCCAGCTTCTCGGCGATCACGGCCCGCAGCGCCGCGCACACGTCCTGCGCCTGCTCGGGCGTGGCGACCTTGCCGGTGCCGATCGCCCAGACCGGCTCGTAGGCCACGACGATCTCCGCGTCGGCCGGCACGCCCTCAAGAGCCACCTGGAGCTGGCCGACCGGCACCGCGGCGGCGCCGAACTCCTCCAGCTGCTCCAGCGTCTCGCCGACACAGATCACGGGCACGAGCCCGTGCCGCAGCGCCGCCTGCACCTTCGCGGCGATGACCTCGTCGGTCTCGTCGTGATACTCGCGGCGCTCGGAGTGCCCGATGATGACGTAGGTGCACGCCAGCTTCTTCAGGAACGCGCCGGAGATCTCGCCCGTGTAGGCGCCGGAGTCGTGCGTGGACAGGTCCTGCGCGCCGAGGGCGAACGCGATGCGGTCGGCGTCGAGCAGCGTCTGGACGCTGCGCAGGTCGGTGAACGGCGGGAAGACGGCGACCTCCACCGAGCCCTTCTCGTGCTTCGCGTCGCGCAGCGCCCAGTCGAGCTTCTGCACCAGCGCGACCGCCTGCAGGTGGTCGAGGTTCATCTTCCAGTTGCCCGCGATGAGCGGGGTTCGCGTCGCTACAGCGACCATCCGAGGACCTCCAGTCCGGGGAGCTTCTTGCCTTCGAGGAATTCCAGACTCGCGCCGCCGCCGGTCGAGATGTGACCGAACTCGTCGTCCGCGAAACCGAGCTGACGCACGGCCGCCGCGGAGTCGCCGCCGCCGACGACCGAGAGCCCGTCGACCTCCGTGAGCGCCTGGGCGACAGCCTTGGTGCCCGCCGCGAACGGTGCCAGCTCGAACACGCCCATCGGGCCGTTCCAGAACACCGTGCGGGACGAGCGGATCACGTCGGCGAACGTCTCGGCCGTGCGCGGGCCGATGTCCAGGCCCAGCCCGGACGCGCCGAAGGGGGTCTGCTCGATGGCGGACACGTCGGCGACCTCGTGCGCGGCGTCGGCGGAGAAGGATGCCGCCACCACCGTGTCGACGGGCAGGACCAGCTCCACGCCGCGTTCCTGCGCGGCGGCGAGGTAGCCCCGCACCGTCTCCAGCTGGTCGGACTCCAGAAGGCTGGAGCCGACGGCATGGCCCTGTGCGGCGAGGAAGGTGAACATCATCCCGCCGCCCACCAGCAGCTTGTCCACGCGCGGAAGCAGGTGCTCGATGACGCCCAGCTTGTCGCTGACCTTCGAGCCGCCGAGGACCACCGCGTACGGGCGCTCCGGGTTCTCGGTGAGGCGGTCGAGGACGTCGACCTCCTTCTCGATCAGCAGGCCCGCGGCGGAGGGCACCAGCTCGGCGAGGTCGTACACCGACGCCTGCTTGCGGTGGACGACGCCGAAGCCGTCCGAGACCAGCACGTCGCCGAGGGTCGCGAGCTCCTGGGCGAACGCGCGGCGCTCCCCCTCGTCCTTCGCGGTCTCACCCGGGTTGAAGCGCAGGTTCTCGACGACGGCGATGTCGCCGTCGCCGAGGGCCGCGACCGTCTCCTGCGCGGAGGCGCCGACGGTGTCGCTCGCGAAGGCGACCGGCCTGCCGAGCAGTTCGGACAGGCGCGCGGCGACCGGGGCGAGGCTGTAGACCGGGTTGGGCGCGCCGTTGGGGCGGCCCAGGTGCGAGCACGCGACCACGCGCGCGCCCTGGCCGAGCAGGCGGGTCAGGGTGGGCAGCGCCGCGCGCACGCGGCCATCGTCCGTGATGACGCCGTCCTTCAGGGGGACGTTGAAGTCACAACGGACGATGACGCGCGTGCCGGCGAGCGGACCCAGCGAATCGAGGGTGCGCAGAGCCATCGGGTCAGAGCCGCTCGGCGACGTATTCGGTCAGGTCGACGAGGCGGTTCGAGTAGCCCCACTCGTTGTCGTACCACGACGACACCTTCACGAGCGTGCCGCTGACGTTGGTCAGCTCGGAATCGAAGATCGACGAGTACGGGTTCTGCACGATGTCGCTGGAGACGATCGGATCCTCGGTGTACTGCAGGATGCCCTTGAGCCGGCCCTCCGCGGCCGCGGCCTTGTACGCGGCGTTGATGACGTCTGCGGTGAGGCCGTCGGTGGGCGTGACGATCGTGAGGTCGACGATGGAGCCGGTGGGAACCGGCACCCGGTACGAGGAGCCACTCAGCTTGCCGTTGAGCTCGGGCAGCACCAGTCCGATCGCCTTGGCGGCGCCGGTCGAGGCGGGCACGATGTTCAGGGCGGCGCCGCGCGCGCGACGCAGGTCCTTGTGCGGGCCGTCCTGCAGGTTCTGGTCGGCGGTGTAGGCGTGAGTGGTCATCATGAAGCCGCGCTCGATGCCGAACGCGTCGTTGAAGACCTTCGCCAGCGGCGCGAGGCAGTTCGTCGTGCAGGAGGCGTTGGAGATGATGCTGTCGGTCTCCGGGTTGTAGACCTCCTCGTTGACGCCCATCACGATCGTGGCGTCGTCGCCCGAGGCGGGAGCGGAGATCAGGACCTTCTTCGCACCGCCCGCGATGTGCTTGCGCGCGTCGTCGGCCTTGGTGAACCGGCCGGTCGACTCGATGACGATATCCACGCCCAGCTCGCCCCAGGGGAGGTTGGCGGGGTCGCGCTCCTCGAACACCCGGATGCGGCTGCCGCCCACCGTGATGGAGTCGGCGTCGTACGAGACGTCCTCGGCGAGGACCCGGCCGACCGAGTCGTACTTGAGCAGGTGCGCGAGCACGTTGTTGTCGGTGAGGTCGTTCACCGCGACGATGTCGAGGTCCGCGCCCTGCTCCAGGGCCGCGCGGAGGTAGTTGCGCCCGATACGGCCGAAGCCGTTGATGCCGATCTTGACAGACACTGTGTCTCCTGTTTTCTGCCGCGCACATGCCACCGGATTCGGCGCACTCACGCGATCCACGGAACAGAGCGGGAGTCCCGACCAGACCCTTCGGTGGGAACGGCCGGGGCATCCTCACCCGATTGGTTCGACCCTACAGCAGACCGACCGTCTTCTCACGGGCCGTCTGGAACCGCTCGGCGACATTCGCCCAGTTCGCGATGTCCCAGAACGCCTTGACGTAGTCGGCGCGCACGTTCTGGTAGTCGAGGTAGTAGGCGTGCTCCCACACGTCCAGCAGCAGCAGCGGCACGGTGCCCGCCGCGAACTGCGCCTGCTGGTCGAAGAACTGCTGGATGATGAGGTTCTGGCCGAGCGAATCCCAGAACAGGCCCGCCCAGCCGGAGCCCTGCACGCCGAGAGCGGCGGCGGTGAAGTGCGCGCGGAACTTGTCGAACGACCCGAAGTGGTCGTCGATCGCCGACTCGAGGTCTCCGGCGGGCTTGTCACCGCCGTCCGGAGAGAGGTTGGTCCAGAAGATCGAGTGGTTCGTGTGCCCGCCGAGGTTGAAGGCGAGGTCCTTCTCGAGCTTGTTGACGTTCGCGAAGTCGCCCTTGTCGCGGGCCTCGGCGAGCTGCTCGAGCGCTGTGTTGGCCCCCGTGACGTACGCCTGGTGGTGCTTGTCGTGGTGCAGCTGCATGATCGTCGCGCTGATGCTCGGCTCGAGCGCTGCGTAGTCGTACGGGAGCTCCGGGAGCGTGTAGGTCGCCATTGTCTGTTTCCTCCTGCCGGGTGCCGCGGGATGCCGCGGCGGGGACGGTCTCATCCTACGACCGGCACCGGGACGAGGGGCCGGCGGGCGTCACACGAGGTCAGTCCTCCATGCCGGCGGGGACCGCGGCATCCGTGCCGGGGATGCCGTCGTGCACGGCCTTCTTGTCGGCCATGGCCAGCAGGCGCCGGATGCGTCCGGCCACGGCATCCTTCGTCAGCGGCGGGTCCGCGTGATGGCCGAGCTCGTCCAGGCTCGCGTCGCGGTGGGCCAGGCGCAGCTCGCCGGCCTCGCGCAGGTGCTCCGGCACATCGTCGGCGAGGATCTCCAGCGCGCGCTCGACGCGCGCGCACGCGGCCACGGCCGCCTGCGCGGACCGGCGAAGGTTGGCGTCGTCGAAGTTCACCAGGCGGTTGACCCCGGCGCGCACCTCACGCCGTTGGCGCAGCTCCTCCCACGAGGCCGCGGTGCGCGTGGCACCCATCCCGGCGAGGGTCGCCCGGATCGCCTCGCCGTCGCGCACGACGACCCGCGGCACACCGCGCACCTCGCGCGCCTTGGCGGCGATGCCGAGGCGGTGGGCGGCGCCCACGAGCGCCATGGATGCCTCCGGTGTGGGGCAGGTGATCTCCAGCGCCGCGGAGCGCCCGGGGTCGGTCAACGTCCCGGCGGCGAGGAAGGCACCGCGCCACACCGCAGCGAGGTCGCGCGGCGATCCGGTGGTCAGTCGGTTCGGGAGCCCGCGCACGGGGCGCCGGCGCTGGTCGAGCAGGCCCGTCTGACGTGCGAGGGTCTCGCCGCCGTCGATCACCCGGACCGCGTAGTGCCCGCCGGCGCGGCCGCCGGAGGCCTGGACATGGGCGAGCTCGGCACGCACGCCGTACAGCTCCAGGAGATCGCGGGCGACCCGCCGGGCCAGCACCTCGGACTCCAGCTCCGCCTCCACCGCGACCCGTCCGGCGATCGAGTGCAGCCCGCCGGAGAAGCGCAGCACGGCGGTCAGCTCGGCGACGCGGGCCGTGGGGCGAGGGTCGCGAACGGCGGCCAGCTCGGCCTTCACGTCGGCGGTCAACGGCACGGCGGTCCTCGGGGTGTCGGGGCGGGGTCTTCCAGACTACTCGCGACCGAGGTCGCGGTGCGTCACGCGCACGGCGACGCCGGGCAGCTCGGCCAGGCGCGCGGCCAGCTCGTTCGCGGTCACGACGGAGCGGTGCTTGCCGCCGGTGCAGCCGACCGCGATCACGGAGTAGCGCTTGTTCTCGCGCTGGTAGCCCTCCAGCACGGGGCGCAGCGCGCTCGTGTACGCATCGACGAACTCGACCGCCCCGGGCTGGTCGAGCACGTAGTCGCGCACGGCCTCGTCCTCACCGGTGAGCGCCTTCAGCTCGCTCACCCAGAAGGGGTTGGGAAGGAACCGCATGTCGGCCACGAGGTCGGCGTCGGGCGGCAGCCCGTACTTGAAGCCGAAGCTCATGACCGTGACCGTGTGGCGTGCGGCGCTCCGGCCGAACAGGTCGACGATGTGCGTGGCGAGCTGGTGGATGTTCAGGTGCGACGTGTCCACGATGACGTCGGCGCTCTCGCGGATGGCCGACAGCCGCGCCCGCTCCAGACGGATGCCGTCGAGGATCGTGCCGCTGCCCTGCAGCGGATGGGGCCTGCGCACCGACTCGAACCGCCGGACCAGCACGTCGTCGGAGGCGTCGAGGAAGAGGACCCGCAGCTGCCGCCCGTCGCGGAGCTTGCGCGTGACCTCGGGGAGCTGCTCGAACAGGTCGCGGCCGCGCACGTCCACGACGGCGGCGATCTTCGGCAGAGCCTCGCCGGCGAGTCCGGTCAGCTCCATGAGCGGGGTCAGCATCTGCGGAGGGAGGTTGTCGACGACGTACCAGTCGAGGTCCTCCAGCGCGTTCGCAGCCGTCGACCGGCCGGCACCGGACATGCCGGTGACGATGAGCGCCTCGCCCGTCGGCTGCGCATCGGCCACGGTGTCCCCCTCGCTGTGTCGGGTCCCAGCCTATCGACTCGCCAGATGCCGATGAACGGCCTCGGCGAGGGCGGGCCCGATGCCGGGGAGCTCCATGAGCTCGTCGACGCCGGCCTGTCTGAGGGCCGCCACCGAACCGAAATGCCGCAGCAGCGCCTTGATGCGCCGCTCCCCGAGACCGGGCACCTCGGCCAGCACGGTGCCGATGTCACGGCGCCGGCGCTTGCGCTGGTGGGTGATGGCGAACCGGTGCGCCTCGTCGCGCAGCCGTTGCAGCAGATAGAGCGCCTCGGAGGTGCGCGGGAGGATCACGGGGTAGTCCTCGCCGGGGAGCCACACCTCCTCCAGCCGCTTCGCGACGCCGCACAGCGCGATCTCGGCGTGCCCGGCGTCGCGCAGAGCGCGCGCGGCGGCGGCCACCTGCGGCGCGCCGCCGTCGACGACCAGCAGCTGCGGCCGGTAGGCGAAGCGCGGGCGGCGCGCTCCCGCGCCCTCGTCGTCGGCGGCATCCGCAACGTCGAGATGGGCGAGCCGGCGCCGCAGCACGCGGTAGAGCGAGTCGGTGTCGTCGGTGGTCTCCGGCACGCCGAACGAGCGGTACTGGTCCTTGCGCGCGAGCCCGTCCTCGAAGACGACCATCGAGGCCACGACGTTCGTGCCGGCCAGGTGCGACACGTCGAAGCACTCGATGCGCAGCGGGGCCTCGTCCAGGCCCAGCGCCTCCTGCAGGTCGGTCAGCGCCTTCGTGCGCGCGACGTAGTCGCTGGAGCGCCGGGTCTTGTGCAGCACGAGCGCCTGCTCGGCGTTTCGTGTCGCGGTCCTCATGAGCTCCGCCTTGCGTCCGCGCTGGGCGACCTGGATCGACACCCGCTTGCCGCGTCGCTCCTGCAGCCACTGCTCCAGCCCGGGGGCGTCGTCGGGCAGTTGCGGCACCAGCACCTGCCGCGGGACCTCGTCGCCGGTCGCGGCGCCGTAGGCGCGCTGCAGCACCTGCCGGACGAGCTCGGCCGACGCGATGTCGAGCTCCTTCTCGATCGTCGCGGCGCGCACGCCCCGCACACGCCCGCCGCGGACGACGAAGTGCTGCACGGTGGCGGCCAGCTCGTCCTGGGCGATGCCGAACAGGTCGGCATCCGTGTCGGATGCCAGCACCAGAGCGCTCCGCCCCAGCACCGCCTCGATCGCCTGCAGCCGGTCGCGGCACACCGCCGCCGTCTCGTAGTCCATCGCCGCCGAGGCCTCGCGCATGCGCGCGGTCAGCTCCCTCGTGAAACGCTGGTCGCCGCCGGAGAGGAACGCCACGAAGTCGTCGACGATCGCGCGGTGCTCCTCGATCGTGACCTTCATGGAGCAGGGCCCCCCGCAGCGGCCGATCTGGCCGGGGAAGCAGGGCCTGCCGGTGGCCATCGCCTTGCGGTACGACGAGTCGTTGCACGTGCGGATCGGGAAGACCTTGATCATGAGGTCGATCACGTCGTGCACCGCCCACACCTTCGGGTACGGACCGAAGTACCTCGCCCCCGCGATGCGGCGGTTGCGCGTGACGACCACGCGCGGCGCCTCGTCGGCGAGGGTCACGGCGAGGAACGGATAGGACTTGTCGTCCTTGTAGCGCACGTTGAACGGCGGCGAGAACTCCTGGATCCACATGTACTCCAGCTGCAGCGCCTCGACGTCGGTGGCGACGACCGTCCACTCCACGCTGGTCGCGGTCGTCACCATGCGGCGCGTGCGCTCGTGCAGCGTGGGCAGCGGCGCGAAGTAGTTCGACAGCCGCGCGCGGAGGTTCTTCGCCTTGCCGACGTAGAGGACCCGCCCGTTCGCGTCGCGGAAGCGGTAGACCCCGGGATCGGTGGGGATGTCTCCCGGCCGGGGCCGATACGAGAGCGCGGATGCCACGGCTAGCCCGCCTTGCGCACCGCTGCCGTCGCGTCGGAGAGGAGCTCGGCCAGGAACGCGCCGGTGTGGCTGGCCGCGACACGGGCCACCTGCTCCGGAGTGCCCGTTGCGATCACCTCGCCGCCGCCGGAGCCGCCCTCAGGACCCAGGTCGATGACCCAGTCGGCCGACTTGACGACGTCGAGGTTGTGCTCGATGACGATGACGGTGTTGCCCTTGTCGACCAGCCCCCCGAGCACCTCCAGGAGCCTGCTGACGTCCTCGAAGTGAAGCCCCGTGGTCGGCTCGTCGAGCACGTAGACCGACCGGCCGTTGGAGCGGCGCTGCAGCTCGGTGGCGAGCTTGACGCGCTGCGCCTCGCCGCCCGACAGCGTCGTGGCCGACTGGCCGAGCCGCACGTAGCCGAGCCCGACGTCGACGAGCGTCTTCAGGTAGCGGTGGATGGCCGTGATCGGCTCGAAGAACTCGGCCGCCTCACAGATCGGCATCTCCAGCACCTCGGCGATGTTCTTGCCCTTGTAGTGCACGCTCAGGGTGTCGCGGTTGTAGCGCTTCCCGTGGCAGACCTCGCAGTCGACGTACACGTCGGGGAGGAAGTTCATCTCGATCTTGATCGTGCCGTCGCCCGAGCACGCCTCGCACCGGCCGCCCTTGACGTTGAAGCTGAACCGGCCGGGCTGGTACCCGCGCGCCTTGGCCTCGGGCGTCTCGCTGAAGAGCGTCCGGATGCGGTCGAACACGCCCGTGTAGGTCGCCGGGTTCGACCGCGGCGTGCGCCCGATCGGGGCCTGGTCGACATGCACGACCTTGTCGAGGTTGTCGAGCCCGGTCACGCGCGTGTGCTTGCCCGCGACACGGCGGGCGCCGTTGAGGCGGCCGGCGAGCACTTCGTAGAGGATGCCGTTGACCAGCGACGACTTTCCCGAGCCGCTCACGCCGGTGACGGCCGTGAGCACTCCGAGCGGGAACTCGACGGTCACGTTCTTGAGGTTGTTCTCGCGCGCTCCCACCACGCACAGCATGCGCGTGCGATCGATCGGCCGGCGCGTGTCCGGCACGGGGATCGTCCGGCGGCCGGACAGGTAGTCGCCGGTGAGGGATGCCGGCTCCTTCAGCAGCGCCGCGAGCGGACCCGAGTGCACGACCGCTCCCCCGTCGACCCCCGCGCGCGGTCCGATGTCGACGATCCAGTCCGCGGCGTGGATGGTCTCCTCGTCGTGCTCGACGACGATGAGCGTGTTCCCGAGGCTCTTCAGCGTCAGGAGCGTCTCGATGAGGCGGCGGTTGTCGCGCTGGTGCAGGCCGATCGACGGCTCGTCGAGAACGTACAGCACCCCGGTGAGCCCGGAGCCGATCTGGGTCGCGAGCCGGATGCGCTGGGCCTCGCCGCCGGAGAGCGAGCCCGCGGAACGGCTGAGGCTCAGATAGTTCAGTCCCACCTGGATGAGGAAGTCCAGCCGCGCACGGATCTCGCGCAGGACCGCCGCGGCGATCTTCGCCTCGCGCTCGGTGAGCACGAGCCGGGCGAAGTACTCCTGCGCCTCGCCGAGGCTCAGGCGCGAGGCATCCGCGATCGAATGCCCGTGCACGAGCACCGCGAGCACCTCCGGCTTCAGCCGCGCACCGTCGCACACCGGGCACGGCACCTCGCGCAGGTAGTCCGCCCAGCGCTGGCGCTGGCTGTCGGACTCGGCCTGGAGGTACTGGCGCTCGATGTACGGGACCACGCCCTCGAAGCCGGACGAGTACCGCATCTCGCGACCGTACTTGTTGCGCCAGCGGACGGTGACCTTGTAGTTCTCGCCGCGCAGCACCGCGTGGCGCACGTCGGAGGGCAGGTCGCGCCACGGCGTGTCGAGCGAGAACCCGAGGTCGTCCGCCAGTGCCTGCAGGAGCCGCTCGTAGTACTGGAACAGCCCCTTGCCCTGCGTGGTCCACGGGATGAGCACGCCCTCGCGGATCGACAGCTCCTCGTCGCCGAGCATGAGCTCGGTGTCGACCGACATCCGCGTGCCCAGGCCCGAGCACGCCGGGCACGCCCCGAACGGCGCGTTGAACGAGAACGTGCGCGGCTCGATCTCGGTCAGCTGCAGCGGGTGGCCGTTCGGACAGGCGAGCTTCTCGCTGAAGCTCTGCCACGCGGCATCCCCCTCCTCGTCGACGAAGTTGACCTGTACGATGCCGCCCGCGAGGCGCAGCGCCGTCTCGACCGAGTCGGTGACGCGGCCGAGGATCCCGGGGGCGGCGACGAGCCGGTCGACGACGACGGCGATGTCGTGCTTGTAGCTCTTCTTCAGCGCGGGCGGCTCGGCAAGCTGGACGAGCTCGCCGTCGACCACCGCGCGCGCGTAGCCCTTGGCCGACAGCTCCTTGAAGAGGTCGACGAACTCGCCCTTCTTCTGCGTCACGACCGGTGCCACGATCTGGTAACGCGTGCGCTCGGGGAGGTCGACGAGCTGATCGGCGATCTGCTGCACGGTCTGGCGCTGTATGCGTGCCCCGCAGTCGGGGCAGTGCGGGATGCCGATGCGCGCCCACAGCAGGCGCATGTAGTCGTGGATCTCGGTGATCGTGCCGACCGTCGAACGCGGGTTGCGGTTCGTGGACTTCTGGTCGATCGACACCGCGGGACTGAGCCCCTCGATGAAATCGACGTCGGGACGGTCGACCTGACCGAGGAACTGGCGGGCGTAGGCGCTCAGCGACTCGACGTACCGGCGCTGACCCTCGGCGAAGATCGTGTCGAACGCGAGACTGGACTTTCCCGATCCGGAAAGGCCCGTGAACACCACGAGAGCATCGCGCGGGATGTCCAGATCGACGTTCTTGAGATTGTGGACACGGGCGCCGCGGACACTGAGCACACCGCCCTGATGAGCGGACGCAGTGACGGGGACGATGGGCACCCGTCAAGTGTAGGCGGGGCCTCCGACACCGGCTCCGGCGGTCACTCCCGGGCGCCGCGCACGCTGCGCAGGAGCAGCAGCGCCACCCCCAGCAGGGCCAGTGCCCCCACCGGCGCCGCCCACGGCAGCGCGACGTCGCCGGCGGCAGGCAGCACCACACCCGCCGCCAGCACGACGGACTGCGAGACGGCCTGGATCGCGACGAACCGGCGCACGGTCGGCACCAGCACCCGCAGCTGGACCCGGGAGCGCACCGGGATCGCAAGCGCGAGGGAGCCGAGCACGTGCACCGCGTGCACGGCGCCGACCACAACAGCCGTGCGCCACAGCTCGGGCGGCACGAGCAGCAGTCCGAGCGCGAGCATCGCGGCGGCAAGCCACGCCGCCATCGTCCGCGGCACGAGCGCCGCGACAGCAGCGGCACCCACGCACAGCCACTGCCAGAGCGGGCCCGTCCCCGACACGAGCCCGACCGCGACGACCACGAGCAGTAGTGCGAGCCGCACCAGGGCGCCCGGCATCCAGGCGCCGACCGACAGCGTGTGCAGACGCGCGCCCTCCGAGCCGGCCCTCATCGCGCACCCCGCGCCGCGCGGACGGCGACGCCGTGCAGGGCCGCGGCGGCGGCATCCGCGTCCGGCGCCCACGCCACCACCTCCACGCCCACCCGCGCCAGCTCGCGGAGGACGTCCCGGCGCTCGGCGACCAGCAGCCGCAGCGCCGTGCGCTGGTCGGGGCTGAGGCCCGCCGCGTCGAGGATCGGCAACGTGTCGATCGCGACGACGCGATACCCCGACGCACGCCACAGCAGTGCCGGCTCCGCCGCACCGGACAGGAAGGGCGACAGGAGATACACGATCGAGCCGACCGGCACGGGGACGACGCGGCGCTGGGCAGGCTCCTCGCGCTCGGCATCGAGCGCGGCCAGCACCGAGACGATGCGACTGAGCTGGCGCGGGCCCGCCGCACCGCGCAGTGAGCGACCGGCCGGGTGCAGCTCGTGCAGGGCGACCCGGTCACCGGCCCTGATCGCGGCAGCGGCGATGGATGCCGCCGCCTCGCGAGCCAGGTCGAGCGAGGTCGTACCGCTGAGCTCGGGATCTCCGGTGCCCCACGTGGCGACCGACCGGCCCAGCTCGTCGGCCGTATCGAGCACCAGCACGACCGATGCGTCGCTGAGCGTGTTCGTACGACGGACGAACAGATCGCCCGGGCGGCGGGCCAGCCGTGCCGTGGCCCGCCAGTCCACGCGGCGCAGCTCGTCTCCGGGTGCGAACGCGTCGATGTCGCGGAACTCGCCGCCCGGCCCCGGGCGCGCACCCTCGTACGATCCGTGCAGCCCCCGCAGCCGCGCCGGCAGCGGCAGCGCCGGGATGCGGCGCACGCGAGGCGCGGCGAGCCACACGACACGCCCGCCGTCGGCGTGCGTGCTCGCCCACGCGCCGTCCATGCGCAGCAGGCGCGCGGTCACGCCCACGAGCTCCCCCGGTCCGGAGTGCAGCAGACGGCTGCGGATCTGCACGACCCCGCCGCGGGGCGCGACCTCGACGGTGCGCCGGTGCTTTCCGCCCAGGGTGACGCACAGCTGCACGACGTCGGCCGCGGTCTGGTCGTCGACGACGATGCGGGCCTGGATGTCGGCATCCGCCTGGCCGCCCTCGGCGGACAGCTCGATGCGGGGCGCGCCGCGCGCGGAGGGCGCTCGTGCGGCGATCGTCGTCCACAGTGCCAGCGGCAGTGCCGCCACGACCACGTCGGCTCGGGCGGACATGAGCCCCGCGGCCGCGATCGCCAGCGCCGTCGCGCCGCCCATCGCGAGCGCCGGCATCGCGTGCCAGCGCACTGCCCGGCGCTGGCCGGTGAACACCCGCGCGCTCATCCCGGGCCCGCCGACATGGTCGGCGGCACCGGCACCTGGCTCACCACCGACGCCACGATCGACTCGGTCGACACCTCCTGCGCCCAGGCCTGCGGCGTCAGGGTGAGCCGGTGCGCGAGCGCCGGCACCGCGACGCGCTTGATGTCGTCGGGACGCACGAACGCCCGCCCGTCCAGCGCCGCCAGCGACCTGCCGAGCAGCAGCAGCGCCTGCGATCCGCGCGGCGACGCGCCGACAGCCACCCGCTGCGCCGAGCGGGTCATGCGCGCGAGGGCCACGCAGTATCGGGCCACGTCCGGGTCGACGTGGATCCGCTCGACCGCCGCCTGGATGCGCAGCAGCCCGGCCGCGTCGACCACCGGCGCCACCGCGACGTCGGGGCGCCCGCGGCGCACGCGCTGCAGGAGGATCTCGGCCTCGCCCTCCACGGTCGGGTAGCCCACCGCCAGGCGCACCATGAAGCGGTCCAGCTGTGCCTCCGGCAGGGCGTACGTGCCCTCGTACTCGATCGGGTTCGAGGTGGCGATGACGTGGAACGGCGCGGGCAGGGCGAACCGGTTCCCCTCCACCGTGACCTGATGCTCGGCCATCGCCTCCAGCATCGCCGACTGCGTCTTGGGCGTCGTGCGGTTGATCTCATCGGCCAGCAGCAGACCGGTGAAGATCGGTCCGGGCCGGAACTGGAACTCACCCGACGCCGGAGCGTAGACGTAGGAGCCGGTGACATCGCCCGGGAGCAGGTCGGGTGTGCATTGCAGGCGCCGGAACTCCAGGCCGAGGGCCGCCGCGAGGCTGCGCGCCGCGAGCGTCTTGCCGAGGCCGGGCACGTCCTCGATGAGAACGTGCCCGCCGGCGAGGATCGCCGCCAGGGCGATCTCCAGGGTGTCGTCCATTCCCACCACGGCGGTGCGCACGCGCTGCAGCACCTGGTGTCCGGTATCGGCGATCTCCTCGAATGCAGCGTCGCTCATCGGTCCTCCTCCTCGGCGGCGTTGTCGAGCCGATCGATCACATCCAGCGCGCGGTCGAGGTGCTCGCGGGTCGCTGCGCGCGCGAAGGCGAGCTCGAGAGCGTGCCCGCCCACGAGGGCCTGCGCTGTCGCCATACCCTCGGGGCCGAGGAGGGCCTGCGCATCGGCCCGCGTCTGCGCATCGCCCAGGTCGACGCCGTGCCGCGCCATCCGCCGTCGCAGCAGCTCGCGGACGCGCAGCGTCACCGCCGGTCCCGCCGTGTCGGTGCTCGTGGTGAACGACCACGCGAGCCGGTCGACCTCCGATCCACGCATGCGTCGTGGCGGCATCGGGGGCGGCCGGTCCGACGGGGAACGCCGGACCCCGATGCCGATGCCGATGACCACGACGGCCAGGAGGATCCCCCACGCGATCGCGAACGGCGGCGACACGCCCACCACGCTGAGCAGGGCCGTGAGCAGCAGCCCGAGCACGGCCGCCATCGGCAGCAGAGCCGACCCGCGCCGTGCCGTCACTGCCACTCCCATTCGATCCGCACGAGTGCGTCGTGCGCGGCCGCCCGGTCGTGCTCGTCCGCCTCGTATCGGCCGAACCGCACGCGCTCGTAGAGCCCCAGCAGTGCGGCCACATCCGGCGCGACAGCCGTACGCCGCGCGACGATCCGCCGCGTGAACTCCGCGGGGGTCTCAGACCTGCCGCGCTCCACCCCCGTGCGCGCAGCGCTGTCCTCGAGCCAGACCCACGCCGCGATGATCGCGTCGCGGGGAAAGCGGTGCTCCTCGATGACCCGCAGCGCCTCGACCACGCCCTCGTGCACCATCTCCTCGACCGGCTCGACCGTCGGGGCCACCGCTTCGGCGGAAAGCTCGCCCCCCGCGCGCACGCGGACTCGACGGCGACGCAGCAGACGCACGAGCGCGCGCACGATCGCGTACAGCGCCCATGCGGTCAGCACCGCCGCGACGATCATCACGAGCAGCCACGCGACCGCTCCCTCCGATGCCGTAGCCTCCGGCCGCTCCGCCCGGGGCGTCACCTCCGGCGGCGGAGGCGTGGGCGAAGCAAGCGGCGTCTGCTCCCAGAGCGGACCCCGGCGGTCGAAGACCGGAACGCCCTGCGTGCCGGCAGCGATCATCGCGACCACGAACAGCCCGGCGACGGCGACGAGGACCCACACGCGATCCGCGACCGAGGGGCGGGTAGCGCGCATGGTGAGACCGCGCTATGCCTGCGGGTCGGCGGGGCGATCGGCGGCAGGGCGGATCGACCCACGGCGACCGGCGAGCGGTGCGAGGCCGTCACGGACCGCGATCACCTGGGCGATGTCGAGCCCCGACAGCTCCATGATGCGACCGGGCACGTGCACCGCCTCGTCCCGCAGCCGCATACCCGCCTCGGTCAGCGAGATCTCCAGCACGCGCTCGTCGTCCGCCCGGCGCGCGCGGGCGACGCGGCCCTGGGCCTCGAGCCGTTTGACCAGCGGCGAGAGGGTCGCCGGCTCCATCACGAGCTCCTCGGCCAGGTCTCCCAGCGAGCGGGGCGCCCGCTCCCAGAGGGCCAGCATGACCAGATACTGAGGGTGAGTCAGACCGAGCGGATCGAGCACGGGCCGGTAGAGCGAGACGACGTTGCGCGCAGCGGTGACGATCGCGAAGCAGAGCTGGTTCTCCAGCTTGAGGATCTCCTCGGCCGTGGCGCCCACATGTGCAGTCTACCCCGACGTTATTTCGGACCCTAACGATTGCTGCCGCAGAGCCCGGAGGACCTCGTCGGGGTCGCTGTGCGGCACGATCCCGTCGGCGGTGATCTGGTGGCGCTCGTCGCCCTTGCCGACGATCGCGAGCGTGTCGCCCGTGCGCGCGAGCCGGACGGCGAGATGGATCGCCTCGGCTCGGCCGGCGACCTCGTGCACCTCGGCCGTGGTCGACTGCGTGCCGGCGACCACGGCACGACGGATCGACGCGGGATCCTCGGTGGCGGGGTTGTCGTCGGTGACGATGACGATGTCGGATGCCGTGGCCGCGAACCGCCCCATCAGGGGTCTCTTGTGGGCGTCGCGGTCTCCGTTCGATCCGATCACCGTGATGATGCGGCCCGGCGTGGTCGGGCGCAGCGCGCGCAGCAGCGCGTTGATGGCCTCGGGCTTGTGGCCGGCGTCGAGGACGACCCGGAAGTCGGCGTCGACAGGGAAGAACTGCACGCGGCCCTCGACGCCCTCGAAGGCCGCCAGTCCCGGGACGAGCGCGGCGACGGGGTAGCCGACCTCGCCGAGCGCGGCGATCGCAGCGAGGTTGTTGCTCACGTTGAAGATGCCGTGGAGCTTCGTACGGAAGCGTTCGCGCTGCCCGTCGGGCGAGCGCACCGTGAACGAGGAGCCCGCCGCATCCAGCTCGATGTCCTCGGCCACCCAAGCGGCCTCACGGCCCTCGACGGAGAACGTCGCGGTGGCGACCCCGAGATCGCGGGCGAGCCGGCGCCCGGCCGAGGAGTCGATGTTGACCAGGGCCCGCCGCGATCGCGCAGGCGTCAGCAGCTCCCGCTTCGCGGCGAGGTAGTTCGCCTGGTTGCCGTGGAAGTCGCGGTGATCGTGGCCGAGGTTGAGGAAGACGCCGACGTCGAAGCGGATGCCGTCGACCCGGCCGAGCGGGATCGAGTGGCTCGAGACCTCTGCCGTGGCGACCTCGACGCCCTGTTCCCGCATGACCGCGAGGAGCGCGTGCAGCTGCGGCGCCTCGGGGGTCGTGAGGGTCGAAGCCACCGGCATCCCACCGATGCGCGTGCCCATCGACCCGATGACCCCGCAGCGCGACGCGCCGATCGCGGCCTCGACGATGAAGGTCGTGGAGGTCTTGCCCTGCGTGCCTGTGATGCCGATCGTCTTGACGGCCTGGGCGGGGTAGCCGTAGAGCCATGCCGAGAGCCGGCCGACGATCGCGCGCGGGTCGGGGACCACGAGGCGCGGGATGCCGGGGGGGAGCAGTTCCGCGCCGGCCGGGTCGGTGAGCACCGCGACCGCGCCCGCCGCCAGCGCGTCGACGACGAAACGGGCGCCGTGGGTCGTCGCGCCGGGGGCAGCGACGAACAGGTCGCCCGGGACGATGGCTTTGCTGCTCAGCGCGATGCCGGTGACGACGGCATCGCCCGCGGCCGCGGCGCCGGGCAGCTGCGCGGCGACGTCGTGCAGTCCGTGCCGCAGCGGGTGCGCCGGTCGGTTGGCCAGTGGCTGGGCGGTCGCCATGCGCGTTCCTTCGATCCGATCTCGCGAGACGAGGCTACTTCTTATCGAAGGGATAGGCAATTCATTGATTGGTGGGCACGACTCAGCCTGAACCGCACACGGCGGCGTCGGTGCTCAGGTGACGAGGTCGTACCGGTGTCTGCCGCCCAGGCGCGGCGTGCGCTCGGGATCGATCCACGGAGGCGGGATCATCCAGACCTTCGCATCGATTCCCGGCCCTTCGACGCGGACCTCCCACCCGTCATCGTGCAATCGGTGATGGCACGCGACACACAGCAGCACCCCATTGGCCAGGTCGGTGCGCCCGCCATGGCACCACCAGCGCAGATGGTGGGCGATGCACTGATCCGGCGGAGCCCCGCACCCCACGCATCCGCCGTCCCGCTCCGCGAGAGCGAGCCGCAGCGCGGGAGTGAACAGCCGTCTTGCGCGACCCAGGTCGAGGATCTCCGATTCCCCACCGAGAACCACCGGCACCACCTGCAGGTCGGCGGCGAGCCGTCGCACCCGCCCCGCGTCGACCGGCTGATCGATCCCGTCGATCGTCGCGTTCCCCACTCCGGTGCGGAGGGCATCGAGGTCCATCCTCACCACCACGGTCGTCGTGGGAAGCGTGGGAACCTGCGTACAGGCGAGCGCATGCCGGCAGAACTCGATCAACGCATCGGCCTGAATCTGCCGCACCGATCGCTGGTCGGCCTCCGCCTCATCGCCGCCCTGCTCGTTCATGCGTTCGTTCCGGCGGAACACGGCCGTGACCATGCCCTCGATCGCCACTTTCACGGGCGCCCCGGCGACCGCATCGGAGACGAACACGAGGCGGAGCGCGCCGTCCCTTTCGCTGATCGTCAACGACCGGTCCGCGTGGATCTCGGCGCTCTTCCGCGCCACCTCACCAGGGTCGAGCTGAGCTTCGGCCCGTGCCAGCAGCTTTGCGAGCTGATCCGGCCGCAGTCCCGGCGCCGCCTGCACCAGATGCGCCTCCATCTCGGCCGCCGCCTCCCGGTCCGCCCGAGGACCGATCCGATCCAGGAGCCCGACGATCGCCGCCGCCGCAGTCACCCCGAGTCGCCCCTCACGAACGGCGACGGCCACGTGCGGGTGCTTGTCGGGAAGCACCTCACCGAGAAGCGACAGCTGCGGGGCGGTCGCCTCACCGACCTGCACCAGCCGCTTCGCCTCACCCACCGGCACGCCCGTCACCGCTGAGATCATCGACTCCGGAGACCGGAACCCCTGCTTCCTGGCCAGCGAGTCCTTGCCGAGGGCGCTGCGTGACTGCCGGGCGATCTCTGCGGCGATCGGCGCCATCGCGGCATCCACCTGCCGCCGCAGTGCCCCGAACGCCTCATTCACCGCCACCAGCTCCCCTGGCGACAACGACTCGACCGACCGATCACCACCGGCCGCGGCGAGCGCCGTCAGCGCCTCAGCGATACCGGCCAATGGAGTGGACATACCTCGATTATAGAACATCTATCCGATAGAGCACAAGCCACAATCGAATATTTCTTCCCGATTCACTGTCTACCGTGGTACTCCTGTGCGACGTCGACCCAGAACAGCAGTCGCTCCTCGTCGGCCAGTGCCTCGCCGTCGACGGTGAGCCAGCTCGGCCCCATCGATCGTCGCGCGGCGCCCATCTCCGCCTGGTGCGCACCCGGCTGGAGGAGGAGCTCCGCACTGTCCGCCGGGTCGACCCGCACGAGCAGGTCGCCGTCGCCCCACGCCGCGACCAGCAGCCGATCGTCGACCATGAACGCGAGGCTTCCGAACATCGGCTTCTGCACGACATTCTCGCCGATCAGCAGCGCGCGGATGCGGTCGGCCAGCTCGGTACGCTTCACGTTCACGCGACCCTCCTCCTCGGCTCTCTCGTGAGCCTAACCGGCACCCTCGCGGGCGGAACCGGCACCCTCGCGCGAACAATCGGCACCCTCGCGGGGAGAACAGGCACCCTCGCGAGAACAACCGGCACCCTCGCGCGGGGGGCGGTCACGCGTGGCCGGCGCGCTCCATCGCGCGCAGCTCCTTCTTGAGGTCCTGCACCTCGTCGCGCAGTCGCGCGGCGAGCTCGAACTTCAACTCCCCCGCGGCGGCGAGCATCTGACCCGTCAGGTCTTCGATCGTCGCCTCCAGCTGCGTCGCGCCTTCCGCGGCGATCCCCTGCCGCAGTTGCGGCGTCGGGCTCTTGCCGCGGCCCGACTTCGTCTTCGACGACGCCTTGCCGCGCATCATCCGATCGGTGTCCGACGCCTCGCGCGCGAGCGCATCGGTGATGTCGGCGATCTTCTTGCGCAGCGGCTGCGGATCGATGCCGTGCTCGGCGTTGTACGCGAGCTGCTTCTCGCGCCGCCGGTCGGTCTCGTCGATCGCCGAGCGCATCGAGTCGGTCATGTTGTCGGCGTACATGTGCACCTCGCCCGACACGTTGCGCGCCGCGCGGCCGATCGTCTGGATGAGCGACGTGCCGCTGCGCAGGAACCCCTCCTTGTCGGCATCCAGGATCGCGACGAGCGACACCTCGGGGAGGTCGAGGCCCTCGCGGAGCAGATTGATGCCGACGAGCACGTCGTAGACACCCTGCCGCAGTTCGGTGAGCAGCTCGACACGGCGCAGCGTGTCGACGTCGGAGTGCAGGTAGCGCACCCGCACGCCGTGCTCGCCGAGGAAGTCGGTGAGCTCCTCGGCCATGCGCTTGGTGAGCGTCGTCACAAGCACGCGCTCGTCGCGCCCGACGCGCACGCGGATCTCCTCCAGCAGGTCGTCGATCTGCCCCTTCGAGGGCTTGACGACGATGTGCGGGTCGACGAGGCCGGTGGGGCGGATGATCTGCTCCACGACGCCGTCGGCGATGCCCATCTCGTAACGCCCGGGGGTGGCCGACAGGTACACGGTCTGCCCGATGCGCGCCTTGAACTCGTCGAACCGCAGCGGCCGGTTGTCGAGCGCCGAGGGCAGCCGGAAGCCGTGCTCGACGAGGGTGCGCTTGCGCGAGGCATCCCCCTCGTACATCGCCCCCACCTGCGGCACCGTCACGTGCGACTCGTCGATCACGAGCAGGAAGTCGTCGGGGAAGAAGTCCAGCAGCGTGTGCGGGGGCTCGCCCGCCGATCGCCCGTCGAGGTGACGGGAGTAGTTCTCGATGCCCGAGCAGAACCCGAGCTGCTGCAGCATCTCGAGGTCGAACGTCGTGCGCATGCGCAGGCGCTGGGCCTCCAGGAGCTTGCCCTGTCCCTCCAGCTCGGCCAGCCGCTCGGCCAGCTCGGTCTCGATCGTCCCGATCGCGCGCTGCACCGTGTCGGTGCCGGCGACGTAGTGGGATGCCGGGAAGATCGGCACGCTGTCGAGCCGCTGCACGATGTCGCCGGTGAGCGGATGGAGCATGTACAGCGCCTCGATCTCGTCGCCGAACAGCTCGATGCGCACCGCGAACTCCTCGTACACGGGGATGATCTCGATCGTGTCGCCGCGCACCCGGAAGTTGCCGCGCGAGAAGTCGACGTCGTTGCGGTTGTACTGCATCGCGATGAACTTGCGGATGAGGGCGTCGCGGTCGTACCGCTCGCCCACCTGCAGCGCGACCATCGCGCGCAGGTACTCCTCGGGCGCCCCCAGACCGTAGATGCAGGAGACGGTCGAGACGACGACGACGTCACGGCGACTCAGCAGCGAGTTCGTCGTCGAGTGGCGCAGGCGCTCGACCTCGGCGTTGATCGACGAGTCCTTCTCGATGAAGGTGTCCGTCTGCGGCACGTACGCCTCGGGCTGGTAGTAGTCGTAGTAGCTCACGAAGTACTCGACGGCGTTGTGCGGCAGGAGCTCTCGGAACTCGTTGGCCAGCTGCGCGGCGAGCGTCTTGTTGTGCGCCAGGACCAGGGTCGGCCGCTGCACCTGCTCGACGAGCCATGCCGTCGTGGCCGACTTGCCGGTGCCGGTCGCCCCGAGGAGCACCACATCGGTCTCACCGGCGCCTATGCGCGCCGCGAGCTCGGCGATGGCCTGCGGCTGGTCGCCGCTGGGCTCGTAGTCGCTCACGACCTCGAACGGCCGCACGGATCGCGTCGTCTGCATCCCTCAAGGGTAGGACGGACCTCCGACATCGGGGGCGGCGGCCGAGCGGCTGCCGGAGCCCTCAGACGAGTCGCACCGGTGAGCCGTAGGCGGCGACGAGCGTGTCGCCGGTCAGCAGGGTGGATCCCTCGGCACGTGCTTGCGCGACGAGGATCCGGTCGAACGGGTCGCGGTGCAACGGCGGCAGGTCGCTGACGGCGGCGCCGTGCGCACCGGTCACGGCGAGCTCCGCATAGCCGTTCTCCAGCAACCCCCGGCGAAGCACTCGCGAGTCGGCGTCGAAGTCCGCCCGGCCCAGAGAGGCCTCGATGCTCACCTCCCAGATGCTTGCCGCGCTGAAGACGAGCTCGTTCGACTCACGCTCGATCTCCTCGCGAGCACCAGGGGACAGTCGGGCGGGCTCGTAGGCCGCCCAGAGCAGCAGGTGCGTGTCGAGCAGCAGGATCATGCGGTGCCCTCGAACCGATCGGCGATCGCGTCCGCTGCCATGGTGTCGAAGTCGTCCGGCACCGATCCGCGGCCGGCGAGAAAGCCCGTGCGCACCTGCGTCATCGGCGCATCGACCCTCACAAGCTTGGCGACCGGCCTGCCCGCCTTCGCAATGACGATCGTCTCGCCGGATGCCGCCGCGTCGACCAGTCGCGAGAACCTCGTCTTCGCGTCGTGGATGTTCACACTGTTCATCGTCTCGCCCTCCGCCGACACCGTGCGGACTAAGCTTATCGGACTAGCCTCGAGCGAAGCCCACCCGCATCCCGCCCCGCCGGCGGCAGCCGGGCTCAGAGGTCGTCGTCCTCGCCGGACTCGAAGTCGCCGGTGGCGAAGTCGTCCCACTCGGGCTCGACGTGCTGCGGATGCTGTGGCGTGCAGAGCCTGGTCATGGTGCCCCTCGCCTTCCGTGCTCTTTCCGCCACGCTAGCTCCGCCGCGTGAACGCACGATGTCGCGGCGGTCACCCGTACATGTCGTCGGTCAGCGCGCGGACAGCCGCGCCCACAACTCGTCGACCTGACGGAGCGTCTCCTCGACAGTGCCGGTCGTGTCGATCACGACGTCCGCCACGGCGAGGCGCTCCTGGTCGGAGACCTGCGAGCGGATGCGGGCCGCGGCATCCGCCTCGCTCAGCCCGCGCAGCTCGACGAGGCGCCGCTCCCGCACGGATGCGGGGGCGTGGGCGACGACCACGAGGTCCCACGGGTCGTCGACCCGCGCCTCGACCAGGAGCGGCACGTCGTACACGACCACGGCGCCGGGGTCTTCGGCGAACGCCGCCGCGAACCGGCGCGCCGACTCCGCGCGCACCGCGGGGTGCACGAGGGCGTTCAGTCGCGCCACCGCAGCGGGGTCCCCGAACACGCGGGCGCCGAGCGCCGCCCGATCCAGCGACCCGTCGTCGCGGATCATCGCCGCGCCGAACTCCGCCGCGATCGCCCCGAGCACCGGCGATCCCGGCTGCTGCACCTCGCGCACGAGCGCGTCGGCGTCGACCACGACCGCGCCGTGCTCGGCGAGCCGGCGCGCGATCGTGGACTTGCCGGAGGCGATGCCTCCGGTGAGGGCGACAAGCGGCACGCGTCGAGCATCCCATGCCCCCGGCGCGCTCGCGCACCCTATGCAGGCGCATAAAACCTCAGGATCGCCTCAGGAACCGGATCTGAAGGCGCCCTTGAGCGTCGATGAAGGCTCCACTGAGGAGCGGTCCGTAACTTCTCTCACGTGGGAACGCACGGGAACGATCTGGGGAGATCGCGACCGGGCGGGCGGCTCTGGGGAACCGCCTCCACGGCACGGTCTGGGGCCGTGCCGACCACGGTGCGCTGGGGAGCGCACCGTCAGATTTCGCTGCGCGGTCTGGGGCCGCGCAGCGACGACGCGCGTTGGGGAGCGCGAAAAGACCGCCTCATGGGCGCGCCGCTGGGGCGGCGCGTCCGGGAGGCACCCGGGAGTGCGGATGCCGCTGGGGATGCGACCGCACTCCTCCCCCCGCGCCGCCGCGACGAACGTCGAGGAGACACCGTGACAGCTTGCCCGAAGCTGACCGCTCGTCTCCCGTTCGTCGCGGCGGCGTCTTCGCGCTGCGACCCGGTCGCCGGGTGACACGGGATGCCTGGGGACGCGTTCAAGAGACTGTTCTGGGATATCATCGCCGGTGTCGAGGATTCCGGAGAGCCGGATCCTTCTGTCAGCGGGGGGGAAACCGTGGACGACAGTCGTGTCGCCGTCGTGATCGAGGACGAAGCCGACATCCGGCAACTGCTGAGCGATGTGCTCCAGTCGGCCGGGTTCAACGTGCACGCCGCGGGGTCCGGGCTCGAGGGTGTCGAGCTCGTCCGCGCGCATCGTCCGGTCGTGACGACGCTGGATGTCAGCCTGCCCGGGATCGACGGCTTCGAGACCGCCAAGCGCATCCGCGCGATCTCCAGCACCTACCTCGTCATGCTCACCGCCCGAAGCGAGGAGATCGATGCCCTGCAGGGTCTCGAGTCCGGGGCCGACGACTACGTCACCAAGCCGTTCCGGCCGCGGGAGCTGCGCGCGCGCATCGAGGCGATGCTGCGACGGCCCCGCACCCACGCGGCGGCGCCGCCCGAGACGGCGAGCGCTCCCCCCTTGTCCGCCGAGCCCGCGCGCGCCGAGCCCGCGCCTGCGCCCGCCGTGACGGCCGCGCCTGCGCCCGATCGCGTGGATCCGGCCGCCGACGACGGCGGGTGGCTCGAGCACCGCGGACTGCGGGTGCATCCGGACATGCGCATCGCGGTGCGCGACGACGAGAACGTCGACCTGACCCGCAGCGAGTTCGACATCCTCGTCGATCTGCTCGCCGCGCGGGGCCGCGTCGTCGGCAAAGCCCAGTTGGCGCTCATGCTGCGCGGCGACTACGGCAGCGACTTCGTCAGCGACGCCGACGCGCGCGCGATCGAGGTGCACATGGCCAATCTGCGCCGCAAGCTCGGCGAATCTCCCGCCCGCCCGCGCTGGATCGAGACGGTGCGTGGCGTCGGCTACCGCCTCACGCGGTGATCACACCTCCGCGAAGACGTCGGTCGGGCCGATGTTCGTCGAGATGACGCGCGATGCCTCCTGTGCCGCGCGCACGAGCGAGCCGGCGCTGTAGCCCGCGACGTCGCTGAGCACGGCGCTCACCGCGACGAACGGGATCACCGCGCCCACGACGCCGCTGAGCTCCTCGAAGAGCCCCCGACGGATGCGGCGCGCGATGCGGCGGGCCTCCTCGGGAGAGGACGGCTGGATGCTCACGAGCATGCCGCCGAGGCCGTCCTCCCCGATGAACGACGATGACGGGGCGTAGCGGCGCACGCCCTCGCGGAACGAGACGAGCACCAGCTCGGCCGCCTCGTTGCCGAACGCGGTGCCGATCGAGGGCAGATCGTCGATCCGAGCCGAGACGACGCCGACGAGCTCGCCGCGCTGCTGCGCGCGACCCGCCGTGTCGGCGAGGATGCGTTCGAACGACGATGCCGGCATGATGCCCTCGTCGCTGAGCTCGAGCCGGGTCGTGCCGACCGAGCCGCGCAGGCGCACGCGGCCCGACAGCAGCACGGTCGTGACCACCATGGCCACGATCGACAGCGAGATCGTCAGGAAGCTCGTGGTGACAGTGCTGAACCATGTGGTGAACACGGCGCTGTGCGGTCCCGCCACGACGAAGACGATCGTGCGCGCGAGGTAGTAGAGCGCCTGCAGACCGAGCACGAACGCGAGCCCCCACGACTCCCGGTGACGCCCCATGTCGCCGCGGAAGCACTCGACGGCTCCGAGGGCTGCGAACGCCATGAGACCGACGAACATCACCTCCGCTCCAGCCCAGTCCCCGCCTGCCGGACCGAGGGCCAGTACGATCGCCAGCTCCGCGGCGGCGACGACCCCGACCGCGGCGGCGGCCACCGGCATCCGCCGCTCGTTGAACCGCCGCGCGCCGAGCCACATGCATCCGGTGCCGCAGATGAAGGCGGAATTGCCCACCCCGGCGGTCCACCACGCGTCCGGGCTGGAGGCCCAGGCGAAGTACGCGACGACGGTGAGAAGGCCCGCGAGGAAGCCCAGCGCCCAGATGCGGCCGGCGAGCTCGTCGTTGCGCAGCAGCATGCCGACGATGAAGACCACGCTCGTGACGATGACGACCAGGGCGGTCAGGAACGTCACCGTGAGCAGATCGAGGTTCATGACGAGACCTCCTTCTCGACCTCGGGGGCGTGTCGGTGGGCGGGCAGGCGCACCACGAACGTCGTTCCGGCGCCGGGTCTGCTCTGCGCCGTGATCTCACCGCCGTGCGAGCGCACGATCTCGCGCGAGATCGCCAGCCCGAGGCCGCTGCCGTGCGTCGAGGTCTTGCGCACGGCATCCGCCCGGAAGAATCTGTCGAACAGCCGCGGCAGCTCGGTCTCGGAGATCCCGATTCCCGAGTCGCGCACGACGACCCAGGCGTGGTCCGCATCGGAGGTCGTGCCCACTTCGACCGTCCCACCGTCGACGTTGTACTTGATCGCGTTGGAGAGCAGGTTGTCGAGCACCTGCCGGATGCGGGCGGGGTCTGCCCACGCGGGAGCGGGCTCGACTCCGGACACGTCGAAGCGGATGCCGCGCTCCGCAGCCCGCGGCGTGTGCAGCTCGACGGCCGAGCGCATGATCTCGGCGACGTCGATGTCGCTCGGCTCGATGCTCAGCTCGGCGGTCGAGCGCGCTGAGACCGACGCCGTCAGGATGTCGGCGACGATCGCGAGCAGCCGGTTGGCGTTGCGCTCGGCGACCTCGAGGCCGCGCCGCGCGGACGGGGGCAGCTCGCCGTCGAGCACGAGGTCGAGGTAGCCCACGATCGAGGTGAGCGGCGTGCGCAGCTCGTGCGACACCGAGGCCACCAGATCCTCGCGAGCCCTGATCGCGACGAGCTCGGCGGTCACATCGCGCGAGACCACGACCGAGCCGACGTCAGCGCCCGCGTCGTCGTGCAGGCGCCGCGCGGTGACCGTCAGTGCCCGCCGGTTCTCCCCGGGAGCGCCGAACCACACCACGCGGTCGTCGAAGGTCTCGCCGCGCAGCGCGCGCGCGAGCGGCTGGTCGCGCGGGTCGAGCGGCGTGATGCCGTCGCGATCGAACACCGGTGCCGGCGGGCGCTCGTCGTCCTCCTCCATGGCCAGCTGCAGCCGCCCGTGCGCGTCGTTGGCCACGGCCACGCGACCATCGCGCCCCAGCCGGATGATGCCGAAGTCGACGGCGTCGAACACCTCGGTGAGCGTCTCCTCCTGCTGCCGGGCGCGCGCCAGCGCCTCTCCCAGCAGCCGGGTCTGGTTGTCCAGGAGCCGGCGCTGCAGCTGGGAGCGCCGCGCAGTGAGGTAGCTCGTGGTCGCGACGGCGACGACCGCGATCGGCAGCAGCACCGTCCCGAAGGTCAGCTCGCTCACCGAGGTGATCGTGGAGGCGACGAAGATCGCCGGGATCGAGACGATCGAGAAGTACAGGCCCGGCAGTGCGAAGCTGCCCGCGAGCCACATGGCCGGGAAGATCCACAGCAGCCCGAGCGAAGCGCCGGGCGTCGACTCGCGCATAGCGGTGATCGCGGCGATGTCGATGATCGGCACGATCGCGCTGGCTGACTCGGGCAGCCGATTCCACGGCAATCCGATGGCTGCGGCGGTCGCGACGAAGATCGTCAGGACACCGAGGAAGTACAGCCCCTCGTCGCCGGGCAGCCCCTCCGCGTAGCCTGCGACGGCGATCACGAGGACGACCGCACCGAGCAGAAGCTGATTCAGCGCCACCGTGCGGGCGCGGGCGCGGTCCCCCAGCGGCACGCCGGCGAAGGCGTGCCGTGGGCTGTGCGCGGCCGAGGACATGAGCCGACGCTATCGCGGCGGTCCCGTCCGCGCCGCGACGCCGCGCCCTCGTGCGCCCGCTACGAGGGCTTGGGCGAGCTTTCCGGCGCCTATGCGGCCCGAACTGGCGTATAAACGGATGGATGCCTCGCCCCTCCCTCCCCACGATCGCTCTCATCGGCGCGGGCCCGCGCGGGGTGTCGCTGCTGGAGCGCATCGGCGCGACGCTGGCGGAGCAGCCCGGCGCCCCGCTGGCGATCCACGTGGTCGACGACACCGAGATCGGTGCCGGCCGCGTGTGGCGCACCGACCAGCCGCGGGAGCTGTGCATGAACACGCTCGCCGACGCGGTCACGCTCTTCACCGACGAGTCCGCGACGATCGACGGCGCCATCCGACCCGGGCCCACCCTGTTCGAGTGGTGCGTGCTCGTACGCGACCGTGCGGACCGGCAGGCGGCATCCGCCGCCTCGATCGCGCGCATCGCCGCGGATCGCGTCGCCGTCTTCGACCGCACCCCGGTGCGCCCCGGGCTCGCGGACGACTATCGCGACGAGCTCGCCGCACTGGTGCCGCACTCCCACCCGAGCCGGGCGCTGTACGGCGAGTACTGCCGCTGGTGCTTCGCGGCGGCTGTGGCGGGTCTGCCCGCTTCCGTCGAGATCGACTCCCACCTCGCCCGAGCCACCGCGATCGCCCGGCGCGCCGGCCGCGAGGTCGTCGCCCTCGACGACGGCACCGAGCTCGTCGCCGACGCGGTCGTGCTCGCGACCGGCTGGATGCCGCGGCGCGCGACCGCCGCCGAGCGCGGGCTCCTGGCCGCCGTCGCAGCGCACCCCGGACTCGTGTGGGTGCGCCCCGACTCCCCGATCGATCAGGAACTGGACTCGGTGCCCGACCGCGCCGACGTGATCGTGCGGGGGCTCGGGATGGGCTTCTTCGATGCGATGGCCCTCCTCACCGTGGGGCGCGGCGGACGCTTCGTCGACGACCCCGACGCCCCCGGGGGCCTGCGCTACGAGCAGTCCGGGCGCGAGCCCGTGTTGCACGCCACCTCGCCGCGCGGCGTCCCCTACCGCGCGAAGTCCCTGTACGGGTCGCTGCCGCCGCGGGCGCCGCAGCGGCATCTGCGCGGACTCGACGCGGGCGCGTTGCCCCGGCCCGCCGACTTCGACGAGGCGGTCTGGCCGCTCGTGCTCAAAGACGCGTTCGCCGACTACCACGACACGCTCCACCGGGTGCGGCCGGATGCCGTCACGGGAAGCCTCACAGACCTCCAGGCGGCGATCGACGCCTCCGACGGCACGATCGAGGCGCTCGCCGCGGCGGTCGCGCCGTTCGTCCCCGATGTCGCCGACCGCTTCGACCTCGCCGCGGCGCTGGACCCCGCCGCGGGCCGCTTCGACTCGCCCGCGGCGTTCGACGCGTGGGTCCGGGCCTACCTCGCCGACGATCTCGCCGAGGCCGAGCTCGGCCGCGACAGCGCGCTCAAGGCCGGACTGTGGTCGATCGGGTCGGCACGCCGGCCCGCCAGCGCGCTGGGCGCGTTCGGCGGCTACGACGCCGAGTCGCGCGCGGGAGGCTTCCGCCGGCTGCATTCCGTGGGCGGCATGTTCGGCTCGGGGCCGCCGGCGTTTCGCAACCGGCAGCTGCTGGCCCTCGCCGCCGCGGGCATCGTGCACTTCATCGGACCGCGCGCCCAGGTCACCGCATCCGACGGCGTCTTCCGCGCCGCCTCGCCCGTCGTGGCCGGCTCCGAGGTCGAGGCCACCGTGCTCGTGGACGCGTGGATGCACGCCCATGACGTGTCGGCCAGCGCCGACCCGCTCGTGCATTCCCTGCTGGCCGCCGGCCGTGCCCGGGCCTTCGCGGTCTCCGCGCGCAGCGGCGAGCCGGTACCGACCGGGGGGTTCGACATCGACCCCGAAACCGGCCTGCTCGTGCACCCGGACGGGACGGTCGACCCGGCCGTCCACGTCGCCGGCATCCCGCTCGACGAGCTCACCCACGACACGATCATCAGCCCGATGCCGGGGACCGACCCGGCGATGCTGCGCGAGACCGACCGGGTCGCGCGCAGCGCGCTGCGCATCGCCGAGGCGGCCCGCCGCACCTCTGGAAGGAGCACGACATGACCGACGATCGACCCGTCGCCCTCGTCACGGGGGCCTCCGGCGGCATGGGCGGCGAGATCGCCCGCGACCTCGCCCGCACGCACCGTGTCGTGGCCGTCGGCCGCGACGCAGCCGCACTGACGGCGCTGGCCGGCGCCGGCGTCGAGACCTGGCGGCTCGACCTCACCGACACCGCGCGGCTCGCCGCGCACACCGCGCGGCTCGACCGCCTCGACGTGCTCGTGCACGCCGCCGCGACCGGCGGCGCGCACTCGGTCGCCGAGGCCACCGAGGAGGACTGGCTCGGTCAGCTCGCCGTGAACGTCGTGGCCCCGGCCGTGCTCACGCGCCTCGTGCTGCCGCTGCTGCGTACGGCATCGGGCACCGTCGTGTTCATCGGATCGGGCGCCGGTACGCGGCCGGTGCCGGGAAGCGCCGTGTACACGGCATCCAAGCACGCGCTGCGCGGCCTGGCCGATGTCCTCCGCATCGACGAGGAGCCGCACCGCGTCCGCGTCGTCACGATCGCCCCCGGCCAGACCGACACCGCGATGCTCCGCGGCGGCATCGCACGTGCCGGGGGCCTCTACGAGCCGGAACGGTACATCGCGCCGAGCACCGTGGCATCCGTCGTGCGCTTCGTCGTCGATGCCCCCGCCGACACCCAGCTCACCGACATCGCGGTGCGCCCCCGTCAGGAGATCGCCCGCCTGTAGCCGCCGACGCGGAAGGGCCGGGACCCGCAGGTCCCGGCCCTTCCGACCGCTCAGCGGCTCAGCGTCCCGACAGCTTCTCGCGCAGGGCCGCGAGCGCCTCGTCGTCGGCCAACGTGCCGGCCGCGGTCGCGTCGGAGGAGAAGGACGAGCCCTCCGCATCGGCGGGAGCGGCAGACTCCGCCTCGATCGAGCTGACGACCTGGGCCTTGTGGGCCTCCCAGCGCGCCTGGGCCGCGGCGTACTCCTGCTCCCATTTCTCGCGCTCGGCGTCGAAGCCTTCCTTCCACTGGTTGGTCTCCGGGTCGAACCCGTCGGGGTACTTGTACTCCCCGTTCTCGTCGTACTCGGTGACCATGCCGTACAGAGCCGGGTCGAACTCGGTGCCGTAGGGGTCGACCGACTCGATCGCCTGCTTGAGCGACAGCGAGATGCGGCGGCGCTCCAGGTCGATGTCGATGACCTTGACGAAGACCTCTTCGCCGACCGAGACGACCTGCTCGGCGAGCTCGACGTGCTTGCCGCTGAGCTCGGAGATGTGCACGAGGCCCTCGATGCCGTCCGCGACGCGCACGAACGCGCCGAACGGGACGAGCTTGGTGACCTTGCCCGGGGTGACCTGGCCGATGGCGTGGGTGCGGGCGAAGACCTGCCACGGGTCCTCCTGCGTCGCCTTCAGCGACAGCGAGACGCGCTCGCGGTCGAGGTCGACCTCGAGGATCTCGACGGTGACCTCCTGGCCCACCTCGACGACCTCGCTGGCGTGCTCGATGTGCTTCCAGCTCAGCTCGGAGACGTGCACGAGGCCGTCCACGCCGCCGAGGTCGACGAACGCGCCGAAGTTGACGATCGACGAGACGACGCCCTTGCGGACCTGGCCCTTGTGCAGGTTGTTGAGGAAGGTGGTGCGCGACTCGGACTGCGTCTGCTCGAGCAGCGCGCGGCGCGAGAGCACGACGTTGTTGCGGTTCTTGTCGAGCTCGAGGATCTTCGCCTCGATCTCCTGGCCGAGGTACGGCGTGAGGTCGCGGACGCGGCGCAGCTCGATGAGCGACGCGGGAAGGAAGCCGCGGAGGCCAATGTCGACGATGAGGCCGCCCTTGACGACCTCGATCACAGAGCCGGTGACGACGCCGTCATCCTCCTTGATCTTCTCCACGTCGCCCCACGCGCGCTCGTACTGCGCGCGCTTCTTCGACAGGATGAGACGGCCTTCCTTGTCCTCCTTCTGGAGAACGAGGGCCTCGACGTGGTCGCCGACGTTGACGACCTCGTTGGGGTCGACGTCGTGCTTGATGCTCAGCTCGCGCGAGGGGATGACGCCCTCGGTCTTGTAGCCGACGTCGAGCAGCACCTCGTCGCGGTCGATCTTGACGATCGTGCCCTCGATGATGTCGCCGTCGTTGAAGAACTTCAGGGTCTTCTCGACCGCGGCCAGGAAGTCCTCAGCAGATCCGATGTCGTTGATGGCGACCTGCTTGGTGGCCGGGGCGGTCGTTGCGGTAGTCATGTAGTGGGTTGTCCTTGGGAAATGTGGTGTCGGGCACGCACACGCCGAAGCGGTCCGCGCGGGGTGGATTTTTGTGTGGATGTCGCGCGCGCATGCCAAAGGCGTCACACGCGTGACACTCCAGAGTATCAGAGGCCGCGCCCGGCGTCGGCGGCGCGTGCGAGGATGAGCCCGTGCCGCGCCTTATGCTCCTGGACACCGCCGCCCTGTACTTCCGCGCGTTCCACGGCGTGCCCGACACCGTGCGATCGCCCGACGGCCGGCCCGTGAACGCCGTGCGGGGGCTCCTCGACATGATCGCCCGGCTCACCGCCGAGTTCTCCCCCACGCATCTCGTCGCGTGCTGGGACGACGATTGGCGCCCGCGGTGGCGCGTCGACCTGATCCCGAGCTACAAGGCCCATCGCGTGGCCCCGGAGGCCGTGGGCGGGCCGGATGTCGAAACGGTCCCCGACCCGCTCGAGGCGCAGGTGCCGGTCATTCGCGAGGTGCTCGCCGCCCTCGGCATCGCCATCGTGGGCGCCGCCGAGCACGAGGCCGACGACGTCATCGGCACTCTGGCGGCCACCGCCGACATGCCCGTCGACGTCGTCACCGGCGACCGCGACCTCTTCCAGGTCGTCGACGACGCCCGCGCCGTGCGCGTCGTCTACACCGGGCGCGGGATGGCGCGCCTCGAGGTGCTCGACGACGCGGCAGTGCTCGCCAGGCACGGCGTGCACGCGGCGCAGTACGCCGACCTGGCAGCGCTGCGCGGCGACCCCTCCGACGGCCTTCCCGGCATCGCCGGCATCGGCGAGAAGACCGCGGCGCAGTTGCTCGCGAAATTCGGCGACCTCGACGGCATCCGCGCCGCCGCCAGCGACCCGAGCTCGCCCATGGCCGCGTCCGTGCGCGCGAAGCTCGAGGCCGCGAGCGACTACCTGGACGTCGCCCCCTCCGTTGTGGAGGTCGTGCGCGACCTCGCGCTGGCTCCGTTCGACGCGGGGCTGAGGCCCCTCAGCCCCGAGCAGCAGGCGGAGCTGGCGCGCCTGTCCGCCGAGCACGGCATCGGCACGTCGGTCGAGCGGGTCATCCGGTCGTTGAGCGAGCCGTAGGCGAGTCGAAACGCAACGACCCGGCTCGCCGACGACAGCTCGGCGCGTTTCGTCTCCTCGCGCCGCTCGTCGCTCAACGACCTGTGTGCCCAGGCCGACGCTCCTACGCCTCTCGCGTCGCCGCCACCCACTCGTCCAGCTTGCGGGCCGCCGCGCCCTCGTCGATCGCCGCCGCCGCGGCATCCTTCGCCTCGGCGAGGCGGTCCAGGATCGGCCGGCCGGCGTGCGCGGGATCTTGCGCGAGCCGGTAGGCGACAATCCCCGCGGCGCTGTTGAGCAGGACGATATCGCGCACCGGGCCGGGCTCTCCGGCCAGCACCCGGCGCGCGATCGCCGCGTTGCGGGCGGGGTCGCCGCCGCGAAGGTCGTCGATGTCGGCGAGCGGGATGCCGAGGTCGCGCGGGTCGAGGTCATGCTCGTGGATGTCGCCGAGGCTCACTTCCCAGAGCCGGCTGTGCCCCGTCGTGCTCAACTCGTCCAGGCCCTCGTCGCCGCGGAACACGAGCGCGGTGGCGCCCCTCGTGCGGAACACACCCGTGATCAGCGGCACGCGGTCGAGCTGGGCCACGCCCACCGCGTTCGCCTCGGCGCGCGCCGGGTTGCACAGCGGGCCGAGGAAGTTGAAGACCGTCGGCACGCCCAGCTCGGCGCGCGTCGGGCCGGCGTGGCGGAATCCGGGGTGGAACGCGGACGCGAACGCGAACGTGATGCCGGCCCGCTCCCACACCCGCGCCACCTGCTCCGGCGCGAGGGCGAGATCGACGCCGAGCTCGGAGAGCACGTCGGACGAGCCCGACGCGGAGCTCGCGGCGCGGTTGCCGTGCTTGACGACGGGCACGCCCGTGGCCGCGGCGACGATCGCCGACATCGTCGAGATGTTGACGGTGCCGAACCGGTCGCCGCCCGTGCCGACGATGTCGAGCACATTCGCGTCGACCGGCAGCGGCAACGCGGCCTCCAGGATCGCGTCGCGGAAGCCGACGATCTCGTCGACCGTCTCGCCCTTCGCGCGCAGGGCGATGAGAAAGCCCGCCAACTGCGACGGCGTGGCGTCGCCGCGCATCACCTGCCGCATCGCCCACGTCGACTCCCCCACGCTGAGGTCCCGTCCGCTCAGCAGCGCGGAGATGAGATCTGCCCAAGAGACGCGTTCCGACATGCCTGCGATCCTATCCGGGCTGTCAGCGAGTTCCCTGCCACTTCTTAGGCAAACCTAACTACGGGCGGAGAAAAATCGGGCATAAGTGATGCGAAAATCGCGGCCGGTTATCCGCCATAATGGGGAACGTGACGACCCCAGCGACCTACGCACCCGTGCCGCGAGGCATCAAACGTCCCGACCCGGTGGCGGTCGGAACGATCGTGTGGCTCGGCAGCGAAGTCATGTTCTTCGCCGGCCTGTTCGCGATCTACTTCACGCTGCGCAGCACCTCCCCCGAGTTGTGGGCCGCGCGCACCGATCTGCTGAACGTGCCGTTCGCGCTGGTGAACACGCTGATCCTCATCGCGTCCTCGTTCACGTGCCAAGCGGGAGTGTTCGCCGCTGAGCGGCTGCAGCCGTACACGACCCATGCCGACGGCAAGCGCAAGTGGGGCATGGTGGAGTGGTTCTTCCTCACCTTCGCCCTCGGCGCGGTCTTCGTCGCCGGCCAGGTCTGGGAGTACTCGCAGCTCGTCATGGAGGGCATGCCGATCAGCGCGGACTCGTACGCGTCGGCCTTCTACCTCACGACCGGCTTCCACGCGCTGCACGTGACGGGCGGTCTCATCGCGTTCCTGCTCGTGATCGGCCGCGCGTACGCCGTGAAGAACTTCACAGCGAAGGAGGAGACGACTGCGATCGTCGTGTCTTACTACTGGCACTTCGTCGACGTCGTTTGGATCGCCCTGTTCCTCGTCATCTACTTCCTGAAATAGGAGCCGCACCGACATGGCACGAGAGAAGAAGCATCGCTCGCACGGCCGGCGCAGCCCCTGGGCCGCAGCGGCCCTCATCGGCATCGGCCTGCTCCTCACCGGCGGCGCGTACGCCGGCGCCTCCGCGGCGATGGCGGCCACCGAGCCAGCCGCCGCTGCGACCGTGCTGACAGCCGACGAGGGCAAGAAGCTGTTCCAGGCGAACTGCGCGACGTGCCACGGGCTCGATCTGCAGGGCACCGACAACGGCCCGTCGCTCTACGGCGTCGGCGAGCTGTCCGTCCACTTCCAGGTGTCGACCGGACGCATGCCGTTGCAGATGCAGGGCCCGCAGGCGCCGCAGAAGCCGCTGCAGTTCACCGAAGAGCAGATCGCCGCGATGGGCGCCTTCGTGCAGTCCGTCGCCCCCGGCCCGTCGTACCCGGCGGACGAAGTCCTCGACGGCGAGGGCGAGGTCGCGGAAGGCGCCGAGATGTTCCGCGTCAACTGCGCCATGTGCCACAACGTCGCCGGGGCCGGCGGCGCGCTGACCGAGGGCAAGTGGGCACCCAACCTCGAGCACACCACGGCGCTCAACATGTACGCGGCCATGGTCACCGGCCCGCAGAACATGCCCGTCTTCAGCGATCTCAACCTGAGCACGGAGCAGAAGCGGGACATCATCTCGTACCTGCTCTACCTGCAAAACAGCGAACCTGTCGGCGGGTACGGGCTCGGCAACCTCGGCCCAGTGTCCGAGGGCCTGTTCATCTGGATCTTCGGAATCGGAATCCTGATCGCTGTCACGGTCTGGATCACCGCCAAGGCGAACTGACGCTCACCCGGAACTGACGAGAAACACGCACGAGGAGCGAAATGGCACACGAGGTAGAGGCGCACGACGACGGGCGGTCGTTCGTGCCGTCGCCGGGGATCGCGGTGGCGGTGCACGACCCCGTGGCCGAGCCGGCCCTTCCCCCGCACCGTGAGCGGATGACCGACAAGAACCCCGCAAGGATGCAGGGCGCGGTGCGCGGCGTGTACAGCCTGTTCTACCTGTCGCTGGCCGGCAGCATCTGGGCGGTCGCCGCCTACATGCTGTTCCCGATCGAAGACCAGCAGCTCAGCAGCATCCGCGCCAACAACATGTTCATCGGCCTGGGCATCGCCCTGGCGCTGCTTGCCATCGGCGTCGGCGCCATCCACTGGTCGAAGGCGATCATGAGCGACAAGGAGTTCATCGAGCACCGCCACCCGACGCGTGGCCGCGACTCCACGCGCGCCGCGGCCGTGCAGGTGTTCGAGGCCGCCAACGAGGAGTCCGGCTTCGGCCGCCGCACGATGATCAGCGGCTCTCTCATCGCCGCCCTCGCCGCATCGATCCTCCCCGGCATCGTGCTCTTCCGCGGCCTGGCGCCGTTCAACACCCCCGACAACCCGGTCAAGGGCGACCCGGTGACGCTGCTGAAGCACACCATGTGGGACGAGGGCATGAAGCTTGCGCTGGACCCCACAGGAACGCCGATCAAGGCATCGGATGTCACGCTGGGCGCCGCGTTCCACGTGATCCCGGAAAAGCTCGCCGAACTCGGCCACGAAGAGGGCTACCTCGAGGAGAAGGCGAAGGCGATCGTGCTGCTCATGCGCCTTCGCCCCGAGCAGCTCATCGAGTCAGAGGAGCGCAAAGACTGGTCGTACGACGGCATCGTCGCCTACTCCAAGGTGTGCACGCACGTCGGGTGCCCGGTCGCGCTGTACGAGCAGCAGACCCACCACCTGCTGTGCCCGTGCCACCAGTCGCAGTTCGATGTGACCGACCACGCGAAGGTCATCTTCGGCCCCGCCGCGCGGCCGCTGCCGCAACTTCCCATCACCGTCGACGCCGAGGGCTACCTCATCGCCCGAAGCGACTTCACAGAACCCGTCGGCCCGAGCTTCTGGGAGCGCCATTGAGCACCGCAACCACCACTGAGAGGCGCGACGAGACCGAGGCGCCCGAAAAGCCGCTGGGCGGCCGCTTCGTCGGCTGGGCAGCCAACTACATCGACGAGCGCACGAGCCTGTCCGGGCTCGTCAAAGAGCTCGGGCGGAAGATCTTCCCCGACCACTGGTCGTTCATGCTCGGCGAGATCGCGCTGTGGAGCTTCGTCGCCGTGCTCCTTTCGGGCACGTTCCTGACGTTCTTCTTCCAGGCGTCGATGGTGCCCACGCACTACCACGGCGCCCACCTCCCGATGCGCGGCATCGAGATGTCGGCGGCGCTCGAGTCGTCGCTGCGCCTCTCGTTCGACATCCGCGGAGGCCTGCTCGTTCGGCAGATCCACCACTGGGCGGCTCTGACGTTCGTCGCGGGCATCGGCGTGCACATGCTGCGCGTGTTCTTCACCGGCGCCTTCCGCAAGCCGCGCGAGCTGAACTGGGTGATCGGCTTCGTGCTGTTCGTGCTGGCGATGGCGGAGGGCTTCACCGGCTACTCCCTTCCCGACGACCTGCTGTCGGGCAACGGCCTGCGCATTATCGACGGAATGATCAAGGGCTTCCCGGTGATCGGCACGTGGACGTCGTTCCTGCTGTTCGGCGGGGAATTCCCCGGAAACCAGATCGTGGGCCGCCTGTACACGCTGCACATCCTGCTGCTGCCCGCCATCCTCGTCGCCCTGCTGCTGGTGCACATGATGCTCATGGTGATCAACAAGCACACGCAGTTCGCGGGCCCCGCGCGCACCAACGACAACGTCGTGGGCTACCCGATGATGCCGGTCTACATGTCGAAGATGGGCGGCTTCTTCTTCATCACCTTCGGCGTGATCGTGCTCATCGCCTCGCTGTTCACGATCAACCCGATCTGGAACTACGGGCCGTACGACCCGTCCCCCGTCTCGGCAGGCACGCAGCCCGACTGGTACATCGGCTTCGCCGACGGCGCGCTGCGCCTCGCGCCATCCAACCTGGATGTCGTGATCCTCGACCACACGCTGTCGTTCGGCATCCTGATACCGGTGGCGGTCCTGGGCGTGTTCATCGTCACCGTGGCGCTCTACCCGTTCATCGAGGCGTGGATCACCGGCGACAAGCGCGAGCACCACATCGCCCAGCGCCCGCGCAACGCGGCCACCCGCACCGCGATCGGAGCCGCTGGCGTCCTGTTCTACGCGGTGCTGTGGGCGGCGGCGTCGTCCGACCTCATCGCGACGCACTTCTCGCTGACGATGGAGGGCGTGATCCACACCCTCCAGGCGCTGCTGATCCTTGGCCCGATCGTCGTGTACTTCGTCACGAAGCGCATCTGCATCGGTCTGCAGAAGAAGGACCGTGAAATCGCCCTGCACGGCTACGAGTCCGGTCGCATCGTGCGGCTCCCCGGCGGCGAGTACATCGAGGTGCACCAGCCCGTCGACGAGTACGAGCGCTGGAAGCTCGTGGGGTACGAGGCCTACGAGCCGCTCGTTGTGCGCCCGAACGCGAAAGGTCGCATCCCGTGGCACCAGAACCTGCGCGCGGCGCTCTCGCGCTGGTTCTTCGAAGACCGGCTCACGCCGCTCACCGCCACCGAGCTGGACGAGGCCGTCGCGCACCAGCACCACACGCTGGAGCACATCGCCCATGAGGAGCAGGATGAGATCCGCGGCGCCCACGAGCGCGCCGGGTTCCCCGACGCTTCGCTCGACCCGATCGACGACGGAGAGCACTCAGAGACCGCGGTGAAGCCGTCTCACCTCATCGCCCCGGCGGCCGAAGACGACGCCGACGACGAGGGCAAGAAGAAGTAGCCGATCTGGCAGAAATCGAACGAGGGATGCCGCGGTCCGGTCTGGGCCGCGGCATCCCTCGCGTTTAGCCTCGAAGCATGTCCGACGCCCTCTCCTACTTCGCCGCAAAACTCGAGCACGAGACCGACCCGTCCGACACCTACGCGGCACAGAAGGCCGGCGAGGAGCTCACTCTCGTCGACGTGCGCGGCGACGAGGCGTGGGCGCAGGGCCGGATTCCTGGCGCGATCCACATTCCGTACCGCGACATCGCCGTGCGCGCCCCCGCCGAGCTCGATCCATCCGTTCCCGTCGTCGTCTACTGCTGGGGCCCGGGCTGCAACGCCGGAGCGAAGGGCGCCCGCGAGTTCGCGCGGCTCGGTTGGAGCGTGCGGGAGATGATCGGCGGCTACGAGTACTGGGCGCGCGAGGGTCAGCCGACGGAGAACGACGAGGGGCCGCTCCCTCGCACGTTCGATCCGCTGACGATGGCCGTGCGCGGCTGATCGCCGCCTTCGCGCGTGCCGGGATCACGCGCCTGCGTGGGGCCGCGCGCTACAGAAACCCGCACGCGCGCACGCGACCCGCACGCGCGCCACTTCTCTCGCGCCCGTTCCGGCTCGCGCTACAGAAACCCGCAGTCGCGCACGCAACTCGCAGGCGCGACTGCGGGTTTCTGTAGCGCGAGAGATCTGCGAGGCGCAGCGCGCCGACTCAGCGCGCGGCGCGGCCCAGCGCGCGCCGCGCGCGCGACTCAGCGGGCGAAGTAGCCGCGATAGTACTCGTACACCCAGCCGACGATCGCGACGACGAACACGCCGACGCCGATCGGCAGCATCCACGTTCCCACCGCGAGGCCGATGATGGCCAGCGCCGCCGAGAACGCGAGGGTGATCGGCCACCACGACCACGGGCTGAAGTGGCCCTGCTCCGGGTCGCCGTCGTCGATGTCGGCGGTCAGCACGTCTTCGGGCAGCTCGCCGCCCTGCGCCTTGTGCACGCGGTTCAGGTAAAAGCCGATCAGCGCGGCCATCGCCGCGGTGAAGAACAACGCCACCGTGCCGACCCACTCCACCCGGCGCACGGGGTCGCCGACGTGCGCGGCGATGTTCCATCCCGTGTAGACGATGCCCATGAGCAAGCAGAACGAGCAGAGCAACCACCACAGTCCGACGTTGGAGCGCATCGCTACTTCACCTCTCCCTCGGCGAGATCGACGACCGGAGTGTCAGGCGCGTCCTTCGCCGGCCCGACGCCGACGTCGGGCCCCGCCTCCGGGTGGTGCAGGTCGAACGCGGGCCGCTCGCTGCGGATGCGCGGGATCGACGTGAAGTTGTGCCGCGGCGGCGGGCAGCTGGTCGCCCACTCGAGCGAGGAGCCGTAGCCCCACGGGTCGTCGACGGTCACCTTCGGCGCCGTGCGCGCGGTGATCCACACGTTCAGCAGGAACGGCACCATCGACAGTCCGAGGATCATCGCGCCGACCGTGGACACCTGGTTCTGCCACGTCCAGCCGTCGGAGGTCGCGTAGTCCGCGTAGCGGCGCACCATGCCGTCGACGCCCAGCCAGTGCTGGATGAGGAACGTCATGTGGAAGCCGATGAACAGCGTCCAGAAGTGGATCTTGCCGAGCCGCTCATTGAGCATCCGCCCCGTCCACTTCGGCCACCAGAAGTAGAAGCCGGCGAACATCGCGAACACGACGGTGCCGAACACCACGTAGTGGAAGTGCGCGACGACGAAGTAGGAGTCCGACGTGTGGAAGGTCAGCGGCGGCGAGGCGAGGATGACGCCGGTGAGCCCGCCGAACACGAACGAGACGAGGAAGCCGAGCGCCCACACCATGGGCGTCTCGAACGTCACCGAGCCGCGCCACATCGTGCCGATCCAGTTGAAGATCTTCACGCCCGTCGGCACCGCGATGAGCATCGTCATGAGCGCGAAGAACGGCAGCAGCACCGCGCCGGTGACGTACATGTGGTGCGCCCACACCGCGACCGAGAGCGCCGCGATCGAGATCGTCGCGTACACGAGCGTCTTGTACCCGAAGATCGGCTTGCGGCTGAAGACCGGGAACACCTCGGAGACGATGCCGAAGAACGGCAGCGCGATGATGTAGACCTCGGGGTGCCCGAAGAACCAGAACAGGTGCTGCCACAGGAGCACGCCGCCGTTGGCCGGGTCGTAGATGTGCGCGCCCAGCACGCGGTCGGCGCCGGCGGCGAGGATCGCGGCGGCGAGCACCGGGAAGACCATGATGACGAGGATGCTGGTGATCAGCGTGTTCCACGTGAAGATCGACATGCGCCACATCGTGAGGCCGGGCGCGCGCATCGTCACGATCGTGGCGATGAAGTTCACGCCGCCCATGATGGTGCCGAAACCGCTCATGCCCAGTCCCAGCATCCACAGGTTTCCGCCGACCCCGGGAGAGAAGGTCGCGCCGGCGAGCGGCTGGTAGGCGAACCAGCCGAAGGATGCCGCCCCCTGCGGGGTCAGGAAGCCGGCCACCGCGATCGTGGAGCCGAACAGGAACAGCCAGAAGGCGAACGCGTTCAGTCGGGGGAAGGCGACGTCGGGAGCCCCGATCTGCAGGGGCATGATGACGTTGGCGAACCCGGCGAACAGCGGCGTCGCGAACATCAGCAGCATGATCGTGCCGTGCATCGTGAACAGCTGGTTGTACTGCTCCTTGGTCTGCAGGATCTGCATGCCCGGCTCGAACAGCTCGGCACGGATGATGAGGGCCATCACGCCGCCGAGCAGGAAGAACAGGAACGAGGCGATGAGGTACATGTACCCGATCGTCTTGTGGTCGGTGGAGGTGATCCACTTGACGATGATGTTGCCCTTCTCCGCGGTGCGCGAAGTGGTCAACAGCGCCGCCTGACGCGGCGGGAGAGTGCGGGTGCCCGGTTCCTGAAGCGGAAGTGTCGTCGCCATGATCACTCGTCTCCCTCAGCGGTGGTCGCACCGGTGCCCGGCTGGTTGTCCAGCCGGTCGTAGGCCTGTTGGATGTCGCCAGTCTGGCCCGCGGCGCGGAGGCTGTCGAGGTACGCCTCGTACTCCTCGTCGCTGACCACCTTCACCTGGAAGAGCATCATCGAGTGGTACTCGCCGCACAGCTCGGCGCACTTCCCGGCGTAGGTGCCCTCGCGGGTCGGCGTGAACGACCACGAGTTGTCCTTGCCGATGTACATGTCCTTCTTGTAGAGGAAGTCGATGATCCAGAAGGAATGGATGACGTCGCGCGACTGCAGGTGGATGGTGACCTTCTGGCCGACCGGGAGCACGAGGGTCGGCAGCTGCGACTGATCGATGTCGCCTTCGGCGTCCGGCTGGGCCTGGATGCCCATGGTCCACACGGCATCGGCGTTGTCCTCTTCTTCACCCTCGTACTGGAAGTCCCAGGCCCACTGCTTGGCGATCGCGGTGATCTCGACGTCGGGGTCGGGCCACTGCGCCTCGATCTCGGCCTGATCGCGGGCCGTGAAGAAGAACATCCCCACGACGAGGATGAGCGGCACGATCGTGTAGAAGACCTCGATCGGCATGTTGTAGCGCATCTGCACCGGCAGCCCGGTCTGGCCCCGGCGGCGGCGGTAGACCACGACAGCCCAGAACATGAGGCCCCACGTGATGACGCCGACGGCCAGCAGCACCATCCACGATGTGGTCCACAGCCCCGCCACCATCTCGGTGTGGTTCGTGGTCGGCGTGCCGTCGTCCTGGAACCCGGGAAGGTAGCCGTGGAGTTCGGTGGTCGAGCAGCCCGCAAGGGCGGCGACCGCAGCGATCCCCACGGGGATAGCTGCCCAGCGGAGGCGGCGTTTCGAGGGCACGGTGCACCTTTCCCGGAGACGCGGATGTTCTGTCGTCAGTCTAGGGCAAGCTCAAGGCCTATTCAGGCCGTGCGCCCAGGTTCTTTTCCGCGCCGCCCAAAAAGGCGTCAGTGGAAGCTGTCGCCGCACGCGCAACTGCCGGAGGCGTTGGGGTTGTCGATCGTGAACCCCTGCTCGGAGATCGTGTCCTTGAAGTCGATGCTCGCGCCGTCGAGGTACGGGACGCTCATGTCGTCGACGATGACCTCGACGCCGTCGAAGTCGACCGTCTTGTCACCATCGAGGTACCGCTCGTCGAAGTACAGCTGGTAGATGAGACCCGAGCATCCCCCCGGCTGCACGGCCACGCGCAGCCGCAGATCGTCACGCCCCTCCTGCTCCAGCAGGCTCTTCACCTTCGCGGCTGCTGCGGCCGTCAGGCCGACGCCGTGGTCGGGCGTGGTCTCGGTGGGGCTGAGGGCGGTGTCGGTCATTGCTCGCTCCGAATCGGGCCGGCGTCAAACGGCAGGATGCTCCGATTGTACGCCGCCTGGGCGGGAGCCGGCTGATCCCTCCGCCGTCCGCTCGTCGAGCCGGGCCAGCAGCAGCGCTTCCGAGACCAGGGCGTTGCGGAACGTCTCCAGGTGCAGCGACTCGTTCGGGCTGTGCGCTCGGGCGTGCGGATCCTCGACTCCGGTGACGAGGATCTGCGCGCCGGGGAAGACGCGCACGAGGTCGGCGATGAACGGGATCGATCCGCCCACGCCGAGATCGACCGGCGCCGCCCCGTAGCCGTCCGCGAAGGCCGCCCGCGCCGCCTCGACCGCCCAGCCGCTCGTGTCGACGAGGAACCCGTCGCCGAGGTCGACGTCCAGGAACTCCAGCTCGGCGCCGAACGGCGCGCGGTCGCGCAGGTACCGCTCGATGGCCTCGTACGCCTCGCGCGCGGCTTGCCCAGGCGCGACGCGCGCGCTGACGACGACCGACACCTCGGGCACGAGCGTGTTGGACGCGTTCCGCACGCTCGGCGCGTCGATTCCCGTCACGGTGACCGACGGCTTGTTCCAGATCCGGCTGAGGATCGAGTCGCGCCCCACCGGGCGCACGCCGTCGGGAAGCCCGGCCTCGTCGCGCAGCGTCGCCTCCGGGTAGTCGGGGGTGGCGGCATCCCGCTGCGCGAGCCCGCTGACGGCCACCGCGCCGTCCGCGTCCCACAGCGTCGCCAGCAGCGTGACCGCCGCCATCATGGCGTCGGGGACGGCGCCGCCGAACATTCCGGAGTGCGAGGCGTGGTCGAGGGTGCGGACTCGCAGCGTGAAGCGCACGTTGCCACGCAGCGACACCGTGAGGCCCGGAGTCGCCGCATCCCAGTTGCCGGAGTCCGCGACGACGATGACGTCCGCCCGCAACGCGTCGGCGTGCTCGTCGAGGAACGCGGCGAACGAGCGCGAGCCCGCTTCCTCCTCTCCTTCGACGAACAGTGCGACGCCGAGGTCGAACTCCTCCCCCAGCGCCTCCCGCAGGGCGCGCAGCGCTCCGATGTGGACCATGACGCCGGCCTTGTCGTCGGCGGCGCCCCGTCCGTACAGGCGTCCGCCGCGCACGGTCGGCTCGAAGGGCGGCGACTCCCACAGCGCCTCGTCGCCCACCGGCTGCACATCGTGGTGCGCGTACAGCAGGATCGTGGGCCGCCCGCCGCGCGCCGCGCGGGTGGCGAGCACGGCCGGCATGCCGCGCTCGTCAGTGCCGGGGATGGCGGCGTCGGCGATCTCGACGGAGTCGAACACCCCCACGCCCTCGGCGAGCGCCTTCACCGCCTCGGCGCTGCGCGCGACCTCGGCCCGGTCGAAGCCGGGGAACGCGATCGACGGGATGCGGACGAGCGTGCCGAGATCGGCGAGGGCCGAGGGGATGCCGCCGGCCGCAGCCTCACGGACGGCGGACTCGCGAGAAGACTCTGCAACCATGCGGGTAATCTTAAGGGGCCGTTCCCACCCGACCTCCAAGGATGCATCGTGGCAAAGACACCTCCCGCTCCGGTTCCGCGCGACGAGGAGCGTGCCGCGCCGACCGCCGGGAAGGGGCGGCCGACCCCGAGCCGTGCCGAGCGCGAAGCCGCCCGCCGCCGCCCCCTCGTGCCCGACACGAAAGAGGCCAAGGCGGCCGCCAAGGCAGAGCTCGCCGTCAAGCGCGAGCGGGCGCGCGTCGGAATGGCCACCGGCGACGACCGTTATCTCCCGGCGCGGGACAAGGGCCCGCAGCGCCGGTTCGTGCGCGACTGGGTCGACGCGCGTTGGACGCTCGGCGAGTGGATCATGCCGCTCATGCTCGTGGTCATCGTGCTCGGGTTCGTTCCGAACCCGACGCTGGTGATGGCCTCGTTCCTGGGCCTGTGGGCGATCCTGCTGCTGGTCATCGCGGAGATGGTGATCAACGCGACGCTCGTCAAGCGCGCGGCGCGGCACAAGTTCGGCGAGAGCCGCATGGAGCGCGGGCTCGGCTGGTACGGCGCGATGCGCTCCATCCAGATGCGCGTGCTGCGCATGCCCAAGCCGCAGAAGCGCCGCGGCGAGAAGATCGACCTGGGCTAGCGCCGTCGCGTGGTCTCGCGGGCGCGGAGCCCGCGGTTGATCTGGCGCGCCCACAGCGGTCCGCGGTAGAGGAACGCGGTGTACCCCTGCACGAGGTCGGCGCCGGCATCCATCCGCTCGCGCACGTCGGCCGCTGTCTCCACACCGCCCACCGAGACGACGCAGAACTCGGCGGGCACCGTGGCGCGCACGATGCGGAGGACCTCGAGGGCGCGCGCCTTCAGCGGAGCTCCAGACAGGCCGCCCTCCCCCGCCGCCGCCACGATCGTGGGGTCGGTGGCGAGCCCCTGCCGCGCCACGGTGGTGTTCGTGGCGATGAGCCCCGCGAGCCCGAGCCGCACCGCGAGCGCGGCGACCGCCTCGACCTCCTCGTCGGGCAGATCGGGGGCGATTTTGACCAGCAGCGGCGTGGCGCCGGCCGCGTCGCGCACCGAGCTCAGCAGCGGCTCGAGCGTCTCCACGGCCTGCAGGCCGCGCAGACCCGGCGTGTTGGGCGACGAGACGTTGACCACGAGGTAGTCGGCCAGCGGCGCGAGCAGCCGAGCGCTGACGAGGTAGTCGGCGGTGGCCTGGGCGACATCCACCACCCGGCTCTTGCCGATGTTGACACCGATCACCGGGCGGCTCCGGCGGCGGCGCAGCCTCGCCAGCCGGCGCGCCGCGGCGTGGGCCCCGCCGTTGTTGAAGCCCATCCGGTTGACCACCGCGCGGTCGGGCACGAGCCGGAACAGGCGCGGCCGCGGATTGCCCTCCTGCGCGATGGCCGTGACGGTGCCGACCTCGACGTGGCCGAACCCGAGGGCGCGCAGGCCGCGCACCCCCCTGACGTCCTTGTCGAATCCCGCGGCCACGCCGAACGGCGAGTCGAAGTCGAGTCCGAGCGCGCGCGTGCGCAGCTCGGGCGCGGGCCTGGTGACGGCGCGCGCCAGCCACGACAGCGGCGGGACGCCGACAGCACGGATGACGAGCATCGCGCCGTGGTGCGCGCGCTCGGGGTCGATGCGCGCCAGCACGGTGCGAAAGAAGACCGCGTACATCACTCGTGCCCCGCGCGCAGCTGCGCGATCGCGGCGTCGAAGTCCTCGAGCGACTCGAAGGCCTGGTACACGCTCGCGAACCGCAAGTAGGCAACCTCGTCGAGCTCGCGCAACGGGCCGAGGATCGCCAGGCCGATCTCGTTCGTGTCGATCTGCGACGAGCCGGTCTGGCGCACCGCCTCCTCCACGGCCTGGGCCAGCAGCGCCAGGTCGGCCTCGGTCACCGGGCGGCCCTGGCATGCCTTGCGCACGCCCGACATGACCTTCTCGCGGCTGAACGGCTCGATCACGCCGGAGCGCTTGATCACGTTGAGGCTCGCGGTCTCGATCGTCGAGAAGCGCCCCCCGCACTCGGGGCACTGGCGGCGGCGGCGGATGCTGAGGCCGTCATCGCTCGTGCGGGAGTCGATGACGCGCGAGTCGGGGTGTCGGCAGAAGGGGCAGTGCATGGCAAGGAAAGCCTAGCTACCGCGCGAACCTCGCGCGCACGGCCTCGGCGTGGGCGGGAAGCTGCTCCGCCTCGGCCAGCGCGTCAATGTGCGCGGCGACGCCCTCGAGCGCCGCGCGGTCGTACTCGACGACCTGCTGTGGCCGCAGGAACGTGTGCGCGCCCAGGCCCGCGGCGTACCGGGCCTGGCCGCCGGTGGGCAGCACATGGTTGCTGCCGGCGAGATAGTCGCCGAGGCTCACCGGGCTGTGGTCGCCGATGAAGACCGCCCCGGCGTTGACATAGCGGCCCGACGCGTCGGCAGCGTCCGCGATGTGCAGTTCAAGGTGCTCGGGCGCGTACGCGTTGCTGAACGCCTCGGCGGCGGCGAGGTCGTCGACGAGCACGATCGCCGACTGCGGGCCGGCGAGGGCGGTCGCCACGCGCTCGCGGTGCCGTGTGGCCGCGGCGGCCCGCTCCACCTCGGCGGCGACCCGCTCGGCCAGGCCCGCCGACGGCGTCACGAGCACGGCGCCGGCCTGCTCGTCGTGCTCAGCCTGGCTGACCAGGTCGACGGCGACGTACGTCGCGTCTGCCGTGTCGTCGGCGACGATCAGGATCTCGGTGGCGCCGGCCTCGGCGTCGACGCCGACGACGCCGGCGACGGCGCGCTTGGCGGCGGCGACGTAGTTGTTTCCCGGGCCGGTCACGACATCCACGGGGTCGAGGCCGATCGCCGGCACGCCGTAGGCCAGCGCGCCGATGGCGCCCGCGCCGCCCATCGCGTAGACCTCGTCGACGCCGAGCAGGCCCGCCGCGGCGAGGATCGCCGGGTGCACCCGGCCGGCGTGGTCGCGCTGCGGGGGCGACGCGAGCGCGACGTCGCGCACGCCCGCGACCTGAGCCGACACGACATTCATCACGACGCTCGACGGGTAGACCGCCTTGCCCCCCGGCACGTACACGCCCGCGCGGGTGACCGGCTGCCACCGCTGCCGCACGAGCCCTCCCGGGGAGACCTCGGTGACGGATGCCTGCGGCGCTTGCGCCGCCGACGCGGCGCGGACGCGCCGGATCGCCTCGACGAGGGCGCCGCGAACCGCGGAGTCGAGGGCCGCCACCGCCTCGTCGATGTGCTCGCGGGGAACCCGAATCGCGTGCCCTTCGACGCCGTCGAAGCGCTGGGCCTGCTCGCGCAGCGAGGCCTCGCCGCGCGAGCGCACATCGGACACCACGTCGGCGGCGACGCTCAGCGCGTCGGCGCGCGCGCTCTCCGCGCGCGGCACGGCGTTCAGCAGCTCCACGGGCGTCAGCACACGCCCGCGGAGGTCAATGGTGCGCATCACTCCAGCGTAGCCGCGGCTCGGCTCGGCGCAGCGCGGCTCGGCGCAGCGCGGTTCGGCGCAGCTCGGCTCAGCGCGGCACGGCGCAGCGCGTGTCAGCGCAGCGCGTGTCCGGTTGCCGTCGCCCATTCCGCACCCGCTCGGCGCGCCGAAACCCACCGCACGCAGCGAGACCCACTCTCACGGCACGGGTTTCGCCGCGTGCGGTGGGTTTCGCCACGCAACGTGGGTCTCACCACGCGCGGTGAGAGTCGCCGAGCAAAGGGGGGCCTCGCCGCACACCACGGCAATCACCACACACCACGGCAATCGCCGCGTGCGGCGGGAGGCGCCGCGCGAACCTCGCCGCGCGGCGCCGCGCTGGCGTTCAGCCGCGAGTGACGCCCGAGATGTCGTGCAGGTAGCCGATCCGGCCGTCCTCGTGCCGGATGACGAACAACGAGCCGCGGTCCTCGATCACGAGCGCCCACGCGGTCGGCCCGATGCGGAAGACCGGCACACCGTTCTCGTCGTGCACGTCGCGCTCCTCGGGAGCCAGCGCCCAGAACGCCTGGTTCGCGGTGCGCGGGTGCGCGGGCTCGCTGTCGACGGGCTCGGGCTCTGCCGCTGCGGGGGATCCCGTCCGGGCGTACTGCGGGGTCCAATCCTCGTCGACGACGGGCGCGACGGCCTCACCGGCCGCCGGATCGACGGCCCGCAGCTCGGCGAAGGGCGACTCCGTCGAGTCGAACTCCGCAAACGGGCTCTCCGACGGCGCCGCCTCGGCGGCTCCCTGCCGGGCGCCGCCGACGGCGGCCACCGGCGCAGCCTCCGCTACCGGGGGCGCGGCGTCCGCGACGACGGGCTTGGGTCGCGGCGGGCGCACGGCCAGCGCGCGCACGGGGCGAGCGCTGCGGTGGGCAGTCGCCTCGGGACGCCCCTGGAAGTCTTGCGAGAACGGCGGCACGATGGGGGCCAGCACCGTCAGAACGACACCGGCGGCCATGACGAAGAACTCGACCCACACGACCCACGTGTTCAGCCACAGCCCGCTGGCGAGGCCGAAGCCGACGTTGCTCCACAGCATGGCCAGCCACACCATAGTGCTCACCGAGAACGCCACCGACGCGAACTGGTCGACCCCGAGCGATCCGACACGACGGATGCCTTGCGGCGACAGGCGGCGCAGCACAACGAGGAAGACCGCCACCGTCGGCACGCCAATCGTCAGGATCCAGTCCAGTCCCCCCGTCCACACGGACGGCCCGGCGCTCGAGGCGGGCGCGCCGCCGCTGAGCACGTCGCGCGGCGAGAAGCCGATGACGGGGAAGAACGAGACGACGAAGGCGACAAGCCACACGCCGACGAGCACGACCTCGCGCAGCGAGAACGGGCCGACGCCGTACTGCGGAGTCGAGTCGGTGGGAGCCGGGGCGTCCTGGACGGCCTCGGCCGGCGAAGCGTGAGAGGCCGGAGCCTCCTCTGCGGGGGCGGGCTCGGGCGTCTGCTGGTCGGACACGGGTGATTCCTTCCGTTCTGAGGACGAACGCGTGCGCGTCGGGTGCGCGGCTCGATTCTACTCGGCACGCCTATGCGTCAACCGAGGCAGCCCGGGCCGAGCAGGCCTTTGAGCTCGCCGTAGAGGTCGGCCGTGACAGACACGGGCAGCGGCACATCGAAGACCTTCGCGACGCCTCCGCCTCCGCGCGGCAGCAGGCGCAGCGACACCTCCGTCGATCCGGAATGCCTCGCCAACACGACCGCCAGCTCGCCGACGACCGACTCCGTCGCGCGGTGCTCGGGCATCAGGAGCGTGAGCGGGCCGCCGGCATCCATCGTCCCCAGATCGGGCGTGAACGCCGACTGCGCGTGCAGGTTGAGGCCGTCGTCGCGCCGGGAGACCCGGCCTCGCACGACGAGTATGGCGTCGGGCTGCAGCATCGTCTGGAACTCGGTGTAGGTCTTGCCCATGAACATGACCGTCAGCTCGCCGTCGAAGTCTTCCACCGTGACCATGCCGTACGGATTGCCACTCTGCTTGGCGACCCGGTGCTGCACGCTCGTGACCAGCCCGGCGATCGTCGCTTGGTCGCCGTCGCGCACGTCGTCACTGGCGAGGAGGTCGTGGATGGAGGTGGAAGCGTGCTTGGCAAGGGCGATCTCCAGCCCCGCCAGCGGGTGGTCGGAGACATAGAGCCCGAGCATCTCGCGCTCGAACGCCAGCTTGTCCTTCTTGGAGAACTCGGGGCGGTCGGGCACCTTGGCGGCTTGCTGCGGCTCGTCGTCGCCCCACAGGCTGTCGAAGTCGAAACCGACCTCGCCGTTGGCCTCGCGGCGCTTGTCGAGCACCGCTTGCTCGGTGGCGTCCTCATGGATCTCCATGAGCGCGCGACGCGTCGCGCCGAGCGAGTCGAAGGCCCCCGCCTTGATGAGCGACTCGACCGTGCGCTTGTTCGCAACGTGCACCGGCACCTTCGCGAGGAAGTCGTGGAACGACGTGAACGGCGCGTCCTTGCGCGCGGCCACGATCGCCTCGACGACGTTCGCGCCCACGTTGCGCACGGCGCCGAGTCCGAACCGGATGTCGTCTCCCACGGCGGCGAAGAACCGGATCGACTCCCCGACGTCGGGCGGCAGCACCTTGATGCCCATGCGCCGGCACTCGTTGAGGTAGACGGCGAGCTTGTCGCGCGCATCGCCGACGCTCGTCAGCAAAGCGGCCATGTACTCCGCCGGATAGTGCGCCTTCAAATAGGCGGTCCAGTACGAGATCAGCCCGTACGCGGCGGTGTGCGCCTTGTTGAACGCGTAGTCGGCGAACGACTCGAGCACCTTCCACAGCGCGCTCTGCGCCGCCGCGGAATAGCCGTTCGCCGTCATGCCGGCGAAGAAGTCAGCCTGCTGCTTGTCAAGCTCGGACTTCTTCTTCTTGCCCATCGCGCGACGCAGGATGTCGGCTTGGCCGAGCGAGAAGCCGGCGAGCTTCTGCGCGGCCTCCATCACCTGCTCTTGGTAGACGATGAGGCCGTACGTGCCGCCCAGGATGTCGCGCAGCGGCTCTTCCAGCTCGGGGTGGATCGGGATGATCTCCTGCTGGCCGTTCTTGCGCAGCGCGTAGTTCGTGTGGGAGTCGACGCCCATCGGGCCCGGCCGGTAGAGCGCGAGGACCGCGGAGATGTCCTCGAAGTTGTCGGGCCTCATGAGGCGCAGCAGCGACCGCATCGGGCCGCCGTCGAGTTGGAACACCCCCAGCGTGTCGCCGCGCGCGAGCAGGTCGTACGACGCCGCGTCGTCGAGCGCGAGGTCTTCGAGCACGAGTTGCTCGCCGCGGTTGGCGGCGATGTTGTCAAGCGCGTCATCGATGATCGTGAGGTTGCGCAGCCCCAGAAAGTCCATCTTGATGAGCCCGAGCGCCTCGCACGCGGGGTAGTCGAACTGTGTGACGATCTGCCCGTCCTGCTCGCGCTTCATGATCGGGATGATGTCGATCAGCGGCTCGGACGACATGATCACGCCGGCCGCGTGCACACCCCACTGGCGCTTGAGGTTCTCCAGGCCCACGGCCGTGTCGAAGACCGTCTTGGCCTCGGCGTCGGTCTCGATCAGGGTGCGGAACTCGGCCGCCTCCTTGTAGCGCGGCCGGTCGGGGTTGAACATGTCCTCGAGAGGCATGTCCTTGCCCATGACGGCGGGCGGCATGGCCTTGGTCAGCCGCTCCCCCATGCTGAACGGGAACCCCAGCACGCGGCCGGCGTCCTTCAGCGCCTGCTTCGCTTTGATCGTGCCGTACGTGACGATCTGCGCGACCCGCTCGTCGCCGTACTTGTCGGTGACGTACTGGATCACCTCGCCACGACGCCGGTCGTCGAAATCGACATCGAAGTCGGGCATCGACACGCGCTCAGGGTTGAGGAAGCGTTCGAAGATGAGCCCGTGCCGCAGCGGGTCGAGGTCGGTGATCTTCATGGCGTACGCCGCCATCGAACCGGCGCCGGAGCCTCGGCCCGGGCCCACCCGGATGCCGTTGTCTTTGGCCCAGTTGATGAAGTCGGCGACCACCAGGAAGTAGCCGGGGAAGCCCATCTGCACGATCACGCCGGTCTCGTACTCCGCCTGCGTGCGCACCTCGTCGGGAATGCCGCCCGGGTAGCGCTCGCGCAGGCCGTTCTCGACCTCCTTGACGAACCACGACTCCTCGGTCTCCCCCGGCGGCACCGGAAAGCGCGGCATGTAGTTGGCGCCCGTGTCGAACTCGACCTCGCACCGCTCGGCCACCAGCAGCGTGTTGTCGCACGCGTCCGGGTGGTCGCGGAAGATCTGCCTCATCTCGGCGGGCGATTTGATGTAGTAGCCGTCGCCGTCGAACTTGAACCGCTTCGGGTCGTCGAGCGTCGACCCGGACTGCACGCACAGCAGAGCCGCGTGGCTGTCCGCGTCGTGCTGGTGCGTGTAGTGGGAGTCGTTGGTGGCCAGCAACGGCAGATTGAGGTCTTTGGCGATCTTCAGCAGGTCGGCCATCACTCGCCGCTCGATCGCCAGACCGTGGTCCATGATCTCGGCGAAGTAGTTGCCCTCGCCGAAGATGTCGCGGAACTCGGCGGCGGCCGCGCGCGCGGCGTCGTACTGGCCCAGGCGCAATCGCGTCTGCACCTCGCCCGACGGGCAGCCCGTCGTGGCGATCAGGCCCGTGCTGTACTTCTGCAGCAGTTCGCGGTCCATGCGCGGCTTGAAGTAGTAGCCTTCGATGCTCGCCTTGCTGGAGAGGCGGAACAGGTTGTGCATGCCCGCCGTGTTCTGGCTGAGCAGTGTCATATGCGTGTACGCGCCGGCGCCCGACACATCGTCGTCGCTCTGCTCGGGCGTGCCCCACCGCACGCGCGCTTTGTCGGCGCGGTGCGTGCCGGGCGTCACGTATGCCTCGATGCCGATGATCGGCTTGATCCCGACGGCTTTCGCCTCGCGATAGAACTCGAAGGCGCCGAAGGTGTTGCCGTGGTCGGTGACGGCGATCGCCGGCATCCCCTGCCGCACGGCCTCCTCCACCATCGGCTTCAACCGCGCCGCCCCGTCGAGCATCGAGTACTCGCTGTGCACGTGCAGATGGACGAAAGAATCGGATGCCACGGCTCGAGTCTAAAGAGAGGCGCCGACATCACCGCCCGCCGTGGCGTGCGGTCGAATCACCCTCTCCTTGAGGGTGAGAGTTCGACGCGAGAGCAGATCACCACGGCGTTACAGTCGTGCGACGAGTTCACTCCTGCCACTTGCGGGTGTCAGGACATTACGCCAAGGTGGAGCGCACCGCGGGATCCGGCCCGCGGCATCCGCAGGAAGGACGTCATGGGCGCATCGCCAGAGCTGCACAAGGGGCTCAATCAACGCCAACTCTCTATGATCGCGATCGGCGGCGTCATCGGCGCCGGCCTGTTCGTCGGCTCCAGCAACGTTTTCCTCAGCACCGGCCCTTCCGCCTTCATCACCTACGGCATCACGGGCCTGCTCATCATCCTCATCATGCGCATGCTGGGCGAGATGGCCACCGCGAACCCCTCGACGGGCGCCTTTGCCGACTACTCCCGCAAGGCGCTGGGCGGATGGGCCGGCTTCTCCGTCGCCTGGCTGTACTGGTACTTCTGGGTCATCGTCGTCGGATTCGAGGCGGTCGCTGGCGGCGAGATCCTGCGCCACTGGTTCCCCGACGTTCCCCTCTGGGTCTTCTCGCTGGTCCTCATGGCGATGATGACGGCGACGAACCTGTTCTCCGTCGCGTCGTTCGGCGAGTTCGAGTTCTGGTTCGCCGGCATCAAGGTCGCCACCATCGTGATCTTCCTGGTCTTGGGAGCGCTCTTCGTGATCGGCTTGTGGCCCGGCGCGCAACTCGACTTCTCCAACCTGACCTCGCACGGCGGCTTCTTCCCCAACGGCGTCGGGGCGATCTTCAGCGGGGTGGTCGTGGTCGTGTTCTCCATGGTGGGCGCCGAGATCGCCACGATCGCCGCCGCCGAGTCGCCTGACCCGGTGAAGGCGATCGGCAAGGCCACCAACTCGGTGATCACTCGCATCGCGATCTTCTATGTCGGCTCCGCGCTGCTGCTCGCGCTCATCGTCCCATGGGACGAGAACCAGCCCGGTTTCTCGCCCTTCGTCGCCGCGATGGAGCGCATGAACATCCCGTTCGCCGCCGACATCATGAATCTGGTCGTGCTCACCGCCGTGCTGTCATGCCTCAACTCGGGCCTGTACACGGCCTCTCGCATGCTGTTCGTCCTGGCGGCCCGCCGCGAGGCGCCGGTGAGCCTCATCCGCGTGAGCAAGGGCGGAGTGCCCCGCCGCGCCATTCTGGCCTCGTCGGTGGTCGGCTTCCTGTGCGTGATCGCGGCGGCGATCTCGCCCGACACCGTCTTCAGCTTCCTGCTGAACTCCTCCGGAGCGATCATCCTGTTCGTCTACCTGCTCATCGGCATCTCCCAGATCGTGCTGCGTCGGCGCGCCGACCCGTCGCAACTGAAGATCAAGATGTGGGGCTTCCCGTACCTGTCGATCCTTGCGACCGTGGGAATCCTCGCCGTCCTCGTGCAGATGGCGTTCAACCCCGACACGCTCATCCAGCTGCTGCTGAGCCTCGGGTCGTGGGCGATTGTGATCGTGCTGTTCGTCGTGACGAAGATGCGCGGTGGATCGATCGAGCCCGAGTCGCTGCAGCCGGAGGTGACCGGAAAGGCGAGCAGAGTGCTCGTGATGGCGAACGAGACCGTCGCCGCGGACGAGCTGCTCGAAGAGTTGCGCCGCATCGATCGGGCGGGCAAGGCCGAGTACTACGTCTGCGTTCCGGCAAACCCGGTGGACACCGGGCAGGCCGAGCACAAGGGCGCGGTGTTCATCTGGGAGGCCACCGTTCAGGCGGCCCAAGAGCGGCTGGACGCGATGATGAGCATCCTCCGGGCGGAGAACCTCAGCGTCGATGGCGCCCTCGGCGACTACCGCCCGCTGCGCGCGCTCGCCGACGCCGTCGAGTCGTTCCATCCCGACCAGCTCGTCATCTCCACGAAACCGGAGGCCGAGTCGGACTGGCTGCGCTACGACGTGGTGCAGAGGGCCAGGGCGGCGTACGACATCCCGCTCACCCACGTGGTCGCGACCTCGCCGGTCGCCGTCGACTGAGCCGGGGAACCGACGTGACGATCCTCGTGGGGTACCGAGCCGACGAGACCGGCATCGCCGCGCTTCACCTGGCTGCGCTGCTGGCTCGGTCGGCCGACACAGACCTCGTGGTGTGCGCGGTGGTGGCCGACGCGTGGCCGGTCGACCCGACCAACCTCGACACCGAGTTCCTCTCCTATCTCGAGCGGGTCGCCGCGCAGCACCTCGACCAGGCGCGGGCCAGGCTCCCCGAGGACGTGCGGGCCGAGTTCGTCGCCCATCACGCCCGATCGGTGCCCCGGGGACTGTTGGAGGCCGCCGACCGGCACGATGCCGACATGATCGTGGTGGGCTCCTCCAGCGCCGCGGCGCACGGCCGCCTGTCGCTCGGGGCGACCGCGGAGCGAATCGCGCACAGTTCGTCGCTCCCGGTGGCGATGGCGCCGCGCGGCTTCCGCGCCGGCGCGGGGGCGACAGTCCGCCGGGTGACGGTCGCGTACGGCGGATCGACCGACGGCGGAGAGCTCGTGCAGGCCGCGGCGCGAGTGGCGGCTCGGGTCGGGGCCGCGCTGCGACTGGCCGCGTTCGCGGTGCGCCCGACGACGCTGTTCGCCGACACGGTGGCCGGCGGTCAGGACGACCTGGTCGTCGCGCAATGGGCGAATCGAGCGAGAGCGGCGATCCAGGCCGAGCTCGACAGCGTGCGGCAGCTGCCCGACACGCCCGAGCGGATGGATGCCGTGCTCGGCCAAGGGTACTCGTGGCCGGAAGCCATCGACGACGCCGGATGGACGGAAGGCGACGTTCTCGTCATCGGCTCGAGCCGCGGCGGACCGGTCGCCCGCGTGTTCCTCGGATCGCGATCGTCGAAGATCCTGCGCAACGCGCCCGTGCCCGTCGTGGTCGTTCCCGGGGTCGTCGCCGAAGCGTGGGCCGACGAGGACTGAAGCCCGTCGACGCTCCGCGCACAGTGGTCAGGTCGAGCGATCCGCCAGCACGTCCAAGGCGTGCGCGAGGTCGGCGGGGTAGTCCGAGGCGAAACTCTCGCGCGCGCGGGTGAGCGGGTGCGCGAACGACAGCCGACGGGCGTGCAGCCACTGCCGGGCGAGCCCGAGGCGGGCGGACAGCGTGGGATCCGCCCCGTACAGCGGGTCGCCGACGCAGGGATGCCGGTGCGCGGCCATGTGCACGCGAATCTGGTGCGTGCGCCCCGTCTCGAGGCGGACCTCCAGCAGGGCCGCGCCCGGAAAGGCCTCGAGCGTCTCGTAGTGGGTCACCGAGTCTTTGCCGCCCGGCGTCACCGCGAACTTCCACGAGTGGGAGGGATGGCGTCCGACCGGCGCGTCGATCGTGCCGGACAACGGGTCGGGATGGCCCTGCACCACCGTGTGGTAGATCTTCTCCACCTCGCGCTCCTTGAACGCGCGCTTGAGCGCCGTGTACGCGCGCTCGGTCTTGGCCACCACCATAAGGCCGCTGGTGCCGACATCGAGGCGGTGCACGATGCCCCGCCGCTCGGCGGCGCCGCTCGTGGCGATGCCGACTCCGCCCGCGGCGAGCGCGCCGAGCACGGTCGGCCCGTCCCAGCCGGGCGAGGGGTGCGCGGCCACGCCCGCCGGCTTGTCCACCACGACGATGTCGTCGTCCTGGTGGATGATCGCGAGGTCGGGCACGACGACAGGCACCACTTCGGGCTCGCGCTTGTCCTCCCACGAGACATCCAGCCATCCGCCGGCGCGCAGCCGATCGGACTTCGACAGCGTCCGCCCGTCGAGCGCGACTCCCCCGCGCTCTGCCACGTCCGCAGCGAACGTGCGCGAGAAGCCGAGCATCTTGGCCAGCCCCGCGTCCACGCGCGCGCCATCCAGCCCATCCGGCACCGGCAGCGTCCGCGACGGCATGTCAGTCGCCGCTCTCGGCCGCCTGCGCGCGCTCCGCACGCCTGCCGTCCATGCGCTTTCCGAGCAACACGAGCAGTGCGACGGCGATCATGCAGCACACGATGAACATGTCGGCGATGTTGTAGATCGCGGGCATCATCCACGGCGTCGAGATGAAGTCGACGACGTGGCCGACGCCGAACCCGGGCTCGCGGAAGAGCCGGTCGGTGAGGTTCCCGAGCACGCCGCCGAGCAACAGGCCGAGGGCAGCCGCCCACATGCGGGAGCGGATCCGAGTCACGGCCAGCCACACGATCACCACGGCCACCGTCGACAGCGCGATCGAGAAGACCCACGTCAGCTCTTCGCCGATCGAGAACGCGGCGCCCGGGTTGCGGACGAGATAGAAGACCAGGAACTCGCCGATCACCGGAACAGCCTTCTCGTACGGCAGCTTCTCGATGACGGCGAGCTTCGCCAACTGGTCGGCGGCCAGCACCACCGTCGCGAGGATCGCGATGAGAGTGCCGGCCGCCGCCTTGCGCAGGGGGGGGCGATCCGCCAAGGCCTAGAGGCCGACGGCGGAGACGGGAGTCGGCCCGGAGGAGGCCGAGGTGTCGAGGTCGCGAAGCTGGCCTTCGATGTAGCTGCGCAGCTGCTGGCGGTAGTCGCGCTCGAACTGGCGCAGCTCGGTGATCCGGCCCTCCAGCACGGAGCGCTCCTGGTCGAGGCGGGCCATCTCCTCGCGACCCTTCGCCTCCGCGTCGGCGACGATGCTCGCCGCCTGCGCCTGGGCGTCCGCAATGAGCTTGTCGCGCTGGGCCTGGCCCTCCGCCACGTGCTCGTCGTGCAGTCGCTGCGCGAGCTCGATGATTCCCGCGCTCGCGGCGGTCGGCGCGGCGCCCTCGACAGCGAGAGCGGGCTCCGCGGCGGCGACAGGCTCTGCGGCAGGCTCCGGAGCCTCTTCGACCGGGGCCTGCTCCGCGGGCTCGGGGGCCGGGGCCTCGGCAGCGGGCGCCCCGCCGGACTCGTACGCGGCGAGCTTGGCCTTCAGCTCTTCGTTCTCGGCGATGGTCTTGCGCCACTCGACCACGATCTCGTCGAGGAAGTCGTCCACCTCGTCCGGGTCGAAGCCCTCCTTGAAGCGAACGTGCTGGAACTGCTTGGTGACGACATCATCCGGGGTGAGTGCCATTGTCATACCTCTTTCGGGCTGTCACTGCTTTGGCTCGAGATCGGCGCCCTCGCGCGTCACCCTGCAAGCATAGTCAACTCACTAGGACGCGGGTGAGGTTCAGCAGCACAAAGCACGCCAGCATCACGATGGTGAACGCGAAGTCGATGGAGATGCCGCCCACGCGCAGCGGCGGGACGAGCCGCCGCAACAGCTTGATGGGCGGGTCGGTCATCGTGTAGACGACCTCCGCGACGACGAGCCACAGCCCGCGCGGGCGCCACGCGCGATTGAAGAGGGGGATGTAGTCCATCACGAGCCGCGCGAGCAGCGCGGCGATGTACAGGAGGATGAGCGCGTTGAGGATTGCGGCAACGACGCGCAGCACGTCCACGCTCTACGAGTGGGCGAGCGCCGGCTCGGGGTCGCCCTGCGTGATCGAGCTCTCGCCCGACACCGCCACGTTCTCCGGGGAGAGGAGGAAGACCTTGCTCGTGACGCGCTCGATGCGGCCGTACAGGCCGAGCGACAGCCCGCTCGCGAAGTCGATGAGGCGGCGCGCGTCGGCGTCGCTCATCTGCGACAGGTTGATGATCACCGGGATGCCGTCGCGGAAGCTCTCGGCGATCACTTGCGCGTCGCGGTACTGCTTCGGGTGCACCGTCAGGATTTCACTGAGCGCGCTGGCAGCCGGCTGCCGCACGACGGCAGGGCGCCGCAGGGGGGTCACCGGCGCGGGCTTCGGCTCGTTCTCCTGACGGCTTGAACGGGCGGCCTCTCGCGCGCTCTGCTGCGCCTGGGCCTCTTCGTAGGCCTCTTCGTCGGCCAGGCCGAGGTACACCATTGTCTTCTTCAGCGGGTTCGACATCGCATCCTCCGTATCGCTGTCTGTTCCGAGGTTAACCGTCGGTGGGCCGTGGACCCGTGATTGCCGTGCCTATCCGCAGGTGTGTCGCGCCCGCGGCGATCGCTTCGGGGAAATCCGCCGTCATTCCGGCCGATATCCACGTCGCGTCCGGCACCACCGCCCGCACGGCGTCGGCGCACGCGCGCAGCCGTTCGAACGCGGCCGCCGGCGGCTCGTCGAGGGGCGCGACGGCCATGACGCCGCGCAGCCGCAGGGTCGCGCGCGCCGCCACGTGCGCGGCCAGC
>NZ_JASGFE010000006.1:0-70400 GCF_047605725.1 Microbacterium sp.
GATTTCGTGCGCGAGGGGGAACGGATCAGTTCAAGTCCCCCCTCGCGCACGAATGAGCGAAGGGTCCCGGTAGGGGCCCTTCGCTCATTTTCGTCGGCAGGGCTCGCCGCGAGCCGGGGCCGGCTGTCCCGGGCGCAGACTTGGCGCATCCGGTCGCCAACCCCGCGTGTCGCGACGAGCTGCGCCAGGTTTGGCGTGGGCGCCGGGCGCAGAGTTGGCGCGTCTGGTCGCCAAATGCCGCCGCGGCGACGAAACGCGCCAAGCGAACGAGCCGGTCCCGACGGGCGACCGTGCCCACGAGCTACCCTCGATGCCGCCAGCGGCTGATGCCCACCGCTGCGACCGCGACGACCACGCCGACGAGCAGCAGAGGATGGACGAACGCGAGCACGGCCGCCGCTCCCGCCGCCGCGGCGAGCATCGGCCCGTCGAGAGCCCAGACCACTCGTGCGGCGGCACCCAGGTCGCCCATCGGCGTCGGGATCGGGGCGAGGAGCGAGGGCGGCAGGGGACCTTTCAGGGCGTTTCCCACACGTGCGGCGAGGGCGAGGAGCCCCGCCGCGAGCGCGCTGACGATCGCCGCAGCGGCCGGCACGCCGGCGGCGATCGAGCAGACGACGACCGTCGCGACGAGCACGATGACGACGACGGCCAGCGGGAACAGTGCGTGGCCGGCGAGGAGTCGTTCGTCGCTGATCCCGTAGAGAGGCGTGCCGGATGCCACGGCCACCGCGTGCCGGATCCCATCGGTGAGCGGGCCGAGGCCGGCGAACAGGAGCACGCCGGCGCCGGCGCCGAGGAGCCAGGCCGGAGCGGCCGGGGCGAGCGCAAGCACGAGGAGCGCCCCGGCCGACCCGAGCGTGAGCACGCCGACGACGAGCCGTCCGGGTGTGCGGATCGCGCCGATCGCGTCGCGCAGCAGGAACCTCAGCGTCACCGGGCGCACCGGGCGCACGGCACGGATCCGACGGCCGAGCCGGGGGCGCATTCGGTATCGCTCCGCGGCTGCGCCGAGCTCCAGTCCGGTCGCGTGCGTGACGGCCGAGTCCCACCGTGCGGCCTGCGCCGACAGCTCCTCGAGGCCGAGCCGATTCAGCAGCGTCGGCACTGCGGCGACGAGCGCGGCGGCACAGGCCGCGAGCAGCACCACGGCAGGTGACGGTCCACCGCCGGGATAGGCCAGTCCGGCCCAGCCCCACGGGACGAACGGGAGCGCCCCGGGCGCCACCGCCGTCAGCGCTCCGAGCCCGAACAGGCTCAGCGCGAGCGGCACTGCGGCACGCGGAAGCGACTGCCCGGCAAGCCACGCGATGGTCGTGACGACGCCGACGAGCGCTCCTGCCGCGACGAAGACGGCCATGCCGAGCAGGTCCGTCGCCCCGTGGTGCGCGAGGCCGCCGCCGATCACCGTTGCCACGAGCGCGGTGATGGCGGTCACGAGCAGACCGGCCCGCAGCACTGGCGGGCCGAACGCTCCGGAGCGCGGCAGCTCGCTGGTGGCGAGCGCGTGCGTGAGCAGCGGCGGCAGCAGCGCGGGGCCGCGATCCCGGCCCAGCAGCAGCGCACCCGCCCAGAGCGTCGCGACGACGAACCCGGTCGCGCGCGGCGCGATCGGGGACGTGAGCAGGGCGATGCCCGCAGGGCTCGTCGCGCTCACCCAGATCGCCCGCGCCAGCGGGGCCACGATGACCAGCATCACCATGACGACGGCGTACACGACGTATGCGCGTCCTCCGGCTGTCCGTGCGTTTCGTGCCCGCCACAGCTGGAAGGCCGCCCGTGCCCGTCCGTTCATGCCGCGGCATCCAGTTGCAGCGTCCGGTCGGCGAGTGCCTCCGCGAGCACAGGACTGTGCGTGGCGACCACCAGGGTGGCCCCTCCGTCGCGCCGGGCTCGCAGAGCGCGCACGACGGACGCGACGTGCCCCGGGTCGAGCCGCTGCTCGGGCTCGTCGAGGATCAGCACCTCGAACGGGCGCGCCAGCACCATGGCGAGGGCGAGCAGCTGCATCTGCCCCGACGACAGCTCGTGCGGGAATCGACTGCCGGATGCCGACAGGCCGAGCTCGGCGAGCACCTCTTCCGCACGCCGCGTCGCGGCGCGCGGGTCGTCCCACCAGGTCGTCGCGACCAGCGTCACGTGGTCGCGCACCGTGAGATCGGGGGCCAGCGGGGGCAGGCCGATCATCGCGGCGACCCGGCGGCGGAATCCGCGATCGCGCTCGGTCACCGCCTCGCCGCCGATCCGCACGGTGCCGTGCGATGGCGCGCGGGAGCCGGCCAGTACGCGCAGCAGCGTGGACTTTCCGCTCCCGTTCCGGCCGCGCACGACCAGGGCCTCGCCGCGCCGTGTCGACACCGAGACAGGAGCCAGCAGCGTCGCGTCACCCGCGACGACGTCGACGCTGTCCACCTCGATCACAGCTCCCATCCTCCCAGGCGCCGTCCGAGGAACGGCGTGAACCTGGCGCGTATGGTCGCCGAACTCGCGTATCGCGACGAAACGCGCCAAGTGAAGCGCGGGTGCCGTGCGCATACCTGGCGCGTATGGTCGCCGACGCTGCCCGCGGCGACGAAACGTGCCAAGTGAAGCGCGGGTGCGTGTCTGTATTCCTGCGGGCTTGCGGCGCCGCCCCATCGTGGGCAGTGTGGGCGGCATGAGCGAGCCCGTGCGTCCCCACCACTCCCGGCCCGCGGCGGATGCCATCGCCTCGCTGTTCGAGGTCCCGGACGAGCTGGCCGACGAGCTGGCCTCCGTGACGGAGCAGCAGGCCCGCGACCGCATGCGCCGCCGCGGCATCTCCGTCGATGCCGCGGCCTCGGCGCAGGAGCTTGCCGCTCGGCTGGCCAGGGCGGAGTTCGGCGGCGTCGCCGACGGCGAGCTCACTCCTGTCGAGCTCGCCGGTCTCACCCGGCGCCACGGCGAGCTCGTCCGCGAGCTGATGCGGCGCGGCACGCCCGAGGCGTACGCGGTGTTCCGCGTGCGCCTCGATATCGCGCGGGAGCGACGTCGCACCGCGCGGGCGCGGGCGGCGGTCGAGGCATCCCAGCGCCGCGCCCACACCGATCCGGTGACGGGGCGGTTCGACCTCGACGTGCACGGACCGGTCGACGTCCGGTCGATCATCCCGGCCCGCGCCGGCGAGGTCGGTGCCGCCTGGCACCAGCTGCACTCCTCCGCGCTCGTCCACCACCTGGCCTCGGCCCGGTTCGCTGCCCTCGCCCTCGAGCGCAACCCGGAGCTGAAGGCCGCCGTCGACGCCGAGGTGCAGCGCATGCTGGACGAGGCCGGGCTCTGAAGGCCGAGGGCGCCTCGCGCCCGGTGCGCTGCCGCAGTGCGCATAACTCAGGCAATTCGCGCGCCGACGCGGGGTTCAGGCGGCTGGTTCGGTGTTCTGCCTGAGTTATGCGCATCGTGCCGGCGCGACCCGGTCGAAGAGGCTGGGCTCCCGCGGGGCAGAGGCCGCGATCTCGCAGGGCCTCACACCCCGTCGAGGCTTGGGACGAGTGTGAACACGACCTCCTCGACGTCTCGGCCGAGCGCCGGGGCGTAGGCGAGCGAGCGCGAGACCTCGGTGAAGCCCGCGGCGGTCACGAGCGCGATCGCCGCGGCGTTGTGCGCGGCGATCCGCGCGTACAGCGGACGTTCCGGCTCCCTCGTGATCAGCAGGCGCAGCGCGGCGGAGCCGACGCCGCGCCCCCACGCGTACCGGGCGATCCAGAAGCTCACCTCGCGGTCGCCGTCGGCCTGGAACGCCGCCGCCGTGCCCACGAACCCGCCGTCCTCGGTCACGACGTGGAGCGCGACCGACGGGGCTGCCCGCTCGGCGGCGATCCACGCGTCGAAGGCCGCGCGATCGTCCGGATCGTCGGCGGTGAAGGATGCCAGGGCGACAGCATCCGGGTCGCGCATCATCTCGAAGACGGCGTCGAGGTCGTCGTCGTCGAACGGCCGGAGGTCCACGTGTGCCACGGCATCACCGTACCCATCGCCGCGGCATCCGATGCAACATTTGTGTCACCATCTCGTGGTGTGCGCGACGGCGGACGCTCGAGTTGGCTACCGTGGGAGCACGCGGGCGCGTTTTGCGCCGGTGGAAGCACAGCAGTAAGGCAGTTCATGAGCACCAGCGGCACCGTCAAGTGGTTCAACTCGGAGAAGGGCTTCGGGTTCATCGCTCCGGACGAGGGCGGCGCTGACGTCTTCGCCCATTACACCGCGATCCAGGCGAGCGGCTACCGCTCGCTGGAGGAGAACCAGCGCGTCGAGTTCGAGATCGCGCAGGGCCCGAAGGGCCTGCAGGCGGAGAACATCCGCCCGATCTGACGCACTCGCCTCACCCTCCCGGCGTGCGAGTCACTGCTCTGCCGGCGAGTCCTTGTGCTGCAGCGCAGTGACTCGGCGCGGGGGCAGTGACTCGCGAGCAGAAGCAGTGAGTCGCGGGGGCGGGATGCCGGGGGTGTGGGCCGGGGCATGCGGCGCGGGGGCGCGGCGCGGCTCAGTCCGCGTCCACCAGTAGGAGCGCGCGCAGCTGATCGACGGTGTCGACCACCGCTTGTGCGCCCTCCGACTCGTGCGGCCAGCTGAACCCCCACCGCACGAAGATCACCGGCACGTCGTTGTCTCGACCGCCCTCCACGTCGTGGTGGCGGTCGCCGACCAGGACTGCGCGATCGGTGTTGAGGCCCAGCGCATCCAGCCGGCGCAGCGCCTCGGCGACGATGTCGGACTTGGCCGCCATCGTCTGCTCGTCGGCCGAGGCGCCGGCGGTGGCCTGCAGGTGCGGAGCGAGTCCGAAGTGCTCCATGAGGGCGACGACCTGCGGCTCGGGCTTCGAGCTCGCCGTGGCCTGGGCGACCCCGGCCGCAGCGAGGTCGGCGACCAGCTCCACCATGCCCGGATAGGTGCGCGCCCCACCGGTGTGGCCGTCTACGTCACCGAGCGCGCGGAAGTACGTGACCGCCTCGGCGGCCTGGTCGGGGGACATGCCCAGGTTCTTCTGGAACGACTCGTGCATGGGCGGCCCGATCCAGTGCACGAGCTCCGCGCGCGTGGGCTCGGGGTGTCCGAAGTGATCCAGCGTGCGCGTCAGGCGTTGCAGGATGCCGTCCGAGGCATCCACCAGCGTGCCGTCGACGTCCCACAGAATGCATGACCAGGGCGATCTCGGCGGCATGTCTCCAGCCTACAAGCGGCCTCGAACGATCGAGACGCCCAGGGCTCAGAACAGGCGCGGGGCGCCCGACTCGACGCCCTTGAGGTCGTCGTAGTCCAGGGTCACGCAGCGGATGCCGCGATCGGCGGCGAGCACCCTGGCCTGGGGCTTGATCTCCTGCGCGGCGAACACGCCCGCCACGGGCGCCAGGTGCGGGTCGCGTCCGAGCAGCTCGAGGTAGCGCGTGAGCTGCTCGACGCCGTCGATGTCGCCGCGGCGTTTGACCTCGACGGCCACCGTGCCGCCGGCGGCGTCGCGCAGCAGCAGATCGACCGGCCCGATCGCGGTGGGAAACTCCCGCCGGACCAGGGTGAGTCCCTCGCCGATCACGCCGACCTGCTCGGCGAGGAGGCGCTGCAGGTCGGCTTCGACGCCGTCCTTGATCAGTCCCGGGTCGACCCCGAGCTCGTGCGTGGAGTCGTGCAGGATCTCGTAGAGGCGCACGGTGAGAGCGTCGCCGCTCTTGGCGTGGGTGACCCGCCACTGCTCGACGACCACCTCGTCGCCCGGCTCGTCGGGCGGGTCCGGCGTCTCCACGACGAGCGAGCACGGAGGGCTCATCCAGTTCAGCGGCTTGTACGAGCCGCCGTCGGAGTGCACGAGAAGGCTCCCGTCGCCCTTTTGCACGAGCAGGCGCGTCGCGGGCGGGAGGTGGGCGTTCAACCGGCCGGCGTAGTCGACGGAGCAGCGGGCGATGACGAGTCTCACCGCTCCACGCTACCCGGCGCCGCTGCATGAATGGCATCCGTCCCGGCGATCCATGCTTCAACGCGGACGGGTGAGCCTTCATGCAGCCCTCAGTGCCGCGCGAATCACCTCTGATCGCGACTTTCCTTCACGCTTCGCGCGAGCATCGAGTGCTGCGATCTCCTCCAGAGTGAGTCGAAGCGCGATGACCTGGGTAGGGGCGGAGCCTCTGCCCGGCCGCCCTCGGCCGCGCCTCTTCAGAGCCTCGATGTCGTATCCCTCTTCCGCCTCGGTCGCCCAGGCGGTGATCTGCTGTTCGGCGACGGGGATCCCGCCGATCGTCGGTGGAGCGCTTCTCCAGCGCCATCCTGGAAAGGCCCTCCGCCCGTAGGATGGAGGCACGCCTTGATCGCCCGAGCGCGGAGTCCCCCCGGCATCCCCGGTCCGTGCTGACGACCAGCAGGAGGTAGCCCGTGCTGATCCTCCTCGCCGCGTTCGCAATCGTTCCGCTGGTGATCCCGTGGCTGTTCTCGCGCATCGGGCCGCGCGTGTTCAGCGTCGCGGCGCTGCTGCCGATCGCGGCCTTCGGCTTCGCGATCGCCCAGACGCCCACGGTGCTCTCCGGTCGTATTCCGTTCGAGGCATACGATTGGATCCCCTCGCTGGGGCTCGCCGTCTCGATGCGCATGGACACCCTGGGCTGGATCATGGCGCTCATCGTCACCGGCGTGGGGGCCCTGGTCATGCTCTACTGCCGCTGGTATTTCGCGGGCAAGACGGTCGGCGTCGGGCAGTTCGCCGCCGTGCTGCTCGGGTTCGCGGGCGCCATGTACGGCCTCGTGCTCATCGACGACATCGTCGTGCTCGTGATGCTGTGGGAGGTCACGAGCGTGCTCTCCTATCTCCTGATCGGGCATTACCACACCCGAGGAGCGAGCCGTCGGGCCGCGCTGCAGGCGCTGATGGTCACGACGCTCGGTGGGCTCGTCATGCTGATCGGCGTCGTGCTGCTGGTGGTCCACACCGGCACCAGCAGCCTCTCCGGTCTGCTGGAGGCCGCCCCGCACGGCCCGCTGGTCGACCTGTCCCTGGTGCTGGTGCTCGTGGGGGCCCTCAGCAAGTCGGCGATCTTCCCGTTCCACTTCTGGCTGCCCGGCGCCATGGCCGCCCCCACCCCGGTGAGCGCCTACCTGCATGCGGCCGCCATGGTCAAGGCGGGCGTGTACCTCATCGCACGGCTCGCGCCGGTGTTCGCGCTCGCCGAGCCGTGGCGGCCGGTCGTGATCTCGCTCGGCGTGTTCACGATGCTGCTCGGGGGGCTCCAGGCGCTGCGCGAGTCGGATCTCAAGCGCATCCTCGCCTTCGGCACGGTGAGCCAGCTCGGCATGCTCACGGTGGTGCTCGGGTACGGCACGCGCGACGCGGCGCTGGCAGGCCTTGCGCTGCTGCTGGGCCACGCGCTGTTCAAGTCGGCTCTGTTCCTCGTGGTCGGCGTGATCGACCGCCAGCTGTCCACGCGCGACATCGGCGAGCTGTCCGGCGTCGGCCGGCAGGCGCCGACGCTCGCGGTCGCGTCGGCCTTCGCGGTCGCGTCGATGATGGGGCTCGCCCCCATGATCGGCTTCGTCGCGAAGGAGGCGGCGCTCACCGCGCTGCTGCACGAGAGCGGCGCGGGTGCGGGCTGGGCGATCGTGGCCCTCGGCGGGATCGTGACGGGCTCGGCGCTGACCACCGCGTACGGCCTGCGCTTCTTCTGGGGCGCGTTCTGGACGAAGAAGGATGCCGCCGGCCACGCCCTCCCGCCCACCCGCTGGCCCGACCCCCCGCTCGGCTTCATCGCCCCGCCCCTCGTGCTGGCCGCGCTGACCCTCGTCGCGGGCCTGTCGGCCCTGTTGATCGATCGCGCCCTGGCCGGCTACGCCGACACCGCGCCGGCGGCGAGCCCCGGCGTCGCCGCGCCGGCGCACGCCTACCACTTGGCGCTGTGGCACGGGCTGGAGCCGGCGCTGTTCCTGTCGCTGGGCGGCATCGTCGTCGGCGTGGGCGTGTTCTGGCTCGTGCAGGTCACGCGCTGGCGCTCGCGGCTGCTGCCGTTCACCGCCGGCGGCGTGTACAACGCGACGCTGCGCGGCGTCGCCCGCGTCGCGGTCGCCACCGCGAACCTCACCCAGCGCGGATCGCTCCCGGTGTACGTGGGCACGATCTTCGTCGTGCTGGTCGCGGCCGAGGGGACCGCGCTCCTGGCCGGACCGGAGTGGCGCGCGAACCTGGATCCGTGGCAGACGCCGATGCAGGTGGTCGTGGCGCCGATCATGATCCTCGCCGGGGTCGTCGCCGTCCGAGCCGGCAAGCGCTACACCGGCGTCGTGCTCGTCTCGGTGACCGGTCTCGGGATGATCCTGCTGTTCGCCACGAGCGGCGCGCCGGACCTCGCCCTGACGCAGATCCTCGTGGAGACCGTGACGCTCGTGGCCTTCGCCCTGGTGCTGCGCCGCATCCCGGCGCGGCTGGGCACCCACAACGCCTCCGTGCTCCCGGTGCTGCGCGCGCTCCTGGGGATCGCGGTGGGCGTGACGATGGCGATCGTCGCGGTCGTGGCCACGGGGGCTCGGGTGGACAGGCCGATCTCCGACAGCTTCCCCGAGCTCGCCTACGAGCTCGGCCACGGCAAGAACGTCGTGAACGTCGCCCTCGTCGATCTGCGCGGCTGGGACACGATGGGCGAGCTGTCGGTGCTGATCCTCGCCGCCACGGGCGTGGCATCCCTCGTCTTCGTCACCCACCGCTCCGATACGCTCTCGCGGACGATCTCGTCGCTGCCGACGGCGGCCGTCCGCACGCACCGGCCGCTCGTGGAGACCGCCGACGGGCCGCGGCCGCGCGCCGCGGCGACCGGGAGCACGCGCCAGGCGTGGCTGGTCGGCGGCCAGCGCGTGCGCCCGGAGAACCGCTCGATCATGCTCGAGGTGATCGTCCGCATCCTCTTCCACACGATCATCGTGGTGTCGATCTACCTGCTGTTCGCGGGCCACAACCTCCCCGGCGGCGGGTTCGCCGGGGGACTGGTGGCGGGCATGGCGCTCGTCATGCGCTACATCGCGGGCGGGCGGTACGAGCTGGGGGCGGCGTCGCCGACGGATGCCGGGCGGCTGCTGGGCGCCGGGATGGCCCTGGCCGTCGCGTGCGCGGTGGTGCCGATCTTCTTCGGGCTCGCACCGCTGACCAGCGCGGTGCTGGAGGCGGAGCTGCCGCTGCTCGGGCACGTCGAGTTCGTGACCTCGACGATCTTCGACGTCGGCGTGTACCTCGTCGTGATCGGGCTCGTGCTCGACGTGCTGCGCTCGCTCGGTGCCGAGGTGGACAGGCAGGCGCAGGAGCTGCGCGGCCGGGGGGTGGCGGTCCGGTGAACGTCTCTCTCATCCTGATCGTGATCATGGGCGTGCTGTTCGCCGCCGGCGTGTACGCGATGCTCGAGCGCAGCCTCACGCGCGTGCTCATCGGCTTCCTGCTGCTGGGGAACGCGGCGAACCTCTTTCTGCTGGTCGTGACGGGAGAGCCGGGGCTCGCGCCGTTCTACGGGGCGGCGGCATCGCCCGACGAGCTGAGTGACCCGCTGCCGCAGGCGCTCACGCTCACGGCCATCGTCATCACGTTCGCGGTCTCGGCCTTTCTCCTGGCCCTCATCTACCGTTCCTGGCAGCTCGGCCAGGCCGACACCGTGCCCGACGACGAAGCCGACCTCGCCGTGCGCGCCCGGGCCGCCGAGGACGAGCGCACGATGGACGACGAGAATCGCGACGAGGATGCCACGAGCGATTTCGTCGGCACGGTCACCGCGCCGATCACCGTGCTGCGCCACCGCGACCTCGACGCGATCCGCGACGATGCGCCCACCGATCGCCCGGAGAGCCGACGATGAGCGGCCTGGTCCCCCTGCTCGTGGCGCTGCCCCTCCTGGGCGCGGCGATCGCGCTCACCTTCGGTCGGCGCCGGCGGGTGCAGGTGGCGGTGTCGATCGTCACGCTGACGCTGGTGCTGACGATCGCGGCGGTGCTGCTGTACACGGTCGACACGGGAGGCGCGCCGATCGCGGTATCGGTGGGGGGCTGGCCGATCCCGTTCGGCATCGTGCTCTACGTCGACCGGCTCGCGGCGCTGCTGGTGGTCGTCTCCAGCGTGGTGCTGCTGGCGGTGCTCCTGTTCTCGGTCGGTCAGGGCGCCGCGGACGGCGACGACGACACGCCGGTGTCGATCTTCCACCCCTCCTATCTGATCCTCGCGGCGGGGATCTTCAACGCGTTCATCGCGGGCGACCTGTTCAACCTGTACGTCGGGTTCGAGATCCTCCTGGTGGCCTCGTACGTGCTCATCACGCTCGGATCGACCGAGTCCCGCATCCGCACCGGCGTCGTCTACATCGTCGTCTCGCTCGTCTCGTCGATCCTGTTCCTGTCCGCGATCGCCGCGATCTACGCGGCGCTGGGCACGGTGAACCTCATGCAGGTGGCGGAGCGCATGACCGCGCTGCCGCAGGAGACCCAGCTCGTGCTGCATCTCCTGCTGATCCTGGCCTTCAGCATCAAGGCCGCGGTCTTCCCGCTCTCGTTCTGGCTGCCCGACTCCTACCCGACGGCCCCGGCGCCGGTCACCGCGGTGTTCGCGGGACTGCTCACGAAGGTGGGCGTGTACGCGATGATCCGCACCGAGACGCAGGTGTTCCAGGAGAACGACATCAACGCGCTGCTGCTTGTGGTGGCGCTCGCGACGATGGTCGTCGGCATCCTCGGCGCCGTCGCGCAGGCCGAGCTCAAACGCATCCTGTCGTTCACGCTCGTGAGCCACGTCGGCTACATGGTCTTCGGCCTCGGAATCGGCACCGAGGCGGCGCTGAGCGCGACGATCTACTACATGGTCCACCACATCGTGGTGCAGACGACGCTCTTCCTCGCCGTGGGCCTGGTCGAGCGCCGCGCCGGGTCGACCTCGATCCTCAAGGTGAAGGGGCTCATGCGGACCGCGCCCCTGATCGCGGCGCTGTACTTCCTTCCGGCGGTGAACCTCGGCGGGCTGCCGCCGTTCTCGGGCTTCATCGGCAAGTTCGCGCTGTTCGACGCGGCCGCCTCGACGGGCACCCCGCTCATGTACGTGCTCATCGTCGGCGGCATCGTCACGTCGCTGCTGACCCTGTACGCGCTCATGCGGGCATGGAATCTGTCGTTCTGGCGGGAGGACGACGAGACGGAGGAGCCCGACGTCGCCGGACGCATCGCCTACCTCGACGGCGCTCCGGCCGCCGCGACGCAGACGGTGCGCCGCGCGATCCCGCGCATCATGACCGCGGCGACCGCCGGCATGGTCGCCGTGACGATCGCGCTGACGGTGCTGGCCGGCCCCCTGTACGAGCTGTGCGCGCACATCGGCGAGGCGCTGCTGGTGCCGACGACCCTGGAGCAGCTGCACGAGGAGGCGGGGCGATGACCACCCAGACCCGCGAGCTCGCGCGCGCCGTGTGGCGCCAGCTGCCGTTCTTCGTGTGGCTCGTGGCGCTGTGGATGCTGCTGTGGGGCCAGTTCACGATGCTCGCGGCGGTCACCGGCGTCATCGTCGCGGTCTTCGTCACGCGGGTGTTCCGCCTGCCCGCGGTGGAGCTGTCCGGCCGGGTCAATCTCTGGTGGCTGTTCGTGTTCGTGGCGGAGTTCCTCGTGGCGCTCGTGGTCGGCTCGCTCACGGTGGCCTGGCAGGTGCTCGATCCGCGGCGCTATCCGGGCACGGCTGTCATCGCCGTGCCGATGGTCACCGAGGACGACCTGATCATGACGCACGTGGCGGTGACGGCATCCCTCATCCCGGGTTCGCTGATCGTCGACATCGATCGCGACCGGCACGTGCTCTACCTCCACGTGCTCGGTGTGCGCAACGACGCCGACCTCGAACGCCAGCGCGCTGCTGTGCAGCACTGGGAGGGGCGCCTCGTGCGTGCGGTCGGCTCCCGCGCGCAGGTCGCCGCGATGCGGGCGGAGAGGACGGATGCCGTATGAACCTCCTGCTCGCCGCGATCTACGTCGCCTTCACCGCCGCCGTGCTCCTGACCGTGTGGCGGGTCATCGTCGGTCCGTCGATCCTCGACCGCGCCGTGGCCGCCGACGTGCTGCTGACGCTCGTGATCTGCGTGCTGGGCGCCGACATGGCGATCAACCACCACACGCGGAGTCTGCCGCTGCTGCTGATCGTCGCGGCCGTCGGCGTGTTCGGGTCGATCGCGATCGCACGCTTCGTCGCCCGCCGGGATGGGGGACCGCGATGAACGAGCTGCTCGACACGATCTCGCTCGTGCTGATCCTCGCCGGGGCCCTCCTGTGCCTGACCGCGGCGATCGGCGTGCTGCGCTTCCGCGACGTGCCCACGCGCCTGCACGCGGCCACCAAGCCCCAGGTGCTCGGCTTCGCGCTCATCTGCCTCGCGATCGCGCTGTCGCTGCGCTCGTGGGAGGTCGTGGCATTCCTCACGCCGGTGATCGTGATCCACTTCGCCACCGCGCCGCTGTCGGCGCACATGGTGGGCCGGCAGGCGTACCGCAACGGCACCGTGGACGAGCGTTCGCTCTATGTGGACGAGCTCGCCGCGTCGCGTCGGACGCCCCCGCGCTGACGCTGCCCTGACCTCGGACGCCCCCGCGCTGACGCCGCCCTGACCTCGGTGCCATTGGCGACACCTTCCTGCGACTGCGCCAGGTTCCTGCACCGCCTCTGAGGTTGGCGCCAGTTTCCTGCGATGGCGCCACATATTCGTAGGGGCAGAAGCAGGAAGGTGTCGCCAACAGTGTCGAGAGGGGGCAGGGACAGGGGGCGGGATGCCGGGACGCGGGGCTCCGGCGACTGATCAGCCTCGCGGGACCAGGGTGAGGCTGTCCACGGTCGCCTGGCCCACCGCGTCGGACGAGAAGGGCCAGGACGTCTGGCGCGCGTGCTGCCACGTCTCGAACTGATCGGTGTAGTTCGGGTGGAATGCGTGCCCGCTCGCGCCGGTCAGGTGGTTCCAGCGCGAGGCGTCGAGGTCGGCGAGGTCGACGGTCATGCGCATCGAGGGCACCGTGACGGTGGCGAAGCCGCCGCTGCCGAGCACCCAGCCGGTCGCGTCGACGACCGCCGATCCGCCGCCCACCGGGTAGGGGCCGCGGTTGAAGAGCCACTCGATGATCGGGATGCCGCTGGAGCCGAACGTGCCGCTGGTCAGGGTGATGGCGTGCAGCGCTCCCCACTCCCAGCGATCGGGGTCATCGCCCTGCAGCTCGACGAGCCGGTCGTAGGCGTCGACGGCCGCCTTGGCGAGCAGTTCGTCGCGGCCGTTCACGCCGAGCTTCTCGTTGACCCACCACGCGGAGTCGGGGTCGCCGAGCAGCCGGTCGACGACGAGGAACATGCGGTCCTGGCCGGCGACCGATGCCGGGTCGTCGCGCCGCGTGAACAGGTCCTGCACGAGCTCGTCCCACAGCACGTTCGCGTAGGCGGCGCCGCTGGAGTCGGTGCGGTTCTGCGTGTCCCACTGCTGCAGCAGCTCGAGCGCCGCGCGGGCGCCGGGGTCGTCCACCTCGACGTCGGCGTACGCTGCCACGAGCCGCTTGCCGATCCACAGCTGCTGGTCGGCCTGGATGGCGGACATGTCGTCGGCCGTCATGCCGCCGCGTGCCGCCGCGCGCTCCAGCCGGTCGACGATGCGGGCGGCGCGCCAGCCGTAGTCCCAGTCGTCGGTGATGCGGTACGGGTACGCTTCGTCGACGACGGCGTTGTTCGCGGTGACGATGAACCCCGCCGGCGGGTTGTAGAGGGTGGGGAGCTCCGCGAACGGGATGTACCCCTGCCAGTCGTAGCTGGAGTCCCAGCCCGGCTGCGGCATCGATCCGTCGCCGGCGCCGCGGATCGGCATGCGACCCGGTGCCTGGTAGCCGATGTTCCCCTGGCGGTCGGCGTAGACGAGGTTCTGCGCGGGCACGTCGAACAGCTCCGCGGCGGCGCGGAACTGCTCGAAGTCCTGCGCGAGGTTGATCGCGAAGATCGACCGCGCCGTCGTGCCCGGCTCAAGTGCGGTCCACGCCAGACTCACGGCGTACTCGCCGGAAAGGCCGTCCTGCGGGACGGTCACGGCATCGGTCGACCCCGTGACGGGGGCCTCGGCGATGGCGGTGAAGTCGTCGCTCAGGCCGGAGACGATCGGTCCGTGCACCGTGGAGCGCACGGTCGTGGTGACGTCCTTGCCGCCGGCGACGGCGAACGTCTCGGTGCGCGTCTGCAGCGGCACGAGCGCGCCGTCGCGCCAGTACTGGTCGCCGTCGACCTTCTCGAGGTACAGGTCGGCGGAGTCGTTGTTCAGATTGGTGACGCCCCACGCGATCGACGCGTTGTGCCCCACGATCACGCCGGGGACGCCGGCGAACCCGAAGCCTGCGACGTCGAACGCGCACGCCTCGGTCACCTCGCGGCATCGCAGGCCGTTCTGGTACCACACGCTCGGGAGCGAGGCCCCGAGGTGCGGGTCGTCCGACAGCAGCGGCAGGCCGCTCTCGGTGAGATCGCCCGACACGACCCACGAGTTCGAGCCGATGCCCTCGCCGGCCCCGCCCACGAGGGCGCTCGCGGCTTCGACGACGTCGCCCACCTCGGTCCACACGACACTCGCCGGGGCGGCTGCTGCGGCATCGGTCTCCGCCGCCGGGGCCGGGGTCTCCTCGGCCGCCACGACCGTCGGGACGATGACCGGGTTGCGGTCGTACGGATACCGCGGGTAGAGCTCGGCGATCTGCTCCGGCGTGTGCGTGCGGGCCAGAAGCGCCCGTTCGGTCTCCTCCACCAGGTTCGCGCGAAGATCCCACGCCATCGCCTTGAGCCACGCGACCGAGTCGGCCGGGGTCCACGGCTCGATCTCGTACGCGGAGTTCTGCAGTCCTAGCACCGCGTACTCCAGTGACACGGATGCCCCGTCGTGGTCGTCGAGGTAGGCGTTCACTCCCGCGGCGTACGCCTCGTAGTAGCCGCGCGTGGCCTCGTCGAGCGCCTCGACCTCCTGCTCGGCGATCGCCCGCCAGCCGAGGCTGCGCAGGAACATGTCGGTGCCGAGCTGGGACTGGCCGAACAGCTCGGCCAGCCGGCCGCTGGTGACGTGGCGGCGGAAGTCCATCTCCCAGAAGCGGTCCTGGGCGTGGGCGTAGCCCTGCGCGAAGAACAGGTCGTCGGTGGTGTCGGCGACGATCGTGGGCACGCCGAGCGCGTTGCGCTGGATCGTGGCATCCTTCCCCAGTCCGGTCACCGCGACGGTGCCGCTCAGCTGCGGGAACGAGCGCTGCACGGTCCACACGATTACGCCCGCGGCGACCAGGGCGAGCACCGTGACGAGGGCGACGAGCGCGAAGACGGCGATGCCGATCCGGCGCCCGAGCGAGCTGCGAGGCCCGCCCGCATCGGTGAGTGGCGCGATCTCGGTGGTGGTGGACATCGTTGGCACTCCCCCGGGGCGACGTGGGACGGGATGCCGTGCACCCCGGGTCGCGGCGCCGACCCCCCGGTCTCGCACGGCACCGCTTCGGGCATCGTAGCCCGCACGACGGACGAGCGGAACGCCCGCGCCGCCGCCGAGGCGTCGGGTCAGTCCGCGCCGAAGTCGAACGACGCCGACTCGGAGGCCTCGTCGACGGCATCCGCCAAGGCCTCGCGCTCGGCCGTGAACGGCTCCGCGTGCCCGGTGATCGCCGCCGCCGACCCCGACGAGAGGTCGCCCACGAGCTCGGCGGTCGCCCCGCCGATCAGGCCCAGCCCGGCGTACTGCTCCAGGCGGGCGCGCGAGTCGGCGATGTCGAGGTTGCGCATGGTCAGCTGGCCGATGCGGTCGGTCGGGCCGAACGCGGCGTCGCCCACACGCTCCATCGACAGCTTCTCCGGCGCGTACGACAGGTTCGGCCCGGTGGTGTCGAGGATCGTGTAGTCGTCGCCGCGGCGCAGGCGCAGCGTGACCGTGCCGGTGATCGCCGAGCCCACCCAGCGCTGGATCGACTCGCGCAGCATGAACGACTGCGGCTCCAGCCAGCGGCCCTCGTACATCAGACGCCCGAGGCGCCGGCCCTGCTCGTGGTAGGTGGCGAGGGTGTCCTCGTTCAGGATGCCGTTGACCAGCCGCTCGTACGCGATGAACAGCAGCGCCATGCCGGGCGCCTCGTAGATGCCGCGGCTCTTGGCCTCGATGATGCGGTTCTCGATCTGGTCGCTCATGCCGAGGCCGTGCCGTCCGCCGATCGCGTTCGCCTCGTGCACGAGGGCGACCGGGTCGTCGAACTCGACGCCGCCGATCGCGACCGGACGGCCGGCGGAGAACGAGATCGTGACGTCCTCGGTGGCGATCTCGACGGCCGGGTCCCAGAACCGCACGCCCATGATCGGGTCGACGGTCTCCAGCGACACGTTCAGGTGCTCCAGGGTCTTCGCCTCGTGCGTGGCGCCCCAGATGTTGGCATCCGTCGAGTACGCCTTCTCCGCGGAGTCGCGGTAGGGGAACCCGTGCGCGACGAGCCACTCGCTCATCTCCCGGCGTCCGCCGAGCTCGGTGACGAAGTCGGCGTCGAGCCACGGCTTGTAGATGCGCAGGGCGGGGTTTGCCAGCAGCCCGTAGCGGTAGAAGCGCTCGATGTCGTTGCCCTTGTAGGTGGAGCCATCGCCCCAGATGCCGACGCCGTCCTCCTTCATCGCGCGCACGAGCAGCGTGCCGGTGACGGCGCGCCCGATCGGCGTGGTGTTGAAGTAGGTGCGGCCGGCGGAGCGGACGTGGAAGGCGCCGCACGCGAGCGCCACGAAGCCCTCCTCGACCATCATCGGCTTGCAGTCCACGAGGCGGGACAGCTCCGCGCCGTAGGCCAGCGCGCGGCCGGGGATGGAGTCGATGTCGTCCTCGTCGTACTGGCCGAGGTCGCCGGTGTACGTGCAGGGGATCGCGCCCTTGTCGCGCATCCACGCGACCGCCACGGAGGTGTCGAGCCCTCCCGAGAAGGCGATGCCGATGCGCTCGCCGATGGGCAGGGATTGGAGGACCTTCGACATGCCCTCAATCCTACGGTCGCGGCATCCATCGCTCGTTCGCGCTGCGGCGCTCCGGCGCGCAGCGGGGACGGCGGAACCTCGTAAGATCCCTGGCATGACCACGGCCAGCGCGGACGGCATCGCGTACCTCGATCTCGCGGACCCGGCCTTCGACGTCACCTCCGACGTCGTGCACCGCGCCCGCCAGGCGAACTGGTACGCCCGGACCCCGTACGGGTGGGCGATCCTGCGCTACGACGAGGGCACCGCGATCCTCAAGGACCGCAGGTTCCAGCAGGGGAACGCGCGCTGGCCCGCGCAGAACGGCATAGACGACGGCCCGTTCGCGCAGTGGTGGGGCGAGACGCTGCTGAGCCTGGAGGGCACCGACCATATGCGCCTGCGGCGCCTGCTCGGACCGGCGTTTCGCAGTCGTGCCATCGAGCGGATGCGGCCGCAGTTCCAGGCGCTCGCGAACGAGCTGATCGACGCCTTCGCCGCGCGCGGGCGGGTGGAGTTCATCTCCGAGTTCGCCGAGCCGTACGCGGCCCGCATCCTGTGCCTGCTGCTGGGGCTGCCCGACGACGAGTGGAGCCGCGTCGCGCACTGGGCCGACGATCTGGGCAAGTCCTTCGGCATCCGGATCCGTCGCGACCTTCCGCGCATCGAGGCGGCCCTTGCGGGACTGACCGGCTACGTGGAGCAGGTGATCTCCGACCGGCAGGCGCACCCGCGCGACGATCTCGTCACGACGCTCCTCCTCGCCCACGAGGACGACGACGCCCTCACACGGCGGGAGCTGAGCGTCTCGCTCGTCTTCCTCGCGTTCGCCGGGATGGAGACCACGCGCAACCAGCTCGGGCTGGCGCTGCAGACCCTGCTGGCGCGCCCCGACCAGTGGGCGCTGCTGGCCGAGCATCCCGAGCTCGGCGGACGCGCCGTCGAGGAGGTCATGCGCGTGAACCCGACCGTGACGTGGGTGACCCGCGAGGCCGTCGAGGACGTCGACCTCGACGGGCTGCACATCCCGAAGGGCGGGATCGTGCAGGTGCTCTCGCACGCCGCGGGCACCGATCCACGCGCGTTCGGCCCCGACGCGGGCATCGACCTCGCCGTGGAGCACCGCCCGCTGCACAGCGGGTTCGGCGGCGGCGTGCACCACTGCCTCGGGCACTTCGTCGCGCGCACCGACATGAGCGTCGCGCTGCCTCTGCTGGCGCGGCGGATGCCGGGGGCCGAGCCGGACGGCCCGGGGGAGTGGTTGCCGGTCTCGGGCAACACCGGCGCGGTCCGGTTCCCGATCCGCTTCCGCGCCGCCGTGGCGTCTTGACCCGGCATCCCTCTCTCTGCTGCCCGCCCTCTCTCTGCTGCCCGCCCTCCCTCTCTCCCCCTCCCTCTCTCTCCCTCTCTCCCTCTTCCTCTCTCCCCTCGCGAGTCATTGCTCTGGCTCGCGAGTCACTGCCTTGCTCGCGAGTCACTGCCCTCCAGCACAGTGACTGGTGGTTTGGGCAGTGACTCGCGGGGCAGGGTGGGCGGATGCCGGGTCGTGGGGGCGGCCTCGATAGACTGGGGCGTAATCCCCGCGCAGAACAAGGGAGCGGCCATGCCCGGAATCGTGATCGTCGGCGTCCAATGGGGCGACGAGGGCAAGGGGAAGGCCACCGATCTTCTCGGCGACCGCACCGACTGGGTCGTCAAGTTCAACGGCGGCAACAACGCGGGCCACACGGTGGTGATCGGCGACGAGAAGTATGCCTTGCACCTGCTGCCCTCCGGCATCCTGACCCCCGGCGTGAACGCCGTGATCGGCAACGGCGTCGTGGTCGACCTGGAGGTGCTGTTCTCCGAGCTGGAGGCCCTCAACGCCCGCGGCGTGGACACCTCGCGGCTGCGCGTCAGCTCCAGCGCGCACGTCATCACGCAGTACCACCGCACGCTCGACCGCGTGACCGAGCGGTTCCTCGGCAAGCGCATGATCGGCACGACCGGTCGGGGCATCGGCCCGACCTATGCCGACAAGATCAACCGCGTCGGCATCCGCGTGCAGGACCTCTTCGACGAGAACATCCTGCGCCAGAAGGTCGAGGGCGCGCTCGACCAGAAGAACCACCTGCTCGTGAAGGTCTTCAACCGCCGCGCGATCACGGTCGATGAGATCGTCGAAGACCTTCTCCTCTACACCGAGCGGCTCCGCCCGATGGTCGCCGACACCTCGCTGCTGCTGAACGAGGCGCTCGACGCGGGCGACGTCGTCGTGTTCGAGGGCGGTCAGGCCACGATGCTCGACGTCGACCACGGGACCTACCCGTTCGTGACGTCGTCGTCGGCGACCGCGGGCGGCGCCTCCACCGGCGCGGGTGTCGGCCCGAACCGGCTGGATCGCATCGTGGGCATCGTCAAGGCCTACACGACCCGGGTCGGGTCGGGGCCGTTCCCGACCGAGTTGCACGACGAGCAGGGCGAATGGCTGCGCAGCCGCGGATTCGAGTTCGGCACCACGACCGGGCGCCCGCGCCGGGTCGGCTGGTACGACGCTCCGGTCACGCGCTACGCGACGCGCATCAACGGCATCACCGACCTGGTGCTGACCAAGCTCGACATCCTCACCGGGCTGGAGCGCATCCCGGTGTGCGTCGCCTACGACGTCGACGGCGAGCGCGTCGAGGAGGTGCCGGTCAGCCAGACCGACTTCCATCATGCGACGCCGATCCTGGAGTACTACGAGGGCTGGACCGAGGACATCTCCGAGGCGCGCACCTTCGACGAGCTGCCTCGCGCGGCGCGCGAGTACGTGCTCGCGCTGGAGGCCATGAGCGGCACGCGCATCTCGGTCATCGGCGTCGGCGCCGCGCGCGATGCGGTCATCGTGCGCCACGACCTCGTCGACTGATGTCGCGGCTGCTGGTCGGCGGGTACACCGGCAACCGGGCGCGGCGTTCATAACTCAGGCAATACCCGCGATTGCGCGGGTATTGCCGGGCGGCAGCGGCGTTCTGCCTGAATTATGCGCACCCCACCGGGACGACATCCCGGCGGGACGGTCGAACCTCAGTCCGTCTTGGCGTCCTGCCGCGGGATGAAGACGCGTTTGACGATCAGCAGGATCGACGCGGTGACCGGGATGGCCACCAGCGCGCCGAGGAGCCCCATGAGGGTGCCTCCGACGAGCGCGCCGATGACGACGAGCGAGCCGGGCACCGAGATGGTCTTGCTCATGACGCGCGGGGTGAGGACGTATGCCTCAAGTTGCATGTAGACGAGGTAGCCCGCCGCGAAGATCAGGGCAGCGAGCGGGTCGGCGAAGACTGCGATGAGCGTGCCGATGCTCCAGAACAGCACGGTACCGACGAGCGGGATGATCGTGATGACGAACGCGACCACACCCATCAGCAGCGGGAACGGCAGGCCCAGCACCGTGTAGAGCAGGAACGACACGACCGCGTTGGCGGCGGCGAGCACGACCATGCCGCCGAGGTACCCGCCGACCGATGCCGTGATCTCCTCGGTCAACTCGGAAACGAGCGGCCGGTTGCGGGCCGGGGCCAGCCGGTAGAACGCCTGCTTCATCTGCGGGAGGGTGGCGAGGAAATACAGGCTCAGCACGATGATGATGACCAGGCCCGAGATGGTCGTCGCGATCGAGACGCCCACCTGAAGCACGCCGCCGCCGATCGTGGCGATGTTCCCGGGGTCGGTGATGAACTTCTGCACCTCGGCCAGGAGCGCCGGCGCCTGATCGCCGAGGTTGGCCTGCAGCCACGCGAACAGATCGGTGTGCCGGAAGTCGGCGACCATCGACGGCAGGTCCTCGACGAACTGCGCGATCTGGGTCACGACGGTCGGGATGATCAGCCACAGCACGGCCACCAGCGCGAGCGCGAACAGGAAGTACACGATCACGATCGACCACGTGCGGCTGATGCCGCGCGCGCCCAGGCGCCGCACGATCGGGTCGAGCCCGAGGGCGGCGAACAGCGCGAACGCGATGTAGATCCAGATGGTGGCGAGGCTGCTCAGCGCGGCGGCGAGGCCGATCGCGACCAGACCGCCCAGCGTGACGAAGAACCCGGTCGGGAACGGGCTGTGAATGTGCGTCCACAGCGCGTGCGTCGGCTCGCCGGCATCCGCCTCGGTGACCGCGCTCGCGGCGTCGGGCGCCGAGGCGGCCCGCGGTCGGCGCAGCAGCCGCGAGGGCTTGCGCGGGGCGGACTCTGCGGGGCCGGTTCCCTCGGTCATGCTCAACACTCTAGGGCTCGGGGCGTGTGCGCATGGGCGCACGCCCCGGACGAGCGGGTAGTGTCGGGCCGGGAGGAATCATGACCGACGCACAGGACGAGCTGCGAGAGCTCCGCGGGAGCATCGACAACATCGACGCGGCGCTGATCTTCGTGCTCGCCGAACGCTTCCGCCGAACGAAGCAGGTCGGCCTGCTCAAGGCGCGGCACGGGATGCCGGCATCCGACCCCGCGCGGGAGGAGCAGCAGATCGCACGCCTGCGCCGGCTGGCCGTCGAGGCCGACCTCGACCCGGAGTTCGCCGAGAAGTGGTTCAACTTCGTGGTGGCCGAGGTCATCCGCCACCACACGGCCGCCGCCGAGCAGCACCCGTGACGGGCGGGTCCGCCCCGGGCAGGGCCGGGACGGACTCCGCAGGTCACGGGATGGCGCGACGGAGGATCAGGTACGACGCGCCCGCGAGAAGGGCGGTGGCCACGAGGCCCCACGCGGCAAGGCCGAGCGCGCCCTGCGTCATGATCCACGCGGCCACGCCGCCCCAGGCGTCCGCGCGAGAGATCAGCCAGAGGATGCCGAGGATCGCCGCCCCCGCGGCGATGAGGACGAGCGTGAGTCCCATGGCGCCGAAGCGCTTCCAGATCGTCGCGCACGCGAAGCCGATGACGAACAGCAGCATCGCGCCGGAGAAGTAGGCGAGGCCTGCCGCGAGCGGACCCGCCTGCCAGATCCATTCCAGATAGAACATATAGCCGTTGAGGCCGAAGCCGTTCGTGGCCTGTTCGAGGAGTCCGCCCAGCACGAAGATCGTCGCCAGCACCGCCGAGGCCACGGCCGCGGTGAGCAGCGTGCCGAGATAGAACTCGCGGCGCGTGACGCTCATCGCCTGCGAGAAGGGGAAGGTGAGGGTCAGCGACTGGATGCCGACGGCGAGGAAGTACCACAGCGGTCCCTGAGCGGCCCCGCCGACCTTGACGCCGTGCACCCCGGAACTGATCAGAAGGGCGTAGATCGCCAGGCTGATGACCAGGCATCCGCCCAGGATGATCAGCGGGATCCAGATGAACGTCTGCCGGTTCACCAGCTGCATGCGGACGACGTTGAGCGTGCGGCTCATCGGAGTGCTCCTTCGGTGTCGGATGCCGCGTCTTCGGCGGCATGCTGGGTGAGGCGGACGATCAGTTGCTGCAGCGACACCGGCGCCACCTCGAGGCCGTCGTCGGCCAGTCGCCGGCGATCGTCGGTGGTGAGGGCGCCGAGCACCGTGACCGATGCCACGCGCCCGAGCGTCTCCCGGTGCAGCACCTCTCGGCCCGCGACGAAAGCGTCGACCGCGGCGGCGTCGCCGATGATGGTCGCGGCGCGGCCGCGGACGGCATCCGTCTCGTCGTCCATGATGATGCGGCCGCGGTCGATCACGAGCACCCGTTCGATGAGGTTGGCGACCTCGTCGATGAGGTGGCTGGAGAGGAGGATCGTGCGCGGATGCTCGGTGTAGTCCTCCAGCAGCCGGTCGTAGAAGATCTGCCGGGCGACGGCGTCGAGGCCGAGGTACGGCTCGTCGAAGAAGGTGATCTCGGCGCGGCTGGCCAGGCCGATGATCACGCCTACCGCCGAGCGCTGCCCGCGCGAGAGCTTCTTGATGCCCTTGCGCATCGGCAGCTGGAAGTCGGCGACGAGGCGGTCGGCGAGCTCCTGGTTCCAGTGCGGGAAGAACAGTCGGGCCATCGCGAGCGCGTGCCGCGCGGTCGCGTCTTCGGGGTACTTCTGGCTCTCGCGCACGAAGCACATGCGTCCGAGCACTGGGGCGTTCTCGTACGGGTCCTCGCCGAACACGCGGACGGTGCCGCTGGTCGCGAAGTTCTGCGCGGTGAGGATCGACATGACGGTGGTCTTGCCGGCGCCGTTGCGGCCGAGGAGGCCGTAGATGGTGTTCTCCTCGATGGAGAAGGTGACGTCGTCGGCGGCGACGGTGTCGCGATAGCGCTTGGTGAGGCCTTCGACCTCGATCACGGTGGTCATCGTGTCGTTCCTTCCGGGCGGGTGGTCAGTGACGCGGCGCGCTCGCGCAGCAGGGTCACGAGGTCGTCAGGGGACAGGCCGAGCGTGCGCGCCTCGGCCAGGAGCGGCTCGACGTAGCGGTCGGCGAAAGCGGCGCGGCGTTCGCCGCGCAGCAGTGCGCGCGCCCCCGGGGCGACGAACATGCCGATCCCGCGACGCTTGTACAGCACGCCTTTGTCGGTGAGCATGGCGATCCCTTTCGCAGCGGTGGCCGGGTTGATGCGGTGGAAGGCTGCGAGTTCGTTCGTGGACGGCGCCTGCGAGTCCTCGGCAAGGCTCCCGTCGATGATGGCGTCCTCGATGCTCTCCGCGATCTGCAGGAAGAGCGCGCGGCCTTCGTCGATCACATCAGCCTCCTTGGTTACTTACTTGACTAACTAACCATGCAACAGTCTGGCGCGGATGTCAAGCCCTTGGCCGATGCGGGGTTCCGCGACTCGGTCTGCGGGGTCTGTCGGTCGCCCGGCCCGCGTGGTGTGTCGGTCGCGTGGCCCGCGGGGTGTGTCGGTCGCGTGGCCCGCGGGGTTCTGCCGGCTGCCCGGCATGCGGCTCTGCCGGCTGCCCGGCCTGCGGCTCAAGCTCCGGCGGCCACGGCGCGCGAGACCTCCCGTCTGCACCGTTTCACTCCGGATTCCGGTGCAGTTGTGCAGTCTCGCGAGACCTCCGGTGTGCACCGTTCTGGCGGGGAATGTGGTGCAGACGGGAGGTCTCGCGGGACCTCGGGCCTGCAGAATGGGCCGTCGGCGTGATGGTCGCAGCAGCGGCGCGTGCGCTCAGTCGTCGAGCGGGGCGGATGCCGCATCGGCTATGCCGTTCCCGTGTGCGGGGGACGCGGCATCCGGTCATAGGTGGGTCGGGGGAGCGGCATCCGGTCGTGCGCTCGTCGGGCGCGCGGTGAGCGGAAGGGCCACCTTCTCCTCGAGGATCACCAGCGCCTCGTCGGAGACCGCGATGAGCCCGTCGAGCTCGTCGCGCACGCGCTTGTACGCGACCTGCCGCTCGGCGGGGGTCGCCGCGTCGTCGACGGCGATCGTGAGCAGCTGCTTGGCCTTGTCGAGACGCTTGCGCTCCAACTCCGTGAAGCCGGAGTCCTTGACACGCTTGGCGTCGCGCTCGGCGAGGTCGAACGCGACCTCGTAGTCGGTCACCGCGGTGCGGTACTCGGCCAGCTGCTCGGGTGTGACCTGGGCCTCGGCGGAGGCCGGACGCAGCCCGTCGGCGACTTTGCGGGCGCGGATGAAGGCTGCCGTCAGCGGCTGTCGACCATCGCTCATCGCCGGGTAGGAGATGAGCTTCGCGACGTCGAGCTCGTACTCGAGCCAGCGCGCGGTCACGCGGTCGTGGATGGCGAAGAGCTGCTCCAGCTGTGTGGGAATCGGCGAGGGACGCGTGATCGGCTTCGGGTCGGACACCGTCGCCACCTGCGGCAGGCTCGCGGCGCGCAGCTCCGCCTTCGCCTTGAGGATCTCCAGCCGACGGCGATGGCGGCGGCCGGACAGATAGTCCCAGCGTCGGACGAGCCCGCCGACACCGGCGGCCAGCGGGAACACCAGCCACCAGTAGTTGCCGGCGAAGATCCAGAACTGGTCCACGGGTGCCATGCTAGTCGCCGCGCCGGACTGGCCGGGCCGACGCCGATTCGCCGTTTCTGCCGGGCTCCGACCGGTGTCTCGGCGCGAATGCGTCCCGCTTACAGGCTCAATCGACGCCTGCCCGAGCGCGAGGCCCGGAATCACGCGGGAGCGCGAGACGGCCCGTCACATCCAGCCTGTAAGCGGGACGCATTGCGGTCGAGCCTCGCCGGGTTCGACTCGCGGGACGGGGCTCAGGGGCGCCCGCGCCGGTCCGTACGCGCTGGCACCGGCCAGGGTTCGGTCGAAGGTGTCGGGCCGGCCGTCGGTGTGGGGCTGGCCGTCGGTGTGGGGCCGGCCCGAGCATCGGGGTCGGGCGCGGCATCGGGGCCGGGCGCGGCTCCGAGGGCCGACGCGGCCGGCCCGTGCACGGCGTCACCGTGACCGGCCGACGCCGCTGCTTCGGCGGAAGTCGGCTCCGGGTTTCGGGACGGTGCGCGGGTCGAGGACTCCATCCGGGTGGGCGCGCGGCGGTTCGACGTGCTGTCGGATCCTGCGGAGGTGCTGCGTCCGGCGGCCGCGCCGCGTCCGGCGGGCGCGCTGTGCTCGGCGGCCGCGCCGTATCGCGCGGCCGTGCTCTCCGTCGCGCGCGCGATCGCGGCGGCCGACCGCGACACGATGGTCTGGGCGACGGTGGTCCACGGCGCCCCGGAGCGGTCGGCCGGGTCTGGCGCCACGGAGCCGGTGGCGCGGGCCTGCCGCCACGCCTCCTGCTCGGCTGCGACGAACGCGGTCTCCAGGCGCGACACCGACTCCCGGTACTGTGCGAACCGGGCCGGGCTGATCCGCTCCGTCGCAGAGGCCGGACGCAGCCGCTGCGCCTCCCGATAGGCGGTGAGGTAGGCGGCCACGGTCGGCACGCGCGCGTCGCTCATGGTCGGGAACGCGATGAGCTTCGCGGGATCGGTCTCGTACTCCAGCCAGCGTGCGGTGACCGCATCGTGGATCGCCAGCATCCGAGCGAGCGGAAGGGCGGACGGGTCGCCGCCGCGGGGAAGCGACTGGCGCTCCGCGGTCACGCGTGTGCGCCAGACCCGCGTGCTCGCCGTCGCGGCCTTCGCGTCGTGCTGCGCGGTTTGCAGGCGCCGGCGCGCCGCGGCGACGTCGGCGGGCGTGGCGCGGGATGCCGCGCGTTCGGCCTGCGCGCGGGTCAGCTCCGCGCGCGCGATACGCACCGCGTTGCGCGCGGCCACGGCCTCGGTGTGCGAGCTGCGCAGCGCATGCCTGGCAGCGTCGTAGCCGAGCCGACGGGCGCGTCGCCCGCCGCCGAGGCGGCGCAGGCCGATGACGCCGAGCGTTCCCGTGCCGATCGCCGCCGGCCCGATCCACCACCACTCGGCCAGTGCTGCCCAGAGCGGATCCACGGCGTCATCGTACCTGTCCGCGCCGGCAGCCGGCAGCGTGAAGCTCAGCCGAACAGCAGCGAGAGCACCGTGGCACCGCCGCCCATGAGGATCAGCGCCGCGATCACGATCCACGCCACGACCTTCGTGCGACGTGTGCGCGTTTCGGCGAAGTCGGCGTACTCGTCCTGGTCGGTCACGGTCCCATCCTATGGCGGGCTGCAGCGCCGGCCGGAGGCCGGTGCCCACGGCATCCCGCTTCAGTCGGCGCCTCTGGTCGCCGGATGGGCTCGCGCCTGGGTGGGCGCGTCTCGCCGTCATGGCGCGAGTCGGCGGCAGGTTGCGCCCACCCGAGCGTGGAGGCCTGGCTGTCTGTCGACTTCGGTGGGCGCATATGGTCGCGTCGGGGCGCGTGGGCGGCAGAGTGCGTCAGGTGAATGCGGGGTGCGGATGCCGTCTGGCCTTCGGTGGGCGCATATGGTCGCGTCGGGGCGCACTGGCGGCAGGATGCGTCAGGTGAATGCGGGGTGCGGGTGCCGTCTGGCCTTCGGTGGGCGCACCTGGCCGCGCCGGGGCGCGTTGGCGGCAGGATGTGTCAGGTGGGCAGGCTATCGGGATGCCCGGCCGGCTCGGCCACCGTCGCGCCGAACACGGCCGGCAGGGTGCCCGTCGACAGCGCCCGCAGCTCTGACAGCGGCATCGTGAACACGTCCTGCACCTCCAGCGCCGGTTCCTCGTGCGCGGGCAGATCGGTGACGCCGATGCGCAGCACCGGGTAGCCGCGTCCTTCGCACAGGCCCCGGAACTTCACGTCGTCCTCGCGCGGCACGGTCACGATCACGCGGCCGGTGGACTCGCTGAACAGGGCGGTCGCGGCATCCACCCCGTCGCGCTCCATGATCTCGCGCAGCCACACGCGCGCGCCGACGCCGAAGCGCAGCACGCCCTCGGCGAGGGCCTGGCCGAGTCCGCCGGCGGAGAGGTCGTGGGCGCTGGAGACGAGCGACTGCTGGGATGCCGCGTGGATCAGCCGCGCGAGCCGCTTCTCGTTCGCGAGGTCGACCGCGGGCGGGCGTCCGCCGAGGTGGCCGTGCACGGTGCCGGCCCAGGCCGATCCGCTGAGTTCGGGCGCGGTGACGCCGAGCAGGTAGATGTTCTCGCCGGCATCCTGCCACCCCGACGGGATGCGCCGGGCGACGTCGTCGATGATCCCGAGCACGCCGACCACCGGGGTCGGGAAGATGGGGGTGTCGCCGGTCTGGTTGTAGAAGCTGACGTTGCCGCCCGTGACCGGGATGCCGAGTTCGAGGCATCCGTCGGCGAGGCCGTCCACGGCCTGCTCGAACTGCCACATGACCTCGGGATTCTCGGGGCTGCCGAAGTTGAGGCAGTCGGTGACCGCGGTCGGTTCGGCGCCGGTGACGACGACGTTGCGGTACGCCTCGGCGAGGGCGAGCTTCGCGCCCTGGTAGGGGTCGAGCTGGCAGTAGCGGCCGTTGCAGTCGGTCGCGATCGCAAAGCCCAGGCCGGAGGTCTCGTCGACCCGGATCATGCCGGCGTCGTCGGGGAACGACAGGGCCGTGTTGCCCATCACGTAGTAGTCGTACTGGTTGGTGATCCACGAGGTGTCGGCGAGGTTCGCGCTCGACAGCAGCTGCGCGAACTGCACGCGCAGCGTCTCGGGGTCGTCGGTGCGGGGGAGGGCCGTGGCGGAGTCGTCGCGGAGCGCGTCGATCCAGGTCGGGTAGGCGACGGGGCGCTCGTAGACGGGGCCGTCGACGGCCACCGTGGAGGGGTCGACGTCGACGATCTGCTCGCCGTGCCAGAAGATCTGCAGGCGCCCGTCGCCGGTGACCTCGCCGAGGACGCTCGTCTCGACATCCCACTTCTCGGTGACGGCGAGGAAGTCGTCGAGCTTGCCCGGAGCGACGATGGCCATCATGCGCTCCTGGCTCTCGCTCATGAGGATCTCCTCGGGCGTGAGCGTGGGGTCGCGCAGCAGCACCTTCTCCAGATCCACGCGCATGCCCGACCCGCCGTTGGCGGCCAGCTCGCTGGTCGCGCACGAGATGCCCGCCGCTCCCAGGTCCTGGATCGCCTCGACCAGCTCGTCGCGGTAGAGCTCGAGGCAGCACTCGATGAGCACCTTCTCGGCGAACGGGTCGCCGACCTGCACCGCCGGACGCTTGGTGGGACCGGTGCTGTCGAAGGAGTCGGATGCCAGGATGCTGGCGCCGCCGATGCCGTCGCCGCCCGTGCGCGCACCGAACAGGACGACCTTGTTGCCGGTGCCGGACGCGTTGGCGAGCGTGAGGTCCTCGTGGCGGAGCACGCCGACCGCGAGAGCGTTGACGAGGGGGTTGCCCTGGTAGACCGCGTCGAACACGGTCTCGCCGCCGATGTTCGGAAGGCCCAGGCAGTTGCCGTAGAACGAGATGCCGCTCACCACGCCGTGCACGACGCGCGCCGTGTCGGGGTGGTCGATGGCGCCGAAGCGCAGCTGGTCCATCACGGCGACCGGGCGGGCGCCCATCGAGATGATGTCGCGCACGATGCCGCCGACACCGGTCGCGGCACCCTGGAACGGCTCGATGTAGGAGGGGTGATTGTGCGACTCGACCTTGAAGGTGACCGCCCAGCCCTCGCCGACGTCGACGACGCCCGCGTTCTGGCCCATGCCGACCATAAGCCGGGTCTTCATCTCGTCGGACACCTTCTCGCCGAAGCGGCGGAGGTAGATCTTGCTCGACTTGTAGGAGCAGTGCTCGCTCCACATGACCGAGTACATGGCCAGCTCGCCGCTCGTGGGGCGCCGGCCGAGGATCGTCTTGATCTGCTCGTACTCGTCGGGCTTGAGGCCGAGCGCGCCGTACGGCTGCTCCTTCTCGGGCGTTGCGAGCGCGTTGTCGATCGTGTCGGCGACGGGACGCGCGGCCGTGGTCGCTGGCTGGAGGGTGGTCACGCGGCTGTGCTCCAAGATCGGGGATGCCGGACGGGACAAGTCTAGTTGCGTGGTCGGACACGGCATCCGCCTGTGTGTCGCTGCGCTGAGTCCGTACGCTTTCCGCAGATCTATCGTTTCCGCCGACGTGCAGCCTTGCTCCAGCCCGTCGCCGGCGCCGAACCAGAGCTGGGCTCGTGCGGCGTGATCGACTTGTCGCGGGGAGTCGGGCGCAGCATGAGGGTGATGCCGTCGACGTCGATCGGTTCCCAGTGATGGCCGTGGACGAGGAACGACAGCCGCTGCTCGTTGCGGGCGGAGAACACCATGATCGCTCGGCCAGTGCGCACCATCTGCACCGTGCGCTTCCACATCAGCTCTCGGACACGCTTGGAGACAGCGCCGACGAACACGCCCGCCGAGATCTCCAGCAGCCATCGCGTGAGATACCCGCGCAGGCCCGCGGGGCAGGCTGACAGCACGAGCACTACCACGGCGTGTCCTCGCCGTAGCCGGTGCCGCCGGCGACAGCTCGCCGTGACCCGTCCCAGAGCTGCACGACGTTCTCACCGAGGCGGGCATCGAATGAGTCATCGTCGTCTTCGGGGAGCAGAAGATGCCGGACGTCGCGCACGCAGCGGTCCAGGAACGCGCCGCCGTGGAATCGGTCGCGGAGTGCGCGGCGCGCTGCGGCACCGATGTCGAAGGGCTCCTCGACTGCGAGGTCGAATGCGAGCGGGATGGTGAGCTCTGCCTTGTAGAGGTCCGCGATGTCGTACACGAACGAGCGGACATGGCCGGTGTGGACGAAGCCCAGCCCCGGCGAGCATCCGAGAGCGACGATGACCGAATGCACGACGCCGTAGAGGCTCGTGTTGGCAGCGGACAGTGCTTGGTTGACAGGATCGCTGGCAGCGAAGTCCTCGACTTCGTAGTCGCGGCGACTCCACGGCACGCCGGTCCGTCTCGAGTGCTCACGGTAGGCGCGGCGGATCCTGGCGCCTTCGCGTCCGCGAAGCTGCTGCATCGTCAGGCCGGACGTGTCCTCCCCCGGGAATCGCATCGCGTACATCTCCCGCGCGACCCGCAGTCTGCTGCTCTGGTTCGTCATGAGCTGGGCCTGCGCCTCGAGCAGCCGGGAGCTGTGCGCGAGCGACCTGCCGTGTGCGTAGTAGCGCACGCCCTCCTCCCCGACCCAGACGACGGTCGATCCGCTCTCGGCCATAAGCACCATCGCCTGCTGCGTCACAGTCGTGCCAGGCCCAAGGAGGAGCGCACCGAGGGAGGCCGCCGGGATGTGCACGACGCCGCGTTCGTCGGTGGCTGTGATCGCGTTCGCGTCGCGGTGGATACGGCACTTCTCCAGGTAGATGAACGTCATCCGATCCTGTGCGCGGACGAGGTCGGGCAGGTCGGGCGGGCGTGCGCCGGGGATCGTCATGACGCTCACCTCATCAAGCCGGTGCGATGGTCAGGAGGCCGCATCCGTAGCCCTTCGCGCGACCGATGCCGTGGCAGAGCGTGTGGACGAACGCGTCACGATCGGTGATGGCGATGGTGCCCTCATAGGTCACAACGCGAAGGATGACCTCCGTTTCGCGGCGCCGGAAAGCGAGCAGCTTCCGGTCGCGCACGACGAGGTCGTGGTGGATACGGTCATCCTCATCGCTCCGATCGTTGATGCGGAAGCCGGCACGCTCCTGGCGATCGAGCAGCCACTTCTCCTGCTGAGCGACCGTGAGGTGGCCACGGGGCTTGCCTCGCCCCGTCCCGCCGTCGCGCACGGCGTGTGTGGGGTTCGCCGTCAGTCGGAAGGCGTAGCGATGACCGTTCTCGATGCGATCGAGCAGCGGCTGATACGGCTTTACCCGCCAGGAGTCCTCGAGAGTCGGCCATCCGGCCTGTTCGGCCAGGTGAGTGAGATCGGGTGCTGTCGGGCTCACGACGACGAGCTTGGGCGTGTGCGCGTCCTTGTCAAGCCGCCACAACACGCGTCCGGTCGCGGTGGGCGAAGGATCGGGGAACCCCGCGAGCACCGCCGCATGCAGTGCGTGCGGTGAGCCGAGGAGCCTCTGCGCTCCGCGGCGCTGGGGATTGAACGTGAAGGTGCTCAGGTACACGTCAGACCTCCTCGTCGGACAGCAGCGTCTCAGGATCGTGATCGGTGGGAGAGCCGAGCAGCCGGGAGGTGGTCGCGGCGACCCGCGGTGCGCCCGAGATCTCAGGATCGTCGTCCCGGCCTTCCGGCACCGCGAGCGGGTTGGCGATCGTGACCGTCTCGATGCGGAGGTCTCGCCACCCGTACTCGCGGCGTCGTGGGTCGAAGCTCACCGGCACGTCCCGTCTGCTTTCGCCTGCCGGGTCTCCCGGGCGCACATCGAGCACGAGCTGGAGCGAGACGGATGGTTCCCGCCGGAGCCGACGCAGGTGATGGGCACGAGACCGCCAGGCGGCGCTCCGGAGAGCTGCCTCGAGCGGCTCCGCGACGATGTCGGTCCGCAGGGGACCAGCGGGTGGGAAGGCCCTCCTGCCGAGGAACAGCGGGAAGTAGGGCCTGGCGAGCGCGTCCCGGAAGGCGCGAAGCTCGCTTTCGTCATCGGACTCGAGTCCTGCGAGGAAGACGGCATCGGCAAGATAAAAGCGCTGGGAGAGCGGGAACGCGGTCGACCCGTCCAGAGAGCGAGCCGTCTGGAAGTCACGTTCGAGTGTTCCGGGCTGATCGATGCGCACGCCGAAGCGTAGCGGTGCGAAGCGTTCGAGCGAGGCCGTCCGCTCGTAGCCGAGTGCTGCGGCGATCAGCCCGATCACGCCGCTGCGCGTCGGCGCGAGCTCGGTGGCGCGAACGGCGAAGCGGCTGCGCGAGCCCCACGCCTGCTGGGGGCCGGCCAGCTCGATGAGGAGAGTGCTCACGCGGGCTCCGCGAGTCGCTCGGCCACGAGCGAGCCGAGAGCGGTCACCGCCGCGTCCAACGAGGTGCGGTCGCCGAGCGCGTCCAGCGCATCGGTCGCTTCGGATACCCTGATCACCCACGTCTTGACGGGCGTCGTGCCGAAGGCATCGTCCACCGAGGTCGCCTGACTCGCGAGTGCCGCGCTAGCCGCCTTCAAGCGTCCCGAGGAAGTCGTGATCGCCTCTTCGAACGCTCCGGCCAGGTTCACCGGCTGCGCGTCGCGCACGCTGATGACGATCGCGTCCGGCAGCGTGCGGTTGGCGAAGGTGTTCTGCTTGCCGGTCGGCAGGCTGCGCGAGAACGCCTGCACGAACGCCTCGACGGCGCGCCGAGTCGCCTCGTCGTCGCCGAGGTTGTCGCGGAGGCGGTTCACGTCGACCGTTGCATAGCGGTAGAGGGTGGAGGAGTTGAATTCGACGGTTCCGATCATGCCCGCGCCGGCGTCCTCCTCGTCGTCGGCGTCCTTGTGGTCGTCCACGGCCGTGAAGTAGTCGAACTCGTTCTCGACGGGATGCACGCTGATCGCGTGCGCGACCTGCGCTGCGGCGTCGACGTTGAGGTCGCTCGCGTCAGCTACCATGCGACCGAAGAGCGCGAGGTCGACGGAGTTGTCAAGGTCGAGGCTCTTCTTGACTCCCGCTGCTTTGATGGAGGCATCCGCGTCGTCGCTCGAGTGGGCGGCGACCGCGATCTCGGCGAGGCGGTCGAGTTGGCGCGCGCTCACGAACAGCAGGTAGCCGGACTCCTCGGGCAGAGGGTTCTCCTTCGTGGACTTCCTCGGCGCCTGCAGCTTGATACCCGCCGCTTTGAAAGTGAGCGCCGCAAGTTCCTCGGCGCGCTCGGCTGAGATCGAGGCGTCCTTCTCCCGGACCCGGTCGGCGAGCAGCTCCACGACGCGCTTGGTACGTGTGCCGAGGTTCTCCTTGTCGAGCAGGTCGGCGAAGGCGCGTCGTGTCGCGCGCTTCCACGCCTGGCTCGACACGCGCGCGCGACGCACTCCGCCGTACACGGCCGTTTTCGGACTGCCGGTGTCGTCGCGGTTGATGTTCGACGGGGGCACCGTCTGCAGGATGTTGATGTCGATGATGGTCCGGGTCATGATTGCTCCTCGAAAGTGCGGTCAGTCTTCGTAGTCGGATGCGGGGATGCGGGCATTCCCATCGTTCGGCTGGTTTGCGTCGTCACCGTCGTCATCGACCCGCCGTACGCGATAGAAGTCGCGGCCCCACCGCAGGCGTACGCGGTCGGCGCGTGAGGGGTGCTGGAGATCGAACAAGTCGCGAGCGAACCGGCCGTAGTCCAGAGGGATGGAGTGCTGCCGGAACTGCTGTATGAGGCCCCGTGCGTGATACAGAGTCTCGTCCCAGGTGGTCGCGGTGCCCACCGCCGCGAAGCGGGCTCGGACGGCGTTACTCGCATTGCTGTGCTTACCGAGCAGGCGCGCGGAGCGTCCGAAAGAGTATCCCTCCCGGTGGAGGGACGTTTCGCGTCGCGACTGCTGGTGCACCGCGTAGAGCGTGATCGCCGCGAACGCGGCGCGCTCCTCCTCCGTCGTCTCGTCGTCGGGCAGAAGCCATTGAGGATCGTGCAGCCGCGCCGTCGTCGTGTCATCCTCCGGGACGGCCAGCCCGAACAGCTCGAGATCATCGGTGGGCTGCTTCCCGACCCCGCGCCGGAGCCGCGCCAGGGCCGCAACCCCCGCCGAACTGTTTGCTCGATAGAGCCTCTGGAGCGCCGACACGCGCTCCTCGACGAACCGCTGCACGCGTTCACCGCGGCTGATCTCCGTGGTCTCTGGAGGTGTCATGCGGCCTGGTCCTTTCCGGTCGAGGAGCCGAAGGTGTTGTGAAGGGCGCGGAGGAACCAGCTCTCCGCACGTGACGTGTTGACGAGCTCGGTGCCGCCGTGACCGGCGAGCTCGCGGCCGACCCATGCCGTCGGGCCCGCATCGCGCACGAGTGCCGCGCCTAGTTCGTGAAGGACGGTTCGTGCCGTCTCGCGCCACGTCGCGATCTCTGCAGCTGGGTCGCTGTCCGCATCCAAGCGAGCCAGCCACGTGCGATACTCGCCGTCGAGTCGCGCGTATGCCCTTTCCTCGGCCCGCGCGCGTGGGCCTTCCCCATCTCCCCCGGCTGCTTTCGCGAGGTTCTCGGCGAGTCGGCGCAGCGCCCGAATCCCCTCCTCGGCGAGGCGGACGGCGTTCTCGGCCTCGGCGGCGATCACGGGATGCTGCTCGCTCAGCAGCGCGAGCGATACGGTGAGCCGGTCATCGACAATGTCGTCGACTACGGAGTTGTTGCTGCCGTAGACCACGCCGATCGCACGTAGCCGAATGCGTTTGCGGGGGTTCAGGAGGCGCTCTTCTTGGAGGAACCCTACCCAGCGGACGTTCGCGGGGCTGCGGGCAAGATCGATGCCCTTGACTGTTTCGGTCGTTGCGGGTAGCAGGGCGGAAATCCCGCGCCAGAAGGCGCGGTCGGGACGGTGCTCGCGAGGCATGTACGTCGTGACCCTCGCACGCTTCGATTGAGGCTCGCTATAGCGCCACGCTGTATGCGGTTCGTAGGCGAAGAGATTCTGCGGTGTGAGGGCATCGCCGTTCGCGATGAGGCAGCCGGTGATGTGAGAGCCGTCAGAGACCAGCCGGATCCGCCGCGACTGCCACGTGAAGAGACGGACCGGTCCCAAGGGGCGAATGCCGCGCTCGACGGCGCTGTCGGGGACGTCGTCTTCCCAAGGCGGGAGGTCTCCATCGAGGTCGAACGCGAGGTCGGAGTCGCCGCCGACAAGGTTCAGCAGAAGTGTCTCGTGCAGGTCGTCGCCCTCGTTCAGGACGCCGCCGAGCAGCCCCGTCCACGCAAGGCCGATCGGGTAGCCCTTGCCGTTCTTGACGCGTGGGTCGCCGATGGCACCGGATTTGATGCCCGAGGGATCGAATGCCTGTGCGTTGACCACCCATCGCGCGGCCTCGGCATAGGACAGACGCGTCGCACCTTCTCCCGCTCGATTCGTGAAGAGGCGGTTGTTGCTCGGCAGGTCGAAGATGAGAGGTGCGACATCCTTCACCTCACCGCGCGCTGTCGCCAGGTCGGCGACTTGGAAGAACGGCCGATCGGGATGCAGCAGGTCGAAGCGATCGTGGAACCTGTCGAGATAGCCGTCGATGTTGTCGAGCGGGAGGCCGCCGTCCCACCAGAGCGCCCACCGGTCGGCGTCCACCGGGCTCCCGGCGGCGCGGTAGACGATCGCAAGCAGCAGACGGATGATCGCGAACGTCTGGGTGGGAAGCTCTCCGCCGAGCTCGCGGATGTCTCGCGCGCGATGGAAGACCTCTCGGATCGAGAGCTCGTCTGTCGTTCCGCCGTGGAGCCGTGCCGGAATCCAACCCTTCTCCAGCAGATCGAAGCTGTCGTTCGCGGCAACAGTCATGAGTCCCCCTCCCTGGTGATCCAGGAATACTCCATACCCCCGACATCGGTATATCGCAGATCGAACGGACCGAGCGTCGCGTGACCGTTCGTGTCGAAGACGACCACGAGTTCGCCCCTCAGCGCGGGGCTCGAGTGCCAGTGCGCCAGCTCGGGTTGGCGGCGGAACGCGAGTTCGAGTTCCTCGATGATCCGGTCGATGAGCGAGCCCCGGTTCATCCCGGCGGGAAGTCGCAATGAACTGCCGAGGATCGTGCGCGCCAGCCAGGGGCTCGGCCGCTCGTTGGCGGGGATCTGCCGACCGCCGCCGTCAGGCAACCATGACGGCGTTCTGAGGATCCCCTCCTCGTCGCGCTGCAGCACGAGCACCTCGAGGCTGTCGTCGCCGTCCCGCACTGTGGCGAGCGCGCGGCGTTCCTGCGTGGGGTCGCCGGCCGCGGCATCCAGCCACCCCAGCAGGCTCGCGAGCCGCGCGTGCCTCACTTCGCTCTGCAGGAACGCGCTGGCCCGGTGCTCCTTGTCTCGGCGCTCCTCCTCGAAGGCGCGCTTCGTCTCGTCGAAGGCCGTGTGCCACGAGTCGGGTCCAAGCTCTTCCTCGCCGTATACGGCCTGCACGAGCGGCGGAAGGTCGTCCGGCACGATGATCTCGGTGCGCCCCTCCAGCGCGGCGAGCGTGCGCAGCAGGATGTGGGGCGAGTACACCCACTTGCTGCCCTTCACCGGGTCGGGAGGACTCACGGCCCAGTCCGCGCCAGCGATGACGAGGCGAGGCGCCCGTAGCGGTGCCGGCCGCTCGCGGCCCCCATGCCGATGGAGCCGGCCCGCGCGCTGCAGCAGGAGGTCGACCGGGGCGAGGTCGGTGATGAGCAGATCGAAGTCGAGGTCGAGGGACTGCTCGATGACCTGGGATGCCACGACGATGTGCGCGTCGGGTCGATCGCCGCTTCTGCCGAACAGCTTGAGCAGCTGCGCATCCTTCGCGGCACGGCAGGCGGCGAGGTATCGTGCGTGGGCGATCGTGACGGGGATGCCGGGGAAGGCCGCGGTCAGGAGCGCGGCGGTCTCCTGCACACGAGTGACCGTGTTGCGGATTACCGCGGCGTTGCCGCCGTCGCGCAGTGCGGAGCGCAGGAGTGTGACGAGGCTGGCATCGTCGTCGGGCAGCCGCTCGACGCGGATCTTCTTCGGCGCGCTCGCGCTCTCGGCTCGGACGATCTGCGGTGGACTGGCACCGCCGGAGACGACGATCGACGGGTATCCGATGTCGCCGTCGAGAATGTCGGATGGTGCCTCTCGCTCTCGAGTCTTGTCGCGGCCGGCTGTGAATGGCCCGGCTACGAGGCCGACACGGCGACCCTCGTCGTAGGCCCGGACGAACGCGCGCCTGCTCGACGCCGGGAGGGTGGCGGACAGCATGATGACGGGTACGCGATAGGCGCCGAGCCAGTGCAGCACTCGGGCGAGGTACCGGCCCATGTAGGCGTCGTACGCGTGCACTTCGTCGAGCACCACGACCTTGCTCGCGAGGGCGAGATGGCGCAGCATCAGATGGCGGTTGCGCAGGCCCCCGAGCAGCGCCTGGTCGATCGTGCCCGCGACGAGGTTCGACAGCGGGCCGCGTTTCGGATCGCCGAACCAACGGTGCACGACGACGAGCTCTCCGGCATCCACCTTGTCTTGTCGGCGTCCGCTCGGCTGGTCGTCGCCGATCGATCGGTAGGCGTCTCGCCAGAGGCGAGCGTTGTCCTCGTTGAGTTGAGCCTTGCTGCGTGCGAGAAAGACGTTGGACGGCACCGTGAGATCGAGTCGCTCCGCCCATGAGAGCATGCGCGAGAACATGCCGTCGGCTGTGGCCTGCGTCGGCAGGCCGATGAAGATGCCGCCCAGACCGAAACGGTGGGCGAGGATCTCGGCGGCGGCGAGCGCCGCCTCGGTCTTGCCGACTCCCATCTCCGCTTCGAGGACGAGGAGGCACGGCTCGTCCACCGTGCGCGCGAGGCGCATCATCTCCCGTTGGACGGGGCGTGCGTCGGAAAGGTCGAAACGGCGCGCGAACAGGTCGCTATCTGTTCTCGGCGGGCGTGGCGTCCACGGGGAGGGCAGATCGAGCTCGAGCCAGGCCCGAGCAGCTCGGACAGCGGCTGTCTCCGTGGGCAACCCACCGATGGGTGCAAGCGGGAAGTGGTCGCTGCTGGCGATCCAGTCAGCAACGATCACCAGCGCTGACAGTAGAACGAGGGTCGGTTGCGGGATTTCGGCTGACCGCCATATGGCGAGCTGTGTGTCATCGGCGTAGCGTTGCGTGGCCCACTCGAGCACCTCGACGCGGGCGTCGCTCCACGCCTGGTCGCCGAGCAGGCGCTGTTGCGGTCGTGCCGCCCGGATCTGCTCGGTGCCTGCGGGCATGCCGTGGTGGGCGGCGAGGACGCTCGCCAGGCGCTTCGCGCGTTCGAAGTCGAAGCCGCGAGCGGTCTCGAGCCAGTCAGCGACGGTGATGTGGCTGACGAGTTCGTGGCGCGCTTGCCGGCGCTCCTCCGTGCCCGCGAGTGTCGAGTCACTGCGCAGGCCATGCTCGTGCATCGTCTGGGCGAGGGTCTCGACCTGCACCGCGAACGCGGGGCTGAGCTTGCCCACGTCATGGACGCTCGCGAGCCAGACGTACAGTGCCCGCGCGGCGAGATCGTCGCCGCCCACGCTCTGGACGATGAGCGACTTCACCGACGGGGTCGCCCAGTGATCCCACAGTCTGCCGGCGACCTCGGCTGTGTCTGCGAGGTGCTGAGGGAGAGGAAGCCACTCGATCGGTGGCCCTGGATTCGTCGGATCGACGCGGCTCTTCGCCCACGCATGCCGCACCGCGGCGCTGAGGCCGGCATCGTCGCTGGTGTCGGTGGGTTCGGAGAGCATGAGTGTGGCCCGTCGGTGGGTACTTGTAGAAGCGTAGGACAGCCTAGTTCTGACGTCAATCCCTAAAAACCCGCCAAGAACCAACGTTAGTGATCGCGTGAGAGTACAGCTATCCTTCTTCCATCCCTGCATAGGCAGGGAGCACTTCGACCCGTCTAGAGCCAACGGGATCATCCCTGCGGACGCGGGGCATCACGATCCTACGTAAGAAAGCGAGGAGTCGGAGGCGTCATGGTTCGACGAGATCAGCAGCCGCGTCGAGATGAGAAGCGGGCCCAGCGTGAAGTTGAACGAGCGCTGTTGACGCATGGTTCTTACCAGCCCCCGCCTCGGGGTGAGTGCCGAGCCAAGACCTGGTTCCAGTCCATCGACGATGCCGATACGATCCGCATCTACTTCAGGACCTGGCGCAAGGGCTCAGTGTTGGCAGACTTCGCGCTGAGTGTCGAGATCGCGGATGTGAATCGATGGACGATCGTCGCACGGGTCGATTGCACGGGTGGTACCTGCCATTTGCACCCACCGGAGGATCTCGATCGTCACGAGGTGCTGATGCTGTTGAACGACGCCGGTGACATGCGAACTGCGTTCACGGTTGCCTACGAGCGCCTTGCCCAGATCAGCCGTATGATTCGAGACACGGGAAGGAGTGACGATGAGTGACGTTCTGCGTGACGAACTAGACGAGTTCAGTCGCGAGATCAATCTTGAGCTTGCGATCGGAGGACTGTCGTCGTCCACGCTGCCGGTCGTGAATGATGACGGGGAGTCACCGGTCGTGGTCGCTCTCGCCGAAGAGCGCCTTAGCGTGCTGCTTGCCCGTGTTCGAAACGTGGGCGGCTACGCGAATGTCTTCGTGCGCCTACCGGGGGGACACTCGCGTACTGCGATCATCGATGTCGCGGGTGCTATCGATCCGGATGCCGCAGAGGACTTCGCGAGCGCAGAAGGTCGCCCCAGTGCCGCCGCGAACGTCGGGATGTTCTTGGATTACCTCCGCACCCGTCCCAACGGCGTCCGCATCCCCTCGCGTTTGAATGACGATGAAGTCGCGATTGTGGGTCGGCCGAGAGAGATGTCGTTGTCCGGATCCTGAGCACAACTGTTGACGAAGGCGGTCGTTCGCGTCCGAACGGGGGTCTGGTGCGAATCGTAGTGATGCTGCTCCGTTGGATGGGTGGGGAGCCCAAGCTTTGGGAGACATCCTCCCCTCTGTCGCGGCGATGAACAGGCGGGGGGAGATTTTCGCCGCCGCCTGGCGCGGTCCCGACCGGCCCCGTGGCCGCCGTGGTCCCAGGTCGCATCATCCCCGCGGGGGCGGGGAGCACGCACCGACCGGCTCGGCTTCCCGGTCGAATGGGGGATCATCCCCGCGGGGGCGGGGAGCACAGGACGGTCGCCAGGACTCGGACACTCGACGAGGGATCATCCCCGCGGGGGCGGGGAGCACGGAAACCCGGGATTTTCCGCGGAGATTCACGGCGGATCATCCCCGCGGGGGCGGGGAGCACCGGGGGAAAGCGTTACTTTCCAGAATGCATTACGGATCATCCCCGCGGGGCGGGGAGCACCCTGCGCCGCGTGACCCCTGAGCTGGAGGACGGGGATCATCCCCGCGGGGGCGGGGAGCACGCACTACGCATGAGTCTCATCGGCCCCGTCAGCGGATCATCCCCGCGGGGGCGGGGAGCACACCGGGCGGCAACGCCGCAACGAGGATCCCAGCGGATCATCCCCGCGGGGGCGGGGAGCACACCGGCCCGGTGCGCCTCGACCTCGACAGGTCCGGATCATCCCCGCGGGGGCGGGGAGCACGAACTCAGGATGTTGTGTCGCCCGCCGTGCTGTGGATCATCCCCGCGGGGGCGGGGAGCACGGTGTGAGGAACTCCCATCCGCTGTCCCCGGCCGGATCATCCCCGCGGGGGCGGGGAGCACACGCTGCTGGATGTGGTGAGGTTGACGGTCCCGGGATCATCCCCGCGGGGGCGGGGAGCACGCGCTGCCAAAAGGATCGAGGCGTTCGACGGGGGGATCATCCCCGCGGGGGCGGGGAGCACCGCGACGGTGTCGTCACCCAGCTGTCGATCGGGGGATCATCCCCGCGGGGGCGGGGAGCACGGCATCCGCGCTCAGGTGGACGGGACGTACCAGGGATCATCCCCGCGGGGGCGGGGAGCACTTGCTGTCCCTCTCTGAGTTGTTGTGCCCGGGCCGGATCATCCCCGCGGGGGCGGGGAGCACGTACTGGACCTCACGGGTGTCGATCGTCGCGCCGGGATCATCCCCGCGGGGGCGGGGAGCACGGCATGGCCGACGAGAAGATCGCCTCGCCGGAGGGATCATCCCCGCGGGGGCGGGGAGCACCGGTCGAGATCTTCACGAGTACGGGGAATGTCGGGATCATCCCCGCGGGGGCGGGGAGCACCCGGGGGCGACCAGGGCGATGCGGCCCCGATCCGGATCATCCCCGCGGGGGCGGGGAGCACCCCGGCGGCGGCATCCGCATCGACTACGAGTACACCGGATCATCCCCGCGGGGGCGGGGAGCACCGATTGAGATCCCGATCCACCCGTAGTGGGCACGGATCATCCCCGCGGGGGCGGGGAGCACTACGTGCTCCCCGCGGAGGCGACGTCCCCCGTGGGATCATCCCCGCGGGGGCGGGGAGCACGTCTGCTGGCCGACTGTGGTGAGATCGTCGGCGGGATCATCCCCGCGGGGGCGGGGAGCACAGGCTGGTGACGTCCATCTCTCGATCCCTTCGGGGATCATCCCCGCGGGGGCGGGGAGCACGGAACGGTGGGCGGGTTGATCGTCATGGGGGACGGATCATCCCCGCGGGGGCGGGGAGCACAGAACCTCCTCGGCATCAAATCCCCCTCCCGGGGGATCATCCCCGCGGGGGCGGGGAGCACCGGTGAAGGCGCAGCGAAAGGCTCTGTCGGCTGGGATCATCCCCGCGGGGGCGGGGAGCACCGTTCAGCACGACTCGCTCCCCCGTCTTGGGGCGGATCATCCCCGCGGGGGCGGGGAGCACCCTGAGAGCACCCCCAACCACCACGCCCGTTGCGGATCATCCCCGCGGGGGCGGGGAGCACCGCCGCCTGCGTCCGAGCATGGACGAACTTCTGGGATCATCCCCGCGGGGGCGGGGAGCACACGGACGGCACCGTCGCCTCCTACCAGTGGTCCGGATCATCCCCGCGGGGGCGGGGAGCACATCGAGTTGGCGGCCCGCTGGCGGTCCGAGGACGGATCATCCCCGCGGGGGCGGGGAGCACGCGTCAGCATCGTCGTAGAGTCTCGGCATCTCGGGATCATCCCCGCGGGGGCGGGGAGCACGGCTTGCGCACGCACTCGTCGTGGACCGGGAGGGGATCATCCCCGCGGGGGCGGGGAGCACTGGTCACGGTTCGCGGCCGCGCAGATGACCTGGGGATCATCCCCGCGGGGGCGGGGAGCACCCAGAGCTCGAACGGACGGTACAGGTCCTTCCAGGATCATCCCCGCGGGGGCGGGGAGCACCACCGACACCCACCGGGAGAGCTGATGGCCGAGGGATCATCCCCGCGGGGGCGGGGAGCACTGAATGTGGTGATGGATGCCCCGAACGTGTTCGGGATCATCCCCGCGGGGGCGGGGAGCACCCGGTCGCGACCTTCGCGTCCGTGACAGCGAGGGGATCATCCCCGCGGGGGCGGGGAGCACGCCGCCGCTGTGGCGGGAGGGGGAGCCGCCCCGGGATCATCCCCGCGGGGGCGGGGAGCACATCACGCAGTTGCGGATCGTGACGTTCGGGGCGGGATCATCCCCGCGGGGGCGGGGAGCACACGAGCAGCGACACTCCGTGTGTGCCGTCGGTGGGATCATCCCCGCGGGGGCGGGGAGCACGGCCAGGATGTACAGGCCAGGGTTCGAGGGGTCGGATCATCCCCGCGGGGGCGGGGAGCACCAGGCCACGCTCCGTGAAGGCGCGTGGTTCCAGGGATCATCCCCGCGGGGGCGGGGAGCACAGCAGCAGCCGCCGGCCGCGATCACCGCACTGTGGATCATCCCCGCGGGGGCGGGGAGCACCTGACAACGACACAACGCCCCGCGATCCCAGTGGGATCATCCCCGCGGGGGCGGGGAGCACCTGCTCGGTGCCGACCATGGCACACCGGAAGGGGGATCATCCCCGCGGGGGCGGGGAGCACGACCCTCACACGGGGGATCCTGCGATCGACGCGGGATCATCCCCGCGGGGGCGGGGAGCACTTTTGACCTTAAGCATTTTCCAGCGTGTGTAACGGATCATCCCCGCGGGGGCGGGGAGCACCGCGAGCGAGGACGATGGTGTCAGACATGATGGGGATCATCCCCGCGGGGGCGGGGAGCACGCGACACCCCCCTGGCCGCTCTTGGCCATGTCCGGATCATCCCCGCGGGGGCGGGGAGCACGACATGGTCGCCGCCTCTCTCCGCACGGCGCGGGGATCATCCCCGCGGGGGCGGGGAGCACCAACGGGTGACCGTGAACAAGTACCGCGTGCAGGGATCATCCCCGCGGGGGCGGGGAGCACGACGTGTGGCGGCGGTACTGCGGCGACTACGCGGGATCATCCCCGCGGGGGCGGGGAGCACCACCGGACGATTCCGTTACAGTGACACGCCCGGGGATCATCCCCGCGGGGGCGGGGAGCACGGACTGGCTGGCGTTATCTGACGATTGAACTAGGGATCATCCCCGCGGGGGCGGGGAGCACCCTTTCCGTTTGAACCGAGTACAGGTGTGAGGGGGATCATCCCCGCGGGGGCGGGGAGCACCAGGCGGGGCCTCGGGTCCGGGCGCTCTACCCCGGATCATCCCCGCGGGGGCGGGGAGCACGTCGCCTCGGGGTGGCAGTCGCCGTCCGGACGGGGATCATCCCCGCGGGGGCGGGGAGCACCACGCCTTGACGATCGCCGAGGTGTAGCGCTGGGGATCATCCCCGCGGGGGCGGGGAGCACGCCGCCGTCGATCGCAAGCGGGCAGAGGCGGGCGGATCATCCCCGCGGGGGCGGGGAGCACGGGGCGCGCCTGCTCACCAGCTGGGACGCCGCCGGATCATCCCCGCGGGGGCGGGGAGCACTCCAACGCGTTGGACAGCGAATCGGACAACGCGGGATCATCCCCGCGGGGGCGGGGAGCACTCATCGCCGCGCAGGGCGAGGTCGTCAAGGCACGGATCATCCCCGCGGGGGCGGGGAGCACATGCTGCGCATCACGGCCTTGTTCGGCAGGCCCGGATCATCCCCGCGGGGGCGGGGAGCACAGGAAATCAAGCTGTGGGAGACGTCAGTAGTAGGGATCATCCCCGCGGGGGCGGGGAGCACGTGTCCCTCGACCCGACCGGGACGGTGTTCCGGGGATCATCCCCGCGGGGGCGGGGAGCACCGGGAGCCGGCGTCGGTCATGCTGATGCAATTGGGATCATCCCCGCGGGGGCGGGGAGCACATCGCGAGCCAGATGCTCCACGCGCCGCGCAGGGGATCATCCCCGCGGGGGCGGGGAGCACCCGGATCGCATCGAGTGGGACCGCAAGGGCCTGGGATCATCCCCGCGGGGGCGGGGAGCACGGGTCAGCAGCCGAGACCTGCCCGCACCCCGTCGGATCATCCCCGCGGGGGCGGGGAGCACCCGTCGTTGCTAATCTGGGCCGCACCGAAAGTGCGGATCATCCCCGCGGGGGCGGGGAGCACGTGGGACATACCTTTCAGCCAGAGCTGTGTTAGGGATCATCCCCGCGGGGGCGGGGAGCACTCGTGGCGGCTGATTCGTCAAGCGCAATAACCACCGCGGATCATCCCCGCGGGGGCGGGGAGCACGAGCATGCCCGCTGCTTCGGTCACCCCGACGAGGGATCATCCCCGCGGGGGCGGGGAGCACCGGAGGATATCGTCACCAAACCCCGCGTTGAACGGATCATCCCCGCGGGGGCGGGGAGCACGACATGGGGGCGAGCGCCTGGCGCCTCTCGCTGGGATCATCCCCGCGGGGGCGGGGAGCACGTAGTCGTATCCGACCGCGCCCCGGTCGAACGCGGATCATCCCCGCGGGGGCGGGGAGCACCCGGTCGGGAGAGCGTCCCCGGTGAAGAAGCTGGGATCATCCCCGCGGGGGCGGGGAGCACTCCACCCCGGGCAAAGGCTCCACGGACGAATCCGGATCATCCCCGCGGGGGCGGGGAGCACATCGCCTCGCGCAGCCATTCGGGCGCCCACACCGGATCATCCCCGCGGGGGCGGGGAGCACTGGAAGGTCTCGGCGGACCCGCCTCCCACGGCGGGATCATCCCCGCGGGGGCGGGGAGCACGTGATCTGGCCCTGCTCCATCGCGGCATTGAAGGGATCATCCCCGCGGGGGCGGGGAGCACTGCTCGGTGTCGAAGACGACCATCAGGCCGATGGGATCATCCCCGCGGGGGCGGGGAGCACCGGATGCCGCCGCCGGGGACGTCCCACACCGCGGGATCATCCCCGCGGGGGCGGGGAGCACGCGTGGTCCGGATGCTGCAGGCGGTCTGCACGCGGATCATCCCCGCGGGGGCGGGGAGCACTACCCGGTATGCGTGGACCGGGTCGTCGCCGCGGGATCATCCCCGCGGGGGCGGGGAGCACGGGGGGCGTGACGGCGAGTATGCCGCGCGCGCCGGATCATCCCCGCGGGGGCGGGGAGCACTCGCGGACGACGAGGGTGGTGATGTTATCGCCCGGATCATCCCCGCGGGGGCGGGGAGCACACCGACGCCGGCTCCCGCCCCACGCTCGCGACCGGATCATCCCCGCGGGGGCGGGGAGCACGTCGCTTCCCGACCAGGAGAACCCCCTAAATGCGGATCATCCCCGCGGGGGCGGGGAGCACCTGCACCTCAGGCGTCATAGCACCAAAAATTTCGGATCATCCCCGCGGGGGCGGGGAGCACCGCCGGGCCTTGAGCTTCGGCACGCTCTGAGCGGGATCATCCCCGCGGGGGCGGGGAGCACCAGCCGGGATGCGATGACGGCGTCGGCCAAGCCGGATCATCCCCGCGGGGGCGGGGAGCACGATCAGTGGTTCTTCGACCCCGCCCGCGGAACGGGATCATCCCCGCGGGGGCGGGGAGCACCCCGCCTCGGTGGGCCAGTCCGCAGGGCTGGGCAGGATCATCCCCGCGGGGGCGGGGAGCACGCTCTGGCCCGGTCGCTGGTGGCTCGGCGCCGCACTGGCGGCGGCCGGGGATCATCCCCGCGGGGGCGGGGAGCACACCTTCACCCAGACCCTGGACGCGATGCGGGACGGATCATCCCCGCGGGGGCGGGGAGCACAAGGGGGTCTGCCACCGCTCCGCGATGCGATGCGGATCATCCCCGCGGGGGCGGGGAGCACGTCGGAGAGTCCGCCACCGCTCTTCGCGAGCAGGGATCATCCCCGCGGGGGCGGGGAGCACGAGGCGCTGGACGCTCTCGGTGTCGGCATCGACGGATCATCCCCGCGGGGGCGGGGAGCACCGGGGTGTCACTAAGGTACGCGTGGCCGGTGGGGGATCATCCCCGCGGGGGCGGGGAGCACTCACCACCCCGGGCAAAGGCTCCACGGACGAATCCGGATCATCCCCGCGGGGGCGGGGAGCACGCCACCAGCTCGGCGGAGTCGTGCCGGCGCGGAGGATCATCCCCGCGGGGGCGGGGAGCACCACCCCGAGCGGCGGACGGAGCACGGCTGGAAGGGATCATCCCCGCGGGGGCGGGGAGCACGTCCACGCATCCGGGGAGCTGTGGGCGTACGAGGGATCATCCCCGCGGGGGCGGGGAGCACGGACGAGCCCCTGCACCTCGGCCATGATCTCCGGGATCATCCCCGCGGGGGCGGGGAGCACTCATTCTCGCTGTTAGCATTAGAGGTTCCCGTGGGATCATCCCCGCGGGGGCGGGGAGCACGTCATGACATTAGAACAGCCCACTGTTGTAGGGGGATCATCCCCGCGGGGGCGGGGAGCACTACGTGCTCGCCAGTGAGGCGACGTCCCCCGTGGGATCATCCCCGCGGGGGCGGGGAGCACAGCAGCGGCATCCTCACCGTCCATCGTGACTCGGGATCATCCCCGCGGGGGCGGGGAGCACTTCCTGCTCGACCAGGTGCGGGGGCGGATGACGGGATCATCCCCGCGGGGGCGGGGAGCACGCCGGCAGGTGGAGCGACACCCGGAGCTGGGGCGGATCATCCCCGCGGGGGCGGGGAGCACTCGGCCATCGCAGCGGCGGGACCGCGCACAGCGGGATCATCCCCGCGGGGGCGGGGAGCACCGTTGCTGTGAGCTACGCTGTGGAAGGTAACGCGGATCATCCCCGCGGGGGCGGGGAGCACCCTTGGCATGCAGGCGCAGTCCCGGGCCACGGCGGATCATCCCCGCGGGGGCGGGGAGCACCAGGTCCGCGGCGACGGGCGACACGGTCGGGAAGGGATCATCCCCGCGGGGGCGGGGAGCACGACGCCGACGGCACGCTCTCCGGCCCCGTGACCGGATCATCCCCGCGGGGGCGGGGAGCACGGCTTGCGCACGCGCTTGTCGTAGACCAGGAGGGGATCATCCCCGCGGGGGCGGGGAGCACGCACTGAGCGGTCGGTAGTCGGAGATGGTGGACGGATCATCCCCGCGGGGGCGGGGAGCACGAAACCGTACGGCCGATGAGGTCCTTGGAACCCGGATCATCCCCGCGGGGGCGGGGAGCACCGGGCTTAAGCGTGACTGCCGACCCTGACCACGGGATCATCCCCGCGGGGGCGGGGAGCACACGGACACGGCGACGGATGTGCCGGCCAGGCTGGGATCATCCCCGCGGGGGCGGGGAGCACACGCGGAAGGGCGGACGCGGCCGCCCAGAAAGGGGATCATCCCCGCGGGGGCGGGGAGCACTGACGGCCTCGATCGTGCGTCTCCATAGGGCCTCAGGATCATCCCCGCGGGGGCGGGGAGCACCGAAGGGTAAATACAAAATGGCCGTAAATGATGTGGATCATCCCCGCGGGGGCGGGGAGCACCATCGAAAAATTGGACAAGAACTCGTGTCGTTGGGATCATCCCCGCGGGGGCGGGGAGCACTGACAGACATTAGTGAGCCAACAACCATAATGGGGATCATCCCCGCGGGGGCGGGGAGCACGATGAGGGGGCCGAAGACGGGCTGGATATCCTCGGGATCATCCCCGCGGGGGCGGGGAGCACCGGCGTGCTCAGGTAGTGCCACAGCGCGCTCACGGATCATCCCCGCGGGGGCGGGGAGCACCACGCAGGCGCTTGAAGTCCTCCGCGTGACCACGGATCATCCCCGCGGGGGCGGGGAGCACCTGATCGATGCGGGTGGCCCGCTCTTTCCCGGCGGATCATCCCCGCGGGGGCGGGGAGCACGCACTGAGCGGTCGGTAGTCGGAGACGGTGGACGGATCATCCCCGCGGGGGCGGGGAGCACCTGAGCGTGCCGCCCACGCCCTGTGGGGCGGGGGGATCATCCCCGCGGGGGCGGGGAGCACTGGCCGGGGACGAGCTCCCCCTTCCGGTCGGCCGGATCATCCCCGCGGGGGCGGGGAGCACCTCCAGGCGCTCCAGGCGCTCCAGGCGCTCCAGGGATCATCCCCGCGGGGGCGGGGAGCACGGCGGCCCGCTGGCGGTCCGCGGACCTGTCGGCGGATCATCCCCGCGGGGGCGGGGAGCACGACACCGTCTCCACGGACGGGTTCGTCGAGAGGGGATCATCCCCGCGGGGGCGGGGAGCACCCCCCGGAAAGTGTTACTCTCCACCTCCCCGCCGGATCATCCCCGCGGGGGCGGGGAGCACGCGGCCTTGGTAGCTGCTGTAGTGGACATGAGGGGATCATCCCCGCGGGGGCGGGGAGCACGAAATTGTGCGGTCGATGAGCTCGCGGGAGCCCGGATCATCCCCGCGGGGGCGGGGAGCACCCCCCCAGAAAGTGACACTTTCTGCGTACCCGCGGATCATCCCCGCGGGGGCGGGGAGCACCCTGACGGCCTCTATCGTGCGTCTCCACAGGAGGGATCATCCCCGCGGGGGCGGGGAGCACCACGCAATGATGGTCGCGTATCCGCAGCGAGAGGGATCATCCCCGCGGGGGCGGGGAGCACTTGGACAGAGAGATTGTGGTGCGTCCCATCGCCGGATCATCCCCGCGGGGGCGGGGAGCACTGTGGAGCCAGGTCATGATGATGCCTTCCGTGGGGATCATCCCCGCGGGGGCGGGGAGCACACTTGCTGATCTGGGTATTCTATCGACGACCCCATGGAGTGAGCTCACTTTTGACAACCGACGGGCACGTCCGGATCGGGGCGCGGGCCGGGCGGCGTGGCCTCCTCGGGCGGTGAGGGCGTATCGCTGACATTCCGGCGAGACTCGTGGAGGTGGACATGGGGCTGATCAAGCCGCCGCGGCCGGATGCGACCCTGACGCCGTTTCGCGACGGCGTAGGCGTCCTACGGCGCGAGGGCGCGGTCGCGGGCCACATCATGACCACGGTGACAGAGTTCTGGTCGCCGGGCTCCCCGCTGCGTCTGCAGTGGTGGGTCTGGTACATCGTCATCTGGGCGGACGGCACCCGCGAGCAGTCCACCGAGGACTATCCACCGTGGCTGACTGTGGACGAAATGCGGCATGGGCGTTTCACCCGGCCGGACGGTGTCCATAGCGGAGACTACGAGTTTGCATGGCTCGACGCCGAGGAGGGCGCCGCAGTGCGCTCGCAGTTGGGAGTTCTGCCCGGCGGCTTCTGATGCGGCAGCGCCTGGAGAGCGTCAGCGGCGTCGTACGGGTGGGCCGCGGGCTGGATGCCACCAAGAGCCCCGCCCGCGCCCATAAGCTGGCGACCGTGCCCACAAGCATCCGTCCCGCCCGTCTCGACGACGCCGCGCGCATCGAACAGATCGAGAACGCCGCCGACGCGCTGCTCGTCGAACTGCTGCGGCCCGAGACGTGGCATCCGGCGCCGCCTGGCAGGTCGAGGCTGGAAGAGCCGGGCTTCGTCCTAATCGTGACGGATGCCGCCGACCACGCCATCGGCTTCGTGCACGTCCTGGAGGCCGACGGCCTGGCGCACCTCGAACAGGTCTCGGTCGACCCTGCGCATGCGCGACGCGGGTACGGCCGTGCGCTCGTCGAGGCGGCCAAGGCCGAGGCGCGCGCCCGCGGCTACGAGCGCCTGACCCTCCGGACCTTCGCGAAGGTGCCGTGGAACGCCCCGTTCTACGCCACGTGCGGCTTCGTCGAGACCAGCCCGACGACCGAGTTCCAGCTCGCGCTCGCGGCGCACGAGGACGAGCTCGGCCTCACCGCCCTGGGCCGTCGCGTCCAGATGACCGCGAAGCTCTGATCCACCTGGGTCTGGCCCTCTCCACCGGGCGACCGACGGGGGAGCAACTGCAGTTGGAGCGTCCGGCGCACGCTCCAACTGAGTACGCAGTTGGTTGGAGCGTGAACTCCTCCACAATCGGCGATTTCGCGAAACTGTCCACCGATTCGGCCAAACACCCCCACGGCACTGCCCCCGCGGGCCATGCTCGTCGGCATGACGACACACCTCGAGACCCCACGACTCACCGACGACGCCACGCTCACGGCGTTCCTCGCTCAGCTGCTGGAGACGGCGATTCGACGCCAGCTCTGGATCTTCTTCCTCGATGAGGACGGCCGCATCGCCGACCCGATCATGCCCAACGACGACTACCCGACCGACCCCTCGCTTCCGATAACGACCGACGATCTGGGAGAGCGCACGGTCGCCGAGGTCTTCGGCGCCCGCTTCGCGCACATCGTGCGCACGGTCGACGCGGCCGAGCTCGTGGTGGTCTGGGAGCGGGAGGGCGACGACACGATCGACGTCGAGACCCGCGCCTGGGCGCGCGCGTTCGGCGCGGCGCTCCGGGACGAGGGCGCTCGGGTGCGCGCTCAGCTCCTGCTGCACAGCGGCGGGCTGCGGATGATCGCGCCCGACGACCTCATGTGAGCCCGGATGCCACGGTCGGCGCCCTCGAATGGTCCTGTCCTGATCAGCCACGGGCGAGGGATCGATCCGTCGGCGGTTACCTCGCCCCGATCACGTTGACGGCGAAGCCGGCCGATGCCGTGGCGAGCCGCTGGTCGTTCGTCCACAGGGCCGCGCATCCGCCGAGCTGCGCGATGGCGACGTGGAGTGCGTCGACTGTCTTCAGGCCCGGGCTCGCTGCCCGCACCTCGGCGGCGAGCAGGTAGGCCGCATCATCGATGCCGAGGACGACGAACTCGGCGAACAGGCTCTCTTGCTTGACGCGTCTCTCCGCGGCATCCGCTCGGAGGGGGAGGACGAGAGCTTCCAACATCACCAACGGACTGATCGTGAAGACCTCGTCCCGCCTGCTGAGCAGGGCGCGCGTCCGACGACCGAGCTCGCCTTCGTCCTCCATCGCGTTGCTGAGCAGGCACGCGTCGACATAGATCACGCCCGCGCCTCGCGCATCCTAGCCAGGTAGCTAGCCAGCTTGGCGGACGCCTTCGCCGGGCCTCGCGACCCGCACCATGCGGAGCTCAGTCACCCCGTCCTCGATCTTGACGGCGCCGTCGAAGGCGAACCCGTGCGCGAGGTAGAAGGCCTGCGCGCGCGGGTTGGGGTCGGCCACCCAGAGCGCCACGTCCTCGCCCGCGGGCGCGACGGCCTCGAGCAGCGTGTGGCCGGCGCCGCTGCCGTGCTCCGCCGCGAGCACGTAGAGCACGTAGAGCTGCCTCGGCCACGTGGCATCCGTGTCCAACGGCACCCCCGACATCGCCACGCCGATCACCTCGCCGTCGCGCTCGGCGACGCTCGCGCGGTTGGCCGCGTACCGTTCGTCCTCGAAGACCGCGGTCCAGAACCGCTCGCGCGCGGCGACGAGGTCGGGGTCGTCCAGCACCTCGTCGCGCATGATCCCGCGGTACGTCTCGCGCCACGACGTGACGATCACGCGAGCCAGCGCGGGGACGTCGTCGATGCGGGCCGGGCGCACGACGATCGGAGGGGCCATGGCCCGATGATAGGTGCCGTGCCGTCCCGGAGTCGCTCGCGCCTCGCGCCGCCTCGTCGGGCGCCGCGACGTCGACGATCTGACCCCGGTTGTCCGATCCGCGCCTACTCCACCGGTTCCCACGTCGCGCGGGGGTCTTTGGGGGACTTGCCCGTCCACAGCACCAGCCGTTCGTCTCGGAGCGCATTGAGTTGCTTGACCAGTGTGGGGCGGCTGAGCCCGGTCAGCCCGAGCAGGTCACCGGTTCCCAACGGCTGTCTGGCCGCCCGCAGAGTGCTCAGCGTTTCGGTCGCTCCGCGGGGGAGGCGCTGAAGAACGACGTCGGGGAGGCGGGACAGCGCTGAGAGAATGAGGGTGACGGATCCGGAGCCTTGTCTGTATGCCGGGTCGGTGAGACCTCGATCGCGCATCTCGTCGAACATTCGGCGAATGCCTTCACCCAGTTCCCTCGTGATCCGGAGGTCCGTGCATACTCGAGCGATGCGCGGATTCCTCGCGTAGCGGCTGATGTCGAGTGGCCGGGTCGGATCTGCCAGACCGGGAAAGCGTCCGGGGCTCGTGATCTCGATGCGGTCTGGGAATATCTCCACGCGCACGTGATCGCCGGCGAGGCTGTAGGAGCGATGGACGACCGCGTTGACGAGCCCCTCCATCCACGCGTCAGGAGGGACGACGGGCTCATCCGCGAATATGCCACCCGACAGGCGGGTTCGCCGTGGCTGCCAGGCGTCGATCAGGGACCGCGCTCGATTGATGGCCGTCGGGATCGGGCCTTCGACACGCTCATCGAAGCCCGCATCCACGTTGAGATCTGCTCCTGTCCCCCGGCTCGTGCTGCGATATCGCACGACTCGGACAACGGCGTGCGGAAAGCGCTCGATGGGGTTCGGCGCGAACAGCAGGTATCCGGCCGCGGTGACGTCACCTGACGATGTCAGCAGTCCGCGGTTGCGTAGCAGCTGCGTGTTCGTACCGCTGAAGTCGGCGCTTGCGCGGTAGTGCCGTAGAAGAGCGGGATCGAGGTCGGCGGCCGTCACATCGGACACCGGGGATCCGTCGAACTGCGCGACGCCGCGGTCGAAGTGCAGCTCCTGTCGTTGGGCGAAGCCCAGCTTGCGCGACTCGTCTCCAACGCGGAGGTAGCAGTCGCCGTTCGTCATCTCGTGTACGGCTTCGCCGGGCTGCACGTGCGCGATCAGGAGATTGTCCATCCCCTGTGAGTCGTTGATACAGCCCACGGTGCTGAAGTGCGTTCGCACCGGGGGTGAGGTGTGGTCCATGGATGCCTGGCGTAGCGCGTTCACCGCCTTCGCGTGGTTCCTGGTCCCCTCGACCGAACCGTTGCTGAGTCCGATGATCACTGTGCCGCCCTCGGCGTTCCCCATCGCGCACAGGGTTTTCGCGAGGTCCTTCGGGGCGATGCGTATCGACTTGCGCTCGAACCACTGATCCTCGGGAAGGGCGAGCAACTGTGCCGCGCGCTGATGGATATCGGCGTTGAGCGCGCGATCGACCTCATTGGTTGACATGGAAACACTATAAAACTTTTAGAGTAATAGTGTGCTCAGTGCACGCTGGCGCCCACGAACTCGGCAGGCGCTGGGCCGAGCGCCGAGATCAAGCCTCGCGCCTCGACCGCTACGCCCAGTCACTGACGAGCCGCTGCTTCGTCGAGGCCAGGCGCGACGCGTCCGCCCAGTCGTACACCCACTCCGGGACCTCGTCGGGGATCGTGCCGAGCTGTTCGCGGACCTCGGCGATCGTGATGGCGCCGCCGGAGCGCTTCACGAACCGGGTCCGCGTGATCAGCCGCATGTAGATCTCGCCGCCGCGGACGCGGCGGCGGAGCGCAACGGGGTCGCCGATCGGGTGGCGCGGGTGACGGAGCGTCGCGTCTCGTACATTGCCGGCATCCTCACCGAACTCGGTCTCGACGAGGACGAGGCTCGTCGCCGCGCGATCGCCGTGACCGCGTCCGTCGTGGGCTACCAGCAGCTCGTCGCGACCGGCTGGGACCCCCGCGTGGATTCGACCGACCGGATGGCGGTGTCGCTGCTGGAGATGGCGCTCGGGCGCGCCTGAGACGCCGCGGCGGCACCCCGCTCGCGCATCGCTGGCCGTCCGGAACGGTGCGCGCCGATACTGGATGTCGCTCGATACGGACACTCTTTCGGGTCGTCGTTGTCGTGGCATCCTCCCGGAAGTCGCCCTACCACCGGCCGCTGCTGCTCATCGCGTCGGCTCCCGGTATTCGGCCGCGATCATCCAGCGGTCTCGCATTCGGAAGGCGGGGATCGTCTGTCGCTTGGCCTTGTTCGCGGCGACGTTGCTGCGAATGGCGGCGGCGCGAGCCCAGTCGGCGAGTGGGATGATGTCGCGGCTGGTGACCAGTGCGAGCCGCTTGTGAAGCGCTTCGAGTACGAGCAGCGTAAGCAGCCGAGTCATCGCGTCGTGCCGGTCGGTGCGTCGGTACGCCTCGAGCGCCGGGTAGTACTCGGTATGCCGCCCGCGTGCCCGCACGATCACGGGAGGCAGGCCCTGTCGCAGCAGCTGGTGATTGATCAGCACCCGCCCGATCCGGCCGTTGCCATCGACGAAGGGGTGGATGACCTCGAACTCGCAGTGGAACCACGCGATGCGCTCCAGCACGCCGTCGGGCGGACCGCTCCGGTAGCGCTCGAGCGCTCGGTCGACGAGTTCGGGGACGAACGCTGGGTTGGCCCCCAGATGGGCGCCGACACGCACCCACTCATTGCTGCTCCGGAACCGGCCTGCGGCGTCGTCGCGGATGCCGGTGAGCAGTTCCCGATGCCAGCGCAGGATCAGGTCGGAGGTCAGCGGTTCCGTCGCCTGCAGCAGTTCGGTGGTCACGCGCGCGAGGTTGCTCGCCTCGAAGACCTCGCGCAGCTCATGTGTCCCCCGCGGCAGCCGGCCTTCGAGGATCCGCTCGGTGTCGTCCAGCGTGAGGGAGGAGTTCTCGATCGCGTTCGACTGGTGCACGGCCTCGGGCACTTCGGCCAACGCGATCTCGGTGAGCGCATCCGGATGCTGCGCCGCCAGCTCTCGATACCGCGCCCACAGTGCGTCGATGCGGGCCGTCGTCACCTGATTGATCATTGCCCACCGCCCTGCCGTCAGGTTACCGTGAATCAAAGAACGAATATCAGTAGATTCACGGTGCGGCCGGTCGCGAGTTCGCCGCCACCACGATCGTCGCGCTACTCATCTCCACGTGGCCCCCTCTCCTCATGGAGTAGTCATGAGCCGCCGTGTGGATACGCTCCGCTCACGTTTCGGTGGAGTAGCGGCGTTGGCGGCGCCCCCGCGCGACGACGTCTGCTGTGGCCGGCGCGCCGACCCCGAGCAGCGCGACTCCGACACCGACGACGGCTTCGAGATACCCCGGGTGCAACCAGTCGGGGGCCACGAACCCCAGCACGACCATCAGGGCGATAGTGGGCACGACGGCCAGCAGGATGCGGCCACCGACGCCGGTCGGATTGGTGCGCAGCAGGGCGAAGCCGAGCACAGTCGCGCCGAGCAGCATGGCGATGAACACGGTGGTGGCGAACGCCTCGGAGGCCACCTGGAAGGGGCTGTCGGCGGGGACCTCCAGCAGGGTGGTGAGCGGGATGAGCAGTGTGTAGCCGACGCACAGCACGCTGAAGCAGACCAGCAACACGACCCGCAGCACCCGTGCGAAACGGTTCGCACGCTGGAAACACGGCTTCTCGCGCACCAGCACGACCACGAGCGAGGCATAGGCGATCGCGTGCACGGCGCACACGCCCAGCACCGCGAGCGTGCTCGCCTCCTCGGCGACGAACCAGTTGTCGCCCGTGATCCCGCGCACGGTCGCGTCGAGGAGTGCGATCGCACCGAGTGCGAGGTTGGCGACGAGCGCGAAGCGGTGGTATCCGGTGAGGCCCATGGCGACTCCCTTCGTTCGAGTGGCGGATGCCACGTGCCGCCAACCTACGGACGGCGTGAGCGCGCTCACATCGGTCTCGGGGGCGAAAAGTCACGCGCCGCGCGAGGGAGGGCGCCTCATCCTTTCGGAGGTAGACGCCCGCGCGGCCGGTTCATATTCTGAGCGCATGTCGCCACGCCGTACGGTGCTCGTGGTCGCGCTGGGAAGCGTGGCGATCGGTTCCGTGGCCGCCGCGATGTCGGGCGTCGGGCCGGCCGAGGCGGTCTTTCTCAGCGTGATGATCGGCACTCTCGTTGGCGTAGCCGCCGCCGTCGTCCGCGCGGTGGTCGACGCCCGGCGCGCCCGGCACTCGGCACAGCGGGCCTGGGAGCTGGCCGATGACGAACTCGTCGCGGCCGCGGTCGCCGCGGAGCGCACGCGGCTGGCCGCCGACATCGACCAGCGCCTTCGCGCCGCATTGGCTGAAGTCGCGGATGTCGCAGCTGGTGCGGCGGAGGCGACCGCAGACATCGGGCTCGCGGCGCGAAGCGTGCATCGGATCAGCCGCGAAGCCACGGCGGAACTGCGGCGCGGGCTGGGCATGCTGCGGCAGTCCGACGGCGAGCCGCGGCTCCTGCCCGTGACGGCGGCCGAGGTGCGGCATCCGCACGCCGACCTCGCGATCGCGCTGGGCATCGCCGCGCTCGCCGTCGGCGAATCCTTGCTCTACCGGACTCTGGGCCCGATACCCGGAACCGGCCTCTGGACCGTCGCGAGCGTGATCGCGGCTCTCACGACGATCTGGTGGCGCCGGCGCCCCTGGCTGGGCGCAGGCCTGTGCGCCGCGGTGTGGATGGCGGCCGCGCTCGGCGGCCTCGGCGTCAGCGGCGGCTTCTGGGTGATCGCCACGCTCGGCCTGCTGTCGTTCGGCGCCGCACGCGACAGCGCGCCCATGGTGGCCATCGCTGTGCTGACTCTCTTCCCGGCGGCCGTGGTATGGTCGGTGGCGCGCACCGACCCTGACAACGCTCCGATCACCGCCGTGCTCCTTGCGATCGGCACGCTGGCGGGCCTTGCCGTGCGGTGGGCTCGCGGACGGGCAGATGCCGCGCGAACCCGCGAGCGCAGCAGGACCGACGCCGTGCGGCCGGCCCTCGACGCCGCTCTCGCCATGCAACGCGGCTCCATGGCGCGCGAGCTGCACGACACGGTTTCGCACGCCGTCGGCGTGGTGGCGGTGCAGGCTGCCGCGGCCCGGATCTCGTGGCCCGCCTATCCCGATCGGGCTCGCGAAGCGCTCGCGGTCGCGGGCAAGGTCGCGCACGACGCGCTCGCCGAGCTCGGGGCGATCGGCGTGGGCGCGCCGCTGGAGGCGACCGTCGCCGACATCGTCGACCGTTTCCGGCTCGCCGGGCTGGACGTGCGGTTCAGCGATGCAGAGGTGCCGAGCGCGCTGCAACCGCTTTTCGCGCGTATCGCGCAGGAATCGCTGACGAATGTGCTGCGGCACTCGGGCGCACGGCAGGCACGGGTCGTGGTGACGCGCCGCGGCGGCACCGTGCGGATCACGATCTCGGATGCCGGCAACGGCTCGACCGCGGCACCGGGCTATGGCCTGGTGGGGCTGCGCGAGCGCACCGAACTTGCGGGAGGCAGCCTTACGACGGGGCCGGGCCCGGACGGCGGGTTCGTGCTGGAGGCATCCGTACCGCTGGAGCGGATGTCGACATGAGCGTGCGCGTGCTGATCGTGGACGACAACTCGCTCGTGCGGGCAGGGCTTTCGGCCGTGCTCGCGAGCGATCCGGGGATCGAGGTCGTGGGCGAGGCCGCAAGCGGCCCCGAGGCCCTTGTCCGGCTGGGTGAGGCCGAGGCCCATGTCGTGCTGATGGACATCGAGATGCCCGGCGGCAACGGAATCGCGGCGACGGCGCAGGTGCATCGGTTGTTCCCGACCACGCGCGTGCTGATGCTGACGATGTTCGACCTCGATGAGTACGTGGCGGATGCCTTGCGTGCCGGCGCGGCCGGGTTCCTCCTGAAGACCACCGAGCCGGAAGACCTCGTGGCCGCGGTGAAGGACTGCGCGGCGGGCGCCACGACCCTCAGCCCGCGCGTGCTGGAGATGCTGGTGGACAGCTTCACGGCGCGGCCGGAACCGGTGCCCGAGCCGCCGGGGTACCGCGAGCTGACCGAGCGGGAGCACGATGTGCTGCGTTCGCTCGCCCAGGGCCGCTCGAACGCCGAGATCGCCGCCCACCTGCACATGGCCGAGACGACGGTCAAGTCGCACGTCGCGCACGTTCTGCTCAAGCTGGGCGTACGCGACCGCGTGCAAGCGGCCGTGCTCGCCCACCGCGCAAGGCTCGTCGACTCATAGCGGTGGCCGGCGAGTCCCGGGGTGCACCGTTCGAACCCACAGTGCAGTCGTGTGATGCGCCCCCGGCACCGTGGGGCGAGGCCCAGTTTCAGCGCTGGGGGAGCGGCACCCGTCCGGATGCGACGGCGGCGATGTTGCCGCCGTCGACGAGGAGGTCGATGCCGGTGATGTAGGTGGCCTGGGGTCCGAGGAGGAACACGACGGCGTCCGCGATGTCGCTGGGGGTGCCGATTCGGCCTGTGCCGGAGTGTTCGACCATGGCGCGCATGAACTGGCCGGAGGGGCTGTCGAGCTCGAGCCGGCCCATCGCGGTGGAGATGACGCCGGGGCTGACGCTGTTGATGCGCGCGCCACGCGCGCCCCACGTGCCGCTGGCCTGCTGCACCTGGATGCGGTTGGCGCGTTTCGCGGTTCCGTAGGCGACGCCCGCGCTGCCGAGGGCTTCGGGGCTCAGGAAGGGCAGGGCGAGCAGTCCCTCTGCCGGCGTGCTGCGGATGAGCTGTTCCTGCTCCCGGGTGAACGGCGGCGAGAGATAGCTGGACGAGCTGGAGATGACGACGCTGGCCGCTCCGGGGGCGACGACGTCGGCGAAGGCGTCGAGGACGTGAGCGACGCCGAGCAGGTCGACCTTGAGCACGGCATCCAGCGGCGCCTGGGTCGGGGAGACGCCGGCGGTATGGACGACCTGCGTGACCGGGCCGAGGGAGCCGGCGGTGCGGCCGAGGGCTTCGACCGACACGCGGGACGAGACGTCGACGCGGGCGGTGCGCACGTCGAACCCGTCGGTGGTCATGGACTCTGCGACACGCAAGAGCAGGTCGTCGTTGAAGTCGGCGAGCAGGGTGGTGCGTCCGGGAGCGAGACGGCGGGCGATGGTCTCACCCATTCCGCCGACACCGATGACGACGAGCACTTCGGACAATGGGGGCCTCCTTCGGCGCGATCCCGCGGGCGCAGGATTTCATGGACGTTCCGTCTCGTATATCGAGGCTACGCGGAGGGCGTGCTCGAGGGCGTCTTCCCTCTCGCTCCGGTCGGTGTCGCTGACGGAGGGAAAGCGGATCGATGCCGTCCGCCTCGATGTCGACCCGGCTGCTGTCGCAGACCTGCTGCTGGGCGTGTTCGTGTTCGGGATCGTCTCTCGACGCGTGCTGTCTGAGGACGACGTTCGGGGGATCGTCGCGACGGTGATGCGCGGAGTCTGCGCGACCACCGAGCTCGGTCGCGCATGAGGTACCGGCCGGATCTGCTCAGCCGGGGCTCGGTCCTGTCATTGGTTACGCACAGGAATGATCGGGATGCTGTTCTCCGGACGCACCCCGCGATCCCGACCTTCTTATCCGAGGAGCAGCCATGGTCACCCGAGTCCCCGATCCCGTAGACAGCCCCGACGGCCCGACATACGAGGGCCGCCTCCTCGATCGTCCCGACGAGGAGGTCGTCGACCAGGGTGTCGGCTTCGACCTCGGCACCCTCATGAGCCGACGCACCCTGGTCGGGGCCGGGCTGGCCGGGCTGGGGGCGGCCGTGCTGACCGCCTGCTCGGCGCAGGCGGGAAGCTCCACGGCCACCGCCACGGCGACGGCCACGCCGACCGCCACGGCGACGCCCGAGGAGACGGCGGCCAGCATCGAACTGCCGGCCGGGGAGATTCCCGACGAGACCGCCGGTCCCTATCCGGGCGACGGCTCCAACGGTCCCGACATTCTCGAGCAGTCGGGCATCGTGCGCGCCGACATCCGCTCGAGCATCGGCGCCGACAGCCCGGTCGACGGCGTCCCGCTCGACTTCTCCATCGTCGTGACCGATATGGCCAACGGCGACGCGCCGATGGAGGGCGCGGCGGTCTACGCGTGGCATTGCAGCGCGCAGGGTCTGTACTCGATGTACTCGGAGGGTGTCGAGAACGAGACCTGGTTGCGCGGAGTTCAGGTCGCCGACGCGAATGGCCGGGTCACGTTCAGCTCGATCCTGCCCGGGTGCTACTCGGGTCGGTGGACCCACATCCACTTCGAGGTCTACCCGGACGTGGCATCCATCACCGATTCGGCGAACGCGATCGCGACGTCGCAGATGGCTTTCCCGGAGGATGTCCTGAACGCCGTCTACGTGCTGCCTGCCTACGACGGCTCGGCTCAGAACCTCGCGCAGATCACCCTGGCCACCGACAACGTGTTCAGCGACGACAGCGCCGCCCTGCAGATGGCCACCATCAGCGGCAACACCACCGATGGCTACACCGCCTCTCTCGTCGCTCGCGTCGACACGACGACGGCCCCCACGGGCGGTTCCTCGCCCGGTGGTTCCGGTGGACCCGGCGGACAGCCGCCCGCGAACTGATCGACCGCGCGCGGCGCCCGCGACGACCGACGGGGAGGACCAGGAATGTTCGGCTTGACCATCGAGAAGCTGCTCGTCATCGGTGTGCTCGCTGCCCTCGTCGTGGGGCCGGAACGTCTGCCTGTCTACGCGGAGAAGCTGGCTTCTCTGGCGCGGGGCTTCCGCTCGCTCACCGACACGGCGAAGGCCCGCACCGAAGCCGAGCTCGGCGTGCCGCTCAGCGCCCAGGAGTGGCGCGAGCAGCTCAAGCTCTACGATCCACGCGAGATCATCCGTGAAGCGATGGCGAGTGACGAGGCCGTGGCACCGCCATCCTCGACGGTTCCGCAGGAGGCGGTGAGGCAAGCTCCGCAGGGCGCGGTGCCCGAGATCGCCGAGGCCGAGGCTGAGGTCGACGCCGTGGCCCCGACGGAGGCCCCGGACGCGGTCGAGGCCGTCGATGCTGTCGAGGCCGTGGATGCCACGGCCCCGGCGGCGCCGCGCTGGAAGATCGTGGGCGGGTCGTCCGGGCACCCGCGCCGCGTGCTGGTCTCCGAGCCCGCAGCTGACGAGGGGGAGCCTGCACCGGAATCGCCCAGCGATCCACAGCGGACGCTCGCTGCTGCGGGAGCGCCCGGCTCTGCCGGGGCGTGAGCAACGACGGCGATCGGCGTCGCTGCTCGCCCGTTGAACGTCGTCGCCGTGACGCGTGTACGCGCCCATCGCGGGACTGACCAGCAGATCGCCGACGGTGAGCGGCGGCAGCGGCACGTCGCGGGCCACGATGTCGGCAGAGTCGCACGTCGGACCTGCGACAGTGGTCGGTGCGAGCGCTCCTCGCGCGACGTCCGGGCCAGGGGCCGGCAGGATCAGCGGAAGAGAGTCGCGCTCTCGGCCTCGCGCCGGGCTCTGAGCGTGTTCATCGAGCACTTCTCTCCGGCGTGCCGGACCCCCGGCGCAGCCCGGCTCGTTCCGTGATGGTGAACGCGCCAGCGGCGATGACGTAGAACACGATGTCGGCGAGGACCTTGCCGACCAGCAGCGCCCACAGCGTCCCCGGAAGTAGCCATAGGGCCAGCGCGATCAGCCCAGGCCGCACCAGCAGACTGTCCAGCAGCTCGGCGGGCCCGAACTCGGCGACGAGGAGGAGCAGGCTGCGCGCCGCCGCGTCCCGTCGCGTCCGCGTCACCGCGGGGTCGATACGACCCCGCCAGCGCTCCGGTGGCGTCGTGGGCGTCGGCATCGGATCGACCTCTTGACATGCTGCGACGGCATCCGTAATCTACAACCAAATGGTTGTACAAACGGAGCAGACGGATGGTGAGATCGACCGTGTCTTCCAGGCCCTCGCGGCGGCGACGCGACGCGACATCCTGGCGCGCACCATCGAGCAGGAACTGTCGGTGTCGGAGCTCGCCGCGGACTACGACATGTCGTTCGCGGCCGTGCAGAAGCACGTCGCCGTGCTCGAGGCCGCCGGCCTCGTCATCAAGCGCGCCGAGGGGCGCGAGCGTCTGGTGCGGGCGGACCCCGCGATGATCGCCCGCGCACGGGCGCTCCTGTCCCGCTACGAGGATCTCTGGCGCGCCCGCATCGACCGGCTCGACGCGCTGCTGGCCGAGCCCGAAGCCTGAATCGAAGGAGAGATCCATGCCCGTCCGCGACATCATCACCGATCCCGAGACCCTCACGATGACGCTCATCGCCGACGTCGACGCACCGGTCGACCGGCTCTGGCGGGCGTTCACCGACCCGCGCCAGCTCGAGCGCTTCTGGGGGCCCCCGGGCTGGCCGGCGACGTTCACCGAGTTCGACTTCACGGTCGGCGGCCGCGCCCACTATCACATGACGAGTCCGCAGGGCGAGGCATCCTACGGCGCCTGGGAGTTCGTGCGCATAGACGAGGGCACCGGCTTCGAGGCGCTCGACAGCTTCGTCGACGCCGACGGCACGGTGTTCGAGGGCTTCCCCGCGATGCGCATGGTGTTCACCTTCGAGGCCACTGTCACGGGGTCGACGCTGCGCAACGTCACCTACTTCGACTCCCATGAGGCGCTCGAGCAGGTCGTCGCGATGGGCGCCGTCGAGGGCTCGCGCCTGGCGATGGGGCAGCTCGACGCCGTGCTCCACGACCTGCGCGAGTATGCGCAGGGCAAAGGCACCCGCACCGAGCTGCTCGACGACACGCACGTGCGCATCACGCGGCTTGTCGAGGGTGCGCGTGAGCTCGTCTGGCGCGCCCACCACGAGCCCGAGCTGCTGCGGCGCTGGATGCTCGGACCCGACGGATGGTCGATGATCGAGTGCGAGGTAGGCGACACCTACCGCTACGTGTGGCAGCAGGGGGACGACGAGTCCACGCGCTTCGGCTTCGAGGGCGAGACCGTGCTGTCCGAGGCGCCGCGCCGTGCCGTCACGACGGAGCGCATGATCGGGACCGAGGGCCCGGCGACGCTCAACGACCTGCAGCTCTACGAGGAGGACGGCGCGACGCTGCTGACCCTCGTCGTGGAGTACCCCGACAAGGACACCCGCGACGCGATCCTCGCCACCGGCATGACCGACGGCATCGAGGCCAGTTACGCGCGGCTGGAGGACGTCATCGCCTGACCCTGGAGGGCGGATAGCGGTACTCGCCGACGGAATCCGTCCCGGACAGAGGCTGGATGTGCCGCTGGGGCGCCGGATCGGGCGATTCTTCCTCTACCGACCTCGGTTCGGGACGCATTCCGGGGGGTGTCGGCGGCTTTCAGTCGCGAGGCGGGCTCGCTGAACATGGATCAACATGGTTAGGCTAACCTAATGACCCGCAGATGACGGGGGAACCGACGACCCTTCGGAGCGCGACACGCGGTGAGCAGCACGACCACGACGCCGGTTACCGGCCGGGCAGCGGTGGATCCGCGCGCCGTGCTCGGGCCGGTGCGTGTCGGCATCCGTCGTCGGCTGATCGGGCTGGGCGCGCTGGCCGGGCTGCTCGTGGTCGTGGCCGTGCTCTCGCTCGCGATCGGCGCGCGCGCCATCGCCCCCGATGCCGTCGCGCGCGCGCTCGTCTCGGCCGCCAGCGGAGCGCCGCTCACCGACTACGACTCGACGGTCGTGCTGACCGAACGGCTGCCGCGCACACTGCTCGGGCTGCTCGTGGGCGTGTGCCTGGGCGGATCGGGTGTGCTCATGCAGGCTCTCACACGCAATCCGCTCGTCGACGGGGGCATCCTCGGAGTCGAGCTCGGTGCCGCGTGCGCGGTCGTGACCGGCATCGTCTTCGTCGGGCTCGCCTCGATCACGGCGACGTTCTGGGTCGCCCTCGCCGGCGCTGCGGCGACCGCAGCGCTCGTCTTCGCCGTCTCGCGCCTGACCCGGGCCGCGTCGGCAGCGGTGAGCCTGGTGATCGCCGGCGCCGCGACCGCGGCCATGCTCGGCGCGGTCATCAACCTCTTGATCATCCGCGACGAATCGGCCTTTGCGCGCTACCGCTTCTGGTCGATCGGCCAGCTGTCCGGGCGCGGTGAGACGCTCCCGGAGCTGTGGCCGTTCGCCTTCGCCGGAGTCGTGCTCGCGCTGCTGTGCGGCCCGACGCTCAACGCGCTCGCCCTCGGCGAGTCCACCGCCGCGGGTCTCGGCGTGCGCGTGCGCAGGGCACAGCTGAGCGTCGCGCTGGTCGCCGTGCTGCTGTGCGCGGCCGCCGTGGCGGCGGCAGGACCCATCGGCTTCATCGGACTGGTCGGCGCACACCTGGCCCGGCTGATCGTCGGCGCCGATCAACGCCTGCTGGTCCCGCTCGGGATGCTGTGCGGCGCCATCGTGCTGCTGGCCGCCGATGTTGCCGGGCGTGTGGCCCCGGGCAACGGGGAGATCGCCGTCGGCATCATGACCGCTGTCGTGGGCACGCCGGTGTTCATCGTCCTCGCCCGCACACGGAAGCTGGTGGAGGCATGACCGCTGTCACCGCGCCAGCGACCGAGGCCGTCGTCGTCACCGCCCTGCGCCGGGAGCGCCGCCGCACCCGGGTGCGCGCCGCCCTGGTGCTCACCGCGCTCGGGGCCGTCACGGTCGCCGGCCTCGTCGTCGAAGTGCTGGTCGGCGGCTCCGCCGACATCGCGCTGTCCGACGCGCTGTCGGCGGTGTTCGGCTCCGGCACGGGCCTCGCGAGGTTCGTCGTGGTCGAGACGCGTCTGCCGCGAGCGCTGACCGCCGTGCTGGTCGGCGCTGTTTTCGGTCTCTCCGGCGTCGTGTATCAGCGGCTGGTGTCGAACGTGCTCGCAACCCCTGACATCATCGGCGTCTCGGCCGGTGCCAGCGCCGGTGCCGTGGCCGTGCTCGTCGTCGCCGGCGGCACCGGCCTGGCCGTCCAGGCCGGAGCGCTCGCGGGAGCCGCTCTCGCCGTGTTCCTGATCTTCGGGCTCAGCTGGACGCACGGTTCGTCGACCTACCGCCTGGTGCTGGTGGGCATCGGCGTCGGCGCGTGTTTCGCTGCGGCGACCAGCTACCTGCTGGCTCTCGCCGACTCGATGACCTCGACCCGCGCGATGCGGTGGTTGATCGGCTCGCTCTCCGGGGCGCAGTGGAACGAGGTGGCCGTGCTCGCCCTCACGCTCGTCGTCGGCGTCGTCGCCGTCGTGCTGCTCACGCCCTCGCTCGATGCGCTGCGCCTGGGTGACCATCTCGCGTCGGGCCTTGGAACGCGGGTAGGGCTCGTGAGGGTCATCGCGCTGCTGCTCGGGGCGGCCCTCGCCGCGATCGCCACGAGCGTCGCCGGTCCGGTCGCCTTCATCGCGCTGGTGGCCGGCCCCATCGCGGCGCGGCTGCTGCCGCAGGCAGGTCCCCTGCCCGCTGCCGCGGTGGGGGCCGCGGTGCTGGTGCTGGCCGATGTCGCCGCGCAGACCGCCCCCGTCATCAGCCCGGTGCCCACCGGGGTCCTCACCGGACTCGTGGGGGCGCCGGCGCTGATCTTCCTGCTGCTGACTCGGAAGGCGGAGGCCCGATGACCGCGCTCGGCGACACGTCTTCGCAAACGGATGCCGCGACGCCCGGCATCCCGGATCCCCACCGCGGGCTGTCCGCGCGCGCACTGCGCGCCGGATACGCCGCGCGGACGATCATCGGCGGACTGGATCTCGCGATCCCCGCGCGGGGGATCACCGCCCTGATCGGTCCCAACGCGTGCGGCAAGTCGACCCTGCTCGGCACCCTCGCACGGCTGCTGCCCGTGCAGGGCGGCTCTGTGCTGCTCGACGGCGACGCGATCCACTCGCTGCCCACGCGCGACGTGGCACGCCGACTCGGCATCCTGCCGCAGAGTCCCGTCGCACCCGAAGGCATCACCGTCGCCGAGCTCGTCACGCGCGGACGTCACCCGCACCGTCGATTCGGGGTGCGCACCCCCGACGATGACGAGATCGTCGCGCAGGCACTGCTGCGCACCGGCGTCGCCGACCTCGCCACGCGGGCCGTCGACACGCTCTCGGGCGGGCAGCGCCAGCGCGTCTGGATCGCGATGGCCCTCGCGCAGCAGACCCCGCTGCTGCTGCTCGACGAGCCCACGAGCGCACTCGACGTCGCGCACCAGATCGAGGTGCTCGACCTGCTCGCCGACCTCGACGCCGCCGGTACCACGGTCGTCGTCGTGCTGCACGACCTCGCCCACGCCGCGCGCTACGCGTCGACCGTGATCGCGATGAAGGACGGTGCGGTCGTGGCGGTCGGGCCACCGCGCGCGGTGATCACCGCCGAGCTCGTCGCCGAGGTCTTCGGCGTACGCGCTCGCGTGATCGCCGATCCCGACACCGGCGCCCCCCTTGTCCTCGTACGCGGTCGTCACGACAGCTGACCCGTGCTCCGTCTCCCTACTCGACACCAGGAGGAATCACCATGTCCCACCCCATCGTGCGCCGCACGGTCGCAGCGGCCGTCGCCCTCGGGCTCGCCGCCGTCGGGCTCGCCGGCTGCTCCAGCTCCTCGGACACCGCGGAGGCATCCGCGGAGGGCTACCCGCTCACGCTCGACAGCCCCTACGGCGAGACCGTGCTGGAGGAACAGCCCGAGCGCGTGGCCGTCGTCTCGTCGGTCGACCTCGACATCGCGCTCGCCCTCGGCGTCGTGCCGGTGATCAGCCCGCTCTACGGCGACTCCGCGCTCGATCCGTGGGAGGAGGACGCGCTCGCCGCTCTGGGCGAGAGCGAGTTGGCGACGTTCGACTCCACCGACGGCGTCGACTACGAGGCCATCGCCGCCGCGGAGCCCGACGTCATCCTGGCCACCAGCGGCTGGACGCTCGACGAGGACTACGAGCAGCTGTCGAAGATCGCGCCCATCGTGTCGTACATCGGCGAGGACGGCCTCAGCTCCATGACGTGGGCTGAGCGCACAGAGGTGGCCGCGACCGCCCTCGGGCTCTCGGACGAGGGCGATGAGGTGATCGCGAACGTCGCGGCGCAGTTCGAAGAGGCCGCCGCCGCCCACCCGGAGTTCGCCGGGAAGACGTTCACGTACGCCGTGATCCACCCCGATCAGATCACGTACATCTCGTACGCCGGCAGCGACGTGTCGTTCTTCACGGACCTCGGCTTCGTGCTCCCCGACACCGCCGAGCAGTTCAGTGAGGCCGACTCGGCGGTCAGCCGCGAGAACGTCGACCTGCTCGACGCCGACGTGCTGCTGGTGGGATACCCCTTCGGCGACGAGGGTCTGCTCAGCCGCGACGCATTGGAGGGCGACGCGCTGTTCCAGCAGATCCCGGCCGTGGCCGGTGGGCACTACGCCGTCGTCGACGACGCCGTGGCCTCGCCGCTGGCCTACCCGACACCGCTGAGCGAACTGTGGCTGCTGGATCAGCTCGTGCCGGTGCTCTCCGACGCCGTGGCCGGCGACGGAGGCCAGTGACGCGGGTCTTGCGCGCGTCTCCTCGTCGCTGAAATCCGTCCCGCACGGAGGCTGGATGCGGCAGAAGGGTGCCCGGACGGGTGCTTCTGCTACAGCCGGCCTTCGTCCGGGACGCATTCCGCGGGAGCCGACGGACAGCGGGCTTGTTGACGAGGTCGGGAACCTCCGACCCCGGCAGCAGCGGCGTGCCGGTCACCAGGTTCAGGTCGACGCCGACGCCGACCCCCTCGCGCCGTTTCCGTTCGGCGGCGGCGAACGCGGCATCCGGCCGGTTGGCGAAGATTCCGGAGTTGCGGACGATCCCGCCGTCGATGAGGTGCAGCAGCCGAAGGGGGTTTCTCTGGTGGCTCCGACGGGCGTCGATCCCGTGACCTCACGATTTTCAGTCGTGCGCTCTACCAACTGAGCTACAGAGCCGCGCGGCGTGGAGCGCCGCGTCCGAGACGAAAGGCCCTCTGAAACAAAGGGCCCGTCGCTTGGAGCGACCCTGACGGGACTTGAACCCGCGACCTCCGCCGTGACAGGGCGGCACGCTAACCAACTGCGCTACAGGGCCATGTGTGTTGAGTTGTGGGCGTGACCCCAACGGGATTCGAACCCGTGCTACCGCCGTGAAAGGGCGGCGTCCTAGGCCGCTAAACGATGGGGCCGAGCGAACCCTGGGGCTCACGCTTACCGACGCTCAAGCATACGCAACGCCCGGTCGAATTGCTAATCGAAGGCGCGTCGGAACGCGGTGTGCGCGCGGGGCGGCGAGGATGGGCGGAGCACTCCCGATCCGGCCCTGCCGAGTGTCGTGACGACCCCCGCTGCTCGAGCAGGGGTTGTGACGGCTGTTGTTTGTGTGAAAAATGGTGCTGTTGTCTACGAAAGGGACCGTGTGCGGGCCGAGGACCAGAACACCGAGGTGGATTGCGGCTGCGCGCCGTCACCCAGGGAATGGCGTGCCTTCGTGCGACCGATGACGCGGCGCGGGGCGATCGGGCTCGGCATGGTGGGCCTGGCCACGGCCGGGTTCCTGCTGGCGCAGCCTGCGTTCGCCGCCGACTACCCCTCGTGGGACGACGTCGAGCGGGCACGCGCCGACGAGGGCGCGAAAGCCGCCGAGATCACCCGCATCCAGGGCCTGATCGCCGAGCTGCAGGCCGAGGTCGCACGCACGCAGGCGGTCGCGCAGCAGCTCGCCGGCGAGTACATGCAGGCTCAGGAGGAGTTCTACTCCGCGGCCGACCGCGCGAACCTGCTCCAGTTGCAGGCGGATGCCGAGTCCGCCAAGGCCGTCGCCGCGGCCGAGAAGGCCGGCCGGATCGCCTCCCAGCTCTACCGCAACGGCGGCGACGATACCTCGCTCGAGCTGTTCTTCTCCGGCTCGGCCGCCGGGGCCGACGATCTGCTCGCCCGGCTCGGCGCCATGGACAAGGTGATGGGCGTCAATCGGGCCGTCTACGACGAGGCCGTCACGGCCCGCGACACCGCGCAGTCGTTGAGCGACCAGGCCGTGGTGGCACGCGACGAGCGCGACCGGCTGCAGAAGATCGCCGAGCAGAAGATGATCGCCGCGCAGGAGGCCGCCAATGCCGCGCAGGCGGCCGCCGAGGCCGCGGCGATGCACCTGACCGAGCTGCAGGCGCAGCTGGCCGCGCTGCAGGACACCACAGCCAAGACCGTCGCCGCCTACCAGGAGGGCGTCGAGGCCGAACGCCGCGCGCGCGAGGCGCGCGAGGCCGCCGCGCGCGAAGAGGCGGCCCGCCGCGCCGCGGAGCAGGCCGCCCAGGCCGCCCAGGCCGGCAGCTCAGTCAGCGCGGGCGGTGGCAGCAGCAGCGGATCCGGGGGCTGGACCCGTCCGCACGGCGGCTATGTGTCCGACACCTACGGCCCGCGCAGCAGCATCTGCTCCAACGGGTACTGCACGAGCGGGTACCACCGCGGCACCGACCTCGCCAACGGCTGCGGCGCGGAGATCTACGCCGCCAACAGCGGTCGGGTCTCGCTCCTCCTGTGGAACGATCCCGGCTACGGCAACATGATCAAGATCGATCACGGCAACGGTTACGGCACCGGCTACGCACACATCCGCCCCGGCGGATTCAACGTGAACTGGGGCGACTACGTCGCGTCCGGCCAGGTCATCGCCTACGCCGGCACCACGGGCGCCTCGACCGGATGCCACCTCCACTTCGAGGTGTACGTCAACGGTGCCACGACCGATCCGCAGAGCTTCATGGCCAGTCAGGGCGTCTGGCTCTGACGGACGTGAAGGGCGGATGCCGCAGCATCCGCCCTTCACGTCGGCACCGCTCAGAGGGTGTTGGGAGCCTGGCCCTCGCCCTGCGTCTTGGTCTGGCCTTCGTGGTCCTCGAAGCGAGAGAACGCCTCGGACACGAGCCGCTCAGCCTCGGCTGCATCGGCCCACTGGTCGACCTTGACCCACTTGCCGGGCTCCAGGTCTTTGTAGTGCTCGAAGAAGTGGCCGATCTCGCCCTTGGTCCACTCGTCGAGGTCGGTGACGTCCTGGATGTGCGCCCAGCGCGGGTCCTTCGCGAGCACGGCGACGACCTTGTCGTCGCCGCCGGCCTCGTCGCTCATGCGCAGCACGCCGACCGGGCGCACCTTGGCGAGGACGCCGGGGTAGAGGTCGCGGTCGAGCAGAAGCAGCACGTCGAGCGGGTCGCCGTCCTCGCCGAGCGTGTTCTCGAAGAAGCCGTAGTTGGCCGGGTACCCCATCGGCGTGAACAGGACGCGGTCGAGGAACACACGGCCGGTGCCGTGGTCGACCTCATACTTGACGCGGCTGCCGCGGGGGATCTCGATGACGGCGTCGTACGCGCCCATGCTGGTTCTCCTTCGAAGACGGGGAATGCCGGTTCGGCCGCGTCCGGCGGCTCACTGGCGGGCACACGCTCCACACGGCGCCAGCGACCAGCCTACTGGGCTCAGCGACGCCGGCGCAGGGCAGGTCGGGCCTGGAAGTGCCGACGCGGGGCGGGTGGCGCCTCGGCGGCGTCCCGCTTACAGGGCGAACCGGCCCTTCGCCGCCTCGCAGGCGGTCCCGGTGCCGATCGCCCCTGTAAGCGGGACGGTGCGAGCCAGTACCGTGGTGCAGGTGCCGAGCCTGAACCCCGCCGTCGCCGAGGTGCGCCGCGCCGTGCGCGGCGCTCTCGGCGACCTGACCCCAGGGTCCGTGCTGGTGGTGGCGCTCTCCGGCGGCGCCGACTCGCTCGCGCTCGCGGCCGCGACGGCGTTCGAGGCGCCCAGGCTGGGGCTCGCACCGGTCGCGGTGATCGTCGACCACGGGCTGCAGGACGGGTCGGCGGAGGCCGCGGCCTCCTCCGCGGCCTCCGCGCGCGGCCTCGGCCTTGCCGCCCATGTGGTCCGAGCCGAGGTGGCTGCGGGCGGCGGCCCCGAGGCCGCC
>NZ_JASGFE010000007.1:0-69839 GCF_047605725.1 Microbacterium sp.
GCGGCGGGTCGGCGGCGGCGGGGGCGGCGCCGTGGGCGGCGGCGAGCGCCGGCCCGAAGGAGGGCGAGCGGTTCTCGAACACGGCGACGTCGTAGCGCGAGGGGACCTCGGACGGGTTGGTGGGGCTCTGCGGTGCGAGCGGGTCGAGCTCGGCGGGCGGCAGGAAAACGCGGTTCTGTCGCGCCGCGGCCACCGACACCCAGTCGCCGGTGAGCACGTCGCGCCGCATGGTCGCCGTCGCCGGCCGCGGGTCGAGGTCGCGGGTGTCGGCTCGGCGCTCGGGGCCCAGCGACGTGCCGGGGTCGTCGTAGTAGATCAGGTCGCGGCCGTCGGCGAGGCGGGTCGGACGCTTGATCACGCCGGCGCCGAGGGTCGTCGCCGTGAAATCCGGCCCGCTTACAGGTATGTTCACGTCAACACCGTACCAGACGGGGTATGTTATCGTCAACAGCCCTGTATCCGGGACGCTTTTCCGGCGGCACGGCGCGCTACAGACGGGAGCCGGTCATGGCGAGCGATCCGATGAAGGACCATCTTCGGCTCGAACGAGACCTCCAGCGGCGCGCCCGCCCGGCACCGCACGCCGGACGGCGGGTATCGATGGCCGACGTCGCCGCGCGCGCCGGAGTCTCCGGGCAGACCGTCAGCCGCGTCGCCAATGGAAGTCCGCACGTGGAGGACAGGACGCGACTGCGGGTCGAGCGGGCCATGGCCGAGCTGGGCTACCGCCCCCACCGTGCCGCGCGGGCGCTGCGGACCGGCCGCACCCAGACCATCGGGCTCGTCGCGACGACCCTCGCCACGGTGGGCAACTCGCGCATGCTGCAGGCGGTCGCCGACGCTGCGGCCGCCCGCGGCTACGCGGTGGTCGTGGTCACTCTCGGCGGCGCGGGTGACATCGCGGGGGCGTTCGAGCGACTTCGCGAACAGGGCGTCGACGGGGCGATCGTGCTCAACGAGGCGACCGAGCTCGCGCGCACCGTCGCGGCACCCGACGCGCTGCGGCTCGTGATCGTGGACTCCCCGCCCGACGCCCGCTTCGGCATCGTCGAGACCGATCACGCCGGCGGGGCACGGGCCGCCACGCGCCACCTCCTCGGGCTCGGTCACGCGAGCGTCCACCACCTCGCGGGCCCCGTGCACGCGTTCGCCGCGAACGAGCGGGAGCGCGGATGGCGCGCGGCGCTGGAGGACGCGGGGGTGTCGGCGCCCGCTCCCCTGCGCGGCGACTGGAGCGCGGCATCGGGGTACGCGGCGGGAGCGGTGCTGGCCGCCGAGGCCGCGGTCACCGCGGTCTTCGCGGCCAACGACCAGATGGCGCTCGGGCTGCTGCGCGCGCTGGCCGACGCGGGCAGGCGGATCCCCGAGGACATCAGCGTCGTCGGGTTCGACGATCTCGCCGATGCCGCGGACTACCGTCCTCCGCTGACGACCGTGCGACAGGACTTCGACGCCCTCGGTGAGCGCGCCGTGGCGGCGCTGGTCGCCGGCATCGAGGAGGGCGTTCCGCGCCGGTTCGAGACGCTGCCCGCGGAGCTGATCGTGCGGGCCAGCACAGCGCCGCCGGCGCGCTGAGCTACGCGCCGGAGCGCGCCTGCCAGGCCGTGCGCACCATATCGTCGACGGTGTAGCGGTTGGCCCAGTCGAGGTCGCGCGCCGCGAGGTCCCCGGTGGCGACGATGCGGTCGGGGTCGCCGGGGCGGCGCGGTGCGATCTCGGGGACGAAGGGGATGCCGGTGACCCGGGCCATAGCATCCATGATCTGGCGCACGGACAGGCCGTTGTTGGAGCCGAGGTTGTAGGCGGGTTCGAGGGCCTCGCCAGCCCCCAGGCGGCGCGCGGCGACGGCGTGGGCAGCGGCGATGTCGCCGACGTGCACGTAGTCGCGCACGTTGGTGCCGTCGGGGGTGTCGTAGTCGTCGCCGTTGATGCGGGGGGTGCGGCCGGCCAGGAGCGCCTCGAAGACGAGGGGGAAGAGGTTGTGCGGGCTCGTGTCGTAGACGGCGGGGTCGGCGGAGCCGACCACGTTGAAGTATCGCAGTGACGTGTGCCGCAGGGGACGGTCGGCGTCCGCGGTGGCGACCGCCTGGTCGTGGATGAGCCACTCGCCGATCAGCTTCGACTCCCCGTACGGCGACGCGGGACGCTTCGGCAGGTCCTCGGTGACGAGGTCGACGTCGGGGGTGCCGTAGACCGCGGCCGAGGAGGAGAACACCAGGTTCGCCACGCCGGCGGCATCCATCGCCTCCAGGACGATGCGGGTGCCCTCGACGTTCTGGGCGTAGGTGTGCAGCGGGCGCTGCACCGAGACGCCGGCGTACTTGAACCCGGCGACGTGGATCACCCCGGTGACGTCGTGGTCGCGGAGGGTCTGCTCCACGAGCGCACGGTCGAGGATCGATCCGCGCACGAACGGGACACCGCCTGGCACGAACCGCGCGTGCCCGGTGGACAGGTCGTCCAGCACGACGGGATCGATGCCCGCTCCCGCGAGCGCACGCACCACGTGCGCTCCGATGTACCCCGCACCGCCGGTCACAAGCCACGTCATCCCTCCATTGTGCCGTCTGCGTCCGACCCTGCGCGCACGCGCCGTCGTGCCGATGACGCGGCGTAGGCTCGCAGCGTGAGCGTGCGGACCGTCGTCCTCGCCCCGGACAGCTTCAAGGGCTCGGCCTCGGCATCCGCCGTGGCGGAGGCACTGGCCACGGGATGGCGCTCCCAGCGCCCGCACGATCGGGTGCTGGCGCGGCCGATGGCGGACGGCGGTGAAGGAACGCTCGCGGCCTTCGCCGCGGCGACCCCGGAGATCCGGTATATGCCGATAGAGGTATGCGGCCCGGACGGCGGTGCAGTGGATGCCGCGTGGCTCCTGCTCCCGGACGGCACCGGCGTCGTCGAGCTCGCCTCCACGAGCGGCATCGAAGTGCTCTCCCAGGGGCTGCGGCCCTGGGATGCCGGTACCACCGGGTTCGGCCAGGCGATCGCCGCAGCCCTGGATCACGGCGTGACGCGGCTCGTGCTCGGCATCGGATCGAGCGCATCGACCGACGGCGGCGCGGGCATGCTCACCGCGCTCGGTGCGCGCTTCGCCGATGCGCGGGGGCGCCCGATCGCCTCCGGGGCGCGGGGCCTGCAGGCGCTCGCAGCCGTCGACCTCGATGGACTTCGTCCGCCGCCGGAGGGGGGCGCGACCGTTCTCACCGACGTCACCAACCCGCTCCTCGGCCCGCACGGCGCGGCCGCGGTGTTCGGTCCGCAGAAGGGTCTCGACGGGGCCGGTGTCGTCCGCGCCGATGCGGCGCTGGCGCGCCTGGCTGCGCTCGTCCCCGGCGATCCGGCGGCACCGGGTGCGGGCGCGGCCGGCGGCACGGGCTTCGCGCTGGGCGTGTGGGGCGCCCAGCTCGTCCCTGGCGCGTCGCGCGTGGCCGAGCTCGTCGGGCTCGCCGGGGCGGTGGCCGCGGCATCCGTCGTGGTCACGGGCGAGGGGGCGTTCGACGGTCAGTCGGCCGCGGGCAAGGTGCCCGGGTTCGTGGCCGCGCTCGCCGCTGCAGAGCGCGTGCCCGTCGCGCTCGTCGCCGGGCGGATCGACGCGGATGCCGACGTGTCGGGCTTCGTGGCATCCGTCTCGCTCACCGAGCTCGCCGGGTCGGCGGAGGCGGCCCTCGCCGACCCGCAGCGCTGGCTGCGGCGCGCCGGCGCCGAGCTCGCCCGTGCCCTGCCCTGAGCCCTGTCGCGCCCCGCCCGACGTCCTCGCCCGTCGAGTCACTGCTTTACGTTCGAGTCACTGCCCTGGAGCATAGTGATTCGCGAGTTGGGCAGTGACTCGCGTGGGAGGGCAGTGACCCGCGGGGGCGTGGGAGGGGCGTGGGAGGGGCGGGGGAGGGGGGTGAGGCCTGCGACAGTGAGTCGCGCCCCCGCCGGGTCTACGCGTCGCCGAGGGCGGCCGCGACGACCGCGCGCGCCTCCTCTTGCACCTGGGCGAGGTGCTCGGCGCCCCGGAGCGACTCCGCGTACAGCTTGTACACGTCCTCGGTGCCCGACGGGCGCGCGGCGAACCACGCATGCTCGGTCTGGACCTTCAGCCCCCCGATCGCGGCACCGTTGCCCGGCGCGTGCGACAGCTTCGCCGTGATCGGCTCGCCGGCGAGCTCCGTCGCGGTGACCGCCTCGGGCGACAGCTTCGACAGCGCCGCCTTCTGCGCGGGGGTCGCTGCGGCATCCACGCGCTGATACACCGAGGCGCCGAACTCCTGTTCCAGCTCCGCGTAGCGCTGCGAGGGCGTCTTGCCGGTGACGGCGATGATCTCGGATGCCAGCAGGCACAGCAGGATGCCGTCCTTGTCGGTCGTCCACACGGTGCCGTCCTTGCGCAGGAACGAAGCGCCGGCCGACTCCTCGCCGCCGAACGCGACCGATCCGTCGAGCAGGCCCGGGACGAACCACTTGAAGCCCACCGGCACCTCGATGAGCTGCCGCCCGAGCGACTCGGCGACGCGGTCGATGATCATCGACGAGACGAGGGTCTTGCCGATCGCGGCATCCGCCGGCCAGCCCGGACGGTTGCGGTACAGGTAGTCGATCGCCACCGCGAGATAGTGGTTCGGGTTCATGAGCCCCGCATCGGGGGTCACGATGCCGTGGCGATCGGCATCCGCGTCGTTGCCGGTCAGCACGTCGAACTGGTCGCGGCGCGCGACGAGCGCGGCCATGGCGGAGGGCGACGAAGGATCCATGCGGATCTTCTCGTCCCAGTCGAGCGTCATGAACCGCCAGGTCGGGTCGACTTCGGGGTTGACGACCGTGAGGTTCAGGCCGTAGCGCTCGCCGATGAGGGCCCAGTACTCGACCGAGGCGCCGCCCAGCGGGTCGGCGCCGATGCGCACCCCCGCGTCCCGGATCGCCGCGACGTCGATGATGTTATCCAGATCCGCGACGTACGCCTCGCGGAAGTCGTACGAGCCGACCCGGCCGACGGGGATGTCGGCGTGACGGGTGCGCTTGACACCCGCAAGCCCCGCGGCGATCAGCTCGTTCGCGCGGTTCGCGATCCAGCCGGTGGCGTCGGTGTCGGCGGGGCCGCCGTTGGGCGGGTTGTACTTGAAGCCGCCGTCGCGCGGCGGATTGTGCGACGGCGTGACCACGATGCCGTCGGCCCGGCCCGGATCGTTGAGCGCCCGCCCGCGGTTGTAGGCGAGGATCGCGTGGCTGAGCGCCGGGGTCGGCACCCACGCGTCGCGCGCGTCGGTGCGCACGTCCACGCCGTTGGCGACGAGCACCTCGACCGCGGTGCGCTCGGCGGGCAGCGACAGCCCGTGCGTGTCGCGACCGAGGAACAGGGGACCCGCGATCCCCTGGGCGCTCCGGTAGTCCACGATCGCCTGGGTCGTGGCGAGGATGTGGTCCTCGTTGAAGCTCGTCGACAGCGACGAGCCACGATGGCCGCTCGTGCCGAAGGCGACCCGCTGCTCGGGGATCGACGCGTCGGGCTTGCGGTCGTAGTAGGCGGTGATCAGTTCATCGATGTCGACGAGGTCGGATGCCTCGGCGGGCTGTCCAGCACGGCTCATGGGATCAGTCTGTCACCGCGCCTGCGCCTGCGCACGTCAGGGCTAGGCTCTATCCGTGACCTGCCCCTCCGACGACGCCGTCCGCCGCGTGTACAGCTACCTGGGTCCGGCGGGGACCTTCACCGAGGTGGCCCTCGGCCAGGTGCCCGAGGCGCGCGACCAGACCTGGCGGCCGGTGCGCAACGTCGGCGAGGCGCTGGGCGACGTGGTCGCCGGGCGCGCGGATGCCGCGATGATCGCGATCGAGAACTCGATCGACGGCGGCGTGTCCACCGCGCAGGATGCCCTGGCCACCATGCCGGGCCTGCGGATCGTGGGGGAGTACCTCGTGCCGGTCAGCTTCGTGCTGGTCGGGCGTCCGGGCGCGCGGCTGGAGGACGTGACTCTCGTGGCCGCGCATCCGGTCGCCTACGCGCAGTGCCTGCAGTGGCTCACCGGGGCGCTCCCCGCACACGCGCACCTGCCTGCGGCGAGCAACGTGGCTTCGGCGGTGGGCCTGGTCGACGGCACGAGTGATGCGGATGCCGCAATCGCGCCCCCCGGCATCCTCGATCATCACGAGCTGGAGCTGCTGGCCGAGGACATCGGCGACAACCCGAACGCTGTGACGCGGTTCGTGCTCGTGAGCCGCACCGTGGCGCCCCCGCCGCCGACCGGGGCGGACAAGACCTCGCTCATCGCCGAGCTGCCCGACGACCATCCCGGCGCGCTGCTGGAGTTGCTGGAGCAGTTCTCCACGCGCGGCATCAACCTGTCGCTCATCGAGTCCCGTCCGATCGGCGATGCGCTCGGCCGCTACCGCTTCGTGATCGACGCCGACGGCCATATCGAGGACGAGCGCATGGCCGACGCGCTGCTGGGGCTTCGCCGGTTCAGTCCGAAGGTGACGTTCCTCGGCTCGTACCCGCGGGCCGACCGGGCGATCGTTCGCTACCCGGACCGGTACTCCGACGAGGTGTTCGTGGAGGCGCGGGACTGGCTGCGCGGTCTCCTCTCCGGCGAGCCCGACCGGTAGCCCGCCCACGCGTGCTGCGGTGCGCCGCGCTACGGGGTGACCGACCCGGCCAACGTGAGCGTGAGGACCAGGCTGCCGATCAGCAGACCCGCGTAGCCTGCGACCGCGGCGCCGCCGACGCCGATGGCGATGGCGCCGCCGAGCCTGGGAAGGCCCGAGCGGCGGCACGCGACGATGCCGAGGATCAGCGCGACCAGGGCCAGCACGAACAGCGCGATGTTGACGCCCGTCGTGATCATGCCCTGCGTCGCGAGGCCCGGCGGCATCGGGTTCGACGGATCCGTCGGGGTCGCCAGGGCGGCCGCCGCGGCCTGTGCGATAACGGTGGGCTGGATGATCGTCCACGCGAGGCCGCCGAGCACCTGGACGATCGCGACGATCAGGGCGACGCGTCCGAGCGGGTTACGCGCTGCGGCCGGGAGCACCGATCCGGTGGGTGTGCCTGTGCTGCTCATGACCGCTCCTCGAAAAGTGATATCAGTTTAAAGTGATATCACTATATCCACGACCTGGCTCGAAGGAAAGAGGGGATGCCGGCCTTGCGAGAAGGCCGTCGCGCGCGACGTTCGCGGCGCTCAGACCGCGAGGAGCTCGAGCGTCTCGACGCGGGCGGGCGTGGCATCCATCGGATCGTCGTCATGGGCCGCCGCGACCGGCGACACCATGACCTCGTCCACACCGTGCTCGGCGGCGAACGCGGCGAGCCCGGCACGGACGTCAGGGCCGGTGCCGACGAACCAGCGACGGCGGAGGCCCTCGATCAGGGGCGCTGCCAGGTGATCGGATGCCTCGGCCTCGGCCGCCTGCTCCACGGTCTCGAGGGCGACGAGCGGCAGGTTGCCGCGCAGCCGCGCCATCATGCGGGCCTGCGGCAGCATGCGCTCCTCGGCCAGAGCACCGGTCGCGGCGGCGACGGCGTTCGCGGTGAGGAAGGTGCGCGGGCGCTCGAGGAGCGCCGAAGGCTGGAACTGCGTGCGGTACAGGTCCAGTGCGCGCTCCAGTCCGGTGCCGGAGAAGTGGTTCGCGAAGACGTAGGGCAGGCCGAGCGCCGCCGCGAGCTGCGCGGAGTAGTCGCTCGATCCGAGCAGCCACACCTCCGGCGTGGTCGTGGCCGCGGGGGTCGCGTGCACGTCGTAGGTGCCGCCCGAGGTGAACCGCAGCGTGGCCCCCTTGTCCGAGGCGAGCGCGAGGATGTCGCGGATGTGGTCGGGGAAGCGCTCCACGTCGCTGATGGTGCCCGACATCCGCAGCAGCTGCGTGATCACCGGGTCGCTCCCCGGCGCGCGACCGATGCCGAGGTCGATGCGCCCCGGGGCGAGGGCCTCCAGCGCGGCGAACTGCTCCGCCACCACGAGCGGGGAGTGGTTGGGCAGCATCACCCCGCCCGAGCCGACGCGGATGCGGTCCGTGCGCGCCGCGGCGGCCGCCGCGAGCACCGGCGGGGTGGTCGAGGCGACGGCAGGCATGTTGTGGTGCTCGGCGAACCAGTAGCGGCGGTAGCCGAGCTCGTCGGCGCGACGCGCGAGCGCGAGCGAGGCCGCGACCGCCTGCGCGCTGGTCTGCCCGGTGCGCACCGGTACGAGGTCGAGGACCGAGAGGGCGGGAGCGGGGGAGGCAGCCATCTCCGAGGACAACGAGGCCCGGCATCCGGGGTATTCCGCGTCGAGCACCGTCCGCCCTGCGGTCACGGACGGGGGCACGGGAGTTATGCGGCCCGAACGAAGGCTGAATGCGGCGGAAGGCGGTGAGCTGGGCTGTCCGAGCGCAATCCAGCCTTGGTGCGGCCACCATTTCGGGCGAGACCGCGGCCCGTCCCAGCTCACGTCCCGATGCGGTAGCCCTCCGGGACGGTCACCAGCAGCCCGCCGTGGTCCACGCGGCAGTGCACGTGCACGGCCGCGCCGAACTCGTCGCCGTCCAGTTGCACCGGCTGGGCGCTCTGCGTCGCGACGTCGATCCCGGTGCCGCGCGCGTAGCGCACCGCGTTGTCCTTCGTGCGCAGCGCGAGCACGCGCTGCCCCGCACGGAAGCGCCGCAGCACGCTGTTGTCCCACGCCACCCGACGCCACACCAGCAGCCAGCCCAGAGGCCCCTTCGGCTGAAACACGGCCACGTCGAGCTGACCGTCCGAGACCGACGCCTCGGGGATCAGCTCCAGCCCCGCCGGCAGTGTCCCGCAGTTGGCGAACAGGATGCTCTGCACCTGCGCGCGGTGCATCCGATGGCCGGGCAGCTGGTAGATGACCGGGAAGGGCTTCGCGCCCACGAGCGAGCGCGCGGCTCCGTCGACGTAGGCGACCCAGCCGACGCGCTTCTTCAGGTCGCCGCTCGTGTTGGCGATCATCGCGGCGTCGAGGCCGATGCCTCCCATCACGACGAACGCGCGCTCCTCGTTCGCACCGTCCGCCCGGGTCAGGCGGACGACGCCGACATCGATCGCGCGGGTGCGGGAAGCGAAGGCGGTGCGGATCATCAGGTCCCGGTCGTAGAGCGGAAGGCGGAGATTGCGTGCGAGCAGGTTTCCGGTGCCGCTGGGCACGATCGTCAGCGGCACGCCGGAGCCGTTCATCGCCTCGCTCACCGCGCGTACGGTGCCGTCTCCGCCGGCGACGAGCACAGCATCCGCTCCGGCGGCCAGCGCACGTCGGGCCACGCCGGCGCCGAGGTCGGTCACGGTGGTCTCGAAGTACAGCGGCGAGGCCCAGCCGGCTTCGTTCGACAGTCGGCGTACGTCCGCGCGCAGGGCCTTCTTATCGACCTTGGTCGGGTTGTAGACGAGCGCCGCCCGTCCCGCGGAGCGCGACCGGCCGACCATGCGCCCCACGATACCCGCCGGACTTGTGTCCCGCTTACAGGGCGAAGTGCCGTAGGCAGGTGGCTCCGGGGCCCCGAGGACCGATTCACCATGTAAGCGGGACACCGCCGGCGGGTGACGGCGGCGGGAGCCGGCAGGGCTCGCTCCGTCGCCGCTTCGGGCGCCGCGGCCGGCCGGACTAGGCTGGTCGGATGATCGACCCGGCCCTCCTGCGTGAGAATCCCGACCTCGTCAAGCGCTCCCAGCAGGCGCGCGGGGAGTCGGTCGCCGCGGTGGACGAGGCGCTGGCCGCCGACCGCGCCCGGCGCGCCGCGATCACCGCGTTCGAGGAGCTGCGGGCCCTCCAGAACGCCCACGGCAAGCTCGTCGCGCGGGCGTCGAAAGACGAGAAGGCCGCCCTCGTGGCGGAGGCCAAGGCGCTCAGCGCGCGCGTCAAGCAGGCACAGCACGCGGCCTCCGTCGCCGAGGAGAACGCCGCCGAGGCCCTCGACGCCATCGAGAACGTCGTGCTCCAGGGCGTCCCCGCCGGGGGCGAGGACGACTTCATCACGCTGCGCACGCACGGCGAGCCGGTGGTCTTCGACTTCGAGCCGCGCGATCATCTCGCCCTCGGCGAGCTGCTCGGCGCGATCGATGTGGAGCGCGGCACGAAGGTGTCGGGCAGCCGCTTCTACTTCCTCACCGGCGTCGGGGCCCGGTTGGAGTATGCGCTCCTGTCCCTCGGGATGCAGCGCGCCCTCGATGCCGGGTTCGTACCGATGATCCCGCCGACGCTCGTGCGGTCGGAGGTCATGCGCGGCACCGGATTCCTCGGTAAGCACGCCGGCGAGGTCTACCGTCTCGACGACGACGACCTCTACCTGGTGGGCACGAGCGAGGTGCCGCTGGCCGGCTATCACATGGGCGAGATCCTCGACCTGAGCGCCGGGGCCAAGCGCTACGCGGGCTGGTCGACGTGCTACCGGCGCGAGGCCGGCTCGCACGGCAAGGACACGCGCGGCATCATCCGCGTGCACCAGTTCAACAAGCTGGAGATGTTCGTCTACGTCGCCCCCGACGACGCCGAGGCCGAGCACGACCGCCTCGTCGAGCTGCAGGAGCGCATGCTGCAGGACCTCGGCCTCGCCTACCGCGTCATCGACGTGGCCGCGGGCGACCTCGGCTCCAGTGCCGCGCGCAAATACGACATCGAGGCCTGGGTGCCCACCCAGGGCGCGTATCGCGAGCTCACCTCGACATCGAACTGCACGACCTATCAGGCGCGCCGCCTCGACATCCGGCACCGCCCGGACGGAGGACGCACGCAGCATGTGGCGACCCTCAACGGCACGCTCGCGACGACCCGCTGGATCGTCGCGCTCCTGGAGACCCATCAGCGCGCCGACGGGTCGGTGGTCGTGCCCGAGGTGCTGCGGCCCTACCTCGGAGGCGTCGACGTGCTGGAGCCGCTCACATGAGCATGCAACGCCTGCCTGCCACGGGCAGCGTCGAGGTCGTGCAGTCGACCAGGGCTGCGCGGCTCGTCGAGGATCTCGCCGACGACACCGAGAACCCCGACGTGCCCACCGAGCGACTGCTCATCGTGCTCGACATCGACGGCACCGTCATCCTGGAGGACGAGTCGCTCAGCCCGGGGGTGGTGGATGCCGTCGCCCACGCCCACCGCGCCGGCCACGAGGTCATGCTCGCCACCGGTCGCAGCTGGGAGGGCACCCGCGGCATCCTGCGCGTGCTGGCGATGGCGCCGGAGTACGTCGTGTGCTCCAACGGCGCGGTGATCATGCGACGCGTCGATGCCGACGAGGCGCATTACGAGCGGTTCCGGGTGGAGACGTTCCATCCCGCCGAGGTGCTGTCGATGCTCCGCGCCCACCTCCCCGACGCGAACTACATGGTCGAGCTGCCCGACGGGGAGCGGCTCTACACCGACCCGTTGCCGGACTGGAACCTGCGTGCGGCGCGGCGCGTGCCGTTCGACGAGCTGGGCGGGCAGCCGGTCTGCCGTGTCGTGGTGGTCTCGCCGCAGGACGACGACAGGGACTTCGTCGACCTCGTCGCACGCATCGGCCTGAACCAGGTCTCCTACGCGGTGGGCTGGTCGGCGTGGCTCGACATCGCCCCGCACGGCGTGGACAAGTCCACCGCGCTGGAGCGCGTGCGCACGTGGCTGGGCATCGACCCCGCGCACGTGCTCGTGATGGGCGACGGCCGCAACGACGTCGGCATGTTCCGCTGGGCGCGCGAGCACGGCGGGCGGGCGATCGCGATGGCGCAGGGGCCGGATGAGGTCAGGCGCGAGGCGCCGGAGACCACCGCGTCGGTGCACGCGGGCGGCGTGGCCGCCGTGCTCGGCATGCTCTGAGGGCGTGTTCAGCGTGTCTCCAGCGGGCCTGTCCCAGAATGGGCGGGGGTCCGTCGACTAGACTCGACGCCTGTTCGAGGGATGCCGCGGCATCCCTCGGGAGGGTTGTCCGAGCGGCCGATGGACCTGGTCTTGAAAACCAGTGGGCAGCAATGTCCCGTGGGTTCGAATCCCACACCCTCCGCCGGCTTCCTGGAGCGCCACGGGGGCGCTGGAGAGCCATACCCCACCCGAGAGGACACTCGTGAGCGAGAGGCCCGTGACCACGACGCGGTCGCATCGACGGCGCCCGGTCGCCCGCCATGGCATGTTGAGGACGCCGCATCCGCTGCGCCAGCTGCTCACGATGATCGGGGTCGCTCTCGGCGTGATCGTCGTCTCCGGCGCGGGCGTGGCCGCCTACGCCGCTTTCGATTTCACGACGAGTTTCACGAAGGACGCGGTCGACCTGGAGGGGCAGGATGCCGTGCCTCCGGACATCGGCGCCATCGAGGGCGGCGTGAACCTGCTCCTGGCCGGGACGGATGCCTGTGAGCCCGCCTATGCGGACATCTTCGGTGACCGTTGCGAGGGCCCCGAGGCCGACGAGGAGCTCAACGACGTCAACCTGCTCCTGCACATCTCCGACGAGCCGCGCCGTGTCACCGTCATCTCGTTCCCGCGCGACCTGATGATCGACATCCCTGCATGCACGAACGCGGATGGCGAGGACACCGGCGACACGTATGACATGCTCAACACGGCATACGTCTACGGGCAGCTCGGGTGCGTCGTGAAGACGGTCTCGCAGCTCACCGGGCTCGACATCCAGTACGCGGCGAAGGTCACGTGGGGCGGGGTCATCGAGATCACCAACGCGATCGGCGGCGTGGAGGTGTGTCTGGCCAGCGGCATCTACGACCCCAACACGGGGCTCGACCTGGAGGCGGGCAACCACACGCTGGCGGGCGTCAGCGCGCTGCAGTTCCTCCGCACGCGCTACGGCGTGGGCAACGGCGGGGACCTCGGTCGCATCTCGAACCAGCAGCAGTACATGTCTCGGCTGGCTCGCAAGCTCGTGAGCGAGGAGGTGCTCTCCAATCCGGCCACGCTCCTGAAGCTCGCCAGGGTCGCGGTCGACAACGTGACCCCGTCGCAGTCGCTGACCAACCCGATGGCTCTCGCGCAGATCGCCCTCGCGGTCAAGAACGTGCCGTTCGACGAGATCGTGTTCCTCCAGTACCCGGTCTACGAGGACCCGAACGACCCGAACCGGGTCGTGCCCGATTATGACGCGGCGGATGCGTTGTGGGCCGCGCTCGCGGCCAACCAGCCGCTGAAGCTGACCGGAGACGTGAGTCAGGGCGACGGCGTCGTCGTGGTGGAGCCGGCGACCCCCGGGACCACCGATCCGTCCGCGACGCCCACGCCGCAGGCCACGGAGACGGCGATCGAGCTGCCGCCGGAGATCACCGGGCAGACGGCCGCGCAGGAGACCTGCTCCAACGGCAACCTCCGCTGACGCGAGGTGGGAGCGTCCCGCCGGCGCCGCGGGTTCTTCGCAACGCAAACGTGGCGCGTTCTGCCGCAGTGCGGGCGCGTCGCGACCAGACGCGCCGGGGTTGAGTTGGCGCGTCTGGTCGCCCCGTGGGCCCCGCGTGACCAGACGCGCCCACCGGTGGCGCGCGAGCCGGCGTTACCTGGCGCAAAGTGTCGCCGGATGCCGCCCGCACGACCGAACGGGCCAACCTGGCGCGCCGCACGCCGCACGCCGCACGCCTGGCAGGCCGCACACCCGGGACGAGCGTGTCAGCGAGGCGGCATCCATTGGCTATCATGGACAGGCGCATCCGCCCGTTCGCGACCGGATGCCTGGAGACGTCGCATAGTCAGGCCTAGTGCACCACCCTGCTAAGGTGGAGTCCCCTCACGGGGACCGAGGGTTCAAATCCCTCCGTCTCCGCCATCTATCCCCCGGTCAGAAGGTGACGACGACCTTGTCGGCCGCTCCCGGGGTCTTCGCCAGCTCCAGCGCCTCCAGCGCGCGGTCGAAGGGAAGGCGGTCGCTGATGATGAGGGCGTACTTCTCCCAGTTCTCGATGATGTCGTCGGTGACCTCGAAGATCTCGGTGGGGTAGCCCATCGACCAGACGAGGTTGAGCTCCGAGGCGAGGATCGATCCGAAGTCGAGCTCGACGGGACGCTTGTGGACCGCGACGATGCCGAGGGTCGCATCGTGCTTGGCCAACCCCGCCGCCGTCGGCGGGATCGACGGCGCGCCGGCGGCGTCGAGGAAGATGTCGGTGCCCGAGCGTGCTCCTCGGTTGAAGGCGCTCGCGCCGTCGCCGTGCAGCTCGATGAGCCGGGCTGCGAGGTCCTCTTCGGCGGAGTTGATCACGGCATCCGCGCCGATCTGCAGCGCCTTGTCCAGGCGCGAGGGGATGATGTCGACGACGACGATGTGCGACGCGCCTCGCCGGCGATAGCCGAGCACGGCGCCCAGGCCGATCGGCCCGGCGCCGAAGACGACGACCTTGTCGCCGGGTGCCGGGTCGGTGCGGTTGACGGCGTGGTAGGCGACGGCCATGGGCTCGTTGAGCGCGGCGACCTCCCAGGGCACGTGCTCGGGGATGACCCTGAGCTGCCGGCCGGGCTGAGCGTCGAGGACGACGACGTACTCGGAGAGCGCGCCCTGCGCGCCGCCCGAGCCGAGGAGCCCGTCGGTGAACGCCATCGTGTCGATGACGACGTGATCGCCGACCTTCAAGCCGGTGACGTCCGCGCCGACTTCGACGACCTCGGCGGCGGGCTCATGGCCGAGAGGCGTGGCGCCGATGCGGGGCGGGATTCCGCCGTTGTGGGTGTAGAAGGCGTCGGAGCCGCAGATGCCGCACGCCTTGATCTTCAGGAGCACGTCGGCCGGTCCTGCGGTGGGCGTGTCGATCTCGACCCATTCGTTGACCTCGGGGGCGGTGATGCGCACGGATTTCATGGTGATCTCCCTGATGGTGTGCGGGGCGAGACGTGGCGGTTCCCACGGATGTGCATTATCCTAACAGTGTTCATTAATTGAGGCGAGAGACGGTTGCGATTGAGCGGGCGCGGACGGGGCAGGCCCCGCGAGACCACGCACGAGCAGATCCGGGATGCCGCTCGCACGCTGTTTCTTCGTCAGGGGTACGCGGCGACCTCGTTGCAGCAGATCGCGGATGCCGTCGGCATCAGCCGCACGACGCTGTTTCACTACTTCCCCGCCAAGCGCGACCTGATGAGCGACGAGGTCGATGCCAGCGTCGACCGCGTGCGGGCGGCATTGGCAGCGAGCGAGGGTCTCGGCGTGGTCGCCGCGCTGGCGGCGGCGATCGTGGCGGCGCTGGGCTACACCCGTGCCGAGCACGATGCGCTCGCCCTGCGGTGGCGGATCGCCCGCAGCGACGACGAGCTGCGCGCGGTGATCAGGGCTCGAACCGATGACGCGGTCGAGCTGCTGCGCGACTATGCGCGGCGGCGATCGCCGGGCACGGACGAGGAGGTCGTGCGGGATGTCGTCGAGGCGCTGCTGGCGGTGTCCAGCAGCGCGAGCATCCGCTGGTCGGACCGGGAGCGGCCCACAGACGATCTCGATGATTACGTGGCAGCCAGGCTCGCGCCCTTCGCCGAGGCGATGAGCCGGATGATCCCCTGAGCGAGAGCTCCGCCGCCGCGTCAGTAAGACGCGCGTGGCGAGTCGTCGGCGGCCGGCACCCAGCGTGCGGCGAGCGCCTCGGAGCCGCGTGCGAGCATCGCGACGTCGGCGCCCACCAGCACGAAGGACGCCCCGGCGTCGACGTACGCCTGGGCGACGGCGGGGTCGAAGGCGTTGACGCCGACCGGCTTTCCCGCGCCGCGCACCGCCTCGAACGCGCTCAGCACCGCGGCGGTCACGTCGGGGTGGGTCTGCTGGCCGAGCACGCCCATCGAGGCGGCCAGGTCGCTCGGGCCGACGAACACGCCGTCGACCCCGTCGACGGCGGCGATCGCAGCGGCGTTGGCGATGCCCTCGGCCGTCTCGACCTGCACGAACAGCGAGACGTGAGTGTCGGCATCCGCAAGATACCGCTCGACCCGGTTCCAGCGCGCCGAGCGGGCCAGCGCCGAGCCGACGCCGCGACGCCCGCGGGGCGGGTAGCGCACCGCCGTCACGATCTCGCGCGCCTCGTCGGCGGTGGAGATCATCGGGACGAGCAGGTTCTGCGCACCGAGGTCGAGCACCTGCTTGATCGTGACGACGTCGCCGATCGGCACGCGCACGACCGGGGTCACCGGCTCGGCGGCGACGGCCTGCAGCTGTGCCAGGACCGACTCCAGCCCGTTGGGGGAGTGCTCCATGTCTACGAGCAGCCAGTCGAGCCCCGCCCCGGCGCAGATCTCGGCGACCAGGGGCGAGCCCGAGCACACCCACATCCCGACGAGGGGACGGGATGCCGCGGCCAGCGCCTCGCGGAAGGTCGGCCTCAGACGAACCGGCACGCGATCGTCCCCATCCGTCCGTAGTCGCACAGCACGCTGTCGCCGCGCGAGACCCACAGCGGCCGGGTGAACGAGCCGGCCAGGATGATCTCGCCCGCCTCCAGGCGCGCCCCGTGCTGGTGGAGCTTGTTCGCCAGCCACGCCACGCCCGTCGCCGGGTGGTTGAGGATGCCGGCGGCGACGCCGGTCTCCTCGATCGTCTCGTTGCGGTACAGGAGCGCCGACACCCAGCGCAGGTCGAGCTCGTCGGGTCGCATGGGGTTGCCGCCGAGCACCATGCCGCCGTAGGCGGCGTTGTCGCTGATCGTGTCGACGATCGTCCGGCCCTCAAGCTCGATGTGCGAGTTGAGGATCTCCAGCGCGGGGGTGACGAACTCGGTCGCCCGCAGCACGTCGAACAGCGAACAGGCAGGGCCCTCCAGCGGCTCCTTGAGGACGAAGGCGAGCTCCACCTCGATGCGGACGTTCGTGAACCGGTCGACCGGGATCCGCGCGCCGTTCTCCCACACCGTGTCGTCGAACATGACGCCGTAGTCGGGCTCGTCGATGCCGGTGGCCTGCTGCATCGCCTTCGAGGTCAGGCCGATCTTGCGACCGACCAGGCGCCGGCCTGCCCGCACCTGCGCGTCGCGCCACACGCCCTGGATCGCGTACGAGTCCTCGACCGTCGCGTCAGGGTAGCGGCTCGTGATGCGCGGGATGAGGCGGTGCGTGCGGTCGGCCTCGGCCAGCTCGTCGGCGATCGCCGCGATGGTGTCGGGGTCGAGCATCCTCGGGTTCCTTTCCGTTGTGGCCGGCCCGGCCGGGCCGGCCGGGCCGACAGGCCTCAGAGCTGGTGGCCGAGCTTGTACTCGCCCTGCTTCCACTCCGGCAGCTGCTCGTCGTCGGTGCGAGTGTACGAGAAGCCGTCCGCGCCGATCGTGACGGCCATCTCCGACGAGTCGGTGCGCGCGATGACCGGCTGCGGGTTCCCGTCGAGGTCGAGCACGAGCGAGGCGTCGGTGTACCAGCTCGGCACGACGGGGTTGCCCCACCAGTCGCGGCGCTGGTTGTCGTGCACGTCCCACGTGACCACCGGGTTGTCCGGGTCGCCGGTGTAGTAGTCCTGCGTGTAGATCTCGACGCGGTGTCCGTCGGGGTCGCGCAGGTACAGGTAGAACGCGTTCGAGACGCCGTGGCGGCCGGGGCCCCGTTCGATCGCGTCGGAGCGCCGCAGCGCGCCGAGCTTGTCGCAGATCGCGAGGATGTTGTGCTTCTCGTGCGTCGCGAAGCACACGTGGTGCATGCGCGGGCCGTCGCCGCCGGTCATCGCGGTGTCGTGCACGGTGGGCTTGCGGCGCATCCACGCCGCGTACACGGTGCCCTCCTCGTCCTGGATGTCCTCCGTGACGCGGAAGCCGAGGTCCTGCATGTAGCCGACTGCCCGCGGGACGTCGGGGGTGACCTGGTTGAAGTGGTCGAGGCGCACGAGCTCACCGGGGCTGTACAGGTCGTAGCGCCACGACAGCCGCTCCACGTGGTCGGTTGCGTGGAAGAACTCGTACGGGAAGCCGAGCGGATCGGTCACCCGCACCGAGTCGCCGATGCCCTTCGTCCAGCCGTCCGGGTTGCGTCGCACGTCGCAGCCGAGCTCGGTGTAGAACGCCACGGCGCGGTCGAGATCGCCGGGGGTGCGCACCCGGTAGCTGAAGGCGGCCACCGCCGCGACCGGACCCTGGCGCAGCACCAGGTTGTGGTGGATGAACTCCTCCGTCGAGCGCAGGTAGATCGCCTCGTCGTCCTCCTCGGTCACGTGCAGGCCGAGCACGTCCACGTAGAACACCCGCGATGCGGCGAGGTCTGTCACGACGAGCTCCATGTACGCGCAGCGCAGCACGTCCGGCGGAGGGCAGCTGGGCGTCGGGATCGGATCGTCGCTGCGGATCGGCGCCTCCTGGCTCACGTAGAAGCCGGATGACGTCAGGGTCATGTCGTCGCGGGTGGTCATGTCAGCGTCCTTGCTTCCGAGGGGTCAGTTCTTGCCGAAGGTCGGGTTGTGCACTTTGCCGAGCGTGATGTGCACGGCCTGCTGATCGGTGTAGAAGTCGATCGAGCGGTATCCGCCCTCGTGCCCCAGTCCCGATGCCTTGACACCTCCGAACGGGGTGCGCAGGTCCCGCACGTTGTTGGAGTTGAGCCACACCATGCCGGCCTCCACCGACTGGGCGAAGTTGTGTGCGCGCTTGAGGTCGTTGGTCCACACATAGGCGGCCAGGCCGTACCTGGTGTCGTTGGCCAGGGCCAGGGCGTCCTCATCGGTGTCGAACGGGGTGATCGCGACCACGGGGCCGAAGATCTCCTCCTGGAAGATGCGCGCGGTCGGGGCCACGTCGGCGAACACTGTCGGGGCGACGAAGTTGCCGAACTCGAAGCCCGCAGGTCTCCCGCCGCCGGCGACCAGGCGCCCTTCGCCCTTGCCGAACTCGACGTAGCTCATGACCTTCTCGAAGTGCTCGGGGTGCACGAGCGCGCCGACCTCGGTCGCGGGGTCGTGCGGGTAGCCCACTCGCACGCGCCGCGCCTGCGCGGCGTAGCGCTCGACGAACTCGTCGTAGACGCCCCGCTGCACGAGGATGCGGCTGCCTGCGGTGCAGCGCTCGCCGTTGAGCGAGAACACCCCGAAGATCGTCGCGTCGATCGCGGCGTCGAGGTCGGCGTCGTCGAAGACGACCGCCGGGCTCTTGCCGCCGAGCTCCATCGACAGGCCCTTGAGGTACGGGGCGGCGTTGCCGAAGATGATCTGGCCCGTGCGGCTCTCGCCGGTGAACGAGATGAGCGGCACGTCGGGATGCTTCACCAGGGCGTCGCCGGCATCCTCGCCCAGTCCGTTGACGAGGTTGAACACGCCCTGCGGGAGCCCCGCGTCCTCGAAGATGCCCGCCCACAGCGACGCGGACAGCGGCGTGAACTCGGCGGGCTTGAGCACGACCGTGTTGCCTGTGGCCAGCGCCGGCCCGAGCTTCCACGACTCCAGCATGAACGGCGTGTTCCACGGGGTGATGAGCCCCGCGACGCCGATGGGCTTGCGGTTGACGTAGTTGATCTGCCGACCCGGGACCTTGAAGGTGTCGTCGGCCTGCGCGACGATCAGATCCGCGAAGAAGCGGAAGTTCTCCGCGGCGCGGCGGGCCTGGCCGAGCGCCTGTGTGATCGGCAGCCCCGAGTCGAACGACTCCAGCTCGGCGAGGCGGGCGTCGCGCGACTCGACGATGTCGGCGATGCGGTGCAGCACGCGGGACCGCTCCCGGGGGAGCATCTTCGGCCACGGGCCGTCGGCGAACGCGCGCCGGGCGGCGGCTACGGCGCGGTCGATGTCGGCCTTCTTGCCGGCCGCCGCCTGCACGTACACCTCGTTGGAGACCGGTTCGAGCACGTCGAACGTGTCGCCGTCGGCGGAGTCGACGAACGCGCCGTCGATGTAGTGGCGGATGCGGTCGGGCAGGTCGGCCGGGATGTGGCGGCGATCAAGCGCGGGGGCGGTGTCGGACATCGTGACTCCTTTGGGACGGATCAGAAGGCGGGCAGTCCGAGCGTCTCGTCGGGATGCTCGTGGATCAGGTAGGCGTCGAGAGTGGCCGATCGGTGTCGCCGGGCCGCCTTCTCGATCTCGCCGAGGGGAGCGCCGGTCTCGATGAGCCCGACGATGTTCTCGTGCTCGCGCACGGACTCCGCGGCCCGGCCGGGCACGAAGCTGAAGGTCGACTCGCGCAGGTTGCCGAGCCGGCTCCATTCCGATGCGACGAGCTCGAGCAGGCGGGGGTTGGCGCACTCCCCGTACAGGGTCGCGTGGAACTCCTGGTTCAGCGACGTGAAGGCCCGGGGGTCGAAGTGGTCGAGCGTCTCGATCATGAGGGCGTTGATCTCACGGGCGCGCCGGAGGTCGTCCGCCCGGAGGCGACGGGCCGCGAGCGCTGTCGCTGCGCCCTCCAGGATGGACAGCGACTGCATGCTGTAGCGGTACTGGGAGTCGTCGACCATCGACACGTGCGCGCCGACGTTGCGCTCGAAGGTCACCAGGCCCTCCGCCTCGAGCTGCCGGATCGCCTCCCGGACGGGCACGACGCTCATGTCGAGCTCGCCGGCGATGGTGCCGAGCACGAGCCGGTACCCCGGGGTGAAGTCGCCCGCGGCGATGCGCTCCTTGATCCAGCGGTACGCGTCCTGCGACTTGCTCGTGGCGTTCTCACCCGGCAGCTGGATCATCGCGTCGACCTGTCGCGGTCATAGCGGGCGCGCCACTGCGCGTTCATCGGGAACAGCCCGTCGACGGGATGCCCCTCGGCGACGCGGGCGGCGATCCAGGCGTCCTCCTCCTCCTGCGCGAGGGCCGCGTCGGCGACCTCCTCGGCGAGGGCGGGCGGGATGACGATCACGCCGTCGGCGTCGCCGACGACGACGTCGCCGGGCTGGACGGTCGTGCCGCCGCACGCGATCGTGACGTCGTGGTCCCACGGCACGTGCTTGCGTCCGAGCACGGCGGGGTGGGCGCCGGCGGTGTACACCGGGATGCCGACGGCGGCCACGGCATCCGCATCGCGCACGCCCCCGTCGGTGACGACGCCGGCGGCGCCGCGGGCATGCGCGCGGATCGCGAGGACGTCCCCGAGCGTGCCCGACCCCGCCTCGCCGCGCGCTTCGATGACGACGACCTCGCCCTCGCCGACCGCGTCGAACGCGCGCTTCTGCGCGTTGTAGCCGCCGCCGTGGCTCGCGAAGAGGTCTTCGCGATTCGGGACGAAGCGGAGGGTGCGGGCGGTGCCGACGAGCTTCAGCTCCGGATGCAGGGGACGCACGCCGTCGATCGTGACGTTGTCGAGTCCGCGCTTGCGCAGCTGCTGCGAGAGCCCGGCGACCGGTACCGCCTCCAGCTTGGCCCGCAACGAGGGAGTCAGCCCCGTCGTTGCCGGTGGACGCGCCGGCAGGCCGGCGGCCTCGGCCGATCCCCACGCCTCCTCGCGCTGTGTGTCGTCGACGGCGGGGAGCGATCCGAGCGCGGGGTCGAACCCCGCTCCCTCTCCCTGCACGACGGTGGTGACCAGTCGGCCCGATGAGGCGCCGCCCGCGTCGATCTCGACCTCCACGACATCTCCGGGCACGACGACCGACGAGCCGGCGGGCGTGCCGGCGAGGATGACGTCGCCCGGCTCGAGCGTGAAGTGCTGGGACAGGTCGGCGACGAACTGGGCGAGCGGGAAGATGAGTCCCGCCGTCGTGTCGTCCTGCACGAGCTCGCCGTTCACCCACGTGCGCAGCCGCACCGCGGCGGGGTCGACGGTGCGCGCGTCGATGAGCTGCGGGCCGATCGGGGTGAATCCGTCGCCACCCTTCGAGCGGACGTTGGAGCCCTTGTCGACGGCGCGCAGGTCGTAGAGGCCGAAGTCGTTCGCGGCGGTGATCCAGCCGACGTGGTCCCAGGCGGATGCCAGCGGGACGCGCCGTGCCGCGGTGCCGATGACGAGCGCGATCTCGCCCTCGAAGGCGAGCAGCTCGGTGCCGGGCGGGCGCTCGATCGTGCCACCCGAGGCGGCGACGGAGCTCGACGCCTTGAAGAAGTACGAGGGCTGCGCGGGGCGTCTGCCCCGCTGGGCGGCGCGGGACTCGTAGCTGATGTGCACCGCCACGATCTTGCCCGGCCGGCCGGGGAGCCCCGCGAATCGCCGGTCAGGGGTGTCCGCTGGAGTGGTCATGAGCCCCCTTGCCCTCGATTTGTATTTGAAATCGTATATGATCCGTCGGCGGTGATCAAGCGGATGCCGCGGGCACGGGCCGACCCGGCCGGCGGCCTGTCGGATCAGCCGTTGATGACCTGCGGCACCGACGCCGCCTTCAGTCCCTCGACGCCGAACTCCAGTCCGTAGCCGGATCGCTTCACCCCGCCGAACGGGATGAAGGGGTGCACGCCGCCGTGCGAGTTGATCCAGACCGTCCCCGCCTGAAGGCGCGAGGCGATCTCGACGGCGCGTTCGCGGTCGGCCGACCAGACGGATGCGCCGAGTCCGACATCGAGCGCGTTGGCCCACTCGATCACCTCTTCGAGGTCGCGGTACCGCACGATCGGCAGCGCCGGGCCGAACTGCTCCTCGACGACGAGAGGGTTGTCGGGGGCGATATCGGCCACGAGCGTCGTCGGGTAGAAGAAGCCCGGGGCGTCGCGGTCGGGCTCGCCGCCGATGACCACCCGGGCCCCGGACGCCTTGGCCGCCTCGACGAGCCGGTCGACGACCTGGAACTGCATCCGGTTCTGCAGCGGTCCCAGCACGTTCTCCTCGTCGAGACCGACGCCCATGGGCATGGCCGCGGCGACCCCGGCGAGCGCGTCGACCACGTCGTCGTAGACGTCCTCGTGCACATAGAGCCGCTTGAGCGCCGCACAGGTCTGGCCCGTGTTGATGAACGCGCCCCAGAACAGGTCCTGCGCGATGGCGGCGGGATCGACATCGGGCAGGACGATGCCGGCGTCGTTGCCGCCGAGCTCCAGCGTGAGCCGGGTGATGTTGCCCGCCGAGCTCTCGATGATGCGGCTCCCGGTCGCCGTCGAGCCGGTGAACATGATCTTGCCGAACGCGGGGTCGGCCACGATCGCCGCGCCGATGTCGCCCGCGCCGGCGACGACGTTCAGGACGCCCTCGGGGAGCACCTCGTTCATGACCGCGGCCAGTGCGAGACCGCTCAGCGTCGTGTACTCCGACGGCTTGGCGACGACGGTGTTGCCCATCCGCAGCGCGGGGGCGATCTGCCAGATGGCGATCATCATCGGCCAGTTCCACGGCGTGATCGCCGCAACGATCCCGACGGGCCGGTAGTGGAGCTCCGCGTACGTCTCGCCGTCGTCCACGACGACCTCAGAGGGTCGCGGCGTGGCCGCGGTCGCGCGCAGCCACGCCGCGCACGCGCCGACCTCGAAGCGCGCGTTCGGCCCGTTCAACGGCTTGCCCTGCTCCCGGGACAGCACGCGGGCGAGCGCCTCGGCGGAGCTCTCGATCGCGTCGGCGACGCGCTGGAGGATGCCGCAGCGCTCCTCGTCGGCGAGTGCCGCCCAGCCCGGCTGGGCGGCACGGGCGCGTGCGATCGCCTTGTCGAGGTGGGAGCGGTCGTGCACGGGCACCGACGCGATGAGCTCGCCCGTGGCCGGATCGTGGACCTCGCGGGTGGGCCCGTCTGCTGGAGCGATCGCGGCGAGCAGCGTCTCGTAGGTGTCCATGGGTCCTCCTGGGTCGGTTTCAGTGTCGGGGGCGTCGGTCGCTTCGGTTTGTCCCATCCTGCACGCGGGCGTGCCGATCGCGCACGATCAGGTGCGGATGCGGGACTCGCTCGGAGAGCACCCGAACTCCGAGCGGTATGCGCGACTGAAGTACGCCGCGTCGGTGAAGCACCACTCGGACGCGATGCTCATGACGGAGCGGGCGTCGAAGGCCGGATCGCGCAGGCGGACCCGGCACTCCTCCAGGCGGCGTCTGCGCACCCAGGTGGCGACCGTCGCCCCGTTCTCGCGGAAGATCGCGTGGAGCAGACGCGGCGAGATGAAGTGCGCGGCGGCGATGCTGCGCGGATCCAGCCCGGGCGAGGCCAGGTGCGCGTCGATGTATCGGAGGGCGTCGGCGAACAGCTGCTGACGAGGGCTCACCGCGACGCGCCCCTGTGCGAGCTCCTGCGACAGGAGCGTCACGATCAGCTCGACCGTGCCGCGTGCCAGGCGTCCGCCGGCGGGACCCTGCACGGCATCCAGGTTCGCGGCGAGGGTCTTCAGGTGCGGGACGATGACCTCGCCCACGCCGCCGGAGTGCTCCAGGGGCGTCGCCGTGAGGGCGCCCACCGCGTCCAGGGGCAGGTCGACCAGATGCGACGGGAACATCAGCACGAGTGAGCGGAACCGGCCGTCGAACGCGAGCGAGTACGGCTGGGCGGTGTCGTAGATCGCGAGCGAGCCGGGGCGCAGCAGCGTCTCGCGGCCGTCCTGCACGAGCAGCCCGTGGCCGTCCAGCTGCAGACTGACCTTGTAGCACCGTCGCGGTGCGGTCGCGATGAGCAGGGGAGTGCGTTCGACCACGTGCTCGGTCGCCTCGACGAGCGACACGTGGACCTCGTCCGCGCTGACATGCCGGACCGACCCGCGGAACGACTCCGGCTGCTCCGAGCGCACCTGAAGCGGGACGAACGCGTCGTTCACCGTCGCGCAGAACTGTGAGAACCCGCGCACGCCGGGGGTGTCCGCCCGAGTGGTGGACCCGTGTGCCATGAGCAACCGCCTCTGGTTCTTCCCTGGCCGTGAGCGTACGGCTATCCGGAGGGATAGTCGAGTTCTCGTCGCTCTCTTGCGTCGTATCTGAAATCGTATATGATCAGTCCTGCGCCGACGGGTGAACGCTCGCCCGGTGCGACAAGGACGTCGAGTCTGCAGAGGAGCAGAGCATGAGCGCAGCAACTCCCGAAGGGTTCACGCCGACGGGGACCATCTCGACGACGCAGGATCGCCGTCGAGTCGTGTTCGCCACCGTCATCGGCACGACCGTCGAGTGGTACGACTTCTTCATCTACGCGCAGGCGGCGGGCCTCGTGTTCGCGACCCTGTTCTTCGCGCCGGCGGGAGAGGGCATCGCGCAGTTGCTCTCGTTCCTCACCGTCGGCATCAGCTTCCTCTTCCGCCCCCTCGGCGCGTTCCTGGCGGGCCACCTCGGAGACCGGTACGGACGGCGCCTTGTGCTCATGCTCACGCTCGTGCTGATGGGGGCCTCCACCACTCTCGTCGGGCTGCTCCCCACCCACGCCGCGATCGGCATAGCGGCTCCGATCCTGCTGATCACGCTGCGTATCGTGCAGGGGATCTCCGCCGGCGGTGAGTGGGGCGGCGCGGTCCTGATGGCCGTCGAGCACGCGCCCAAGGACAAGCGCGGGCTGTTCGGCGCCTCGCCGCAGATCGGGGTGCCGCTCGGGCTGCTCCTGGCCTCCGGGATCATGGCGCTGGTCGCGATCCCGGGTCCGGAGTGGTTCCTCGAATGGGGATGGCGCATCCCGTTCCTGCTCTCCGTCGTGCTGATCGTGATCGGCGCATACATCCGCCGCCGGGTCGAGGAGAGCCCCGTGTTCACCGAGCTCGCCGAGCGCAAGGAGCAGACGCGGATGCCGATCGTGCAGCTGTTCCGCAAGCACGCGGTGCTCGTGATCATCGCCGCGCTCGTGTTCGCCGGCAACAACGCGGTCGGGTACATGACCACCGGAGGCTACATCCAGCGCTACGCGACCGACCCCGAGGGCCCGATCGGACTCGCCCCCGCGGACGTGCTGGGAGCAGTCACCCTGTCGGGGGCCTCCTGGCTCGTCTTCACCTGGATCGGCGGCTGGATCTCCGACCTCATCGGCCGGCGCACGACGTACGTGATCGGCTGGGTGCTGCAGCTGGTCGGCGCGCTGCTCCTGTTCCCCCTGGTCGACACCGGCGCGATCGGCATGCTCACGCTCGCCCTGATCGTGCTCACCGTGGGGCTCGGTCTCACCTACGGGCCGCAGGCGGCGCTGTACACGGAGCTGTTCCCGGCATCCATCCGCTTCTCGGGGGTGTCGATCTCGTACGCGATCGGCGCGATCCTGGGCGGGGCGTTCGCCCCGACCATCGCGCAGGCGATCGTGCAGAGCACGGGCTCGACCACCGGCGTCACCGTGTACCTCGCGGCGATGACGGGCCTGGGCCTGCTCGGCACGCTGCTGCTGCGCGATCGCCGTGGCATCCCGCTCGGTCCCGACCACGAGGCCGAGCAGGCGCAGAGCCCCGTCTACGGGCTCTCGAAGGCGTAGGCTCCCGCAGGGAAGAGGTTCGATGACGATGCAGTTCCACCACCACGGCTACGTCTCCGGCGACCCGCGGGTACAGGATGCCGCCGCGATCGGGCTCGACCGGCCCGACGACCTCCCCGACGAGCTGGACGTGCTCGTGGTCGGGTCAGGGCCGGCCGGCATGCTGCTGGCCGCGCAGCTGTCGCAGTACCCCGAGGTCGCCACGCGCATCATCGAGCGCCGCGAGGGCCGCCTCGTGCTGGGCCAGGCAGACGGCATCCAGCCGCGCAGCGTGGAGACCTTCCAGGCCTTCGGCTTCGCCGACCGGATCGTCGCCGAGGCCTACAACATCGGCTGGATGAACTTCTGGAACCCCGACCCGGAGGATCCGCGCAACATCATCCGGACGACCCGCACCGAGGACTACGCGCTGAAGATCAGCGAGTTCCCGCACCTCATCGTCAACCAGGCGCGCGTGCTCGACTACTTCGCCGAGGCGGCAGCGCACGGCCCCGGCCGGATCGTCCCCGACTACGGCGTCGAGTTCGTGGGGCTCACCGTGCACGACGAGGGCGACCATCCCGTCGAGGTGCGGATCCGCTACGTCGCGGGAGACCGGGCCGGCCAGGAGCGCACGGTGCGGGCGCGCTACGTCGCCGGCGGAGACGGCGCCCGTTCGCGCGTGCGCGACGCGATCGGCCGCAAGCACCTCGGCGGCATCTCGGCGCACGCGTGGGGCGTCATGGACGTGCTGGTGAACACCGACTTCCCGGACTGGCGCATCAAATGCGCCATCGCCTCGACGGCGGGCAACATCCTGCACATCCCGCGCGAGGGCGGGTACCTGTGCCGCATGTACATCGACCTCGGCGAGGTGCCCGAGGACGACCACCACCGCGTTCGGCAGACGCCGATCGAACAGATCATCCGCCACGCCAACGAGATCCTGCATCCGTACTCCCTCGACGTGAAGCAGGTCGCCTGGCACAGCGTCTACGAGGTCGGTCACCGCGTCACCGACAAGTTCGACGACGTCGACGTCGGCGAGGGCCACGACCCGCGGGTGTTCCTCATGGGCGACGCGTGCCACACGCACAGCGCGAAGGCCGGCCAGGGTATGAATGTGTCGATGCAGGACGGCTTCAACCTCGGCTGGAAGCTGGGCTCCGTGCTCACCGGGCGCAGCCCCGCAGCCCTGCTGTCGACCTATTCCGCGGAGCGGCAGCCGGTCGCGCAGCAGCTCATCGACTTCGACCGCGAGTGGTCGAGCCTCATGGCGCGAAAGCCCGACCAGATCAGCGACCCCACCGAGCTGGCGACCTACTACCTCGGCACGGCCGAGTTCCCGTCCGGGTTCATGACGCAGTACGGGCCGTCGATCGTGGTGGGAGACGCCGCGCATCAAGAGCTGGCATCCGGCTTCCCTCTGGGGAAGCGTTTCCACTCCGCGCCGGTCACGCTCGTGGCCGACGGCAACGTCGTGCAGCTCGGGCACCACGCTCGTGCCGACGGGCGGTGGCGGATCTACGCCTTCGGCGACCGCGACGGCTCGGCGCTCGACGCCTGGGCGTCGTGGATGGGCTCGCACGAGTCGCCGATCGCCCGCTACACGCCTGCCGGGGCCGACGTCGACGCCGTGTTCGACGTCAAGGCAATCTACCAGCAGGGCTACGACGAGATCGATCCGACGACGGTGCCGGCCGTGTTCCGGCCGGAGACCGGACCGCTGGGCCTGCGCGACTGGGAGAAGGTGTTCGCCGCCGCGCCCACGGTGTGGAACGACGTCGACATCTTCGACGAGCGCGGGCTGTCGCGCGACGGGGTCGTGGTCGTGGTGCGCCCCGACCAGTACGTCGCCGCCGTGCTGCCGCTTTCGGCGACCGACGAGCTGGCCGCGTTCTTCGCCGGCGTCCTGCTGCCGGCGCGGTAGGCGCATCCGCGACGGTCAGGAGTTCACGCGGATGATCTCCTGCTGGTAGGGCGCGATCACCGTCGTCGAGATGCGGCAGTCCAGGAGCAGGAACGGGCGGGATGCCGGATCCTGTGCCGCCCACGTCTCCAGCCGGTCGAGGTCGGCGAGCGCGCGCACGACGACGCCCTCGGCGCCCACGGCATCCGCCAGGCCGGCGAAGTCGACGGTCGGGATCAGCATCGGCGCCTCGGCGACGCCCTTGAGCCCGTACAGGTTGACCTCCGCGCCGTAGGCGCCGTCGTTCCACACGACCGCGAGCCCGCGCCCGCCTGCGACGCGCACGGCCGACTCCAGGTCGGGGAGGGCCATGAGCCCGCCCCCGTCGCCGGTCGTGAGCACGACGGTCGACTCCGGCTTGGCCGCGGCCGCACCGGGGACCGACGGAAAGCCGAGGCCGATCGACTGGTACGCCGTGCCGACCATCATCATGCGGTCGGGCGAGGCGACCGGCCAGTACATGTTGGCCCAGCCGATGAAGTGCCCGCCGTCCGAGACGACGACCCGGTCCTCCGGCAGCAGCTCGCCGATGCGCCGCGCGACCGCCCTCGGATCGAGGCGCCCGTCGTCGGCGAGCTCCTCGCCGAGCTCATAGGCGCGCAGCGCGGCCACGTCGACCCGCTCCCGCCAGGCGCTGGGCGTTGCCCCCAGCGCCTCGAGCTCGGTCACGAGCGCCTCGGCGACGAGGCGCGCGTCGCCGCGGATGAACCCGCCGACGTGCGGATGCGTCGCAGTCGGGGTCACGTCGACCTGCACGACGCGCGTCTCGGGCGAGAAGAGGTCGCCGAAGCGCATCGTGAACTGGTTGAGCCCCGCTCCGAAAACGACCGCGACGTCGGCCTCGCGCACGAGCGCCATCGCCCCGTCGGCGCCGAACCCGCCGGTCACCCCGAGGTCGAACTCGCCGCGCGGGAAGATCCCGCGACCGAGCGCGGTGGATGCCGTCACCGCACCGGTCGCGTCGGCGAGGGCGCCGAGGGCCGCACCGGCGCCCGACTCCCACGCGCCGCGGCCGGCGAGCAGGAACGGCCGCTCGGCGCCCGCCAGCGCCCGCGCGAGCTGCCGCACCGTCGCGGCGGCGAACGGGCCCGTCGGGGCGAGCGGGGCGGGATGGCGCAGCTCGGGGGCCGCCGGGATGGGTCCCGCCTCCAGCGTCGCGACGTCGTACGGGATCGCCAGCACGGCCGGCACCCGGTAGCGCAGGGCATGCTCGATCGCGATGATGGTGGTGGCCGCGGCATCCGCCCGCCCGACCGTGTACGTGCGCGCGCCGACGGCCGAGGCGAGCGCGATCTGGTCGACGTCCCAGGGGCGCGGACCCGAGGTGGGCTCGTCTCCGACCACGAGCACGAGCGGCGAGTGGGCCTGCACGGCCTCGGCGAGAGCGGTGAGCGTGTTCGTGAATCCCGCGCCATAGGTCGCGGTGGCCGCGGCGAGATCGCCGGAGGCGCGATGGTAGGCGTCGGCGGCGACCACGGCGCCCGCCTCATGCCGGACCGGGGTGAGGTGCACGTCGGCGTGACGCTCCAGGGCGTCGAGGAACCAGACGTTGCCGTTGCCCATCACCCCGAAGACGTGGTCGATGTGGGCGGCGAGGGTGGCGGCGACGTGGGCGGAGACGGTCGGCATGTCAGGCCTTTCGAGACAGGGGACCGAGACCGATTGCGACATCGTCGGGGCGCGTTGAGGCGATGCCAAGGTTCGACGCCTTAGGGTTGTGGTGGAGTGTCGTGTCCCGACATTGTCGGTTCGGCTGTCCCCAGCGGCCGGAGCCGAGGATCTGTCCCCAGCAGATCAAGGTGTCACGGGCTCTCCCGGTTCCCTCGCGCCCGAGCTTCCTACGGCGATACGGCGCGAGGGGACCGTCTCACCAAGGGTCGTTCGATGTCGCAGACATCGATCCGTATGCCCCAGATCCCCAGTTTTCTTTTTAACCCCAGCGGGTGCGGCAAGCGCTCCCACGCGCCAGATCCGAACCGTGTGACACGCTACCACACAACTGTCCACCTTTTGGGGGACAAATCGCGACACGCGCAGGACACGGGATCGGAGGGGCGCCGGATGCCACGGAGCACCTCCGCCAGCGACAGCGCTATCGTCGTCGGCGCGGGGCCCAATGGGCTCGCGGCCGCGGTCACGCTCGCCCGTGCCGGACTGCGCGTCCGCGTCTTCGAGCGCGCCGCTGTCCCCGGCGGCGGCGCGACCAGCGCCGAGCTGACCCTGCCCGGCTTCGTGCACGACGTGTGCTCGGCCGTGCATCCGCTCGCCTTCGAGTCGGCCTTCTTCCGGGCGTTCGGACTGCGCGAGCGCGTGCGCTTCGCGACGCCCGACATCTCCTTCGCGCACCCGCTCGACGGCGGACGCGCCGCGCTCGCGTATCGCGACCTGGACCGCACGCGCGCGGCGCTGGGCGCCGACGGACGCGCGTACGCCGCGCTGGTCGGCCCGCTCTCTCGCCGCAGCGGGCAGGTCGCCGAGCTCACCGGGTCGACGCTGCTGCGGATGCCGCGGCATCCGCTCACCGCCGCCCGGCTCGCTCTGGCCGCCGCCGAGCAGGGCTCACCGCTGCGCGGCATCCGCTTCCGGGGGGAGGAGCCGCAGGCCCTCCTGGCCGGCGCGGCCGCGCACGCCATCCTTCCGCTGGACGGGCCGGCGGCCGCCGGCGCGGGGCTCGTGCTGGCGGCGTACGCGCACGGCCAGGGCTGGCCGATCCCGATCGGCGGCAGCGGGGCGATCACCGCAGCGCTGGTCGCCGACCTCGAGGCCCACGGCGGCGAGGTCGTGACCGGCCACGAGGTGCGCGCGCTCGACGAGCTGCCGCCCGCCGGGGCGGTGCTGCTGGATGTCACCCCGCGGGCGGCGGTGGCGCTGGCAGGCGAGCGGATGCCGCGGCGCTATCGCCGCGCGCTGGAGCGCTTCCGCTACGGCAACGGGGTCGCGAAGGTCGATTTCGCGCTTTCCGCACCGGTGCCGTGGGCCCGGGCAGAGCTGTGCGAGGCCGGCACGGTCCACCTCGGCGGCACGCGTGCGGAGATCGCCGCGGGGGAGCGGGACGTGGCGCGGGGGCGCCTTCCCGACTCGCCGTACGTGCTCGTGTCGCAGCCATCGCTGTTCGACCCGACGCGCGCGCCGGGCGGCGCCCACACGCTGTGGGCCTACACGCACGTGCCGGCCGGGTGCCCGCTCGACCGCACCGAGGCCGTGATCGCGCAGCTGGAGCGGTTCGCGCCCGGATTTCGCGACACGATCCTCGGCGTATCGTCGCGCACCGCGGTGGAGGTGGCGCGCCACAATCCCAACTATGCCGGCGGCGACATCGCAGCGGGTACGCCGGATCTGCGGCAGCTGGTGCGCCGGCCCGTGCTCGGCCCGGCACCGTGGCGCACCCCTGTGCCGGGCATCTACCTCTGCTCCGCGTCGACCAGCCCGGGCCCGGGTGTCCATGGCCTCAGCGGCTGGCATGCGGCACGATACGCGCTGCGGGAACGCTTCGGCATCCCCGCCGCACCGGACCTCTCACCCGGCGCGCAGGCGGGACCGGAGCGCTGAGTGCGGCTCAGGGCCGCACCGACAGGTGCTTGTTCGCCGCCAGAGATACCGTGCCGCCGCCGCGCCCCCACCGGACGCGGTCGAGCGTGATAGCCGTCTGCCCTACGGTGTAGTGCGCGGCACCCGGAGCGTGCTCGTCCAGGTACGGCTCGAGCAGCTGTTGCATCGATTCGTAGATGGGAATCAGCTGCTCGTTCTGGTCCTTCACCGCGAGCTCGACGAACCAGGCCTCGACCTGCCCGTCCACGAGCTGTAGCGCCAGGTAGCGTCCCGCCGGGCGCCGGAGGCTGATCCTGACCTGCGCCGGCGACGACTGCGTGACGGTGTCGGGGTCGTTCGTCGCCCACCCGAGGTCGACGAGCTCGGCCCAGACCTCGCCGACCGACGGCCAGCGCCACCCGGAGACGACCTCCACGAACCGGGCCAGTGACTCCGACGTCGGGGTCTCCAGCGTGCCGCCGCCGCCGAGGCTCGGCGCCCACTCCGGCCACTGGCCTGGCCCGGCGCTGCGGACGCGGTCGGCGTCGAGCCACAGCAGGCGCTCGTCCACGCGCCACACCGGCATGCCGGCCGCCATCGCCGGCACAGATCCGCCCGAGATCGCCGCGCCGAAGCACCGGGCGTGCCATGCATCGCGCAGCGGGATGTCGGGAAGCGCGACCCCGTCGGTGAGCCACCGGCCGACGTCGTAGACCGCCGTCCGGTCCTCGCCGATCGCCAGTCGCGTGCGCGGGAAGTCGTGATCGGTGCCGCGCCCGTCGTACTGCACGATCATGGGTCCGTGCTCCCAGCGCCTCGTGGTGCTCTCACCGAGCTGCGGGCCGAAGGCTTCCTGGAGCGCGGCCCTGATCAGCGGCTCGTTCTTGTCCTCGCCCGAGTAGCCGATGGGGGCCGTGGCCGCCTCGACCGATGCCCGCGCGAACCTGCCGTCGACGGTCCCGAGTGCGATCGCGCGTCCCGCGGGATCGCACACGCGCACCAGCCCGCGGAGCTGTTCGGGCTCCTGGGTGCTCAGCACGCCCTCGGCCTGCAGCGCGGCGATGACGTCGTCGATCGGCTGCGCGCGGAACGCGGCGAAACGCTTCAGGAGCGCGACGGCCTCGGCGGGAACCGGTTCGGGTGTCCTGGGGGCGTCGACGACTCGTCCGAGCGCCGATCTGACCTTGCCCGGGGCCGTCTCGCTGAACGTGACGGTGCGGGTGTAGGTGCGCATGCGTGCGATCTTGAACGTGCGCAGGCCCGAGCGCCACCAGCCCGGTGTCGGCGTCTCGCCGAGGCGTGCGGTCAGCAGGGCCAGGATCTCGTCGTAGCGACTGTCGTCGTCCTTCGCCGTCGACCCGGGCACGCGAGGTCCCGGCCCCATGTACAGCTGCACGTGCAGAGGCTCGGCGTCTCTGGAGTGCAGCTTCGCTCGCAGGAAGTCGACCTTCGGTGCCGGCAGGTGCAGCACCGAGGGGGCGGCGTCGTCCGCCGCGCGGATGTCGTAGGCGACCAGCCATGCCCTCGCGTCCATGCCGCCGAGCCAGTCGGCGGCCGCGGCGACGAGCCGGGTGACGGACAGCTGCGGGGTGAAGGTCACCTCGACGGCATCCGTGAACACGGTGAGGACGACCGCGTAGGAACCGGCATCCCAGTGCTTGTCGCTCCCCGACGCGCGGCCCACGGTGCGGGACACCGCCGCGCGCAGCGTACGCTCGAAGGCCGTCGACTCCCGCTCGACGATGAAGGGGAAGTCGAATCGCTGTCTGCCGGAGCGGCTCGCACGCCCCTGGTCGGGATCCGGCTGTATCGGCAGTCCCGAGGCGATCACCGTCGCGCGCAGTGCGTGTTCGCCGGGGCGCTCGATCTCGGCGACGGCGGCGATCAGGGCGGGCAGGCGGCGGGCCAGGTCGGTCTCAGTGGGGCGATCTTCCATGACCCGATGCTATGCGCACGCGCCGACGTCCGAGCCGGTCGCCTTCACGCCCTCACAACGTCCCCCAGGCCCGTGCGCAGGTCCGTGAGAGCGTCGCGAATCCGTGTTACGGACCGGTGACATTGCGGGTGGTTCCTTGACACCTTTTGTTGACCGACGGGATACTCAGACGATCGTCCACAGAGGGAGCGGCACATGGCTCAGCAGGGCATGGGACTCGGAGCGCAGCTGTTGCGGCGCAAGCCCATCATCTTCCAGCGCAAGCATCACGAAGGCGAGGAGCTGGCGCGAAATCTCGGCACGTTCCAGCTGATGATGTTCGGCGTCGGCGCGACAGTCGGCACCGGCGTCTTCTTCGTGCTGAGCGAGGCGGTGCCGGTCGCAGGCCCCGCCGTCATCATCTCGTTCCTGCTCGCCGCGGCCGCGGCGGGCCTGTCCGCGCTCTGCTACGCCGAGCTGTCCTCGTCGATCCCGGTGAGCGGTTCCACGTACTCGTTCAGCTATCACGCTCTCGGCGAGGGTGTCGCGGTCATCGTCGGCGGCTGCGTGCTGCTGGAGTACGGCGTGGCCGTCTCGGCGGTCGCGGTCGGCTGGAGCGGCTACTTCAACGAGCTGCTGCACCAGCTGTTCGGGTGGCAGTTGCCCGTCGAGCTGTCGGTGTCGTTCATCCCCGGCGACGACGGGGTGGCCACCGGCGGCGGCATCAATCTGCCGGCCGTCGTGCTCATCGCCCTGTGCGCGCTGCTGCTGATCCGCGGCGCGTCGGAGTCGGCCACGATCAACGCGATCATGGTGGTCATCAAGCTCGGCGTGCTGGTGCTGTTCACCGTCATCGGCATCACCGCGTTCAACGCCGACCACTTCTCCGACTTCTTCGCCCAGGCCTCCGGCATCAGCGCGGCCGCCGGCACGATCTTCTTCTCCTTCATCGGACTGGATGCCGTGGCCACCGCAGGCGAGGAGGTGAAGAACCCGCAGAAGGCGATCCCGCGTGCCATCATCGGGGCGCTCATCATCGTGACCTCGATCTACATCCTGGTCTGCATCGCCGGCCTCGCCGCTGAGCCGGCCGAATGGTTCGGCACCGAGGAGGCCGGCGAGGCCGGTCTCGCGAAGATCCTGGAGAACGTCACCGGCACCCCGATCTGGGCGACGATCCTGGCCGCGGGCGCCGTCATCTCGGTGTTCTCGGTGACGCTCGTGACGCTCTACGGGCAGACCCGCATCCTGTTCTCCATCTCGCGCGACGGCATGGTGTCGAAGAAGTTCGAGCACGTCGACGCCCGCACCGGCGCCCCGAGGTTCAACATCACGGTCGTCTCGATCCTCGTCGCGATCGTCGCGGGCCTCGTCCCGTCGGACTACCTGTGGGACAGCGTCTCGTTCGGCACGCTCGTGGCCTTCAGCGTGGTCGCGATCTCGCTCATGCGGCTGCGTCGCAGCCACCCGCACCTGGAGCGGCCCTACAAGGTGCCGCTGTACCCCGTCGTGCCGATCCTCACCGTCGTGGTGTGCGTCTACGTGCTCACGAGCCTGCGTCCCATCACGTGGCTGATCTGCGTGTCGTGGCTGGTGATCGTGTTCCTGTTCTACCTGGGCTACGGGCGCCGAAAGGCTACGCTGAACACCTACACCTCGGACGAGGAGATCGCCGAGCCGATCCACCCGGAGCTTGAGAAGTGACCTACGTCGTCGGATACAGTCCGCACAAGGATGACCGCAGCGCGATCGAGCTGGCCTGCCAGTTCGCCCGCTCGCGACCCGAGCCCGTGCGCGTGGTCACGGTCGTGCCCAGCGGCTGGGCCGTCCCGGTGGCGGCCGGCGGCACCGACCGCGAGTTCCAGGCGTGGGCGCGCGAGGAGGGCGAACGCAGCGCGGAGCTCGCTCAGGAGCATCTGGCCGAGCAGGTCGGGATCGAGGCGACCGCCGGCTGGGTGAGCGCACGCTCGGTGCCGCAGGCCCTGCTGGAGCAGGCGACGCAGCTGGATGCCTCGACCATCGTGGTCGGCTCGGGCGATGACGTCGTCGACGGCCGCATCCGGCTCACCTCGAAGACCGACCGGCTCGTGCACTCGTCCACCGTCCCGGTGGCGCTCGCCCCGCGCGGCTACCGGAGCGAGAGCCCGGTGACCCGGGTGACCGTGGGCTTCCGCGACGACGACGTGAGCTGGACGCTGCTGACCGCCGTCGCCGATATCTGCCGGAGCGTGAACGCGCGGCTTCGGATCGTGACGTTCCTGGTCGCGCCGCGGCGCATGGCGACCAACACGGTCAGCCACGCCGAGACGCAGGTGATCGAGCGCTGGAAGATCCAGGCGGCATCCGCTCAGCGCGAGGCGCGGGAGCACCTGCACTCGACCGGCTTCGAGGCCGAGGTGGAGGCCGAGCTCGCCGAGGGCGACGACTGGGAGCAGGCCATCGGGTCGCTGGAGTGGAACGACGGCGACATCATGATCGTCGGATCGTCCTCGACGCACCGGCTGGCGCAGGTCTTCCTCGGCTCGAGCGCGACCAAGATCATCCGCTACGCGCCGGTGCCGGTCATCGCCGTCCCGGGTGCGGCGATCCGCTGACCCGATCGCCCGGGTGGGTCGCGGGTTCGCAACACTTCGACACACCCGGGCGGGCCGGGCCTTCGCTCCGCTGAGATGGGGGGCATGACTGCGCCCGACCCGACCGCCGCACCCCATGGATTCGCCTCCCGGCAGGTGCACGGAGGGTACGGGCACGACCAGCCCGGTCCGGCGGCGGTCCCCCCGATCCACCAGACCACCGCGTACCGGTTCTCCTCGCTCGCCGAGGCCGCCGACGCGTTCGCGCTGCGCAGCTCCTGTCACGTGTACAGCCGTGCCGGCAACCCCACACAGACCGTCCTGGAGGAGCGGGTCGCGGCGCTGGAGGGCGGACGCTCTGCGGTGGCCGTGGCATCCGGCCAGGCCGCCGTCGCCGTCGCTCTCCTGCCCCTGGTCGCCTCCGGCGGGCACATCGTCGCCGCCGCGCCGCTGTACGGCGGCACCATCGACCTGTTCGCCGACACGTTCGCCGACTGCGGCATCGACGTCACCTTCGTCGACCAGGACGATCCCCGCGCCTGGCGGGATGCCGTCCGCCCCGCCACGCGCGTGTTCTTCGCCGAGTCGGTGACCAACCCCACCGCGCAGGTGCTGGACGTGCGCATGGTCGCCGACCTCGCGCACGAGGCGGGCGTGCCGCTCGTGATCGACAACACCATCGCCACGCCCTACCTGCAGCGTCCGGGCGCGCACGGCGCGGACATCGTCGTGCACTCGGCGACCAAGTACCTCGGCGGGCACGGCACGTCGCTGGGCGGGGTCGTGGTCGACATCGGCTCGTTCGACTTCGGCGCCGAGCCCGACCGCTGGCCGCAGCTGACGCGCCCGTACGCGCGCGTGGGGGATCTGGTGCTGTGGGAGCGGTTCGGAGCGGAGGGCACGGCGCTCACGACGCTGATCCGCACGAAGTACGTGCACGACCTCGGCCCCACCCTGTCGGCCTTCAACGCCTTCCAGCTCCTGCAGGGCATCGAGACGCTCGATCTGCGCGTGGCGCGGCACAGCGCTTCGGCGCTGCGCGTCGCGCAGTTTCTCGCCGGCCGGCCGGAGGTGGCCGTCGTGCACCATCCGGGGCTTGCCGGCGGGCGCTGGTCGGCCCTGGCCGAGCGATACCTGCCGCGCGGCGTGCCCGCCGTGTTCGCGTTCGACCTGCACGGCACCGGCGACCCCGAGTCGGACTTCGCGCGCGTGGCCCGTTTCGTCGACGCGCTCCGGCTCGTGCGCCTGGTCGCGAACATCGGCGACGCGCGCAGCCTCGTCGCCCACCCCGCCTCGATGACGCACAGCCATCTGACCCCTGCCCAGCTCGCCGACGGCGGCATCTCGCCCACCACCGTGCGGCTGTCGATCGGGCTGGAGGACGTGGACGACATCGTCGCCGACCTCGCGCAGGCTCTCGCCGCCTGACGCTCGTCCCGCCCGGTGCGCGCTGTCGCGCCCGCGTGCTGTTGCGCCCAGGAGTCGTGGTGCCCGGGTGCGGTCTCGCCCGGGTGCTGTCGCGCCCGCGTGCGGTCGCGCGCGGTGTCGTGGCGCCCGCGTGTGTCTGTCTCCCCGGCATCCCCGTCCCTCCGCATCCCCGGCCTTCCGCGCCGAGTCACTGCCTTCCGCGCGAGTCACTGCGCTCCAGGGCAGTGACTCGGTGCGGGGGCAGTGACTCGATTCTGGGAGCAGTGACTCGCGCGCTGGCTACCGCTGGTGCGGGGGCAGTGACTCGATTCTGGGAGCAGTGACTCGCGCGCTGGGTACCGCTGGCGCGGGGGCAGTGACTCGATTCTGGGAGCAGTGACTCGGGATGAGGTTCAGCCGGAGCTCCGCGAAGAGGTTCGGGATGCCGCGTATGCATATACTCGACAACCACATCGTCGAGAACCGCTCGACGGTCAGGAGGGAGAGCCGTGTCGGTACGCCAGAGCCTGTTGGCGATCCTCGATCAGGGGCCGTGCTACGGCTACCAGCTGCGCGCCGAGTTCGCCCGTCGCACCGGCGGCACGTGGCCGCTGAACGTCGGACAGATCTACAACACGCTCGATCGGCTCGAACGCGACGGCCTCGTGGCCCGGGGCGAAGCCGATGCGCAGGGCCACGTCTACTGGCGCATCACGGATGCCGGATCGCACGAGGTCGCGGACTGGCTGAGCGCGCCGGTCGCACGCCCGGACGGTTCGCGCGACGACCTGGCGATCAAGCTCACGATGGCAGCGACGCTCCCGGGCGTCGACGTCGCCGCGGTCGTCCGAACCCAGCGCGCGGCCTCGGCCGGCCGGCTGGCCGCGCTGCGGGCGGACGATTCGACGCACGACGCGGGCCCGGAACAGGTGGTGCGGGAGCTTCTGCACGAGGCCGCGGTATTCGCGGCCGAGGCCGAGCTGCGATGGCTGGACGGCGTGGCGGCGCGCCTCGCGTCGAGCGGGACCGCGGCCGTGCTCGAGCTCTCCGCCGACCGTCCCAAGCGCGGGCGCCCGGCGGCGCGAAGCGCGACGCCGGGGGACTGAGGGCGAACGCGCCGCGGGCGAACCCGGGGCCGGTCGGCGCGGGCACCGGAGCACCGTAGGATCGAGGTGAGGGGGTCCGGTGTCCGAAGAGCGTACGCGGCCGAAGAACGCCGACATCGTCGCCGAGGGCGTCTATCTCGCGGCTGCCGTCACGAGGCTCAAGCTGAAGAACAGCATCCTCATGTACGTCCTCGCGGAGGGCAAGGACTTCGATGTCGACCACTTCGTCGTCGTCGCCCGCGAGGCGCTGCTCGCCCTCGCCGACGAGGCGGACCAGGATGCCAAGCGCACCGACTACGAGCGCAAGATCGCCCAGCACCGTCACTCGCAGTCCGACGGTACGCACGACTACCGCAAGCGCGATGTGCGCAACCTCAAGCGCCGGCGCAACCAGTCCCGCCGTGTCGCGCAGGAGCTGCGGGAGCGCGCCGACGACGAGCTCGCCCTCGTCATGCTCGTGCTCGAGGCGCGCGAGGCCGCGTGGGCGGAGGTCGCGAGCAACATCGAGCGTTCCCTCGACATCACCGCGGCTCGCCCCGACCGCGACGCCGACTACGCGGCGCAGCGCGCCGAGCGCATCAAGGCGCTGCGCAGGGTCGATCTGCGCAAGCTGGCCAAGGAGTATGCCCTGCGGGAGATGGTCGGCACCGATTCGGCGGATGCATCGTCGTGAGGTATCCTGATCGTCGGTCTTCGCGCGAGCGCTGACCGTGCGCCCGTAGCTCAATGGATAGAGCATCTGACTACGGATCAGAAGGTTGGGAGTTCGAGTCTCTTCGGGCGCGCAGCACAAGACCCCGGTCGACCATGAGGTCGGCCGGGGTTTCGCGTTGCGCCGACGCAGCCACGCCAGGCCGGTCCGTGCCCGAACTCCCCGAGGGCAAACCTGGCGCGTATGGTCGCGTGACCCGCGTGCGGCGACGGGATGCGCCAGGTTTGGGATGCCGGGGGAGCTGCGTCCCTTCGGTTGGCGCGTATGGTCGCGTGACCCGCGTGCGGCGACGATGTGCGCCAAGTGAAGGGCGCGGGGTGCGCGTGAACTTGGCGCGTATGGTCGCGGAATCCGGCCGCGGCGACGAAGTGCGCCAAGTGAAGCGCGAGGGATGCCGGCGGGCCAGACCGGCCGGCCAGACCGGCGGATGCAGCGGGCCCGGCTGACCGGCGGAGATCGGGTCAGCGCGGCGTGACCCGCAGCCACACGAAGCCGCACGCGGGCAGCGTCAGCCCCTCGGAGAGGTCGACCTCGGTGTCGGCGACCAGGTCGGTCGCCGACGACGCGAAGCCGCTGAGGGTGCGCGGGTACACGTGCGCCGCGTGGTCGCCCACGTTGGCGAGCACCAGGACGACCGACCCGTCTCCCGGGCGCTGGTAGCCCAGCACCCCCGGCGCCGACGCGTGAAAGCCGATCAGCTCGTTGCCGCCGAGCTCGGGCGTGGCCTTGCGCACCGCGATCAGGCGCGTGAGGCGGCCGAAGACGCGGCCGGCGGTGGTCGTGGCATCCGTCCTCTCGGTGTAGCGCGCGTCCGGACGCCGACCGCGATGCACCCAGCGGCTGTCGCCGCGATGGTCGGGGTCGTCGGCGAACGTGTAGTCGTTGAGCTGGGCGACCTCGTCGCCGAGATAGACGAGCGGGATGCCGCCGGTGGACAGCTGGATCGCGTGCGCGAGCACCACGCGGTCCTCGCCGTGCGGGTCGCCCGCCTCGACGCCGGCGAGGGATGCCGTGGTGCCGGTCACGCGGGCATCGCCGGTCTTCGGGTTCTCCTGGAAGGGCACCCCACGGGCGAACGTGCCCTCGAACCGGCCGACGTAGAAGTCGTTGAGGAAACGGCGGTGCGAGAAACCGTGGATGCCGAGCTCGGCGGCATCCTCGTCGGCGAAGGTCCAGCCGATGTCGTCGTGGCCGCGCACGTAGGTCACCCACGCCGTCCCTGCGGGCAGGGCGTGCCGGCGTTCCAGGGCCTGCTGCAGCAGGCGCGGGTCGCGCGTGGCGAGCGCCTCCCACGTGAGCGCCATCTGCAGCGGGTTGTAGGAGAGCTGGCACTCATCCGGCGAGATGTAGGTGACCACCTCGTCGGGGTGCACGATCGCCTCGGACTTGAACACCATGCCGGGGGCGGCCATCGCCAGCACCGCGTTGAACGCCTGCAGCAGCAGGTGCGCCTCGGGGAGGGACTCGCAGGGGGTGCCCAGGCGCTTCCAGATGAAGGCGACGGCATCCATGCGGAGCACCTCCACGCCCTGGTTCGCGAGGAACAGCATCTCCTCGGCCATCGCGCGGAACACCGCGGGGTTGGCGTAGTTGAGGTCCCACTGGAACCGGTAGAACGTGGCCCAGATCCACCGGCCGTCGGGCAGCGGCACGAACGAGCCAGGGTGGTCGTCGGGGAAGATCTCACGCGTGGTCTGCTCGTACCGATCGGGCAGGGTGCGGTCGGGGAAGATCAGGTAGAAGTCCTCGTAGCCGGGCTCGCCCGCGACGGCCTTCCGGGCCCACTCGTGCTCGTTGCTGGTGTGGTTGAAGATGAAGTCGAGCACGAGCGAGATGCCCGCCTCGCGAAGCTGTGATGCCAGCTCCGCGAGCTGCTCCATCGTCCCGAGCGCGGGGTTCACGCGCCGGTAGCTCGACACCGCGTAACCGCCGTCGTTGTCGCCCTCCGGAGCGTCGAACAGGGGCATGAGGTGCAGGTAGGTGAGCCCCAGCTCGCGGAAATACGGGATCTGCGCGCGGATGCCTTCGAGGTCGCCCGCGTAGCGGTCGACGTAGCAGACGCCGCCCAGCATCCGCTCGGACTGGAACCATGCCGGGTCCGCCTCGCGCCGTGCGTCGTGGGCCTTCAGGTCGGCGGGCCGCGCAATCCACGACGAGGCGGCGGATGCCACGACCGCCGCCAGCGCCTCGCTGCCGTCCGCGCGGTCGCCGTACAGCCGCGTGAACAGGCTGTGCAGACGCGGGAACTGGGTGTCGAAGCGGGCGAGGAAGGCCTCGTCGACGTCTCCGGCCGCCTCCCGCGCGGCGGCGCGGTCGGCCTCGACGGTCGTCAGTGCGCTCATGCGGGACCCCTTTCCACCCGACCCAGACTAGGAGGTCGCGCCGCCGGACGCGCATCCGTCGAGCCGCAGCCTCGCGCCGGCCCCCAGCCCCGCGCCGGCCCCCAGCCTCGCGCCGGATCACCGCCTCGCACCGGCCCCCAGCCCCGCGCCGAGTCACTGCCGAGTTTGCCGAGTCACTGCCTTGGCTGCGACTCACTGCCCTGCAGCGCAGTGACTCGGTGGGAGAGCAATGACTCGGCGAACGCGCCGGCAGCGTTGGGTGCGGAGCGTATCGATCGGGGCGAGGATCCGCTGTATCAGGGGCAACGGCGCCCGCTCTTGGAACGGAGGAGGCCCCATGTTCACGATCCGCTACGTCACCGACTACTTCGCGCCCGGCCAGACCGTCACGATGCGCTGGGGCCCGAACTGGGACCTCGATCGCGGCGGGGTCTACGTGGACGGCGCGTGGACCTTCTACCTCGACGAGGCCGCCTTCCCCGGCGGCATCGACTTCACGTTCGTGCTGACGCCGGGCCGGTGGCACAAGGCCGGCAACCGGCACCTCGATCCGGGGCAGTTCGCGGCTGGACTCGATGTCGACGGAGACGCGGGTTATGACCCCGCCGATCCCGCCACGAGCCCCTTCCAGCTCGCGGACGAGGCGATCGTCGAGAACCCTGCGGTCGCGCAGCGCTTCTTCACGCGCAACCTCAGCCCCGACAAGGAGTGGGACGTCATCGTCGTCGGCTCCGGCATGGGCGGCGGCGTGCTCGCGTCGCGGCTGGCGGCGCTCGGCGCCGAGGTGCTCGTGCTCGAGGTCGGCTCGTACCTGTTCCCGACCCACATCGGCAACCTGCCCCGGCGCCTGAAGACCGGCAGGTTCGACAAGCACATCTGGTCGCTGTGGGACGACTTCAAGGTCATCAACTACGTGCCCGGTCCCGGCTCGCAGTTCGCCGGTGCGCAGGCGTTCAACCTGGGCGGGCGATCGCTGTTCTGGGGCGGGCTCATCCCGCGCCAGGCGCCCTGGGAGCTCGCCGCCTGGCCCGCCGCCGTGCGTGACCACTTGCTGCAGGAGGGGTTCGCGGCCGCGGAGGCGTTCATGGGCTCGGTGCCGCCCGACCCCGACCCGTACCAGGGCTCGAGTCGCCAGGCGCTGCAGGCCGCCTTCCCCGGGTTCACCGCCACGGACGCGCGCGTCGCCGTGCAGTACGAGGGGACCACCGAGCTGTCGCTCGGCGCCGGGGTCTTCTCCACCGCCGACCTCCTCATGCAGGGCCGGCTCGTCGACGACGACACCTACGTGAAGCCGACGGTCAACCTCAACACGGCGGTGTGGCGCGTGCTCACCGATCCAGCCGACCCGGGGCGGGTGACCGGAGTCGTTGGCTGGGACATGCTCGGCCGCCGCCAGCGCGAGTTCCGCGCCAAGACGGTCGTCCTGAGTGCCGGGACGATCGAGTCGGCCAAGATCGCGCTGCAGAGCGGGCTCGCCGATCCCAGTGGGCTGATCGGCACCGGCATCACCGACCACACGATCCGCTATCGCCACTTCACGCTGCCGCCCGGTTCGCCGTTCGCGAGCACGACGCAGTCCGCGAAGGTGGCGCTCCGGCATCCGCAGGCCACGGCTCAGGACCACGCATTCCTCGCCGTCGTCGAGCTCGGGGCGAACTTCAACCAGGGGCGCTACATCGATCCCGAGCATCTGCGCCGCGAGCGCGCGGCGCGCGGGGACTGGATGCTGGGGGAGCTCGTCTTCCTGCACTACGCCGACCTGAACCCGGCCGGAAAGGTCGTCGCGAACGGCGACCCGGCGGTCAAGGCGCAGGTCACCGTGACGCCGGTGCCCCCGCCGCCGGCTGTGCTCGCCGAGACCGACGCACTTGCCGCGGACTTCTTCGCCGCCTGGGGCGCGCAGCCGGTGCTCGGCGAGCAGGGCTTTCCCGGCCTGCAGACCGCGGGGCTCGGCGGCGTCGCGCACGAGGTCGGCACGCTCCGGATGGCCGGGGACGGCTCCGGCGTGGTCGATCAGGACCTGCGCTTCCTGGCCTACGAGAACCTGTACGCGTGCGACAACTCGGTGTTCCCGGCATCCCCCGCGGCGAATCCCAGCCTCACCACGACGGCGCTCGCGCTGCGGCTCGCGGCGCACCTCACCGCCTGACGGCCCGGCAGGCCCGCGGGGGCGCTTACGCTGGAAGGGTGAGCGCGTATGTGTCTGCGTTCGAGCTGTTCTCCATCGGCGTGGGACCCTCGAGTTCCCATACGGTCGGACCCATGCGGGCCGCCCTCGACTTCGCTGCCCGGCTGCGGTCCGGCGGGCTGCTCGACGGCGTCGCTCGCGTCACGTGCGTGCTGTACGGGTCGCTCGGCGCGACCGGCATCGGGCACGGGACTCCGGATGCCGTCGTCGCAGGCCTGATGGGCCTGGAGCCCGAGACCGTCGATCCGGCCGCCGTCCGCGCCGCGTGGTCGGATTGGCCCGAGGGGCAGGCCCTACCGCTGGCCGGATCCACGCCGGTGCCCTTCCGCCGCGACGACATCGAGTTCGCGCCGCGCACGCGGCTGCCCGGACACCCGAACGCGATGACGCTGACGGCGTGGGATGCCGGCGGCGTCGCACTCGCGCAGGAGACCTACTACTCCGTGGGCGGAGGCTTCATCCGCCGCGACGGCGAGGCCCCGCGCGTGGCCGAGCGGCCCTTCCCGCTGCAGTTCGACAGCGCCGGTGAGCTGCTGGCCCTGTGCGACGAGCTCGGCATCACGATCGCCGACGCCGCGCGCCGCAATGAGGAGGCGCTGCGCAGCGAGGGCGACGTCGCGGCGGGTCTCGACGCCATCTGGGACGCGATGTCCGGCTGCGTCGAGGCGGGACTCACTGCCGACGGCGTGCTGCCCGGCGTGCTCAAGGTGAAGCGGCGCGCGAGCACGATCCGTGCCCAGCTCGAGGCCGCCGAGGCGGACGGGCGCCGCGAGCTGCCGGGGGAGTGGCTGGGCGCCTTCGCCCTCGCCGTCAACGAGGAGAACGCCTCCGGTGGGCGGGTGGTCACGGCGCCGACGAACGGCGCCGCCGGCATCGTGCCGGCGGTCGGGATGTACTGGTGGCGGTTCCTGGCCGACTCCGGGCTCGGCGCCGGCAACGCGGTCACGCCATATGGGGAGCTCGTCGGGAGCGCGCTGCTCGGGTTCGGCTCCGGCGCGCGGCCGGGGCTCGATGAGGCGGAGCTCGCCGAGGCGAATCGGCGTCGCGGCATCCGTCGATACCTCCTCACCGCGACCGCGCTCGGGTCGCTCTTCAAAGCGAACGCGTCGATCTCGGGCGCCGAGGGCGGATGCCAGGCCGAGGTCGGCTCGGCGTGCGCGATGGCTGCGGGCGGCCTGACTGCGGTGATGGGCGGCACCAACCGGCAGATCGAGAACGCCGCCGAGATCGCGATGGAGCACCACCTCGGCCTCACGTGCGACCCGGTCGGAGGTCTCGTGCAGATCCCGTGCATCGAACGCAACGCGATCGCCTCCTCCACCGCGGTGACGGCCGCGCGGCTGGCGCTGCGCGGTGACGGCTCGCACTACGTGCCGCTTGACACCGTGGTCGAGACGATGCGGCAGACCGGCATCGACATGTCGACCAAGTACAAGGAGACGAGCGAGGGCGGACTCGCCGTCAACGTCGTGGAGTGCTGACCGACCGCAGCGGTTCGGGGTGTTCGCCGTACGCGAAGCGTTGGCACTCTCCGGTCGAGAGTGCTAATCTGTGATTGGTTGAGTCGACAAGGCTCAACTTTGCAGACCACCTGACAACCAGCATCCGAAGAAGGAGAGAACAATGGCCAACTACGACCCGTTCCGTGACCTGGACCGCCTCGCCTCGAGCCTCTTCGACCCGCGCCGCGGCCCGCGCCGCATGCCGATGGACCTCTACCGCGACGGCGACCACTACGTGCTCTCGGCCGACCTGCCCGGCATCGACCCCGGCTCGGTCGACATCGACGTGGACGGCCAGCTGCTCACGATCCGCGCCGAGCGCACGCTGCCCGAGGGCGAGGGAGTGAAGTGGATCACGCGCGAGCGTGAGGCCGCGAGCTTCCTGCGTCAGCTCAACCTCGGCCAGGGCATCGACACCGAGGGCATCGCCGCGACCTACGACAACGGCGTGCTCACCGTCACGATCCCGGTCAGCGAGCGCGCGAAGCCCCGCAAGGTGCAGGTCGTGGCCGCGGGCGACGCGCCCACGATCCGCGCGCACGAGAGCGCCGAGGGGCCGCAGCCCATCGACCAGTAGCGACGACGCGGGATGCCTCGGCCCGGTGCCGTGGCATCCCGCGGCCTCGTAGGTGGTTGTCCTCCGATGCGTGCCCGAGTAGCGTGGGCGCGTCAGGTTGCTCCAGAGGCGGAGAAGGCCCGATGGCCACGATCGGTAGGACCGCACACATCCGCAAGAGTGGCAGGGCGTGGCTGTGCGGACTGTCCCTGTTCGTCGTCGTGGCGCTCACGGGGTGCGGGTCCGTTGAACCGGACGCCGCGACGGCGTCGGCGACCACGTCCCCCGCGCATGCCGCAGCCGCGGGACTCGAGCCGTCGGTCGCGGGACTCCAGCGTCTGATGCGCGACATCACGTTCGACTACAACATCATGTATTCGAACGCGGAGCTCGCCGAGATCTCCGATTCGGTCGTCATGGGAGAGGTCGTCGGAGCCGCAGACGGCCCGACGTACGGCGCCGCGGGTGACGCGCTGTCCGATTTCGGCTCCGTCCTCATCGAGGTCAAGGCGACCGAGACGATCAAAGGCGAGCGCCCCGACGGCGGCAGTGCCCATGTGTTGATGTACGCACCCGTCGGCGTCGACGCAGCGCTGTGGAACGAGTCCCTTCCCCAGGGAACGCCGGTCGTGGTCTACTCGACCGTCAGCAGGCTGAGCGACGCGCACGACCGGTTCGGGCCGATCGACGCGTCGGTCGGTGTCCCTGCGGGAACCGACGTGTACACACCCGCTGTGCAGGGATTCGCGGTGCGCCTCGCCGACGGCACGATCTACTGGCCGCTCACCGGTGTCACGCGCAGCGGCGACCTGAAGGACGCGCTGCCCGGAGGGCCTGCCGTCGGAAACCTGCTCCCCGGTGAAGAAGAGGCTCCGCGGGAATGAACTGACCAGCCTCCCGCGGCCTCGTAGGCTGGCGTCATGCCCGAGCACGCCGCGCCCCGCCGCCGCGGGCGACCGCGTGCGGTCACGAGGACCGACATGCGCGCGCGCATCCTCGCCGCCGCGACCGAGGAGTTCGGCGAGCGCGGGTACGACGGCGCCACCATGCGCAACATTGCGGCGCGCGCGGGGGTCGACTCGGCGCTCGTGCACCACTACTTCGGCACCAAGGCCGATCTGTTCGCCGAGACGGTGGACATCCCGATCCGCCCCGACCGGGTGATCCCCGGCATCCTCGCCGGCCCGCGTGACGAGGTCGGCGAGCGCGCCGTGCGGTTCGTGCTGGAGCAGTTCGAGGATGCCGCGATCCGCAAGCGCGCGGTCGTGCTGCTGCGCGCCGCGCTCGGCAACCGGCTCACGACGCCGCTGCTGGCGGGGTTCCTCCAGCGCGAGCTCCTCACTCGCATCGCCGCGGGCCTGGACGCGCCGGACGCGGAGCTGCGCGCGACCCTCGCGGCCAGCCAGATGGCCGGGCTCATCATCGCCCGCTACGTGGCGCGGCTCCCGGCGCTGGCCGAGGCGTCGGTCGACGACCTCGTCGCGCGGGTCGGGCCGACCGTGCAGCGCTATCTGTTCGGGTGATTGACGGGCGGCATCCGTCGGCGCATAATTCATCACATGATGAATAAATCGGACGCCGTCGTGATCCGCGGCCTGCGCGTCACGCGCGGCCGCACCGCGGTGTTCGACGCGCTCGATCTCACGATCCCGCGTGGGCAGATCACGGGCCTGCTGGGGCCCTCCGGCTGTGGCAAGTCGACCCTCATCCGATCGATCGTCGGGGTGCAGACCGTCGCCGGGGGACAGGTCACCGTCTTCGGCGAGCCGGCCGGCTCGCCGGGGCTGCGCCACCGGGTCGGCTACGACACCCAGACCGCGTCGGTCTACGCCGACCTCACGGTGCGCCAGAACCTCGGCTACTTCGCGCGCGTCGTCTCCGCCCCGCGCGCCGACGTCGACCGCGTGCTCGACCAGGTGGGACTGCGCGCGCAGGCGGACCAGCGCGTGTCCGACCTGTCCGGAGGCCAGCTCAACCGCGCCTCGCTCGCCGTGGCGATGCTCGGTGCACCCGAGCTGATCGTCCTCGACGAGCCGACCGTGGGCCTGGATCCGCTCCTGCGCGCCGAGTTGTGGACCGTCTTCCGCAGCCTCGCCGACGCCGGGGCGACGCTGCTGGTGTCGAGCCACGTCATGGACGAGGCCCTCCGCTGCGACCGCCTCGTGCTCATGCGCGCGGGCCGCATCGTCGCCGACACCGACCCGGGGCGCCTGCTCGCCGACACCGGGCAGTCCGATCCGGATGCCGCCTTCCTCGCTCTCGTCGAGCGAGACATCGCCGCGCACGGCGACCCCGCCCATCCGAGGTCGCGCCGCGAGGCGAGAGGGGAGGCCGCGTCGTGAACGGCACCCGTACCCTCGCGACAGCCGGCCGCGTGCTCCGGCAGCTGAGCCACGACCCGCGGTCGATCGCGCTCATGCTGGTGGCCCCGAGCATCCTGGTCGGGCTCTTCGCGTGGCTCTTCAGCGACCAGCAGGGCGTGTTCGACCAGTTCGGCGGGCCGATCCTCGCGCTCTTCCCGTTCGTCGTGATGTTCCTGATCACCTCGATCACGACGCTCCGCGAGCGCCGGTCGGGCACGCTCGAACGGCTCATGACGACGCCGCTCGGCAAGGCGGACTTCATCGTCGGCTATGCGCTCGCCTTCGGGCTCATGGCCGCCCTGCAGGCCGTCGTGACGGTGAGCTTCGCGGTGCTCGTGTGCGGGCTGGAGGTCGCCGGCGAGCTCTGGCAGCTGGGTCTGGTCGCGGTGGTCGACGCGATCCTCGGCACCGCCCTGGGGCTGCTGGCGAGCGCGTTCGCGCAGACCGAGTTCCAGGCCGTGCAGTTCATGCCGGTGCTCGTGTTCCCGCAGATCATCCTGGGCGGCCTGTTCATGTCCCGGGATCGGATGCCGGAGGTGCTCGCCGCGATCAGCGACTGGCTGCCGCTGAGTCATGCGATCGACGCCGTGAACGCGGTCGCCACAGGCGACGTCGGGTGGGAGCTGTACCGGCCGATCCTCGTCGTGGCGGCCTTCGCCCTCGGCGCGCTCGTGCTCGCGTCGCTCACCCTGCGCCGCCGCACCCCTTGACCGCGGCTCACCCGCACCCTCGTTCCCGCGCCCTCGTTCCCGCGCCCTTGTTCCCGCGCCCTCGTTCCCGCGCCCTCGTCCGCGCGTCCTCGTCCCCGCGCCCTCGTCCCCGCGAAACCTCCCGTTTGCACCGCTTTCCGCCGGAAAACGGTGCAAACGGGAGGTCTCGCGAGGTCATGGTGCGGGGCCACGGTCCATGGTGCGAGGTCATGGTGCGGGGCCACGGTCCATGGTGCGGGGTCATGGCGCGTGGTGCGGGGCCATGGTCCGTGGTGCGAGGTCATGGGCCGTGGTGCGGGCCCACCCGCGCTCGGTGCCGCGGCTCAGCGAGGGTCGGAGCGCAGCTTCGAGGTCAGCTCGAGCAGGGATCGAAGCTCGTCGTCGGAGAGCGCCGCCATGCGCTCGGAGATCGACCGGCTGTGCACGGCGGCGACCCGGCGGAAGGCCGCGGCGCCGTCGTCGGTGGCCCGCACGAGCGCGCCGCGTCCGTCGTCGGGGTCGGGGCACTTCGTGACCAGTCCCTTGGCGACCATGCGATCGACCAGGCGCGACACGCTCGGCTGGCTGATCAGCATGTGCGAGGTGATGTCGCGGAGCCGAGCGGACTGATCGTCCCCGCGCACCACGGTCAGCAGCACGTCGTACTCGGCCTCGCCGAGCACGCCCTCGTCGAAGTCGCCGGAGAACTCCTCGAACAGCTCGTGCTGCGCGCGGAAAAGGCTCTCCCACGCCGCGACGGCGAGGCGGCGGTCGGTCATGGCGACCACTGTAGCGCCGGCCTCGGGCGGTGTGCCAAGGGCGACCCTCGCCGCGGCGCCGGTCCGGCTCCTAGGCTGAGGGGCATGCGGCGGTGGTTGCGGGTCGTGCTCGGGTTCGTGGCATCCGTGCTTCTCGTGTGCGGCGTGCCGCTGGCCGCCGCCGCATCGAGCGGGTCGGACGGCGGGAACCTCCAGGACTTCACCTTCGAGAGCCTCACCGTCGACTACACCCTCACGCGCGCCGAGGACTCCACGACCAGGCTCCGCGTCGTCGAGGAGTTCGTCGCGGTCTTCCCCGAGTACGACCAGAACCGGGGGTTGCGCAGGACGATCCCGACGACCTACAACGGGCAGCCGCTGCATCCGCGGATGGTCTCCGTCACCGACGCCGACGGCGCCCGACGCCCCGCCGAGAGCGCGTCCGACGACGGCGAGTTCACGATGACCTCGCGCGCCGACGACTACCTGCACGGCCGGCAGACGTTCGTGTTCACCTACACGCTCGACAACGTCGTGTGGGACTTCCCCGACACCGGGTGGGAGTTCTACTGGGACGTGAACGGCGTCGACTGGCAGCAGCCGTTCGGGTCGGTGACCGCGCGGCTGCATCTGGATGCCGAGCTCGCCGCCGCCCTCACCGGTCGCATGGCCTGCTACCAGGGCGCTCAGGGCGCCTCGACGCCGTGCGGCGAGGTCGGCACCGCCGACGAGGACGGCGGGGTCGTGGTGACCGCCCGCAGCGGTGCGCTCGGGCCCTCCGAGACCCTGTCGTTGGCGGTGGGCTTCCGCGACGGCACGTTCGCGCTGTTCGACTCCGGCTATCTCGCCTCGCCGTTCGGCTGGGCGCAGGGGCTGTCCGGGGTCGCGCTGCTGGGCGCCGGCGCCTTCGCGCTGCGCGCGCGGCTGACCCGGCTGCGGGATGCCGCGGGCCGGCCCACGATCATCGCGGAGTACGCCCCGCCGCCAGGGCTCGACGCGCTGGAGAGCGCGGTGCTGCTGGGCCGCACCGCCCAGGCGATCCCCGCCGAGGTGCTGGAGCAGGCCGTCGTCGGCTCCCTCCGCATCGTGGAGGGCGAGCGCCGGTGGCGCCGCGCGAAGCTCACGGCGGAGCTGGTCGACCCTTCCCGCGCCGACGCGGACGGGCGGATGCTGCTGCGAGGGCTCTTCCCGAGCGGTCGGCCCGGCGAGACGTACGAGTTCGGCCGGAGCGACGCGCGGCTGTCGACCGCGGCGCAGACGATCCTCAAGGCCGCCGCGCAGGCGCTCGTCGAGCGCGGGCTGCGCGCCCGGGTGCCGGTGCGCACGCGAGTCGTGCCGCTGGTGCTCGCAGCCCTCGGCGCGGCGGCCGTGATCGCCCTCGGCATGTTCGCGATCGGTTACGGCACGGACGCGCTCGTGCCGGTGCTGGTCGACGTCGGCGCCATCGGGATGCTGATGCTCGTGGTCGGTTTCGTCTCGCGCCGCCCGCTGACCGCGGCGGGCGCCGAGGCGAGGGACCACCTCAAGGGGCTGCGCGAGTTCATCGAGTGGGCCGAGGCCGACCGCATCCGCATGCTGCAGTCGCCGGCCGGCGCTGAGCGCGTACGCATCGACGCGAACGATCCGAGGCAGAAGCTCCGGCTGTACGAGGCGCTCCTGCCCTACGCCGTCGTGTTCGGCCAGGAGAAGGAGTGGTCCCGGCAGCTCGCGGTGCTCTACTCCGAGACGGGCGTCGCCGGGCCGACCTGGTACTACGGATCGGGGACCTTCGACGCCTCGGCGTTCTCCGCGGGCATCGGCTCGCTGTCGTCGGCGGCGACCTCCTCGTCGTCCACCTCCGGCGGTTCCTCCGGCGGGGGCGGCGCCGGAGGCGGTGGGGGAGGCGGCGGAGGCGGCGGCGTCTGACCCCCGCCCGCGCTCCCCGTCCCGCGAGGGTGCCCCTTTCTCCCGCGAGGGTGCCAGCTTCCCCCGCGAGGGTGCCAGTTCTCCGGGCCGACCCGCGTGAGCCGGATGCCGAGGACAGGCCTTCGCGCAAGACTCCGCAGCGTCGTGCCGACGCCAGGGTCGTCGCCGGTCCTCGCGCTGTGCGAGGATGGCTGAGCCTGAGCCGATGAGGGCCGATGAGGAGTGCACCATGGGGCGGAGAAGTTCCGGACGCAACAGCGCTGCGGAGGCGGTCGTCGCGCCGCCGCCGACGACCGCCATCGCGATCGTGGATGACCAGGATGCCGTGGCGAAACCCTCCCGACGTGCCAAGCGGCGCACGGCCAACGCGCGCGCCGCCAAGCAGGAGGGCGCCGAGCACGCCCTCCGCAACATGTCGGAGATCCGCCACTACTTCCGCACCAACGAGCGCCCCGTGTTCTTCGTCGGCGCGACCGCGTTCAATCTGCTCGGCCTTGACCGCTGGGTGCGCGGCTTCTCGTACATCACCTACTACGACGCGTGGGACGGCAACCACCCGCGCGTGTTCAGCCCGCTCGACAAGCCCTACATCGAGTTCGAGAGCGGCGAGCAGATCAACAACTGGCTGCTGCGCAACGCCGAGGTGCGCGCGCACATCGCCCGGCGCACGCCGTTCGGGGTGCGCCCGCAGGTCGTGATGGTCTTCTTCGACCGCGAGACCGAGGCGATCTGCGAGGAGCTCGGTTACGACCTCATCCTGCCGTCGGCCCAGCTGCGCGAGCGGCTCGACTCCAAGATCGTCACCACCCAGCTCGGCAACGAGGTGGGCGTGCCGAGCGTCCCCAACGTCCTCACGACCGTGAAGGGCTGGAAGGACGTGGTCGCCGCCGCCAAGAAGGCCAGGCTCGGCACCGATCTCGTGCTGCAGACCGCCTACGGCGACTCCGGCAAGACGACCTACTTCATCACGAGCGAGGAGGAGTTCGCCAAGATCGCCGGCGAGGTGTGCGGCGTTCCGCTGAAGATCATGAAGCGGATCAACAACCGCCCGATCGCGGTCGAGGCGGTCCTCACCCGGCACGGCACCGTGGTCGGTCCGTTCATGACCGAGATCACCGGGCACAAGGCGCTCACCCCGTACCGCGGCGGCTGGTCGGGCAACGAGATGTTCCCCGACGTCCTCGACGAGCCCACGCGCAAGAAGGCGGCATCCCTCGTCGAACGCCTCGGCAACCGGCTCGGCGGCGAGGGCTACCGCGGCTTCTTCGAGGTCGACGTGCTCGTCGACACCGACACCGGCGACGTCTACCTCGGCGAGCTCAACCCGCGCATCAGCGGCGCGTCGGCCATCACGAACGTCACCGCGGGCGCCTACGCGGACGTGCCGCTGTTCGTCTTCCATCTCCTGGAGTACGCCGAGGTGGAGTTCGAGCTCGACGTCGCCGAGGTCAACGCGCGGTGGGAGGAGCTCGCGGCCGAGGACGAGTGGAGCACGATGGTGATCAAGCACACCCAGCCCACCGTCGAGTTGATCACCACCGCTCCGGCCACCGGCCGCTACGTCGTCGACGAGAACGGGTCGCTCGTTCCCGCCCAGGCCGAGCTCGACTGGCACCTGCTCAGCAACAAGGACGAGGCGTTCTTCCTGCGCGTGTACGGCTCCGGCGACTACCGCTGGAAGGGCGCGGATCTCGGCATCCTCGTCACCAAGGGGCGGTTGCAGACCACACGTGGTGCGCTGTCGATCCGCGCCACCCACTTCATCGACTCGATCCGCGCGATGTACACGGTCTCGCCGCTCGCGCAGCCGGCCCCGGAGCGCACGAGCGGCGGCGCGAAGGGATGAGCGCGATCGAGCACCATGGCGAGAGCTCGTGCCACCGGCCGGTGAGCGCGACGTGATCGGCGGGACGGCGAGCAGGCCGGCAGGACCGCCGTTCGACCAGTGGCAGTCGGCCGGGTATCTGTCCTGGTCGATGCAGAACATGGCGAGCTTCCTGCCCGTGCACTCGATCCGCCGAGGCGAGCGCACGACCTCGTTCGCGCTGGCGGCCGAGGATCTCTCCCGCGTGCCGGTGACCCACCCGTGGACCGGTGCGAACCTCACTTTCGATGACGTCATGGCCGCGACGGCGACCGACGGCTGGATCGTCACGCGGGACGGCGCGATCGTCGGCGAGTCGTACTCCGACCCGATGACGCAATCCACGGTGCACCTGCTCATGTCGGTGAGCAAGTCGCTGACGACGGCGACGGCGGGAGCACTCATGGGTGCGGGGCTGTTGGATGCCGCCCGCCCGGTGTCCGACTACGTGCCGGCGCTGGCCGGCTCCGGCTATGCCGGCGCGACCATCCGGGACCTCGTCGACATGCGCACCGGCATCGCGTTCTCGGAGGACTATCTCGACGACGGCGCCGAGGTGCGCCTGCTGGAGCAGGCGATCGGCTGGGCGCCGCGAAAGCACGAGGGGGTGGCCGACACCCTGCTCGGCTTCCTCGCCTCGCTCGGCTCCGACCGCCCGCACGGGGGCCGGTTCGACTACAAGTCGTGCGAGACCGATGCGCTGGGCTTCGTGATCGAGGGTGCGACCGGTCGCGCCGGCGCCGAGGTCATGTCCGACTGGCTGTGGCAGCCGATGGGCGCCGAGCACGACGCCAACGTCGGCGTCGACGCGGTCGGCGGTCCCATGTTCGACGGCGGGGTGTCGGCGACACTGCGCGACCTCGCGCGGTTCGGCTCGCTGTTCCTGCGCGACGGGTGCGCGCTCGACGGGATGCCGGTGCTGCCGGCCTGGTGGATCGACGACACGCTCACCGGTGCGCCCGACTCCCGCGAGGCCTTCGCGGCCGCCGTGGAGCCGACGCTCATGCCCGGCGGCATGTACCGCAACGGCTTCTGGTTCCCGCGGCCCGGATCGGACGTGTTCCTCGCCCTCGGCATCCACGGGCAGATGATCTACGTCAACCGCCCCGCGCGCGTCGTGGCCGCCAAGCTCTCCACGTGGCCGACGCCGCAGGACGGCGACAAGCTTCTCACCACCGTGGCCGCCTTCGACGCGGCGGCGTGGTCGCTGTCCTGACCTACGGGGCCCGCGCCGCCTGCCCGCGCCGCCTCTCGACCCCGGCCGCGTGCTCTCGGTAGAGTCATAGGGGGAGCCTGCCGAAGGAGAAGGTGCTATGGCCAACAGTCCTGCTGCAGCGATCGTCGAGGCGGTCGGCGGTCCCGGCAACATCGAGAGCCTCACCCACTGCGCCACCCGCCTCCGGTTCCAGCTGCGCGACGGCGGTGTGGTCGAGAAGGCCACTGTCGAGGCGATCCCCGGGGTCCTCGGCGCCGTGCCGCAGGCCGGCGACCGCTTCCAGGTCGTGATCGGCGGCGCGGTGCAGTCCGTCTACAACGACATCATGGCCCTGCCCGCGATGGCCGGCGGAGGCGGCGCGCCCTCGGGCGGCGCGCAGTCCGATGCCGATCTCAAGAAGGCCGCGCGAGAGAGCGGGGTGCGCGGCAAGGTCGCCTGGATCGACACGTTGTTCGAGTTCCTGTCCGACTCGTTCCGGCCGATCCTGGGAGCCCTGCTCGGGGCATCTCTGTTCATCACGTTCATGGCGCTGATGGCCACCCTCGGCGTGATCCCGGCGTGGAACGCCCCGGGCGTCGTGCTGCCGCCGTCGTGGCAGTTCATCAACCTGATGTGGCAGTGCGTGTTCGTCTTCCTGCCGCTCATGGTCGCCTACAACGCCTCGCAGAAGGTCGGCGCCGACCCGTGGGTGGGCTTCGCTGTCATGGCGGTCGTGATGCTCCCCGGCTTCACCGCCCTGGCCACGCAGGACGGCGCGCAGAACATCGTCTTCCTCGGCTCGGAGGTCACGACGATCCCGATCTTCGGCATCCCGCTGACGATCTTCAACTACAGCTCGCAGGTGTTCCCGCCGCTGCTGATGGCCGCCGTCCTCGGGCCGCTCACCAAGCTGCTCAAGCGCGTGATCCCGGAGAACATCCACCTGATCTTCGTGCCGTTCCTGGCGATGCTCATCATGATCCCGCTGACGGCGTTCCTGCTCGGGCCGATCGGCGTGTACGTCGGCGCGGGCCTTGCGAACATCCTGAGCGCGATCAACGCGTTCTCGCCCTTCATCTTCGCGATCATCATCCCGCTCGTGTACCCGTTCATGGTGCCGCTGGGCCTGCACTGGCCGATCAACGCGATCATGCTGCTGAACATCCAGACCCTCGGCTACGACTTCATCCAGGGCCCGATGGGCGCGTGGAACTTCGCCTGCTTCGGGGCGACCGCCGGGGTGCTGGTCATCGCGTGGCGCCAGCGCGACAAGGCGATGAAGCAGACCGCGACCGGTGCGCTGGCGGCGGGCCTGCTGGGCGGCATCTCCGAGCCGTCGCTCTACGGCATCCATCTGCGATTCAAGCGCATCTATCCGCGCATGCTCGTGGGATGCCTCGTGGGCGGCCTCATCATCGGCTTCGGCAGCATGTTCCTGGGGCTTGAGCACGGGGTCACGACGCAGGCGTTCGTGTTCACGTCGCTGCTGACGATCCCCGCGTTCGAGCCGATCGGCCTGTACGCGGTCGCGGTGCTCGCGGCGTTCGCCACGTCGATGATCCTGATCCTCCTGACCGGCTACCAGACGGCCGAGCAGAAGGAGGAGCTGTTCGCCCGTCAGGCCGCCGAGGCCGGCACGGCGCCGGTCGCCGCCGCTGCTGCCCCCGCTCCTGCCCCCGCTCCCGTCGCGGCAGCGGCCGTCGGCGGTGCGGCCACGGCCGCGGTGGCGACCGCGACTCGCACGGTCGTCGAGGTGTACTCGCCGCTGGATGGCGTGGCCGTGCCGCTGTCCGAGGTCCCCGACCCGGTGTTCGGCACCGGGGTGATGGGGCCCGGGGTGGCGATCCAGCCGAGCGGGAACACGGTCTTCTCGCCCGGGGCCGGCACGATCGCGGCGGCGCAGCCGACCGGCCACGCCTTCGGGGTCGTGCTCGACGACGGGGTGGAGCTGCTCATCCATGTGGGAATCGACACCGTCAACCTCAACGGCGAGGGCTTCGACGTCAAGGTCAAGGCGGGCGACAGGGTCGAGGTCGGCACGCCGCTGGTCGTCTTCGACCGGGCGGTCATCGAGGCTGCGGGCTACCCGCTGATCACGCCGGTGATCGTGCTGAACGCCGAGCAGTTCGGTTCCGTGGACCCGGTCTCGCTCGGCGAGGTCGCCGCGGGCGCCCCGCTGCTGTCGATCCAGCCCAAGGCGTAGGTGGAGGCATCCGCGTTCCCCGCCCTGCCCGCGGTCTCGCCTTGCCCCCGCCCGGTCTCCCTCGTCGAGTCACTGCCTTCGCGGCGAGTCACTGCTCTCCAGCACAGTGACTCGCGAGTTGGGCAGTGACTCGGCTGGTTGGGCAGTGACTGGGCCAGCAGGGCAGTGACTCGGCTGGTTGGGCAGTGACTGGGCCAGCAGGGCAGTGATTGGGCCAGCAGGGCAGTGATTGGGCGACGCCGGCCCCGTGCGTGCTTGTCCCCGCCCTCTCTCGTTCGTCGAGTCACTGCCTTCGCGGCGAGTCACTGGGTTCGAGCACAGTGACTCGGCGTTAGGGCAGTGACTCGCGAGTTGGGCAGTGACTCGGCCAGCAAGGCAGAGGCTCGGCTGGGCTAGCGCAGGGCGGCCTGCAGCGCCGCCAGCACCGCGGGGGCGGGGGCCACGCCGCTGTCGAGGGCGATGTCGCTGTTGACCACGACGATGATCGTCGTGTCGAGGTCGTCGTCGTGAAAGACCGCGGTGCTGTAGCCGGGGAGCTCCCCGGTGTGCCCCCACCAGCCGTCGTGGTTCGCGATGCCGATCCCGTAGCCCGAGATCGGCGTGTTCGGCAGCGGTGAGGTCAGGATGGAGTCCCGGCGCAGCTGCTGGGTCTTCTCGTCCAGGATGCCGTCACCGGTGAACAGCGCGTGCGCCCACTTCTCCAGGTCGTCGAGCGTCGAGACGACCCCGCCGGCCGCGCCCGTGAACGAGGGGTCGAACCGCGTGGCATCCTGCGGATCGCCGTCGGGGCTGCCCTGCATGGTCGACCCGGACAGGAACGGCTCGGGCAGCGCGTTCGTCGTCGGGTAGGAGGTCTCGGTCATGCCGAGCGGCGCGAACAGGCGCTCCTCGAACGCCTGCGCGAGCGGCTGGCCGGTCACCTGCTCGATGACGGCGCCGATGACGAGGTAGTTCGAGTCGGAGTACTCCCAGCCCTCCCCGGGGTCGAACGAGGGCTCCAGCGTGCGCACGTCGTCGAGCAGCTCGGCGGTCGTCCAGCTGCGGGTCGGGTCGGCGAGGTACTCGTCGACGAGCATGTCGTCGAGCGTGTACGACGGGATGCCGCTGGTCATGTCGGCCGCCTGCCGGAGCGTCGCCTCGCCGTTGGGCAGCTCCGGCACATACTTCGATACCGGGTCGTCGAGGCTGACCTCGCCCTCCTCGACGAGCTGGAGCAGCAGGGTTGCGGTCATCGTCTTGGTGACGCTGCCGATGCGCGTGTGGTCCTTCGCGGTGGGCAGGGTCGATCCACCCTCCTCGGTCGCACCGGCAGCGCCGTCCCAGCTGCCCCCGGCGGTGATCACGCGGGCCACGACCCCGGGGAAGCCGCCCGCCTCGAGGGTGTCGTCGAGCGCCGCCTGCAGCGCCGCGTCGTCGAACACCGTCGTCGGGGCCGCGCTCGCCGTGCGCGTGGGTGCGGGCGCGGGGGTCGCAGTCCCGCACGCGGTCAGCGCGCAGAGGGCGACGCCGGCCGCGAGCGTCGTAAAGAGGCGGCGTGATCGTCGGTGCGCTGTCTGGGGAGTACGCATCACTCCATTCTCCCGGATGCCTCGGGCCGCAGTATCGCAGGGAGCGGGCGCGTGTCGCCGGTCAGCTGTGTCGGTGCTCCCGGTAGTAGGCCAGGAGGGCCCGGGTCGAGGCATCCTGCGCCGCCAGTGCCGCGTCGTCGCCCTCGATCGCCGGGGCGATCTGCAGCGCGAGCTGCTTGCCGAGCTCGACGCCCCACTGGTCGAAGGAGTTGATGCCCCACACGACGCCCTGCGTGAAGGTGATGTGCTCGTAGAGGGCGATGAGCTCGCCCAGCACGCGCGGGGTGAGGGCCTCGGCGAAGATCGACGTCGTCGGCCGGTTGCCGGGGAAGGTGCGGGCCGCTACGAGGGCACCCGTGGTGCCCTCGGCCTCGACTTCTTCGGCGGTCTTTCCGAACGCCAGGGCCTTGGTCTGGGCGAGGAAGTTCGCCAGGAACAGCCCGTGCACGTCACGCCCGTCGTCCTGCAGAGCGTAGGCGGGGTTCACGAACGCGATGAAGTCGGCCGGGATGAGGCGCGTGCCCTGGTGGATGAGCTGGTAGAACGCGTGCTGGCCGTTCGTGCCGGGCTCTCCCCAGAAGACCTCGCCGGTGTCGGTCGTCACGGGCGTGCCGTCCCACCGCACCGACTTGCCGTTGGACTCCATCGTGAGCTGCTGCAGATAGGCGGCGAAGCGGTGCAGCTGCTGCGCATAGGGGAGCACCGCGTGCGACTGGGCGCCCAGGAAGTTCGAGTACCAGATGTTGAGCAGGCCCATCAGCACCGGCACGTTCCGCTCCAGAGGAGTGGATGCCACGTGCTCGTCCACCGCATGGAAGCCCGCGAGCAGCTCGCGGAACACGTCGGGTCCGAGGGCGATCACGAGCGACAGTCCGATCGCCGAGTCGACCGAGTAGCGGCCGCCCACCCAGTCCCAGAAGCCGAAGGCGTTGGCCGGGTCGATGCCGAACGCGGCGACCTTGTCGAGGGCGGTGGAGACGGCCACGAAGTGGTGGGCGACGGCATCCGTCCGCGACGCCTCGTCGCCGGAGATGGCGCCCGCCTTCTCAAGACCTGCCCACAGCCAGTCGCGCGCGAGGCGGGCGTTGGTCAGAGTCTCCAGCGTCGTGAAGGTCTTCGACGCGACGATGAAGAGGGTCGTCTCGGGGTCGAGGTCCTTCGTCTTGTTCGCGAGGTCGAACGGGTCGATGTTCGAGACGTAGCGAGCCTGGATGCCGGCATCGGCATAGGGCTGCAGGGCCTCGTAGATCATGACCGGGCCGAGGTCGGAGCCGCCGATCCCGATGTTCACGACGGTCTCGACGCGCTTGCCGGTGACGCCGACCCACGCGCCCGAGCGCACGCGCTCGGCGAAGGCCGACATGCTCGCAAGCACCGACTGGACATCGGCGTCGACGTCCTGTCCGTCGACGACGAGGGCGGGGGATGCCTCGGGCGGACGGCGGAGGGCCGTGTGCAGCACGGCGCGGTCCTCGGTGGTGTTCAGGTGCTCGCCGGCGAGCATGGCGGCGTAGCGGTCGGCCACGCCGGTCTGCTCGCCCAGGCGCACGAGCGAGGCGAGGATGTCGTCGGTGACGAGGTTCTTCGACAGGTCGACGTGCAGGTCGGCCAGGGGCAGGGTGAGCCGCTCGGCGCGGCCGGGGTCGTCGGCGAACCAGGCGCGGAGGTCGGGGGAGAAGGCGTCGCGGTGGGTGGACAGCTCCGTCCAGGCGGGGGTGGTCGTGGGGTCGACAGGGGCGCTCATGCCACCCACGCTAGTGCGCGTCGCGGCACTTCGTCGGAGAACTGCGCTGCGTCGGACCGACACGCCGGGAACAGCTCCGACGAACGGCAGATCTCCGACGATCGGCCGCGGCGCGAGGGGCGGGATCCGGCATGCAGAAGGGGGCCCCCCACCCCGGGGGCCGCCGTCAGGGCGAGGGGGGGGGACTAAAACCCGGTGCCCTTCTCCACGTAGCTCAGGTCGTTGTAGTCGCCGATGCTGTATTCGCCGTCCTTGTAGACGATGGTGGTGACCGAGGCGTTCTTCAATCCGCCCGCGGGAATCTCGAAGTCGGGCACGAGGGTGTCGATCAGCGCGGTGATGCTCAGTCCGTGCGAGACCACCAGCACGTTGCCGTCGCCCTTCTTGACCTCCTTGGCGACGATCTCGTCGATTCCCTCGGTGAGGCGCGCGGTGATCGTCGCGTAGTCCTCGGCGGGCCAGTTCTCCGCAGCCTCGGGGTTCTGGGCGTCGAGCTGTGCGACCGAGTTCGCGAAGGCCTCCGGGTCGGAGGTGGCGAGGAACTCCTCCAGCGTGATGCCGCGCAGGTCGGCGATGGCCTGCCACATGTTCTCGTTGAGGTCGCCCTCCCAGGTGCCGAAGTTGAACTCGCGCAGGCGCGAGTCGGTCTCCAGCGTGACGTCCGAGGCCGTGTTCTCGTCGAGGATGATGTTCGCCGTCTGCATGGCACGGCCGCTGTCGCTGCTGTAGGCGCCCTGGAACTCGACGTCTGCGAGGCCGCGCCCGGCGGCGGTGACGACCTCCTCGCCCTCGGGGGTGAGGACGGCATCCGACCAGCCCTGCACCCGGTCGGTGGTGTTGAGCATGGTGCGTCCGTGACGCACCACGTAGAGGGTGACCTCGTCGGTCGTCGCCTGTGCCGACTCGGATGCCGTCGAGGTATCGGTCTGCCCCTGGGTGCAACCGGTGAGAGCCGTGACGGCCAAGAGGGCGCCGACGGCGAGTGCGAGGACGCTCTTGTTCTTCTTCATGTGGGACCTTTCGTCTGTGCGGTCGGGGGCGCGCACTCCGTATCGCCCGGATCGCAGGCACGACGAAGCACGCGGAGCACCGGGCAGGTCGCAGCATCACAGCTGTGTGATTTTGCAGGGTTTATGACATGACGGGTGCCCGATGTCCCCACCAGATTGTAGGCAGTCCATCGAAGGGTGCGTCAACCCCTGAGGCGAATCGGGATTCGTGCCGGGCGGTCAACGCCCGGGGAACAGGTGGACCGATCCTGCCGACACCTGAACCGAGACGTGGTTCGTCGACGCCGGATCGGTCGTCAGCTCGTGCGTGAAGTCGCCGAGCGACACCTCGGAGTCGACCACGTAGGCCGCATCGGGGACAGCCAGCTCGATCTTGCCCGCGCTGGCCTCGACGACCAGCTCGCGCGGCGGGGTGCCGGTGAGGCGCCCCTGCACGTCGCCGGCGCTCACGTCGAGCTCGGCGCGGCGCAGGTCGGCCAGGTCGAGGTCGGCCTCGCCGGCGCTCACGCTCACGTCCAGCTCGCGCGCCGAGCCGTCGACCGACAGCGAGCCCGCGCTCAGGTCGAGCTCGAGCTCGTCGTAGGATCCGGCGGCGGCGATCGATCCGGCGCTGAGGTCGAACGAGGCGTCCAGGCCCGCGTCGGAGAGTCGGTCCGGGAGGGTCAGCGTCGCCTGCGCGATCTCGTCCGACCCGCCCCAGCCGGACCACCACGCCCGGCGCGTGGAGACCGCGAGGTCGTCGCCGTCGCGGGTCAGTCGCCAGCGGGTCGTGCTGACGTCGGTGACGGCGAGGGTCGCCTCATCGACGGTCGCGTCGTAGACCACCGTGAGGTCGGCGCCGGAGACGTCGACGTCGAGTCCGGTGAGGCCGGCGACATCCGCGGTGAACCGCTCGGTGTGCGTCGTCCCCGACCGCACGATCGAAAGGGTCGTCACGGCGATCGTGCCGAAGGCCAGCAGCCCGCCGAAGACGATCGCGAGGATCGCGATGACCTGAGCGGAGGCGCGCCGCGGTGCGGGCGGCGGCGCGCCCTCGGACGCGGGGGCGGTGGGGGGAGTGAGCGTCGTGTTCATCGTACCGTTCCGTTCTGCGGGGTCGCGCCGCCGTGCTCGAGGTGGACGAGGGCGGCCAGGACCCGTCGGTTGCCGTGCTCGTCCTGTTCGAGGTCGAGCTTCTGGAAGAGGGAGGTGATGTGCTTCTCCACACTCGCCTCGGAGACGAACAGCGCCTGCGCGATCGCCTGGTTGCTCTTGCCCTCGGCGATGAGGGCGAGCACGGTGCGCTCGCGCTCGGTCAGCCGCGCCATGCGCTCGTCTCGTGCGCGCCGGGTGAGCAGCTGCGCGACGACCTCGGGGTCGAGCACGGTCGCACCGGCCCCGATCCGCTCGACGGTGTCGAGGAACTCGCCGACGTCGGCGACGCGGTCCTTCAGCAGGTAGCCGAGCGCCGCGCCGTGGAGGGCGATGAGCTCGCTCGCGTAGCGCTCCTCGACGTACTGGCTGAGGACGAGGACGGGGAGCCGTTCGTGTTCGCGGCGGAGGGCCAGTGCGGCGCGGATGCCCTCGTCGGTGAAGGTCGGCGGGAGCCGCACATCCAGGATGCACAGCTCGGGCGCGGTGCCGTCGACGTGCTCGGCCAGGTCGCGCGCGTCGGAGAGTGCGGCGACGACCTCGTGCCCGGCGTCTTCGAGCACCCGCACGAGCCCTTCGCGCAGCAGGGTGGAGTCCTCGCAGATCAGGATGCGCATGGCACGCTCACCTCCAGCGAGGTGGGTCCGCCGGCGGGACTGTCCAGGCGCGTCGTGCCGCCGGCGGCGAGCACGCGGTTGGTGATGCCGTCCAGACCTCCGCCCGGGAGCACGCGCGCCCCGCCGACGCCGTTGTCCTCGACGCGCGCCCACAGGGTGCCGTCGTCGCGGCGCCGCACGACGACACGGCACGCCGTGGCGCGGGAGTGCTTGGCCGCGTTGGTGAGCGACTCCGCGATCGCGAAGTACACCGCGGCCTCGGCCGTGGCCGAGCAGCGCCCGTCGAGCCGCACGTCCAGCTGCACGGGCACGTGCGAGCGGGCGGCGAGCGCGGACAGCGCGGCATCCAGACCGCGATCGTCGAGCACCGAGGCGTGGATGCCACGGGCCAGCTGCCGCAGCTCCGTGATGGCCGCCTTGGTCGAGGTGTGCGCCTCGTCGAGCAGCGCCTTCGCGGCGGCCGGGTCGCTGTCGATCTTCTGCTGGGCGAGCCCCAGGGTCATGCCGACCGAGACGAGCCGGGGCTGCACCCCGTCGTGCAGGTCGCGTTCGATGCGCGTGCGCTCGACCTCGCTGGCGCGCACCGCGCCGGCTCGCTGCGCACCGGCGGTGCGGGCCTGCTCGGCGAGCTGGGCCTCGCGGGAGGGGACGAGGATGGCGCGGGTCAGCACGGCGTGCAGCAGCACGAACCCGATGAGCACAGCCGCGCACACGAGGATTCCGATGATCCCGGCTGCGACGCCGCCGCCGGCGGGCATGTCGATGCCGATGCCGGGGATGCGGACCGTGTCGCCGGCACGCAGCGGCGCGAACAGGAGCCCGATGCTCACGACGAGCCCGCCGAGCAGCGGCAGCACCAGCATGCCGATCACGGTCGCGATGGCGGCGCTGGCGACGCCGCGCCACATCGGGCCGTCGGTGAACTGGCGCCAGAGCGTCCGCAGCCAGCCCTTGAAACCGGGTACGCCGCTGCGGCGGAGGGTGAGTGCAGGCAGCCCGTAGCCGTACAGCCCCTCAACCCGCTCGTACTCCACCCACGCGGTTCCCCAGAGCAGGTAGAGGAAGGCGACGAGGAAGAGGAAGCCGATGCCGAGCACGAGCAGCAGCCCGAGCCCCGCGGCCAGCAGCGTCGCCAGGATCGTGAACACCACGGAGCCTGCGACGCCGATCGCGGCCAGCTGAGCGAGTGCACCGACGTGGGTGAGGAGGCCGACGCGGCCTCGGGGCGGTGATGCGGTGGTCATGACTCCACGGTAGGCCTGGCCCCTCGACCTGCGCCCCCGAGGCATCCGGAGACCTTCGTTCGGGATAACCCCCGGTTCGGCGAGGTCCCCGCGGTCGGGGAGGATGGAACGGTGACCGCACCCGACATCCGCCTCATCGCCGCCGACATGGACGGGACGCTGCTGGACGGCGACGGTCGCGTGCCGGACTCGTTCTGGCCTCTGCTGGAGCGGCTCCATGCGCGCGGCATCGCGTTCGCACCCGCGAGCGGGCGGCAGCTGGCGACGCTGCAGCGGCTGTTCGGCGAGGCCGACCTGCCCTACATCGCCGAGAACGGCACGTACGTCGTGCGCGGGGGCGCGGAGGTCAGCTCCGACACGCTGGCGCCGGATGCCGTGGCATCCGTCGTCGCGCGCACGCGCGCCCTCGTCGCCGACGGGCGACTGCGCGCGGGCGTCGTCGTGTGCGGCAAGCGCTCCGCGTACGTCGAGGACACCGGCCCCGCCTTTCTCGACGAGGTGCGCAAGTACTACGCGAAGCTCGCGGTCGTCGACGACCTGCTCGGGGTGGACGATCAGGTGCTCAAGCTCGCGATCTACGACGTCGACGGCGGCGAGACCCACACCGCCCCCGCGATGGCCGACCTGGCCGAGACCCACCAGCTCGTCGTCTCCGGCGCGCACTGGGTCGACATCATGAACCCCGACGTCAACAAGGGGCGCGCACTGCGCGCACTGCAGAGCGCCCTCGGGGTGACCGCGGCCCAGACCGCGGCCTTCGGCGACTACCTCAACGACGTCGAAATGCTGGAGGCCGCGCACTGGTCGTACGCGATGGCCGAGGCGCACGCCGACGTGGTCGCCGTGGCCCGCTACCGCGCGCCGTCGAACGCCGACGCGGGTGTCGTGCAGGCGATCGAGCGGCTGCTGGCCTGAACGCCGTCGCGACGGGGCAGGATGGAGGAATGGTCACCATTCCCACGATCCCGCTGCGCGACGGCTCCGCCTTCCCCCAGCTCGGCCTCGGCACATACAACCTGCGCGGCGGCGACGGCATCGCCTCGATCGTCTCGGCGATCGAGAGCGGCTACCGGCTGCTCGACTCCGCCGTCAACTACCAGAACGAGGTCGAGGTCGGCGAGGCCGCGCGCCGCAGCGGCGTCGATCGCGACGAGCTCCTCGTCACGACGAAGGTCCCCGGCCGCGACCACGGCTACGACGAGACGCTCGCGAGCGCGGCAGGGTCCCTCGAACGCCTCGGGCTGGACCGCATCGACCTGTACCTGATCCACTGGCCGAACCCGAGCGTGGACCGCTACGTCGACACGTGGCGCGCGATGCTTCAGCTGCGCGATCGCGGACAGGTGCGCTGGGCGGGCGTCTCGAACTTCACCGAGGCGATGCTCACGCGCCTGGGCGAGGAGACCGGCGAGCTGCCACTCGTGAACCAGGTGGAGCTGCACCCCTACTTCCCGCAGGCCGGGCTGCGCGCGTTCCATGAGGCTCACGGCATCCGCACCGAGAGCTGGAGCCCGCTCGCGCGCCGCACCGAGCTGCTGGCCGAGCCGGTGCTCGCCGGCATCGCCGCCGCGCACGGCGTCACGCCGACGCAGGTCGTGCTGCGCTGGCACACCCAGCTCGGCTCCACGCCGATCCCGAAGTCGGCGAACCCTGCCCGTCAGGTCGAGAACGCCGACGTGTTCGGGTTCTCGCTCACCGACGCGGAGATCGCCGCGATCAGCGGCCTCGAGCGCGGCCGGCTGTGGGGCGGCGACCCCGACACCCACGAGGAGCTGTAGGGGTCGGATGCCGCGAGTCGGGCCCGCGTCGTCGAGCCGGGGCAGCTGCCGCGACGTCGGATGGACGGACCGGGAATGCATCGGCGCTCTCACGGGTTGGCGCTGATCGTGGCGGAGCAGCAGGTGAACCGGGTCAGCCGGGCGGATGTCGGGCTGCGGTCGAGCCGGGGACCGATCCTCCTCGCGATGATGCTCAGCGTCGGGCTGGTGGCGATCGACTCGACGATCCTGGCGACGGCGGTCCCCTCCATCGTCGGCGACCTCGGCGGCTTCCACCAGTTCCCGTGGCTGTTCTCGATCTTCCTGCTGGCGCAGGCGGTGTCGGTGCCGATCTACGCGAAGTTCTCCGACCAGTACGGCCGCAAGCCGATCATGCTGATCGGCGTCGGGCTGTTCCTGCTCGGCTCGGTCCTGTGCGGCGTGGCGTGGAACATGCCCGCCCTGATCGTGTTCCGCGGCATCCAAGGACTCGGCGCCGGCGCCATCATGCCGACCTCGATGACCATCGTCGGCGATCTCTACACCGTGGCCGAGCGCGCCACCGTGCAGGGCTACATGGCGAGCGTGTGGGCGATCTCCGCAGTCGTGGGCCCGACTCTCGGCGGGGTCTTCGTCGAAGTGCTGGACTGGCGCTGGATCTTCTTCGTCAACATCCCGCTGGCCCTGTTCGCCGGCTGGACTCTGCTGCGGCGCTTCCACGAGGAGGTCGAGCGGGTACGTCATCGCATCGACGTCGCGGGCGCCGTCCTGTTGACCGCGGGTTCGTCGCTGCTCATCCTCGGCCTGTTGGAAGGCGGCGTGCTCTGGCCGTGGCGCTCGCTGACGAGCCTTGCCGTGCTGGGGGGAGCAGCCGTGCTGCTGATCGCGTTCGCCGCCGTCGAACGCCGGGCCAGCGAGCCCATCATTCCCGGCTGGGTCTTCCGGTCCCGCCTGTTCAACACCACCAATCTGGTCAGCCTCGCGGTCGGCGCGATGGTCGTCGGGCTCACCTCGTACGTGCCGCTGTACGTCCAGGGCGTGCTGGGTCACAACGCCCTGGTCGGTGGTTTCGCGGTGGCGGCCCTCACCATCGGCTGGCCGATCGCGGCGTCGACGGCGGGCCGGGTCTATCTTCGGATCGGGTTCCGCTCGACCGCACTGGTCGGGGCCGCCGTGGCTCTCCTGGGCGCCGGGCTGCTTGCTCTGCTGGCCGCCGATTCGTCGGTGTGGCTGGTCGCGACGACCTGCTTCGTCGTCGGGCTGGGCATGGGCTGGATCGCCAGCCCGATCCTGATCGCCGCCCAGGCGGCGGCCGAATGGCAGGTCCGCGGTGTCGTGACGGGCACCAACATGTTCGCTCGTTCGATGGGGTCGGCCGTCGGCATCGCCGTCTTCGGCGCGCTCGCCAACGTCGCACTCGGCGGCACGTCGACGGTCGGAGGTCAGCACGGCGGAGGCGGCCTCGACGGAGTCGCCGCCGGTCCGCTGTACGCTGCTCTGCATCACGTGTTCATCGGCTCGGCCGCCGTCGCGCTGGTGATGCTGCTCGGGATCGCCCTGATGCCCCGCAAGCCCTGAACCGGTACCGCGGTCGCCTCGGCGCACAGCGGGTTCAGCGGTCGCGGTGGTCCTCGGGGTGCAGGCGCGGTGCGCGTCGCGGCTCCCGCACCCCGCTCAGGCCGATGAGGCGGATCACCCGCTGACGGTGGCCGCGCCAGGGCTCCAGCAGCTCGAGCATGCCGTCGTCATCGACGCGGCATCCGGTGAGGGCGTAGCCCACCTCGTGGCTGAGGTGCACGTCGCCGACGCTCACGGCATCCGCATCTCCCCACGCGCGGATGCGGGTCTCGGCCGAGGTCCACGGCCCCACCCCGCGCAGGCTCGTGAGCACGCGGTCGCGGTCGTCGACGGCGGTGGTGGCGACCTCGATCGACGCGCGGCGGCGGGCGGCCTCGACGACGGTGCGCGACTGCGGCGGCTCGAGCCCGGCACGGTGCCAGACCCAGCTCGGCACGAGGTCCCAGCGCGCGGGCGGGGCGAACATCGGCCGCGGCGTCGGACCGGGGGCCCGCTCGCCGCACCACGTGACCACCGCGCGCCACGCGCCGAACGCCTGCATGCCGGTGATCTTCTGCTCGAAGATCGCGCCGGCCAGGGCGTCGAAGACGAGGTCGGTGGCGCCGAGCCGCAGGTCGGGATGGCGGCGGTGCGCCTCGGCGACGAGCGGATGCCGCGACGCGTCGAAGCCGTCCGGGTCGTCGCCGGCGCCGCACAGGCGAGGCAGCTGCTCCAGCGACCACGCGGCGCCCGGCCCCCACGCCGCCGCGCGGACAAAGCCTTGCCCGAAGCTCAGGGCGAGGGTCGCGACGCCCTCGGGCGTGCGGCTCGCGCGCCACACGATCCCGCCCTCGACCGCCATCGTGGGATCGTTCCGGCCGCGCCGCTGCGCCACGACCGCGCGGACCGTGTCGGTCGGGACCGCAGGCCGGTACTCCGTCTCGATCGGGCGCGCGTGGGCGGGCCTCGGGTCGCGCATGGATGCCGCGGGCCTCGGGTCGCGCACGCGTGCCGTGGCCGGTCGCCGACCTCCCGGCATCCGCCCGGGTCCCGGCGTCTGCTCGAGCGCCGGCATCCGCCCGGGTCCCGGCATCCCCTCCACCGTCGTCATGCCGTCACCCTACGCGCCCGCCTCCGACATCCGCGCGGCACCCAGTCGGCTCAGTGACGTTGGCGCCAGTTCCCTGCAAAGGCGCCACATATATGTGTCACCATCGCAGGAAACTGGCGCCAACAGGAGCCGGCGCCCCCGTGCGGGGGTCGCTCGTGCAGGAAGGTGTCGCCAACGGGGCCTGGCGGGGCGGGCCCGCCGGCGGACAGGCCGGGGCAGGTCAGAAGCGGTCGGGGGAGGGGGTGCCGTGGCCGAAGTGGATCTCCACATCGGCGTGGCGGTCGAAGCGGTATCCGCTGCCGCGCACCGTGCGCACGATGTCCTCGTAGCGGCCGAGCTTGGCGCGCAGGCGCCGTACGTGCACGTCGATCGTGCGCTCGCCCGGGGCTTCCTCGTCCGAGCTGCTCCACAGCGACGAGACGAGCTCGGTCCGCTCGATCGTGCGGCCCTCGCGCAGCACCAGGTACTGCAGCAGCTCGAACTCCTTGAAGGTCAGCGCGGCCGCCTCGCCGTCGACGTGCACGCGGCGGCGCGAGATGTCCACGGTGACCCCGCCGGGGGTACGGTCCTCCGCGGGCTCCTGCTTGCTGCGGGCGACCGCGCTCGGCTCGTGCAGCGCGAGCCGCACGACATCGACGTCGCGCCCGCCGGCGCCGGCGGGCGCGAGCGCGACGGTGGCGTAGGTCTCGGCGTGCGGGGCGAGCTCGCCGAGGGTGCGGCGCAGGGCCTCCACGATCGTGGAGAGCGAGACCCCGTCGGCGACGGCCTTGGCCTCGTCGATGCCGACGTAGAGGGCGAAGCCGCGCGGAGCGGTGCCGGCCGGAAGAGCGGGTGCGGGCGTCGGAGGTGCGAGGTCCTCGACGGCGCGCAGGTGTCGGTGGGCGGTGGGCTGGGGGAGAAGAGCGGTGTTCGACATGTCGTTATGTCCTTCGGGGGGAACCCGGTCACGGGTTCGGGTGTGTTGCGGGTGGCGGCCGGGGGCCGCGGTGCGAGGCGGGTCCGCATCATGGGCGGACCGGCGCTCGGGGGAATGCGCCAGCGGGCACAGACCCGGCGGGATCACCGTGTCAGCGACACATTCGGCAACACATGACGTCACGCTGCGACACCATCATGGTGCCGGCGGTTCCGTTCGCCTCCCGGGCGGACAGCGCGCGTGCATCGTCAGTCATGGGCTCGATTATGACGAAGCGTGTCCGGATGTGTCAAACCGCCGAGGTGCCTCATTGAAAAGTGAGCGCGAAGGGTGAGCTGGTGCCTCACGGTTT
>NZ_JASGFE010000008.1:0-68918 GCF_047605725.1 Microbacterium sp.
TTGGCGAGATGCGATTCTTGGTCGATTCACATCCCACCCGGAGGACCTCACCCCTCACCCACCGACCCGCCGACCGTCACCAACCTCACGGGACACAACAGCTAGGCTGGCCCGGTGGACCGCAGCGCGCTCGAGGCGCTCCTGAGCCCCGATGGCACACGCCTGGTCGAGGAGCTGGGACAGATCGCATCCACGGCGGACGCGGCATCCGCCATCACGCGGCTGCGCCGCGCCGGCCACGCCCCCGAGGCGGTCGCCGCGGTCGTCGAGCAGGCCAGGCTGCGCGAGCGGGCGCGGGCCAAGTTCGGCGACGACGCGTCCCGGATGCTGTTCACCCGAGCCGGCCTGGAACAGGCAACGCGGCTGACGGTCGCCCTCCGGCACGCCGAGCGCTTGAGCGCCGCCGGGCTGCGGCGGGTCGCCGATCTCGGCTGCGGCATCGGCGGCGACGCGCTCGGCTTCGCCACGTGCGGCCTCGACGTGCTCGCCGTCGACGCCGACGAGGTGACCGCGGCCATCGCCGCACACAACCTCGCGGACTTCGGCGACCGGGTCGCCGTTCGGCACGCGCGCGCCGAGGACGTCGACCTCGCCGGTGTCGAGGCGGTGTGGCTCGACCCGGCGCGACGGACGGCGGGGCACTCCGAGACCGCGCGCGTACGGGCGGCGGACTACTCGCCGCCGCTGCCGTGGGCGTTCGCGCTCGCCTCGCGCCTGCCCGCGGGCATCAAGCTCGGACCGGGGTTCGACCGCACCCGCATCCCCGACGGCGTCGAAGCGCAGTGGATCGGCGTGGGCGGCGCCACTGTCGAGCTCGTGCTGTGGTCGGGAGCACTCGCCCGACCCGGGGTGGGGCGCGCTGCGCTGCTCGTGCGCGGTGAGGTCGCACACGAGCTGACGGCCGCGACGGACACCGCGGACGAGCCCGTGCGCGCACTCGGCGCCTACGTCCACGAGCCGGCGGGAGCGGTGATCCGCGCGCGGCTGATCGGGGAGGTCGCGCGCAGGATCGGAGCGGGCATGCTCGCGCCCAATATCGCCTACCTCACCTCGGACGCCCCGGCCGAGACCCCGTTCGTCTCGACGTTCCGCGTGCGCGAGCAGCTGCCGAACGACATCGGGCGGCTGAGTCGGGCGCTGCGCGAGCGCGGCATCGGCACGCTAGAGATCAAGAAGCGCGGGGTCGATGTCGACCCCGCGGTGCTCCGCCCGCGACTGAAGCTGCGCGGCCCGGAGTCGGCCACGCTCATCCTCACCCGCGTCGGGGAGCGCCGCCTCACCCTGCTCGTCGAGCGCGTCTGAGCCGGCGGATGCCCGGCACGTGCCGACCGCGTCCCGCTTACAGGGTGGATCGACAGGGCCCCGGGCCCGAACCGCGTAATTACGCGGGAGCCGCAGATCGGTGGTCACATTCAGCCTGTAAGCGGGACACATTCCCGCGGAGCCTCACCGGGTTGTGCTCAGCAGCGGCGCCGATCGGCCCTCGGGGGATCAGAGCAGGCCGGCCTGCACGGCCGCCCACCACAGCCATCCGGCGCTGTACACGAGCGAGAGCAGACTCAAGCACACGGCCCATACCGCGACACCCCGGCTCTCACCCCGGCGCAGCGCGACGATCGCCAACACCAGCGCCAAGATGCCGACCGGCATCGCCCATCCCACCGCGAGCGACATGATCAGCGCGGTCACCGCGAAGGTCAGGGCCCACGCGGCCCGTCGCGGCCTGGCAGGCGGGCCGACCACGCGGTCGGACCCGGCGGTCGGTGCCTGCGGCTCCGACGCCCCGGCCGCGCCGACCTCCACGGCCGCAGCCTGGGCCGCGCCCGCCTGCGCACGGTCCGGTCCGGCTGCGCCCGCCTCCGCGGGTTCCAGCTCAGCCGCACGGGGCCCAACAGCGTCCGCGCCCGCGCCCGCGGCATCCGGACGATCCGCCGACCCCCCCAGCCGGCGCGCGGCGCTCATGCCCTCACCTGGATCTCGGACACCGGCAGCGTCGAGTCAGCGCCGAAGGTCAGCGCCGAAGGCGCTCGCCCGGCCGCGATGAGCTCCGCGGCGAGCACCGCGATCATCGCGCCGTTGTCGGTGCACAGGCTCAGCGGCGGAATCCGCACCGCGACGCCGGCGGCCGCAGCGCGCTCGCGAGCGACCTCGCGGAGCCTCCGGTTCGCGATCACTCCGCCGCCGAGGAGCAGCCGCGGCACGTCGAGCCGCGCGCACGCGTCGAGCGCCTTGGTCACGAGCACGTCGACGACCGCCTCGCGGAACGAGGCGGCCACATCGGCGACGTCGACCGACTCCCCCGCTGCCTCGCGCTGCTCCACCCAGCGCGCGACCGCGGTCTTCAAGCCCGAGAACGAGAAGTCGTAGCGGTGGCGGTCCAGGTCGGACGCGCGGGACAGCCCGCGCGGGAATCGGATCGCCTCCGGGTCACCGCCCGCGGCAGCGCGATCGATCTCCGGGCCGCCGGGATAGGGCAGCCCCAGGATGCGCGCGATCTTGTCGAAGGCCTCGCCCGCGGCATCGTCCATCGTCTCGCCCAGCAGTTCCACGTCGGAGACGAGGTCGCGCACGAGCAGGAGCGAGGTGTGCCCGCCGCTGACGAGCAGGGCGACCGTGGGGTACTCGACCTCGTCTCCGGTGAGGAGGTCGGCGGCGATGTGTCCGACGAGATGGTTGACTGCGTACAGGGGCGTGCCAAGGGAGACCGCGAGCGCCTTCGCCGCACCGACCCCGACCATGAGAGCACCGGCCAACCCCGGCCCGCTCGTCACCGCGATCGCATCCAGGTCGTCGAGACGCACGGATGCCTCGGCCAGCGCCGCCTCGATCGCCGGCTGCAACGCTTCCAGGTGCGCCCGTGCCGCGATCTCCGGGATCACGCCGCCGTATCGGGCGTGCTCATCCATGGATGAGGCGATCGTGTTGCTCAGGAGCGTCCGGCCCCGGACGATGCCGATCCCGGTCTCGTCGCAGCTGGTCTCGATCCCGAGCACGAGGGGCTGGTCGCGGTTCATGCGCCGCTCCCCCGACGTTCACGGGCTTCGCAGGGTCGCGCGCCGGGGCCGGTCACGAGCACCACCCGCCGTCGGCGGCGAGCGCGTGGTCCGCCGGGGCCGGGCTGCGGCCTTCCCCGTCCCGCGTACAGGGCGAAACGGCGCCAGCGGGCACCCGCGGGGCCGAAGCACCCGGTTCACCCTGTAAGCGGGACGCTTCCTGCCGCGGCCGGGCCGCCCAGCCGCGCAGGTCGAGCTTCATCACGACCGCATCGACGTCGTCGGGCTGGTAGTACCGCGCCCGGCGGCCGAGCTCGACGAAGCCGACCGAGCGGTACAGCGCCTCGGCGACGGGGTTGTCGGCCCGCACCTCCAGGAAGACGGTGCGGGCCCCGCGCTCCCGCGCCAGCTCCAGCAGCGCGAGCAGCAGCGCACGCCCGCGCCCCCGCCCCCGTGCGTCGTCCGCGACCGCAAGCGTCTGGATGTCGGCGTCGGCGGCACCGCGCACGGCCCGCACGCCGCCGTAGCCGAGCAGCCGGCCGTGCTCCTCCACGACCAGATACCGCCCGTACGGCGAGTGCAGCTCCTCGCGCATCATCGCCTCGCTCCAGGCGTCGGTGGGGAACGAGGCGCGCTCCAGCGCCATGATCGCACCGAGATCGCCGGGGCCGGCCGTGCGCAACGTCATGCGCCGACCTTCTTCCGCGCGGCCGGGATCGTGACGTCGGGGGCACGGAGATACAGCGGCTCGGATGCCGCGGCATCCTGCTCACCCGCCGCGATGCGGCCCGCAGCGACGCGCGCGAGGTCGGCGGCGCTGATCGCCGTCGTCAGCTCCTCCTCGGCGAGCACCAGGCCATCGATCGCGACCTCGCCGCTTCGCGCGGCCAGCTCCGGACCGCGCATCCGTCGCGGTTGCGAACCCGGCGCGTAGACCGAGAAGGCGACCTCGCGGCGGCGCGCGTCGGTCACGACGGCGAACGGCTCCGCCGCGTCGCCGCGGGCGAGCGCCGCGGCATCGTGGCTGACCACGGGGACGACCGGGATGCCACGGCCGAGCGCGAAGGCCCGCGCGGCCGCGATCCCGACCCGCAGGCCCGTGAAGGGACCCGGGCCCATCCCGACCGCGACGTGGGTGATCTCCGCCGGCGTCACCCCGGCCGTGGCGAGCGCGTCGGCGATGAGCGTGCCGATGACCTCGGCGTGTCCGCGCGGGTCGGCGCTGGCCGCCTCGGCGCGCACCGCGCCGTCGAGGTCGACGACGGCGACGGCGGTGCCGATCGAGGTGTCGATGCCGAGGATCACGCCTTCCAGGGTAACCGGGGCCGGAGCAGCCGTGCCGGCACGGCCGACAACCCTCGCGAGACCTCCCGTTTGCAACGTTTTTCGCCGAAAAACGTTGCAAACGGGAGGTCTCGCGCGCCCGGGCACGGGGAGAAGGGCTACGGATGCCGCGACACGGCGACCACGCGGGGGGCGTCGGCGTCGAGCTCGGCCGCACGCGCGGTCGTGCCGCACGCGGTGTCGACGCCGCGGCCGTGCCATTCCCGGTCGAGCTCGATCTCCCACCACCGGTCGCGGAGCCCGTCCACCATCCCGCGCCCCCATTCCACGACGACGACAGCCCGGTCCAGATCGAGGTCGAGGTCGTCGAGCTCAGCCGGCGAGCCGAGGCGATAGGCATCCACGTGGATCAACGCCGGCCCGCCCACCAGCGACGGATGCGTCCGGGCGATCACGAACGTAGGGCTCTGCACCGGCCCGCGCACGCCCAGGCCGGCGGCGATCCCGCGGGTCAGCGTGGTCTTCCCGGCCCCGAGCGGGCCGGTGAGCACCACGAGGTCGCCGGCGCGCAGCCGCGTGCCGAGGTCGCGCCCGAACGCCTCCATGCCCTCGGGCGAGCCGATCGTGCGCCGCCCCATGAGGTCATCGATCGAGGTCACGTGGGCTCCCCTGTTCACAACTCAGGCTGGACGGTGCGGCGAGCACGCCGGAACCGCGTGATTCCGGGGCCCGGGACCTCCGCCGACGGCATTCTGCCTGAATTATGAACGGCACGGCGGTGACACGTGCCCCCGAACGCCCCCCGATGCTCACCGCGACTCCGTCCGGCGCGGCACGCGCGGCCCGATGCGCGTCACGATCTCGTAGTTGATCGTGCCCGCCGCCGCGGCCCACTCCTCCACGGCGGGATCACCGAGGGTCGGGTCGCCGAACAGCACGACCTCGTCTCCGACCGCGACCGGGTGATCGCCCACGTCGACGACGAACTGGTCCATCGCGATGCGGCCGGCGACGGGGAACCGCCGTCCACCGATGCGCACCGGCCCGGCACCGGACGCCTGCCGTGGAACGCCGTCGGCATAGCCGAGCGGTATGAGGGCGAGCGTGGTCTCGGTCGTCGTGCGGTGCACGTATCCGTAGGAGACGCCCTGACCCGCGGGCACGCGCCGCACCGCCGCGACGGCTCCGCGCAGCGTCATCGCCGGCTGCAGCCCGAGGTCGGCCGACGTGCGGTCGTCGAAGGGCGAGAGCCCGTAGATCGCGATGCCGAGTCGGACGCAGCCGAGCCGCGCCTCCGGCAGCGCGATCGCCGCGTGCGAGGCGGCCAGGTGCCGCAGCGGCGGCGTGAGTCCGTGCGCAGACGCCAGCGCGAGCGCGTCGTGGAACCGGGCGAGCGCGGCCCGGTCGTCGGCCTCGCTCGTGTTGGAGAGGTGACTGAAGATGGCGACGACGTCGAGCCGCCCGATGCGCTCGAGCCGCGCGGCCTCGGCGAGCACGCGCGCGTAGTCCTCCGGCGCGATGCCGTTGCGCCCGAGCCCGGTCTCCAGCTTCAGGTGCACGCGCACGGGTCGATCGGCGGATGCCGCGGCCTCCGCTGCGAGCAGCTGGTCGAACCGCGAGATGCCGAGCTCCAGGTCGTGCCCGGCCGCCTCGGCGAACGAGACGCCGGGCGCGTGCAGCCAGGCGACGATCGGCGCACGGATGCCGGCGCGCCGCAGGGCCAGCCCCTCCCCGATGTCGGCGACGCCGAGCCGGGAGGCGCCGCCCTCGAGGGCGGCGCGCGCGGCGCGCTCCGCGCCATGCCCGTACCCGTCGGCTTTGACGACCGCGATGACCTCGGATGCGGTCAGCCTCCGCAGATGCCGGACGTTCGCCGCGATCGCCGCAGTGTCGATGACGGCCTCGCGCAGCAGGCCGCTTCCCGGTTCAGTCATCCGGCATCCCCTGATCCATCCGATCCGGGCGCTGGAGCGGACTCGGCCACGACGTAGGCGATGGCCAGCCCCGCATCGTGCGAGAGCGAGAGGTGAAGGCGGGCGATGCCGCGGCCTTCGACCACCGCGGCGGTCGTGCCCGCCAGGGCGAACACGGGACGGCCCGACGGTTCCGACACGACCTCGATGTCGGTCCAGCGCACCCCGTCCGATCCGCCGAGCGCTTTGATGAGCGCCTCCTTGGCGGCGTAGCGGGCGGCCAGCGAATGCGGCCTCAGCGTGCGCTCCGCGGGTGCGAACAGCCTCCTCATGAGCGCCGGGGTGCGCACGATCGCCCGTTCGAACCGGGGGATGTCGACCAGGTCGACGCCGATGCCGACGATCACCTCAGTCCTCCCCTCGTGCCGCGCCCGCGGCATCCGCCAGACTACCCGCCCCGCCCCCGGAGGCCGTGGCCCTACTCGACCGTGACGGACTTCGCGAGGTTGCGGGGCTGGTCGACGTCCAGGCCCTTGGCGGTGGCCAGGCCCATCGCGAAGATGTGCAGCGGCACGACCGCCAGCAGCGGCTCGAAGAAGGGCGCGGCGAGCGGGATGCGCAGCACCTCGTCGGCGAAGGGGAGCACCGCGGCATCCCCCTCCTCGGCCACGACGATCACGCGAGCGCCGCGGGCACGGATCTCCTGGATGTTGGAGACGACCTTCTTGTGCAGCTCGGCAGACTCGCGCGGCGACGGCACGATCACGAACACCGGCTGGCCGGGCTCGATGAGCGCGATGGGGCCGTGCTTGAGCTCGCCCGCGGCGAAGCCCTCGGCGTGGATGTAGGAGATCTCCTTGAGCTTGAGCGCACCCTCCAGGGCGATCGGGTATCCGACGTGACGGCCGAGGAACAGCACCGAGTGGGTGTCGGCCATCCAGCGCGCGAACTGCTCGACGTGCGCCTGCTCGGCCTCCAGCACCTGGGCGATCTTGGCGGGCACTGCTTCGAGCTCGTGCACCTGCTCGGCGGCGACCTCGGCGGCGAGCGACCCGCGCAGGCGCGCCACGTGCAGAGCGAGCAGGTACAGCGCGGTGATCTGGGCGACGAACGCCTTGGTGGATGCCACGGCGACCTCGGGACCGGCGTGGGTGTAGACGATGGCATCCGACTCGCGCGGGATCGTGGCCCCTTGCGTGTTACAGATCGACACGGTCTTCGCGCCGCGCTCGCGCGCGTACTTGACGGCCATGAGCGTGTCCATCGTCTCGCCGGACTGGCTGATCGACACCACGAGCGTACGCGGGGTCAGCACCGGGTCGCGGTAGCGGAACTCGTGCGCGAGCTCGACGTCGACGGGGATGCGGGTCCACTGCTCCAGCGCGTACTTGCCGACCTGTCCGGCATAGGCCGCGGTGCCGCACGCGATCACGACGATGCGGTCGATGCCCAGGAACAGCTCGTCGAGCCCCTCCAGCTCGGGGATCACGACGGCGCCGTCGCGCACGCGACCGCGGATGGTGTTGGCGACCGCATCGGGCTCTTCCGAGACCTCCTTCGCCATGAACGACGACCAGCCGCCCTTCTCGGCGGCGGCAGCGTCCCATACGACCTCGAACGGCTCGACCTCGACGTCCTCGCCGTCGAAGTTCGTCACCTCGACCGAGCCGGGACGGATCGCGACGATCTCGTCCTGGCCGATCGCGAGGGCGTTGCGGGTGTGCTCGACGAAGGCCGCCACGTCGGAGCCGAGGAAGTTCTCCCCCTCCCCCAGGCCGATCACCAGCGGCGAGTTGCGGCGCGCGCCGACGACGAGCCCGGGCGCGTCCTCGTGCATCGCGAGCAGGGTGAACGCGCCTTCGAGGCGGGCGACGACAGTGCGGAAGGCGGTGACGAGGTCGCCGGATGCCCGGTACTCGCGGCCCAGCAGGACTGCGGCGACCTCGGTGTCGGTCTCGCTGCGGAACGTGTAGCCCTCGGCGAGGAGCTCGTCCTTCAGCTCGGCGAAGTTCTCGATGATGCCGTTGTGGATGACGGCCAACTTGTCGTCGTCGGCCAGGTGCGGGTGCGCGTTGGCGTCGGTGGGGCCGCCGTGGGTGGCCCAGCGCGTGTGCCCGATGCCGGTGGTCCCGTCGGCAAGGGGGTGCGCGGCGAGGTCGTCGCGCAGCACGGCCAGCTTGCCCGCGCGCTTGCGCATGCCCAGCGTGCCGTCGTCGCCGATGACGGCGACGCCCGCCGAGTCGTATCCGCGGTATTCCAGCCGCGACAGGCCGGAGAGAAGGATGCCCTGACTCGGGCGCGACCCGACGTACCCCACGATTCCACACATGCGATCCATCGTATGGGGCGGCGGTGCGAGAAGGCTCACCGCTTCTGCGTGCGCGTGCCCCTCCCTCCCGCGAGGGTGCCACTTCCCCGCGCGAGGGTGCTACTTCCCCGCGCGAGGGTGCCAGTTCCGTGCGCGAGGGTGCCACCCGCTGCGCCGACGTTGCGCGGAACGAGCACCCGCGCGGAAAGAACGAGCACCCTCGCGGGAAGAGCGAGCACCCTCGCGGAAAGAACGAGCACCCTCGCGGGCGGGCGGGCGGACAGCCGCGGGAAGTCAGAGCTTGCGCAGGCGCACCGTCTCGACCGTGTGGTCGGCGGCCTTCTTGAGCACGAGCGTCGCCCGGTGCTTGGTCGGCTCGACGTTCTCGCGCAGATTGGGCAGGTTGATCTCGTTCCAGAACCCGAGGGCGGTGCGCACGGCCTCCTGGTCGGAGAGCTGCGCGAAGACCGTGAAGAACGAGTTCGGATTGCTGAACGCGCCCTGCCGCAGCGCGAGGAACCGGTTCACGAACCACGACTCGATGTGCTCGACTTCGGCATCCACATACACGGAGAAGTCGAACAGGTCGCTCACGGCCACGTCGTTCGGCGTCGGCGGCGGGGTGAGGACATTGAGTCCCTCGACGATCACGACGTCGGGGCGGCGCACCGTCACGTGCGCGTCGGGCACGATGTCGTAGCGCACGTGCGAGTAGAAGGGCGCCTGCACGACGTGAGCGCCGCTCTTGAGCTCGGTGAGGAACTGCACGAGCGCCCTGCGGTCGTACGACTCCGGAAAACCCTTGCGTTCCATGAGTCCGCGCCGCTCGAGCTCCGCGTTGGGGTAGAGGAATCCGTCGGTCGTGACGATCTCCACCCGCGGGGTGCCCGGCCACCGGCTCATCAGCTCGCGCAGCAGCCGCGCGATCGTGGACTTTCCCACCGCCACCGAACCGGCGACACCCACCACGAACGGGGTCGTCGTGTCGGTCTCGCCGAGGAAGTCCGCGGTGTCGGCGCCGAGCCGCTTCGTCGCACCGGCGTAGAGGGAGAGCAGCCGGCTCAGCGGCAGGTAGACCTCGCGCACCTCGGCGAGGTCGAGCCGGTCGCCGAGCCCGCGCAGCTGCACGATCTCGGTCTCGGTGAGCGGCTGCTGCTCGCCCTCCGCCAGCCGCGCCCACGCCGCGCGGTCGATCTCGCGGTACAGCGAGTCGACCGGTACGGCGTCGTCGGGAGACATCGCGCCCATCGTATCGGCGGATGCCGCTGCCCTGGCTCACCGGTACCCGTTCGCCCCGCGAGCCCCTGACGAGGCCCGGCAGCGGTCGTCGGCGTCCCGCTTACAGGGCGAAAGTGCCTCTACGGGGGCCTGGACGCCGGTATGGGCCGTTTCGCCCTGTAAGCGGGACGGATTCCGCGGCTCCCGGAGGGTCCAGCCGCGCAGGTTCCGCGGCTCCCGGAAGGTCCAGCCGCGCAGGTTCCGCGCCTCCCGAAGCCTCCAGCCGCGCAGATCGAGCGCCCTCGAGCCGCGGACACGCGCAGCGCGCGCTCCGACCCGGCAGCGGTTCGTCGGAGATCTGCACAACGTCGGACGATCCGCGGCAGATCCCTCCGACAAACGGCCGATCTCCGACGAACCGCAGCCGACTGGCAGTCAAAACCAGGGACCCAAAACCAGGGACCCAACACCAGGGACCCAAGACCAGGGACCCAACACCAGGGACCCAGAGGCAAAGGGTAGACGCCAGGCGTGCCGGGGGCGCAGGATTTCCTCATGGCCGCGCGCCGCGCACCGATCCGCACACCCGACCAGCGCATCCGGGTCTTCGTCAGCTCCACTCTGCGGGAGCTGGAGCCGGAGCGCTTGGCGGCGCGCGCCGTGATCGAGCGGCTGCGCATGGCACCGGTCATGTTCGAGCTGGGCGCCCGACCCCATCCGCCGCGCGAGCTCTACCGCGCGTACCTCGCGCAGAGCGACATCTTCGTGGGCATCTACGGCTCCAGCTACGGCTGGGTCGCCCCGGGTGAGGATGTCTCCGGGCTCGAGGACGAGTACCGTCTGTCGGGGTCGCTGCCGAGCCTCATCTACGTGAAGGACCCGGCCCCGCAGCGCGACGATCGCCTCGACGCACTGCTGGAGCGCATCCGCGCCGACGACCGCAGCTCGTACAAGTCGTTCCGCGACGCTGACGAGCTCGCCGCACTCCTCGCCGACGACATCGCGACCCTCCTCGCGGAGCGCTTCGACACCGGTCAATCCACCCCGTCCTCCGCCGCGCACGCGGTCGGCGGCATCCCCGCCCCCTACAACGCGCTGGTCGGCCGCGAGCCCGAGCGGCGCGCGGTGCTCGACCTGCTCGAGCATCCGGAGACACGCCTGGTGACGATCACCGGCGCGGGAGGCATCGGCAAGTCGCGGCTGGCGATCGAGATCGCGACGGATGCCGCCCGTACCGGCCGCGAGGTGGCCTTCGCCCTGCTGGAGTCGGTCTCGGCGCCCGACCGCGTGCTGCCGACGATCGCCCGCGCGCTCGGCGTGCAGGACGCCGCCGGCCAGGCCTCGCTGGAGGAGGCGGTGATCGCCGGCGTCGCGGATCGCGCCATCCTGCTCGTCATCGACAACATGGAGCACCTGCTGGCCGCCGCTCCCCTGCTGGTGCGACTGATCGCGGGGACCTCCCGGCTGCAGCTGCTCGTGACGAGCCGCTCGCCGCTGCGCCTGCGGGCCGAGCGCATCGTGGAGGTGGGCCCGCTCGCCGTGCCCGGTGCCGATGGAACGCGGCGCCGCGCCGCGGCCGCCGACCTGCCGACGGATGCCGCGGAGGCGGCCGCCGTCGTGCTGTTCGTGCAGCGCGCCTCGGTCGCGCGGCCGGGCTTCCGGCTCACCGCGCAGAACCTGCCCGAGGTCGTTGCGATCTGTCGGGCGCTGGACGGGGTGCCGCTGGCGCTGGAGCTCGCCGCCTCCCGCGTGCGTTCGCTGTCGTGCGCGCAGATCCTGAAGCGGCTCGACTCCGTACTTGCTCTGCTCGTGAGCGGGTCGCGTGACCTGCCGGAACGGCAACGGACGCTGCGCGCGACGCTGGAGTGGAGCGTGGGCCTGCTCGACGACGAGCCGCGTGCGGCGTTGGCCGCACTCGCGACGTTCACCGGCTCGTTCGTGTTCGACGCGGCCGAGAGCGTGCTGAGCGGGGCGGGTGTCACAGACCCCCTCGCGGCGCTGGAGGCCCTGGTCGACGCGAGCCTCGTCGCGCGCGCCGACCGCGACGGCGTGCCCGTCTTCCGGCTCCTGTCGCTCGTGCGCGCCTACGCCGGGGAGCTCGGCGCGGCGACTGCGCGCGAGCAGGCGACGCGCGCCTGGATCGCCCACTACCGGACGATGGCGACGGATGCGGCCGAGGGATTGCGCGGCGACGTGCAGCTGGAGTGGCTGGCGGCATTGGAGCGCGAGGCGGAGAACCTCCTGGGCGTGGGCCGCGCGCTCCTGGACCGCCGTGAGCTCGACGGTGCCGCCGATTACCTGTGGTCGCTCTACCTCTACCTGTGGATCGGCGGCTACCTCGGTTTCGTGCCGGGCTGGATGACCGAGCTGCTTCAGATCGCCGACCGCGAGCGCGTCGAGCTCGCGGCGCGGACGCGGGCGATCGCGCTCTACTACATCAACGCCAACCGGTTCTGGCAGGACCCGTCGTTCGATCCGGTGCCGCAGTTGCGGGCCGGTCGCGACCTGTTCGCGGGGGTCGGCGACGTCGCCGGTGCCGCACTGACGGGGGTCTCGATCGGGCTCGCTCTGCTGGCGCAGGCGGGCGCCGCGGCGGCGGATGCCGCACCGGAAGGCGCCGGATCGACGGATGCCGCCAGGTCGCGGGCCGCGCGGGCGGATGCCGCGCCGCCGACCCCGCGGCATCCGCCCGCCCCGCCCGCCGAGGTCGTCGCCGCCGTCTCGACCCTCGAGGACAGCCTCGCCGGCTTCCGCGAGGTCGGCGACGCGTGGGGTCAGGCCATGGCACTGGTCACGCTGGGACGGCTCGCACTGCTGGGCGGCGACCTGTCCGCCGCGCAGACCCGCTTCGAGGAGAGCCTGTCGCTCGCCGAGACGCAGGGAGAGCGTCTCGGGATCGTCATCGCCCTGAACCACCGCGGCTGGGTCCGCTTCTTCGGCGGCGACGCGGACGGCGCCGGTGACGACTTCGCCCGCGCGCTCGATCTCTCGCTGGCGCTCGGTCACGACGAGGGCATCGCCTACGGGCTGGAGGGCTTCGTGGGGCTTCGAGCCGCGCAGGGCGACGTGCGCGCGGCGGGGTTGCTGCTCGGCGCGGCGCAGGCGCTGCGCAGGCAGAAGGGCATCATCAACCCGGGGGCGTACGAGTTCGCCCTCGTGCCGCTCGGTGCGCTGCGGGCCGCCGGGTCGGGCGATGCGCTGGATGCCGCCGTCGTCGAGGGCGAGCGACTGACGGTGGCCGAGGCGCTGCAGCATGTCCGCGGCTGAGGTGGGCGACACCATCCTGCCGGTCACGCGCGTGGTCGCCGTCGCGCTCGTGCCGATCCTGGTGGTCGCGGCGGTGCTCCTGTTCGCGTTGCCGGAGCGATCCGGGGAACTGTTCGCGTGGCAGATCGACCCGCCCCTGTCGGCCGCGGTCCTGGCATCCGCCTATGTCGGCGGGGTCTGGTTCTTCGCCCGCGTGCCTCGCGGGGGCTGGCACGAGGTGCGCCACGGCTTCCCCGCCGTCGCGGTGTTCGCGGGTGCCGTGCTGATCGCCACGCTGCTGCACCTGGACCGCTTCTCGTCGAACCTGTCGTTCGCGGCCTGGATGGCGCTGTACGCGACGACGCCGTTCGTCGTCGCGGCGCTCGTGGTACTCCAACGGCGGCGCGAGCGCGGCATCCCTGCTCCCGTCGATGAGCGCGGCCCCGGCATCCCTGCTCCCGCCGATGCGCGCGAGCGCGGCATCCCGGCGCCCGCCGATGCACGCGAGCGCGGCCCCGGCATTCCGCCGCCCGCCGAGCTGACGCTGCCGCGGCCGGTGCGGTTCGGACTGATCGCGATCGGGCTTGCCGCCACGGCCACCGGAGCCGGGCTCTTCCTCGCGCCGGGAGCGGCGGCGACGGTCTGGGCGTGGGACCTGACCCCTTTGACGGCGCAGGTCACCGGGGCCGTGCTCACTCTCCCCGGCGTGGTGGCCCTCGCCCTGCTGCGCGATGACCGCTGGAGCGCGTTCCGCGTGCCCGTCCAGGCGCAGTTGATCAGCCTCGCCGCGATGACGGTGTCGCTGCTCGTGCACCGCGACGACCTCGACCCCGAGCGGTGGGCGACCCCGCTGTTCGTCGGGCTCGTGGGTGTGGCGATCGTCGCCTACGCGGCGCTCCTGATCTGGGCCGCCTCGCGCGCGCGAGCGCGCGCCGCGCGCTGACTCCCGCCGGGCCGCCTCCCCGGGCCACGGCACAACGTCGGAGATCTGCACAACGTCGGACGATCCGCGGCGGATCCCTCCGACCAACGGCCGATCTCCGACGAACCGCAGCGCGAACCGAGCCGACGAGCCCCAGCCCGAGCCCCAGCCCGAGCAGCCCCTAGCCGCGCACGACGGCGGCGAGCGCGTCCGCGACGCTCCGCGCCTCGTCCTCGGAGGCGGCCTCGACCATCACGCGCACCATCGGCTCGGTGCCCGAGGGGCGCAGCAGCACGCGACCGGAGTCGCCGAGCGCCTCCTCGGCCGCGGCGACCGCAGCCAGCACGTCCGGGTCCGTGGCGCGCGAGCGCTCGACGCCGCGGACGTTGACGAGCACCTGCGGGAACACGGTCATGACCGCGGCCAGCTCCGCCAGCGACCGCCGCTGGCGCGCCAGCTCGGCGCACAGGTGCAGGCCGGTGAGCAGCCCGTCTCCGGTGGTCGCGTGGTCGCTCATGATGACGTGGCCGCTCTGCTCGCCGCCGAGGCTGAACCCGCCCTCGGTCATGCGCTCGAGCACGTACCTGTCGCCGACGTTGGTCGTCTCGACGCGGATGCCGTGTGCCTGCATCGCGCGATGCAGGCCCAGGTTGCTCATCACCGTGGTCACGAGCGTGCCGCCGCGGAGCCGTCCGCGCTCGTGCATGGCCACGGCCAGGATCGCCATGATCTGGTCGCCGTCGACGACGTTGCCGTCGGCGTCGACGGCCAGGCACCGGTCGGCGTCGCCGTCGTGCGCGATGCCGATGTCAGCGCCGACCCGCACGACCTCGGCCGCGATGAGGTCGAGGTGGGTGGAGCCGACGCCGTCGTTGATGTTGATGCCGTCGGGGTCGGCGCCGATGACGGTGACCTTCGCCCCGGCATCGCGGAAGGTCTCCGGCGAGACACCGGATGCCGCGCCGTGCGCGCAGTCGATCACCACGTGCAGTCCGTCGAGCCGATGCGGGAGCGACGCCAGCAGGTGCACGACGTAGCGGTCCTCGGCATCCGCGAACCGGCGCACCCGGCCGACGTCGCCCCCGGTCGGCTGGAGCTTCGGACCGCTCATGGCGGCCTCGATGCGCTCCTCGACCACGTCGGGCAGCTTCACGCCGCCCCGGGCGAAGATCTTGATGCCGTTATCGGGGGCGGGGTTGTGGGATGCCGAGATCATCACGCCGAAGTCGGCGTCGATGTCGGCGATGAGAAAGGCCGTCGCCGGGGTGGGGAGCACCCCGGCGTCCAGCACGTCGACACCGGACGACGCGAGCCCCGCAGCCACCGCGGCGGAGAGGAACTCCCCCGACACGCGCGGATCGCGCGCGACGACCGCGGTGAGCCGCTTGCCGGCGGCCATGCGCGCCTCGGCGATACGGCCCCGGCCCAGCACGACCGCGGTCGCCTGGGCCAGGGTGAGGGCGAGCTCGGCGGTGAGGGGGCCGTTGGCCAGCCCCCGCACCCCGTCGGTGCCGAACAGCGCCATCAGCGCTTGGAGTACTGAGGAGCCTTGCGCGCCTTCTTGAGACCGGCCTTCTTGCGCTCCTTCACGCGCGCGTCGCGCGAGAGGAAGCCGGCCTTCTTGAGGGTCGGGCGGTTGTTCTCGGCGTCGATCTCGTTGAGCGCGCGGGCGATGCCCAGGCGCAGCGCGCCGGCCTGCCCCGACGGGCCGCCGCCGGAGATGCGGGCGATGACGTCGTAGGCGCCGGCGAGGTCGAGCACGGTGAACGGGTCGGTGACCAGCTGCTGGTGGAGCTTGTTCGGGAAGTAGTCCTCGAACGCACGGTCGTTGACCGTGATCGTGCCCGAGCCGGGGACCAGGCGGACGCGCGCGATGGCCTGCTTGCGGCGGCCCACGGCGGCGCCGGGCACCGACAGCACGGGGCGGGGGGTTGCGGCGACGGCCTCGGCGGCCGGCGTCTCGGTGGTGTAGTTCTCGGGGGTCTGCTCGATGGAGTCTGCGATCTTCGCCATCAGGGTGTCCTCAGTTCTGTTCGGCGGCGCTTACTGGGCGACCTGGTCGAAGGTGTACGTCTTGGGCTGCTGGGCCGTGTGCGGGTGCTCGGCGCCCGCGTAGACCTTGAGCTTGGACAGCTGCTGGCGACCCAGGCTGTTCTTGGGGAGCATGCCGCGCACGGCCTTCTCGACCGCGCGCACCGGGTTGCGCTCCAGCAGCTCGGCGTAGGTGACGGAGCTGAGGCCGCCCGGGTAGCCGGAGTGGCGGTAGGCCTTCTTCTGCTGGAGCTTCTGACCGGTCAGCGCCACCTTGTCGGCGTTGACGATCACGACGAAGTCGCCGGTGTCGAGGTGGTTGGCGAAGGTGGCCTTGTGCTTGCCGCGCAGGAGCGCGGCGGCGTGCGAGGCGAGACGGCCGAGGACGACGTCGGTCGCGTCGATGACCAGCCATTCGCGCTGGACTTCGCCTGCCTTGGGGGTGTAAGTACGCGTCACAGTAGTGCTGCTTTCTTGATTCGAACGGAGAGGCTCGTGAATCCCGCTCCGGGGTGGTTCCGTGCCCGAAGGGCCAGGAACACGCCAGTGGAGGGCTCACGTTCGCGGTGCCGGGTCAGCAAGAGCCGCGCACCAAGGGTCCAGCTTACGGCATGCGGATGCCGCGCCCCAAACGCGCGGCATCCGACCGGTGGTGGGTACTGTGGACGGTGGAGCCCGCTGCCGTCGCATCGGACGGATGCCGTGGGGCGGATTGCGTGACTCGGGGGGAGAGCAGAGGCACTGTGTCGCGCGTGAACGACGCCGCCCGCGGGGCGGGCTGGCACCGCGCCCACGCCCGCCGGCTCTGGGCGAGCGACCTGATCGCGGTCGTGTGCGCCACGGCGGCGGCCGAGATCGCGCTGGCCGTGGCCGGGCCGGTGCGCGACGCGCTGCGCCCGGACGACCGACTCGGCGTGCCGGTCCATGCGCTGGTCGCCGTGGCGCTGGTGCTCCTGTGGATGTGCGCGCTCGCGCTGCGCGACACGCGCGGCGAGGACATCGTCGGGCACGGCGCGACCGAGCTGCGCCGGGTCGCGCAGGCCGGCTTCGGCGTCTACGCCGTGCTGTGCATGGTCGCGCTGTCGCTGCAGCTCGACCTCGCCCGGGGGCAGCTGCTGCTCGGGCTGCCCCTGGCCCTGGCCGCCGTGTGCCTCGAGCGCGTGCTCTGGCGCCGCTGGTTGAACCGCCGGCGCGCGGCGGGCGAGTGCGCGGCCCGCGTGCTGCTGGTGGGCTCCGCCGCGTCCGTGACGCGCATCGCGCGTGCTCTCGCGCGCCGCCCGCAGGCGGGCTACCGGGTCGTGGCGGCGTGCGTGCCGGCCGGGGCGTCCGAGCAGGTCGCGGATGCCGGCATCCCGATCGTCGGAGGCCTCGACGCCGTCGCGCCCGGTCTCGACGCGTCCGGCGCCGACACGGTGGCGCTCACCGATGAGCTGACGGTGTCCGAGATCCAGCGCGTCGCCGCGGAGCTGGGCCCGCGCGACCGCCTGCTCGTGCTCGCGACGAGCATCGCGGGCGTGCCGGGGCCGGGCGTGCGCGTGCGCCGGGTGCCGGAGCTGCCGCTCGTGCGCGTGGACCCGCCGCGGCGGGCGCGAGCCCGCGGGGCGCAGCCGCGGTGACAGGCCGCGGGCGTGGAGAACGCGGCTACGATGGACCACCCATGCGCGGTTCTGCTTCCCTCGTCCCCGGCCCCGCCGCGGCGGCAGGCGCCGTCGCGCGCAACCGCTCGCCGCTCGCGCTGATCCTGCTCGCCGTCTATGCGGTGGTCCTGGCGGCGGTCGCGTTCTGGCCCACGCCGGTCGACGCCGACCTGGGCCGGATGCTTCGCGCCATCACGCGCATGGTGCCGGTGCTGACCTACCAGCGCATCGAGTTCCTCGCCAACATCGCGCTGTTCGTGCCCCTGGGCATCCTGCTCGCGGTCGTGTTCGCCCGCGCGCGCCACCTCGTGCTGCCCACGGTCTTCCTCACGACGTTCCTGATCGAGTGCACACAGGCGCTCGTGCTGCCCGAGCGCACGCCGAGCATCGTGGACATGGTCGCCAACACCGCCGGCGGCTGCGCCGGCCTCCTGGCCGTTGCCGCCGTCGAGGCCGCCGTCACCGCCGCCGTCGCCGCCGCCCACCGCCGCCTCACCGCTCCCCCGCCTCGCGAAACCTCTCGTCTGCACCGCTTTTCCGCCTAGAACGTTGCAGACGGGAGGTTTCGCGAGGGAAGGGAGAGTGATCTCGGGCGAGAAATGGATGCCTCGCGAGAGGCTACGGGGTGACCGACGTCGTCGGATCCGTCGTCTCCGCCGTCGGCTCGGCCGAAGGCTCCGTCGTCGCCGACTCCGTCGTCGTGGATTCGGTCGTCGTGGACTCGGTCGTGGACGTGGAGGGAGACCAGTAGTAGTACTGCGACCGCTCTGCCTGCTCCGCCGCGACACGTTCCGCGTCGGCCTGGAGGGCGACAACCGCTGCGACGTAGGCATCCCAGGTCGCCAGTCCCCCGTCGGCGAACGCGTCGGTCGTGGCGACCGCATCCGCCTGCTGCGTGACGGCGGCACGGATCGCCTCGTCGGTGTCGCTCGCCTCCGTGGTCAGCGTCTGCGCGTACGCGGGGATCGTGCCCACGAAGGCCGCGATCGCGGCGCGGAACGTCGTCTTCGCGGCAGCGAGCTCAGCACTGGCCGCGGCGACCGACCGCGCGTGCTTCGACAGCTTCGCGGACTCCTGCTCCGCGGCCTTGCGCTCGGCCTCGACCTCGCTGAGCACCCCGGTGTCGACCGCGGCGCGCTCGTGGGCAGGCACCGTGGCGGGCACCTCGATCTGCTCCAGCGCGGCGATGTAGGCCAGGCGCGCGTTCTCGGCGCCGGCGCGCGCCGCCTCGTCGCTGGCTGCGGTCATCGCGACCAGCGGCTGGGCGAAGGCTTGAGCGGTCGCGAGCTCGGCGTCTCGGGTGGTGGTCAACGTCGCGATGGCGGCGTTCAGCCGTTCGACCTGTCCGGAGACCGTGCGCTCCTGGTCCTCCAGCGCCGCGACCGCCTCGTCGGTCGACGGCGGGGCGAGCACGAACGCGAGTGCGACGCCGCCGGCGACGAGGGTCACCGCGGCGACGGCGGAGACGATCACGAGCCATCGAGAGGTCTTGCCGCGCCGTTCCGGCGGCGCCGCCGACGGCGTACTGCGCGGCGGCTCGACGACGACGGCCGCGGCGGCTCGGGACTCGGCGCCGAAGAGCGCGTCGACGCTCACGGTGCCCGCCACATACGCCTCGGCGGCCTGGAGGTCTGCGCGCACGTCGTCGAACAGCGGGTTCTGCTCCGGCTCGACGGACGTGGAAGCAGCAGCGGGCGGCTCGGCATCGCCGAACAGCATCCTGACCGCTGCGGCGTCGATCGGCGGAAGCTCCCGCTGGCGCTGCCGCTCTTCGGCGGGCGCGTCGCCGAAGAGGTTCCCTATGCCGTTCACCGTGTCCCCCGTCATCCGGATCAGCCAGCAGTGTATCGGCCGGGGCGCGAGCAGGCCATCGCCTACGATCGAAAGGGCCCAGTGGAGGGGATGCCATGTTCGAGATCATGACGGTATGCACCGGCAACATCTGCCGGTCTCCGCTGGCCGAGGTGCTGCTGCGCGCGCGGCTGGCACCGCTGGAGGTTCGCGTGCACAGCGCGGGGACGCAGGGGCTCGATGCCGCACCGATGACGGCGGAGGCGCGACGACTCGCGGTGGAGCTGGGGGCGGATGCCGCCGACGCCGACGCGCATCGGTCGCGCTATCTCACCGAGCGGGACCTCCGCTCCCCGGATCTGGTCGTCGCCCTCAGCCGTGAACATCGCCGGAGGATCATCGAGCTGGCGCCCGCGCGCATGCGCCGCACGTTCACGGCCCGTGAGTTCGCGCGGCTCGCCGCGGGACTCGGCGACGACGACGTGCGGGCGGCGGCTGCGGCGGGCGGCTCCGACGACGCCGCCAGGATGCGCGCGGCGGTGAGCGCCGTCGCGGCCATGCGGGGCGCGATTGCGCTCCCCGCCGACCCCGCCGACGACGATGTCGTCGACCCCTACCGGCGCTCGTGGGACACCTATCAGCGTTCGGCCGCCCAGCTCATGCCCGGCATCGACGAGATCGAGCGCATCCTCCGCCTCGCTGCCGGGTGATGCCCGCTGCTTGCCTCGGGCGCGGTCGCGCTCATCCGTGTGGGACAATTGACCATCAAGTGTGTTGGGGGGGGACCACCGCACTCCACGACCGCTCGCGCCCAGGGGGATCACTATGTGGAGTCGCCATGACAGCGTCGGGACCCGGAGCCCACACGTCTCATCGGTGGCATCAGCCATGACCGTCGCACGCACTGCGGGCGAGGCATCGTGACATCTCCGACTGCGCTTCGCGTCGTGCACCTCGATCACACCAGCAGCAACGGCGGCGCCGAGTATGCGCTGCTCCGCATGCTTCAGGCCCCCGCGCCCTGGAACTATCGGGTTCTGCTCCCGAAGATGGGGGTGAACGAGATCGACGTCTTCGCAGGCCTCCCCGCAGGAACCGTTCGTCGGCGCGGCCCACACCAGCCGGCCGGAGCAACCAAGGCTGTGGGGCCTGTGCCCGCCGCAACACTCGGCGTCCGCCTCGCGGGCCAGGCGGTTGTCCTGCGGACGAGTCGCCTCGTGCGCAGCGCGGATGTCGTTCACGCGAACTCCACGCGAGCGGCGCTCTATGGTGCCATGGCGCTCACGGGCAGCCGCATCCCTTATGTCGTTCATCTTCGCGACCTGATCTCCCCGGAGAGTCTCGGCCGCGTCGGATTCAGACTGTTCACGGAGGTTGCGCTTCGACGGGCCGACGGCGTCATCGCCAACTCTGCGGCGACCCTGGCCTCTGCGAGCCCGTATCTGCGCGAAGAGGCGGCCAGCACCGTCCTCCCGAGCGCTGCCGGAATCGGCGCGATCCGACCGAGTCGCAGCACGCCGGCCGCTGTTCGCACGGTGGGCATGGTCGCCCGCATCGACCATTGGAAGGGTCAGGATCTCCTGATTCGCGCCTTCGCCCGATCAGCCCTCCGAGAGGAGGCTCGGCTGGTTCTTGCCGGCGGTACGCCCTTCGGGATGGAACCCTACCTGGAGCAGCTCAGAGCGTTGACGCAGAGGCTCGGTGTCGCCGACGCCGTGGAGTTCCGGGGCCATGTCGATGATGTTCCTGGGTTCATCGACGAGATGGACGTCTGCGTCCAGTGTTCGACACGCCCTGAGCCGCTCGGCCAGAACGTGCTGCAGTACCTCTCGCGCGGCGCGGTGGTCATCGCCTCGAATGAGGGCGGGCCGACCGAGTGGGTCGTTCACCGCCAGAACGGCGTGCTGTTCGCGCCTCGCGACGAGGGTGCGCTCGCCGCAGCATTGACGGAGGTCGGCGCGGACCGAGCACTACGCGCCCGACTCGCCGAAAACGCCTCCCGAACGCCTGGGCTTCGCAGCGACGACGACGCCGCCCGAGACCACGCGGCATTCTTCACCCTCGTCCATGACCGAAAACGAGGGCTCTGACGTGCGCGTGTGCTTTGTCGCATCTCCGCTGACTGCGCGCTCGGGCGTCTACAGGTCTGCGCGAGAACTCGTCGCCGCGGGGCGCCGGCTCGGTGAGGACTGGTCGTTGATCCTCGGAGTGTCCCACCGAGCTGCGGGCGCCTCGCCTCTCGACGACCCGGACTGGATTCACGAAAGCCTTGCCGAGCCCGCGGGCGCTCGTGGTGTGCACGAGTTGTCGCGTGTCCTCGACAACCATCCGCAGGTGATCGACAGCGACCTCATCGTCAGCTTGATCCCGCAGACCGACATGGCGCTGGCCAGACTCGATCGCCGCTGGGTGGCATTCACCCGAGGCTTGCCGTGGCCCGCAGCAGGCGAGTCGCCTACCGGAAAGCGACTGCTCTGGCGCGCCCTGGAACGAAACGCGCTCCGGAAGGCCGATGCGGTGTGGGCCACGACCCCGGTGCTGCGCGATCAGATAGATCTCCCCGGCATCCAGCTCGTTCCTGCCGGGGTCGCTCCCCAGCCCCGCACGTGGACCGGGGAGGGCGACCGCGCGCACGTGGTCTGGGCTGCACGATTCGATGTCGACAAGCGGCCGGGCCTGTTCGTCGACGTGCTCCGTTCCAGCGAGTTCCACGGGGTCATGTACGGGTCCGGTCCTCTGATCGAACAGATCCGCTCCCGCGCGCCCTCGAATATCGAAGTACGCGGCTGGTCCGATCCCTCAGAGCTGTGGAGCAACGCCCTCGCCTACGTCGGTACCTCGTCACGCGAAGCCTTTGGCAGAAGCGCCGTCGAGGCCGCGATGAACGGTGTGCCGGTGCTCCTCTCGCGCGAGTTCGGCTGTGCCGAGTTGCTCGTGCAGGACGACGAGTTCGCACGACTGTTCATCATGGACACGGATGACCCGCAGAAGTGGCGTGACGCGCTTGCGCTGCTGCGCAGCGACCAAGACCTCCGCCGGGCATACTCCCAGCACCTCGTGACGTCCTCGGCGGCGCTGACGATCGAGGCATCCGCCATGGCCGTGCGACAGAGACTCCACGCGCTGACATGAACGCTCGTCACCCCTGGCCGCTGGTTTGGGGATTCTCTCGCCCAGCGCCCTGATCGAGGATCGAAGCGGCGGCTGCCGGAACAGGTGCGCGAGAACGAGAAGCACGGGCGAGGCGACGACCGAGGGAGATCATCGGGTCTTCGACGCTGATCTTGAGCACCCATGCGAGCGCGAACGATCCGACGAACATGGCAATGAACCGGGCCAGTATCTGCGGTACTGACTCGGAACCGGGCGCGGCGAACATGTCGACGACTTCGCCGACGAACGGGTGGAACAGATAGATGCCGTAGGCGAGTTGTCCGTAGAACACCACCGGTCGAAGGCTGAGAAGCCGACGCGGCCATGCCTTGCCGATGAGAGTGCCGGGGAGGGCGAGCAGGACTGCCACGGCGAACGTGACATGTGCGTACCCGATGGCCTCCTTCCATGGAAGCGAGCCGCTGAGCTCGCTCATGATGAGCATGACGACGAACAGCGAAGCGCCGATCCACGGCCGCGCGAGCGCGAAGACCACGCCGAATGAACGTCGATGGTGCATCGCCACGGCCAAGGCGCACCCGCCGATGATCGGCATGTAGATGCCGAAATAGGCGACGGGCTCGATGAAAGCCGCCGCAAGCGCTGCGGGCAGAAGGACTCCGAGGACTGCGCCGATATGACTTCTGACGAACGGCACGCCGAAGGCGAGCAACGGCCACAGGATGTAGAACTTCTCCTCGATTCCCAACGACCACGAATGCGAGAAGGTACCGGAGCCGGCGAACTCGCCGTTGAATGTGGCCAGGAGCGGCAGCCGCTGCAGGAACGTATCCCCGCCCGAGCCGAGGCCGAATCCGAGCACGAGGACAGTGGCGAGGACGAGCGCCAAGAGGTAGAGCGGGAGGATGCGGAACACGCGGCGGATATAGAAGCCGCGGAGCGAGACCCTGCCGTTCGCGTCCTCCTCCCGGAGCAGGAGAGTGGTGATCAGGAAGCCGCTGATGCAGAAGAACATGGTCACACCGAACGACCCGTTGAAGAAGTCCCACATGAACGGGTCGTGCATGTGGACGGTGAGAACCATAAGGATGCTGAGGGCTCGGAGTCCGTCGAGTGCCGGGAATCGTCTCGCGCCTTTGAACTCACGAAAGGCCTCATCGGCCTCTTGTTCGTAGCCCCGCATGCGGTCGATCGTAGCCGACGGCGGAGCCTGGGCGATGGGCGGACGCCGCCTCTGACATGGGTCCGGTCTACGGCGAGCCGGGGTCGTCGAGAAGCGGCCCCAATGCGTCACCGAGGGGACTCGCGAGCAGGGCACTGAACGTCGCCGTGATGTGGTGCGCGTCGCGGTAGACGAGAGCATCCCCCAGGATCGGAGCGCAGACCTCCCGTCCGCAGAGGCGATCGGTCAGGTCGACATAGAGCACGTCAGCAGTCGCTGCGGCTCGCTTCTCGGCGGCTCTGGCCGGCCTGCTCAACGCCAGCGCGCGATCAACGGCGCACCGGTTCGCGGATTCGAGATTGGCCGACAAGCACACGGAGGGGGTCGTTCGGAGATCGGGCGAGTCAGCGAGGACGACCTTGGGCGCGTCGATCTCGGTCATCGTCTTCGCGAGCGCCGCAGCCCATTGGTCACCGTAGTCAGCCTCAGGGGTGTGGAACTTCGCGACACCGTAATTGGCCAGGACCACGAGCGCAGGATGCTGGGAATTGATGCGGTCGATGACCGCGTCGCGCCAGCGCTGACACTGCTCATATCGGCTCCCGTCGCGTTCGATCTCAGCAGAGATCGATGGGCAGGAGCTCTTCGTATGCGTCTCCAGCGCGTACCCGTGCTCGTTCGCGACCCGAAGCAGCGCGGGAAACCACTGAGCCGCATGCGAGTCGCCGAAGAGCACGATCCGCCGTGCGTTGCCGTCACCGAAGACGCACTCGGCAGGCGTGTCAGCCGCGAAGTCGAGATGGCACCCGTCCCGATAGATCACCGGCTGGTCGCCAGACGCATCGCGCAGAGCCGGCTTCAGGTTCTGCGGGACGAAGTCCGTCCCCTGCGGCAGGAGCGAGAGATCGGGCGGCGTGGCCGATCGATCGCTGTGAAGCGGGAGGGAGTTCGAGTAGGCGAACGAACCTGTGGCGACGGCGGCGGCGAGCACCGACGCCGCGCCCGCAGCAACCAGCGTCCGCCGGGCCCTCGCCCGCGAAAGCCATGAGCCGCGCCTCCCGGGCTCCTCGACGAACCGGTAGAGCAACCATGCGACCGGGACGCTCGCGAGCCCCAGCGCGATCGTCGCCCACAACGGCAGCGGGTGCTCGAACCCGACGGCGGCCTGGGGGATCATGAGCAGGGGCCAGTGCACGAGGTAGAGGGAGTACGAGATCAGCCCGACGAACAGCATCGGGCGCGTCGACAGCATTCTGGTCGGCCCCCAGTGCCCGCCCCCAGCGACAATCACGGCGGCAGTCGACAGCACCGGGAGAATCGCCCAGGGGCCAGGAAACGGCGTCGATTCCGAGAAGAACAGCACGGAGGCGAGGATTCCGCCGAGCCCCGCCCAACCGACCACGCTTCTCGCCGGATCGGCGACGATACCCGGGCGATAGCTGAGCAGAAAAGCGACGAGACCTCCGACGCCCAATTCCCACGCCCTGGTCGGCAACGAGAAGAAGGCCCACGGCTGCGATCGCAGCGTGAGAAGAAGGCATGCGCTCAGTGACAGCACGACAAGGACGAGAACGACAGCGAAGAGCCATCTGGTCCGTCGGGCGAAGCGGTATCCGATGACGAGCACCAAAGGCCACAACAGGTAGAACTGCTCCTCGATGCCGAGCGACCAATAGTGCTGGAAGAGAGATGGCGTCGTCTCCGCGAGGTAGTCAGTGCCCTGGACCGCAAATACAATATTGGGAACGTAGAACGCCGTCGAGACGGCACCCGCCCATACTTCGCGCATGAGCAGAGGTGGGTACCAGACGACCGCCGCAATGACAGACACCGTCAGGACGACGAACGAGGCCGGCAGAATCCGTCGAGCTCGGCGAGCGTAGAAATCGGCGAACGAGATCCGCCCGTCACGGCGCAGGCCGGAGATGAGATGCGACGTGATCAGAAAGCCCGAGATGACGAAGAACACGTCCACGCCGACATAGCCTCCCGCAACGAACGGGACGCCGGCGTGATAGAGGACGACCGCACTCACGGCGACCGCCCGCAGCCCTTGGATATCGCCTCGGAACCGGGAGGGTTCGGTAGTCATGTGGAGTCCCTTCGGTGATGCTCCGCGGATATCGGATGGGGGCGGTCGCGCTGCCATTGCCGCGCACGGGGCTCGTCGGCCCGCATCGCCTACCATTGGATGGACGCGGTGCGTGAGGGGTGGGCATGTTCGAGATCATCAGTGTGTACGCCGACCCTATCGGTCGGATGCCGCACATGCCGTGCTCCTCGTCGCACGAGGAGCACCGTGTTTGATCTCGCGATCGGGCTCGCAGTCGTCGTCCTCATCACCCCGCTTGTCTTCAGCTCCGTCAGCCGGCGTGTGGGATATGCGGCCATCGCCCTGACGGGCGTGCTGCTCGCGGCGACACTGCTCCCCCGCTCGTTTCTCACGATCGTGCCCGCCCCCGAAGGCGTCCCCAACGACATCTCGACCGCGTCGCTGACAATGATGACCGGGCCGCTGGCCTATCTGATCGCCCTGGTGATCATCTTGACGAATCGAGGCCAGTTCCGGCTGCCTTTCTCACTGGTCGTCTTCGCCCTCGCACTCACCGCCGGTATGTTCCTGCTGTGGGAGGGCACGGTGCCGCAGTGGTCCGGGTATTTCGTGCTGCTGTCGGCTGTCGCCGCCTGGGGCGTGGGGTGGGCGGTCGGCCGCGAAGTGTTCACGAACGTCCGCCTGGCCCGCTACCTCATGATCGTCTGTCTCGTGATCGTCGTGATCCAGCTCACGATCGTGGTGCTCCAGCTCTCCAACGTCCAATTGCCCGAATGGCTGGCAGGCTCCGACCGCACGCTGGAACAGACCACGGGTCGTGCTTCCGGGACTGTCGGGCACCCCGCGAATCTCTCGAAGATCACGTTCATGCTGACGATTCTGGCCCTTCCGTTCACGACGTCCGCCGATCGGCGCACCCGCCGACTGGCCTTCCTCGTCACCATCGCGTGCGTCGTCGTAGGCGGATTCACCATCAGCAGGGCGAACCTCGTCGCGACGTTCATCCTGTTGTCGCTCTGGATCCTGACGTACCCGGGCCGGGCTCGAGTAGGCACGCGCGCGCTCGGGGGCATCGCGCTGGCCGGCGCAACGGCTGCGTTCGCGCCCATGGTCCTGGAACGCTTCGAAGACGATGCGGCAGGGGGGCTGAGGCCCCAGCTCTTCGAAGCGGGCATGCGTCAGCTCAACGCAAATCTGTGGACCGGCACCGGCCCGAACGCCTATATCGCCGTGGTCGGCCAGGTAGACAGCGCGACCGCTACCGGGCTCCCGATTCACAACACTCCGCTCCTTCTCATCGCCGAACTCGGACTGCCGATCGCGATGTGCTTCATGCTCCCGGTCGCGGGCCTGGTGTGGTGGGCGCTGCGCACATTCCCGTCGGCACGTCGTCACCTTTACGTGCCGCGCGCTGTCACCTACGCGCTGCCGGGGTTGGGCATCATCTTCTGGACCGGATGGGGGATGGCCTCCTCGCTGCTCATCGGCCTCGTCATGTTCGTCTTCGGACTCCTGTCTTCGGCCCGGATCGGCATCAGCGATTCGATGCTCCTGCCCGACGCCGCCCTCCAGGCGAATCCAGCCCCGCTCGGCACGGATCGCCTCGCAAGGACTACACCCACGTGAGGCACCTGATACCCGGTATGCAATCGCCCCAGAGGGCGGATCGTCGCCACGTCGAGGTCGACGAGTGAGCGACGGCGCCCGAGGCGCACGTGGAGCACGGCTGACCCTCGGCGGGCAGGCGATCAAATTCACCGTCCAACTGCTGTCCACCGTGCTGTTGGCTCGACTGCTCGGGCCTGGCGACTTCGGGACGTTCGCGATGGCCGCCGCTGTCACCGGATTCGCCGCGCTCCTGAGCGACTTCGGGCTGTCGACCGCGGCGATACAGGCGACGAGTCTGTCCCGTGCCCAGCGTGCCAATCTGTTCTGGATCAGCGCCGGCATCGGTCTCACCCTCTTCGCGGTCTTCTTCGCGGGTGCGCCGCTGATCGAGTCGTTCTACGCGACCTCCGGCATCACCGAGGTGATCCGAGTGATGGCGGTCAGCTTTCTGCTCGCCTCGATGACCTCGCAGTTCACCGCGCAGCTGACCCGCAGCCTGCAGTTCGGCCGGCTCGCCATCGTGGATATCACCGCTCAAGTGTGCGGGCTCGTCGCCGCGCTCCTTCTCGCCCTTGACGGAGCCGGGTACTGGGCACTGGTCGGACAGCAGCTTGCGGTCACGGCAGTCGTCCTTCTTATGAGCATCGTCTTCGCGAGGTGGGTGCCCGGCCTGCCGTCACGCGCACCGATGAAGGGTCTTCTCCAGTTCGCCGCTAATTCATTCGGCGTGCAGGCGCTCTCTTACGCGAGCGGGAATGCGGACTCGGTCGCATTGGGCAAAGTCGGCGGTGCCGACGCGCTCGGCCTCTACGATCGCGCCTATCAGCTGTTCAAGATCCCGATCCAGCAGATCGCGGCCCCGCTCACGCGCGTCGCGCTCCCGATACTCTCGCGCCAGCAGGGCGACCGGACGAAGATGAGCCGCTACGTCGTGAGCGCACAGCGCGCAGTGGCCTACGTCCTCGGCGCCGCGTTCTGCCTGGGTGCCGCGCTGGCGTCTCCGATCATCGAGATCGCCCTCGGCCCGAATTGGACCTCGGCCGCGCCCATCTTCGCCGTCCTCGCCCTCGGCGGAGTCTTCCAGGTGATGGGGTACGTGTACTACTGGTCCTTTCTCGCCTGCGGGTTGACGGGACTGCAGCTGCGCTACTCGATCGTCACTCGGGCGCTCATGATCCTCCTCATCGTGGTCGGCGCCTTCGGCGGTGCGATGGGAATGGCTGCAGCGGTCTCGGTCGGGCTCGCCGTCAACTGGGCAGTGCTTTCGGCGTTCCCGATGCGCAAGACCGGCCTCGACGTCCAGGCGATCGTTCGTACAGGTCTTCGCGCAACAGGGGTCAACGCAGCCGTGGCAGGCGCCGTGTGGGTCACGGACGTCTTCGTGCTCGGTGCTCTCAATCCCTTCTTGCGCATCGGAATCGGGCTGACGCTCGCCGCGCTCCTGTACGCCGCCCTCGTATGGCTGGTCCCGCCGCTTCGGAAAGATGCGATCGCAATCGTGCGAGCAGCAAGGAGACGCTCATGACGGAACCGACGATTCGGGCCTACTCCTGGAATCCACGGCGGGGGCTCCCGGGGCCGGGCCTCTGGCGCCTGCGCTGGGGGCCACGGACTCGCAACTTCGGCGATCTCCTCGGACCAGACATCGTGGAGCGCATGCGCGCAAGGTCGGGCCTCAGCGAGCGATCACGCGATGGGAAGCCGCACACGCTCTTCACGGTCGGATCGGTGCTGCATTTCGCCCAAGACGACGACGTCATCTGGGGTACTGGTGTGAACGGGAAGATGGAGCCCGCAGCGCATGCGTGGACGCGCTTGGACATCCGCGCTGTGCGCGGGCCTCTCACCAGGCGCTGGTTACGGGAGCAGCGTGGGCTCGAGGTCCCAGAGATCTATGGCGATCCGGCCCTTCTTCTGTTCGAACTGGGCTATCCGCGGCCCGAGCGATCATCGAGGCACAACGTCAGCTTTCTCCCGAACCTCAACGATCGCGCCACCCCGCTTCCTCGAGAACAGCAGATCAGCCCGCGTCGACCGCTGAATGAAGTCGTGGCCCGGATCGCTGCCAGCGACCACCTGGTGACGTCATCGCTTCACGGGCTGGTCCTCGCGGAGCTGATCGGCGTTCCCGTCGCCCTATTGCGGCCCGCCGCCGAGACGATGTTCAAGTACGAGGACTATGTCCGCGGCACGGGGAGGACCGACGTCGCCGTCTTCGACGATTTCGACGTCGCCCTGCGGCACGCGACTCGCCCGGGTGCCGACCGTGACGAGCCGCTCGCCGAGTGGTCGCCACGTCCCCTGATGGACGCGTTTCCGGTCGACATCTTCACACCTGCCGCCCCGTGACATCGATTCGGGCGTGCTGAGCATCAGTAGCCCGTGAGCTTGACCTCCCTCAGGACGGTCTGTCGGTCGCCCGTCGGATCGCCATGGACGGTCAACCGGACCTGTGTGACCTGAGCCGTGGCCGTGATGGAAATGTCCTGCCAGCCCGACGCCCCGGTCCACTCTCCGTCATAGAGCGGGACCCACGTCGTACCGTCACTGGAGCCGGTCAGTTCGAACTTGGTGCGCCGGGTCGTGTTCGCCGTCCACAGAAGTCGGGCACTGACCAGCTGGGTGGAGCGGCTCAGCGACCAGGTGATGCTCTGGTCCCCGGTCGTTGCCCACCCGCTCGATTCGTTCCCGTCGAACGTGGCCGCGACCGTGCCCCGCAGGGTCGACGTCGCTTGCGCGGCTGTCACGCCGATCTCGACGGGCGCCGGACCGATCTTCAGATCGAGCGCCGGCGCGACGGTGTCTCCCGCCTCGCGGCTCTGGAACCTCGTCATCAGCGCCTGCGACGCCGAAGCGACCGACCCGCCCAGAGCGATCGACACCTTGCCGATCGACCCGGCCGGGAAGGACTGCAGGTATGAGGTGAGGTCGATACGGTGCTCGGCAGCTGTCCGCGTGACCACGAAGCTCGTGATCTCGTCGCCGAGCTCTGGTTTGTTCTGGTAGGTCGTGCTTGCCTCAGACCAAGTGCCAACGACTTTGCGCACCGAGACGGTGGTCTCCAGGTACTGCGGGTCATCGATCAGGCTCCCCTGCAGGCTCAGAATCGCCTCCCTGACCTCCGTGGACGTCACATCCGAGAGGTCGAACTCGATGAGCGTGTGGCGCACGCGGGTGCCGTCGGACGGCGACGTCGGATAGCTCGGCTTCACATCGAGCCGCTTCGACGTGCCGAGCACGCTCGATGCGGAGGTCCCGCCTTCGACATAGGTGTCCGCGGAGGCGAGCCGCCTGAAGTTCGAGGGATCTGTCACAGTGATGTCGATCGTCGAGGTACGACTCAACGGACCCTGCGAGACGGTGACCGTGATCGTGGCGGTGCCCGTGGACTTGCCGCTCATGGTCCCGTCGGATGCCACCTCGACGACTGCCGCGTCGCTGCTGCTGTAAGCGGCGGTCGCCTCGGCGACGGCTGCTCCCGCCAGGTCCACGGCGGTTGTCGTGAGCTGGGCGACTTCATTCAGATCCAGATCGGTCGGGCCCGCGACGCTGAACGAGGCGAAGACGTGAGCCGCCCTGACCACTGAGGCCGGGGCTGGCGATACGAACCCGACCTCACGGACGATGCCCTGCCAGCTACCACCGGATCCGCCGAGCAGCACGAGCCGAACGTGCTCTGCTCGTGTCGGATGAGCGAGGTCGATCGCGGCCCGGCCGGCGCTTCCTCGGTACTCGAAGTCACCCAGGGTGAACCACTGTGAGTCATCGCGCGAGATGAGCACTCGATAGCGGACCAGGCGAGAGGCATCCGTCGACCAATCGATGTTGATCGTCTTGATCAATGAGTCGTTCGACAAGTCCCATGTGATCGTGCCGTCCACGCTCGCAGCCCACCCGGTGGACGACGAGCCGTCGTGGGTGTTCGCTGCGCTCCCACGAATCGTTCCCACCGCTGTCGCGGCATCGATTCCGTGCGTGGTCTGCTTCAGGGTGACCTCGATGCGGGGCCCGCTTCCTGACTCACGGCTGTCCAGCCGCGCCATGAGCACACTCGCATAGTCTGTCGATCCGCCGAGCCCGATCGAGAACGAGCTCAGCGACCCGGCGGAGGCGCGTTGGATCGCCTCTGTGACATCCATGCGGACCTCGCCCGAGGTCCGCGCGACGATCGCGCTTCCGATCAGAGCACCCAATGCGGGCTTGTTCTGGTAGGTGGCCGCGCTCTCCGTCCAGCTCCCCGTCACTTCGTAGGCGTCGATACGCTCTCCATCGCCCGTGCCGCTGTCGGCGATGGCGCCGGTGGCAACCAGAGTGGCCGACTCCACATCGGCCGGATCGATCGAAGAGAGGTCGAAGCCGATGAGGCTGGTGCGCACACGAGTGCCATCGGCCGACGTGCTCGGGATGACCGGCTTCACATCGAGCCGCTTCGACGACCCGAAGTTGACCGACGCGTTGGTGCCGCCTTCGACATAGGTGTCGGCCACCGCCTGGAAAACAGTGCTCGGCGCCGACCCGACCGCGATCTCGGCGCTGCGCCCGGAGACCTCCCAATCGTCCGTGCTCACAACCGCGCCGATATACGCACTGCCGGCGCTCACCCCTATCACCCCGTCACCATCGATCTGGGCGACAGCCGGTGCGCTGGAGACGAGCTCGTACTGCGTGTCCTCCGTCACGCCCGTTCCGACGACATCCACGAGCGTGCGTTCGCCGATGTCCACGGAAGAGTTGCTCATGGCAAGCGAGATCTCGCCGAGGACGGGGGCATCGGAGTCGGGCGGCGTGGGGGTGGGGTCGTAGCCGAAGACTTGGACTTCGCGGACCACGGAAACACGATCGCCCCCGGGGTCGCCGTTGACGTTCAGCCGGATGTAGCGCGCGGTCGAGGGCGAAGCGAATGAGAGCGTCATCCACCCCGATGCATCGGTGTATGCGCCGACGGAGATCTGTTGCCAGCTCCCAGTGCTACTGCGCACATCGACGCTGAACTCGGTGCGGCGGGTCTGGTTGGCCGTCCAGAGCACGCGCAGCTGATACAACGGGATGTCACCACGAAGTTCGTACACGATGTTCTGGGTCCCGGTGGTCGCCCAGCCGGTCGACTGGTTCTGGTCATAGGTGGCGCCAGTCGAGCCGCGCGTGGTCAGGCTGGCCACAGCCCCGGCGATCACGCTCTCCGCGGGCCTGACGGAGACCACGACTCCGGTGCGGATCGCCGCGTTGGTCGATGTCACGACGAGGAAGGACCCCGGCAGACCGTCGATCGGCACGACGGGAACGGTGGCACCGCTGGTTGCCGTGGCCGTCACGACGGGGGTGCCCAGCGCGGGGTCGCGAGGAACCGTGTAGGAACGACGCGACGCGGCGAAGCCGGTGACCTGCTGACCGTCGATCATGATCGTCGACAAGGTCACCGCGGCGGGGTTCGACGTCGACCAGGCTGACAGGGCCTGCGTCGTCGGCACTGCTTGCTGCGCGCTCGCGTCCTGTGTGAGCAACGTGAAGGTGACGGCCACGGTCGCGGACGCGCCTCCTGGCAGATCGACGAACAGTTTGGTGACGCCCGAGTTCGATTCCTGATCGGGATTGGGGGAGGTCGCTGAGGGGGTGGCGGAGGTGAGCTTGAAACGCGCCGCTGTCGAGGTCGCGAGCTGTACGAGCATCCGCTGGTCGCCGATGCGCAGCACCGCAGCGGACCCGCCGTCGATGAGCTCGACCGCGGCGGACGTGTGCATGCCCCATCGCGTCGTGGTGCCCGCGTTCGCGGTGACCTCGTCCTGGATCACGACCTGACGATTGGTCGACGCGACACGCACTCCTCGCAACCAGGACTGGCCGTAGATCGTGGAGAGATCCGAGATCGCAAATGACCCGTCAGCGCCCGATCCGCTGCGCTGCAAGGACCCGGTCGCCGTCGTGTCGTAGGCGTCCGGGTTGGTGCGATCGAGCACGAGCGAGTTGTGGCCCTCGGCCCGATAGCGGTAGTACGACCACTTCGACAGCGCATCGTCCTCGCCCGAGCTGGCGTACTGCACCCGGTCGAGGCCTAGGGGCTCCGCCCAGACCGTGCCGCCCGCCGAGATCATGAAGTCACCGGCGTCGAGCTGCCGGTGGCCGGCTGCGGGGCTTCCGCCGTACCGCAGCGCGGCGAACGTAGCGCCCGCGTCGATATCGTCGGCACGTAACGTGACCACACCGCTGTCCGCGTAGTTGCTGAGAGACGGTCGCCCTGCGGTCGGGACTGCGGCGGGCGCCACCGCCGGGTCACGAAGCACGAGGCGCTGCGCGGACCGACGGCTGTCTTCCTTCGCGGCTGCGACGGCTTCGTACGCCGGCTTGTTCGCCAAGCGATGAAGGCCGCTCAATCCCAGTGCCGGATAGATGTCGGTATCGCTGTCGGAGTAGGTGTAGGTGTCGCCGCTGGCGGTCATCATATCGAGCATGAACTCGCCGCTTCGGACCAGCCCCCCGATCTCCAGCAGGCCGTGGGTGGAACCCGTCGCGGTCTGCAAGGCGTTGAGGAACATGACCGCGTAGTCGCTGGCGTACTCCCAGTACATGGGCCCCTCGGGGTAGCTGCCGTCGGCCGCGAAGCCGCTCAGCCCGTTCTGGAGCGATGCCATCGCCTTCGCCAGCGCGGACTGCGCATCGCCGCTGGAATCCTCGTCGAGGATCGCCAGGGCGGCCAGCCCGATTCCGCTGTTGCCGACGACGTTTCGATTGTTCGTCTCGGCGACCCATGCCTGATAGGAGCTCGAGCCCTCCGTCGCGTTATAGATCGCGAGGGCCGGCCGAATCGCCTTGTCCAGCATGGCGGTGCGCAGGGTCGTGCGTCGCGCCGTCGACCAGTACTGGTAGCCCCAGTCGTAGGAGATCGCGAACGCGTTCGCGATCTCCGCGGTGTCGATGAAGTGGGTCGGGTTCCAGTCTGTAAAGCTGCTCGCAGCGGCCAGATCCTGCCAGAGTCGTTCCATGTACTGACTGTCGCCGGTGAGCCGCCATGCGAGAGTGAGCGCGTACGCCCGATCCACGAGCGTCTTCGCCGTTGTCGTCATCCGCGTCGCATCCTGGAACGAGTAGGAGATCACGTCCGCCGTGAGCTGAGCAGTGGCGGTTCCACGCGATTGCATCGCCAGTCGCGCCGATGTCGTGTCGGTGAGGATCTGCGTCTGCAGGGTGTCGAACGCGGCGGCATTGCTGACAAGCAATCGTGGGTGCCCGGATTGGACGCTGACCGCGGTGGAGACAAGAGTCGCCGCCTGCGCAGCGGGCGGCGGGGGAAGAATCCCAAGGGCGAGGGCAACGACGATGACCCCCATCAGAGGGGCAACGCTGGGCCTGTTCCTGCGCGCTACAAGAGCCATCAGGGGCGATCTCCACGTCTCCCCAGACATCTGCCCCAGACTTGCAGTGCGACCATCATACCCGTGCGAGACCCGTCAGAGCACATCGGGCTTCGGGGATATACTCAGTGCGTTCTGAGAAGCGCGGTCGCGCTGGGGGCGACCCAGACGGCAGCCCGGGGTGCACGGGTCCCCCGATCGCAACCCACGAGGAAGCCATCACGTGAGACCGGATGAGTCGCCCAGCGGACGAGGGCAGGACGCGCATTGACGGGCCTGCTCGTACATGAGTGGATAGCCCGGTCAGGCGGCTCTGAGAACGTCCTCGAAGCGATGGCCGACGCGTTCCCGGATGCCGACATCCAGTGCTTGTGGACCGATGCACCGGAGCGTCTCGCGGGACGTGTACTTCGCGAGACCTGGATGGCCGGCACGCCCCTTCGGCGAAGCAAGGCTCTCGCTCTTCCGTTCACGATCCCGACGTGGCGCAGACTTCGCGCCGACCGCGCATACGACTGGATGCTCGTCAGCTCCCATCTGTTCGCGCATCATGCCAAGGTGCGGAACGCGGACATTCCCAAGTACGTGTATGTCCATAGTCCGGCTCGCTACATCTGGACGCCCGAGTTCGACCAGCGGGGCGCCAATCCTGCGATCAAAGCCGTTGCCCCGCTCTTCAAGCGCATCGATCGCGCTCGGGCGCGCGAGCCGATCGCGATCGCCGCGAACAGCGAGTTCGTCCGCAAGCGGGTTCAGCAGGCCTGGGATCGAGACGCCGCGGTCATCCACCCCCCTGTGGACGTCCAACGGATTGCGGACACCGCCACGTGGTCTGCGCGACTGAACGAGCAGGAGCGCAGGCAGCTGGACGACCTGCCCGACGTGTTCATCCTGGGCGCATCCCGATTCATCCCCTATAAGCGACTCGATCTTGTGATCGAAGCGGCCGAAGCGGCCGGGGTTCCGGCCGTCCTCGCGGGCCGCGGGCCCGACGAGGACATGCTGCGCGCGCAAGCAGCCGATGCCTCTGTTCCCGTGCGGATCATCAGCTCGCCCTCGGATCCGCTCCTGTGGGCTCTTTACCAGCGCGCGAAAGTCCTGGTCTTCCCCGCTATCGAGGACTTCGGCATCGTTCCGGTGGAGGCCCAGGCTCTGGGAACGCCGATCGTGACGGGGCCCGTCGGCGGCCAGTTGGAGACCTACATCCCCGGCAAGAGCGGAATCGTGGCCGAATCCACCGAGCCGATCGATCTTGCGCATGCCGCGCACCGCGCTATGACTCTGCCCGAGTTCGACGGCGTGGAGACGACCGCTCGTTTCAGCAGGGCTGTCTTCCAGGATCAGATCCAGTCCTTTGTCCGATGATTCGGGCCGTCACCCCCGAGAGAGGCATGCCGTCATGAGGGTGCTCCACACCGCCGGTTCCACTGACGACAGAGGAAACCCGTTCGGCTCGCTGATGATCCGCGCTCTGCCTCCTTCCGTGACATCGCACAGGTTCTCATGGGCACGAGCACTCAGGACGCGCTACGACGTCATCCACTTCCAGTGGCCCGAGCGGCTCGTCACGGATGACTCCCGCCTCCGCGCTGTGCTCAAGCGCTACATGTTCCGCCTCATGCTGCGGCTCGCCCACCACCGTCGTACCGCGATCGTCGTCACCGTCCACAACCTGACCCCCCACGAGTCACTCCCACGGGGAGCTCGGCGATGCCTGAAGGCTCTGGATCGGTCGATCGACCGATGGATCCTGCTGAACGGCTCGGAGACCTTGCCCCTTCCAGCGGAACGGGTCAGCGTCATCCCTCATGGAAGCTACCGCTCTCTGATCGCACATCGGGTCTTCCCCGCGCCTCACCCCGAGGCGCTCCTCTATTTCGGTGTCATCCGCGCCTACAAGAACGTCCCCCAGCTTGTGCGCGCGTACGCGCAGACGTCGTTGAGCGACGAAGCAGTCACTCTGCGCGTGATCGGCGCACCCTGGGATGAAGACCAACGCCAGGCAGTGGAGTCGGCCGTGCAAGACGCGCGAGCGACCGCCTCCTTCCGGCTCGAAGCCCTCCGCGAGACCGAGTTGCACCGAGAGATCCTGGATGCGGGATTGATCGTGCTCCCGTACAGGCGGATGTATAACTCCGGAGCCGTGATCCTCGCACTGTCTCTGGACCGCCCGGTTCTCGTGCCGGACTGTGCGGCGACGAGAGAGCTGCAACGCGAGTTCGGTGAGACGTGGGTGATCACGTACTCGGGAGACCTGGATGCCGCAACCCTCGAAGACGGCTATCGCCGATATCTGGCGGGTGCGCCCGCGCGCCGACCACTCGGACTCGGGGATCGGGACTGGGCGGTCCTGGGTCTGCGCTACGTCGAGGTGTATGAATCGGCGATCAGCGATCGCCTGGCCTAGCGCTCGAGCGAGAAGAGTCGCGCACGGAAGGCGCCTCTGTCGTCGCGGCATTCATTCCCTATTGCGGCGCCTCCGCGCGACGGACCGCGCAGAGTCTTCCCAGATCAGCTTCACCCCGTAGCCAAGCCTGCTCAGGCGCGCCTTCAGCGGAGATTTGACTGGTTTACCTCGGGTGGCGCTGGACAATTGCGCGGTACGCGCGCTGGGCCAGATCGTCCGGAAGACCGCCAGCGGTCGTTCGCGCCACGGAAGGCTGCGGAGGACTGCCAGGTGGTAGGCGATCGCGCTCGGCGCCTGACGCCGAATCCAATCCGCAGGAAGCGGCCCGACATCCTCGGGGAGGCGTGTGTCGGGGAAGGCGGCTGCCATGACATCGACCAACGCCGGCAGTGCGCCCCAGCGCGCCGCATCGTCGATGCAGCCCTCGCCCGCCCGCTGCAGGACGAGCACAGCGGCCGAGCGGCCGCTCTCACCCCGGTCCCACTTCGGATCGGGGCGCACCGCGTGCAGGGCGGAGATGATCGCACCGAACGTCGGTGCAGGAGCCAGTGCCCGGACACCGCCGAACTCATACGTCTCAGCCGTCTCGCTGAGCAGCGCGAACGCCTTGTCGGTGTCAGCCCCGACACCGGGGTAGCGGAAGTGCACGTCGATCTCGCAGCCCCACCCGGGCGATTCGAGCGTCAGAGAGTGGTACATCACCGACGCGAAATCGAACGGGACGACAGTCCACCCCCACGCTGCCATCGCCTCGGCAAGTGCGCCTTCAGAGCCTGGCTCCACCCAGACGTCGACGTCCCCGGAATGCTCTCGATCTCGCAGCCCCTGGCGATGGAGGACAGGTCCTTTGATGAACACCGAGCGGATGCCGTGCTCCCGGGCTACGCTCTGCACGAGCGCGTAGACCAGCTCGTGCATCGGCGACACCAGCCACGGCTTCGCGATCACCCGAACCCGGGCCGGGTGATCGTGCCTGGTGGTGGCCAGCCCCGCCTCGGCCATCTCGCGCACCACGACGCGCTCGTCCTCGTCGAGCTCTTCGTCGGGCACAGAGGCGGCGACCAGCCGCCGCCACAGACCGGCCCCCGTGGCGTGCAGCGCGAGCGGTACGCCGGGGCGGGCCGGCACCACGAGAATGTCGGCGTCGTCGCCGAAGTCGTCGCAGTCCGAGACGTCGAGCACACCGAAGGCGATCGCCACCCAGCCCGCGTCCGCCGCGGTTCGATCCTCGCTGATTTCGCTCACAACCACTACAGCTTCGCGCCCGAAGTCCGTCTGATCAAGCCGGACACGGCGAGGTGCTCGATCGCGGCGGCGACGAGCTCGTCGGCATCGCCCTCCGCGGGGGCTCCGTAGCGGTCCACCACCGCATCCACGACGTCTGCCCGGGAGCACCCGGAGACCGCCGCGCGCCAGATCTGCGGGGCGATGCCGCTGAGCACGCACACGGTGCGGTCGGAGAGCACGATCGTTGACTCGCCGTCCTCGATGGCGTCGACGACGTCGCTCGCCACGATCGCCGAGTCGAGGGCGATCTCGCCCGGCAGCACGGGACGGCTCGCCACGTCCGCCGACTCGGAGATCTCGCCGTCGAAGATCCTCTGCACCAGCGGCGGCACCGTCGCGGCCTCGCTGTAAGTGAGGCGCAGCACGCCTCCTACCGACGCCGCGAGGGCGGCGAGGCGCTGGAGCGGGCGGTCGAGCTCGGGCAGATAGCTCAGCTGCGCGACGAGCTCGTCGATCACCTCGACGAGCGCGACGCGCTCGACGGTGGGCTCGATGTCGTGATCGACGCGATCGAGCACGACCAGTCCCGCCAGGCGAAGAGGCGCGGCCGGCAGCTCGCGCAGTCCGAGCGACGAGGCGGGCACCTGCTCCTTCGGCATGCCGGGCCGCACGAGCGACAGCGGTTTGCGGTGCGGGAAGACGCGAAGGTCCTCCGCGATCGAGATCGTCTCGTCCGAGACGTAGCCGTACTCGCGCGCCAGCACCCGGGTCAGAGTGGTCTTGCCCCTGCCCGACGGCCCGACGAAGGTGACGACGCGTCCGTCGGGTGCGGCGACACCTGCCGCGTGGAACATGACCAGCGACCCCTTGCGTGCGGCCAGCGCTGCCAGCGTCACGTCTACCGAGAGCCGCTCCAGCGCGCGGTCCTCGTCGGCCATCGTGACCGCGACCTGCGCATCGGCCTCGCCGTCGCCGTCTGCCAGGGCGTCGACCCAGGCACGGCGGGCCCGCTCTACGAAGGCGTCGGATGCCGCCGAGTCGAAGCTCACGCGCACTCTCAGCCCGAGCGCGCACACATCGAACGAGTGCGTCACCGGCGCGTCACCTCCGCGCGGCTCGACGCGACTCCGTGCCGACGGCGGTCGACCCGTCGGCGGCGGGAGCGTCCTGCGCGGGCACAGCCTCGCCCTCCGGGCGGTAATACTCACCGTGGTACTGGTAGCCGTAGTACGCGGCGCCGCTGCCCTTGCGCGGCACACGGTTGAGCACCACCCCGAGGGCGCGGGCTCCGGCACGTTCGAGGTTGCCGAGCGCCTTGCCGAGCGCGTCGTACGTGGTCTTGCCGACGGTGGACACCACGACCGCGCCGTCGGCGCGGTTCGCGAGAATCGCCGCGTCGGTCACGGGGATGAGCGGCGGCGCGTCGACGATCACCGTCGCCTGCTCGGCCAGCGCAGCGAGCAGTTCGCGCATGCGCTCCGACCCGAGCACCTCGCTCGGGTTCGGCGGGATCTTCCCTGCGCTCACGACGACGAGGTTGCGGTCGCGCCCGACGGGCTGGGCCACGTCGGCGAGCTCTGCGCGACCGGCGAGCACGTCGGTGAGCCCGGCGCCCTCGACGAGCCCGAAGATCGTGCTGATCATGGGTCGGCGCAGGTCGCCGTCGATGAGGATCGTATGCTGACCGGCAGCGGCGAGCGTGATGGCCAGATTGGATGCCGTCGTCGACTTGCCGTCGCCGGGGAGCGGACTGGTCACGACGATGACGCGCGGTGGGTGATCGACGTCCATGAACTGGATGTTGGTGCGCAGCTCGCGCAGCGCCTCGGCGACACCGAACAGATGCGCGTTGGCGCTGCCCGTCGCATTGCCGCCCTCGAACGGGATGAGGCGGCTCTCGGCGGTGAAGGTCTTCTCCAGCGGGATCGTGCCGACCACGGCGACGCCGGTCGCCTTCTCGACGCCCTCGACGGAGCGGATCCGTCGATCGAGCGTGTAGCGCAGCAGTCCGTAGGCGATGCCGGCGGCAAGACCCAGCAGGCCACCGATCGCGAGCGCGAGCCGCACGTTGGGCGACGACGGCGACGAGGGCAGCCGTGCCGAGTCGAGCGGGGTGAGATACGTCACGCCCTGCACGTTCTGATCGCCGGACTCGAGCTGGTTGACCTCCAGCGCCATGGCCTCGACCCAGGCCTCGGCGATGTCGCGCGCCGACCGCGGAGAGTCGCCGTTGGCCGTGACGTGCAACGACACGGTCTCGAGCGGATTCGTGATGGTCACCGACTGGATCAGCACGTCCGGGGTCGTGTGCAGACCGAGCTCGTCGATCACGCGCTGGGCCACCGAGCGCGACGTGCCGATCTCGGCGTACGTCTTCACCCGCCCCGCGGCGATGCTGTTGGCGACTGACACCATGCCGATCTCGGACTCGTCGACCGCCTTGGCCCGCACGATCGCCGTCGAGTCTGCGGAGTACACCTGCGGCTGCAGCAGCGCCCATCCGTAGGCCAGGACGACACCGGCCAGCGTCAGGAGGACGATTCCGAGCCAGTGGGCGCGGAACACCCGTAGATACTGCGCGACATCCATTAGACTCGGTCCCTCTCCTGGCCTCTCACGCACGTTCTTCCGATTCTACAAGCGTGAAAATCCCCCTGCTGGCCCGAACCGGCCGCAACCCGTTGGAACATTACCAGCATGAAGAGCACGATCCGCACCTTCGGAGCGGTCACGGTCGCCGAGCGCGCGATCCCGGACGGCCCTGTTCTCTACCCCCCCGATGCCCGCACCGGCCAGCTCCACCTGAGCTTCGTGGTCGGCGGTGGCATGCAGTACGCCGAGGACGACGGTCACGGCGGCTCGGAGGTACGGCTGATCGGGCGCGGACAGGCGTTCCTCAGCGTCGGCGACCGACGTCTTGAGATGACCGCGCGCGGCGGCTGCGTCGTCCTGACCGTGTCCGTGCCACTGCTCTCCCCCGACCGTCAGCGCGACGGATACACCTTCTATGTCATGCGCGGCGCCGTACCGCTGGCCTCCCCGGTGTTCGCGTTCGTCTCCCGGCTCATCGGGCTCGATGCCGAAGAGCTCGACAGCGCGACGCGCCAGCAGGCCGAGACTCTCGTGGTCGCCATGGTCGGCGCGATCACTCCGCAGCCGTTCGGCGCCGCCGACTCTCCCGCGACAGACCCGTTCCTCCAGGCCGGGGCGATCATGGCCGCGCGCTGCGCCGACCCGCACCTGCGCGCCGAGGACGTCGCACACGAGCTGTCGATCTCGCTGCGCCAGCTGGAACGCTCCTTCCGCGCGCACGGCACGACCATCGTCGCCGAGCTGCGCCGGGCACGCGTGCGCCAGGCCCTCACCCTTCTCCAGCGCGGCGACGGCCGGCAGCTCACGGTGGACCAGATCGCGCGGCTCGTCGGCTTCGGCACCGGCTCCAGTCTCGCCCGCGCCTTCCGCGCCGAGCGCTTAGAGCCACCGCGCCACTGGCGCCGCCACTGACGATCGGCGTTTCGCGCCGATTTGCGACATCATCTAATCGATTCACGACATGCTTGGGCTGGACGTGCGATCTTCTCCCCGCGATTGCCAGACTCGGACGTGCAGCATTCGACGTCGGGCGCAACCTCGCATCGGCGTCGCCGCATTTCCGTACGGCAGCCCCAGCTGCCGCCATCAACAGAGAGACATACGGGGGAACCATGACCGAACCGACCGAACAGAAGAACATCTCGCGCCGCACCGTCGTGAAGGGCGCGGCGTGGGCCGCACCCGTGATCGCCGTCGCCGTGGCCGCGCCGCTTGCCGCTGCCACCGTGGTCCTGGTTGCGACCTCGATCGGCGCGACCACCACGAGCCCGATCGTGAACCAGGTCGGCCGCATCCGCCCGTTCGGGATCGACGCCAACGGCGACGACGGCAAGTTCCCGGCCGGCCAGACCTTCACGCTGACCTCGGCTGAGCTCGACTTCGACTCGATCATCACCTCGATCACCGGCGGCACGGTCACCAAGACCGGCACCGGCACGTGGATCATCACCCCCGCTGCCGATGTCGTCGCCGTGGACATCCGGTTCACGAGCTCGGTCGCGGGCTCGTACACCCTCGTCAGCAACGGCCCCGTCAGCAGCGGCACCTCGTGGGGTGGCTCCGTCATCGAGCCTGCCTGACCGACATCTCATCAGTTGCGAGAGGCCCGTTCCGGATTCCCATCCGGAACGGGCCTCTCGTGTTCGTCACCGTGACCGCAGCCGCCTGCGCCTGCCCGTGACCACCCCCATCAGCCATTCCACCGGCCCGGTGCCGACGAACCGCCACCACGCCCACGCCACCGCGAGCGACAGCAGCACGACGGTCGCCCACAGCACCGGATCGTTCGGATACCGGTGCCACCCCGCGACGTCCCAGACCCACAGCACGCCGATGTGGAACAGATACAGGCTCAGCGCCACCTGTCCCACCGCCTGCAGGAACCCGAACACCGGGCGCAACGCGCGCCGCCCGGGTGCGGCATCCACCGTCGCCAGCAGCACCACCGCGGCATAGACCGCGAACACCAGCCCGACGTCGTGGAGCGTGTCCGCGTAGCTGCCCGACAGCGCGTCGGGCCACCCCAGCAGGCGCTCGCCGAGCGGACGCGTCAGGTAGGCGACCGGGGCGACGACCAGCATGGCCCACAGCACGCGGTCGCGTCGGAAGCCGTGCCGCGCCAGCAGCACTCCGACGAGGAAGAACGGCAGCAGGTTCGTGAGCCGATAGCTCTGCCCCAGCACGATCCACTGCAACGGCTCGCCGAGAGGTCCCGTCGGGAAGAGGTGCTCACGCGCCCACGCGTTCACCGGGTCGGACAGCACGAGCGCGACGACGGCGGCGACGGCCACCCAGCGCGTCGCCAGCAGCGCCAACGGGGCTCCCACGATCAGCAGCACGCCCAGGTACTGAAGCACGACCGCCACCCACGTGCCCCAGGAGTGCATCCACACGCCCAGCACGATCAGCACCACACCGCGCGCCGCCTGCTGCACCGTCGCGAGCCCGCGCCGGTCGGGCGGAGTGCGCGTGAGCAGCAGGTGCGCCGAGACACCCATGACCAGCGCGAACAGGGGTGAGGCGAGGTTGCTGATGTTCCCGGTCACGGTACGGACGATCCCGGGCATGCTGCCCCAGGCCGGCGCGGCGTGAGCCACGAGCATCGCGACGATCGCGGCGCCGCGCAGCACGTCCGGCACCAGCTGGCGCTCGATCCGCGGCGCCTCCGGCACGACCTGATGCTCGACGCGCGGCAACGCAGAGACCATCGGAGACCCCTCCCCTCGGCGCCGCTCTGGGGGTGCGACACCGTCCGATGCCAGGATGCCACAGGGGCGTCGCCGTGGGCAGCCCCCTTCACGGCACATGACGGCCGCGCGGCGGCGGTAGCGTGGACCACCATGAGCACGACCACGAGCCCGCGGCCCCGCTGGCGCCGCATCACCGGCTCGGCGTGGTTCCACCTCGTCGCCGCGTTCGTGATCGTCGGGCTCATCCTGTCCTTCGTCGCAAAGCCGTACGTCGTGCCCTCCGAGTCAATGGCACAGACCCTGCGGGTCGGCGACCGCATCCTCGTCAACCGTCTCGCCTACCTCGCCGCAGAGCCCTCGACCGGCGACGTGGTGGTCTTCGACGCGGATGCCGCGTGGGACGGCGAGCGCGCCGCCGAGACCAACCCGCTCAAGGCCGCGCTGCGCTGGATCGGCGAGGTCAGCGGCTTCGGGGCGTCGGGCCCGCACACCCTCGTCAAGCGCATCGTCGCCGCCCCCGGCCAGACCGCGAGCTGCTGCAGTGCCGACGGCGCGGTGATCGTCGACGGAGAGCCCCTCGACGAGCCCTACGTCTACGAGGACTTCCCGTTCGTCCCCGGACAGCTGGACTGCGCGTCGACGCCGCGCTCGACGCGGTGCTTCGACCAGGTCACGGTCCCGCCGGACTCGTACCTCGTGCTCGGCGACCACCGGTCGAACTCGTCCGACTCCGCCGCGCAGTGCCGCGTCGCGGACGCGCCGGACGCGTGCTGGCGGTGGGCCTCACGCGCGGGCATCGTCGGCGCGGCGGTGGCGGTCCTGTGGCCGATCGACCGCTGGCGCGGTCTCTGACCCGCGCGCCGACCTCTCGACCCGTCGTCACGACCCCCAAGGATCGAGCAGCCGCCTCAGAGCTCCTGCTCGCGCGGCACTTCCACCCGGCGCTCCGGCAGTTCCAACTCGATCTGATCGGTGCCGTGTGCCCACAGCCGATCACCCGCGAGTTCCCGTTCACCAGGAGGTCTGTCGGACCCCGCCGCCGTCATGAGCACATGCGAGCGACGGTCGTGATCTCCGTATGGCGTCGAGCCATACTTCGTCGTCTTCGCCGCTTCGGCCCTGAGTCGCTGATCACACGGTTCGCAGTCGCACGACCCAGTCCCGTACTCCGGCGTGTAGTGGACGACTCCATGCACCACGTCCCCCTCAGAGTGAAACGCTGGCCAGACGATGTCGAAGTACTCACTGCTCATGGCGCCGCGGTTATAGCGACGGAAGACCGCATACGACACGACATCGGCAGCCTGCAGCAGCCGCGTCGCTCTCGAGTCGCCGAACAAGGGAACGTCGGCGAGATTCCGGAGCTGACCGATCCGCTCGGCCGTCGATCTCCATTGCGCGGTCCAGACCTGGATATCGCGCTCCGCCACAACTCGGCGGTCGTGGATCACCAGTCCGCGGTTAGGCAGGCTCTTCCGTGTCCGCAGGCCCTTGAGCATCACATCGAACTTGCCAAGGAGCACCTCATAAGCCCACCGCTCACGTTCGATGGGGCTCCAGCCGGGGTGGAAGTTGCGCTCGACGGCGACACCGAACAGAACGACAGGAAGGTGAGGATTTCGCGGAGTGAACTCCACCAGGTGCTTGTATACGGCCGTGAGGATCGCGAGGCGCACCGATCTATCGACGTTGACCCAGATGCTCACTCGCTTCTGTGGGTCGTTGGTCTTCGGCTTGCGCGCGTTTCGCATCTCAGAAGCGTGGACTTCGTACTCATCGAGATTTGGAGGAACACGCCCAAGCTGGTCGATCACGATCTGATCCAGCTCCTTCTGAAGCTGCGCGGCGTCATCCTCGTGAACTGCGACACCACCGAGCACGAACGGGTGCGACCCTCCGTGAGTACCTGACTCATCCACGAACAGCAAGTACACGAGGCCTCCCGGCAAAGAACGAAGCCATGGAGCTGGTCCATGGCTTCGTATGCGTTCGACTCAGCGCTTTGTGAGCACCGCGTTGGCAGTCTCACCGGCTGACCGGAACCGCGTTGGCAGTCCTGTCGACAGAGCAAGTCTACGTCCGCCTAGTAGCTCACCGCAACGCGTACCAACTCCAGCCCCGGCCGGTTTGTCAGCACCCAGCCCCAAGGAGTAAGCTGACCGCGGGGAAAAGGCCGACGAGGGTCCCGACTTGTCGGGAAAAAGCCGCGTTGTGTCGCACGGTTCAGCATCTGGGGAACAACGAAAGATGCAGCATGCGAAAGACTCTGGTCACGATCATCGCAGTGGCGGCGCTCACCCTGCTCGGTTCGACGGGCGCCTACGCCGCAGACGGTGACACCCTGCTCGACGCCGCGAGCGAGACGATGACCCCCGACACGGTGGTGTTCCTCAGCGCCTGGATCGCGGGGGGTCTCCTCGCGTTCGCCGGCGGTGGCCTCGCCGTCGCGCGCAGCGTGCGCAGAGCACGCCGGGTCGCGTGCTGACCGACCGCGTCCCCGACACGATCCCCCCGCGATCGGCCGTCGACGCTCCCACCCCGGCCACCACGACGTTCGTGCGCCGTGGACCGGCCAACTGGCGGCATGCGTACGCGCGCCGGCTGTGGCTGAGCGACTTCCTCGTGCTCGTCTGGGTCGTCTACGGCACCCAGGTCATGCTGCTGGGCCTCGGATCGGTGCAGGTCGCGATGCGCCAGGACCATCGCTTCGACGAGTTCACGTATTGGACGTTCTCCGGCATCCTCGTCCTGCTCTGGATGAGCGTCCTCGCCTTCGCCGACACCCGCAGCGATCGCGTGATCGGCACCGGGACCACCGAGTACATCCGCATCGCGAACGCCAGCTTCCGCCTGTTCGGCGTGCTCGCGATCGTCGCGTTTCTCGTGCGCATCGACATCGCGCGCGGATTTCTGCTCGTGAGTCTTCCGGTCGGCATCCTGGCGCTGGTCGTCGAGCGCTGGCTGTGGCGCAAGTGGCTCAACGCCCAGCGCGCCCACGGCGCCTATTCCGCCCGGGTGCTGCTGGTCGGCTCCGAGGCCACCGTCGGCCAGATCGCCCGGGAGCTCACCCGCGTGCCCCAGGCGGGCTACCACGTCGTCGGCGCGTGCGTCCCCTCCGGACGCATCGCGGGCACGATCGAGGGAACCAGCATCCCGATCATGGGCAACGTCAACGCGATCGAGCGCGCGATGGATGCCACCGGCGCTGACACGGTCACGATCACGAGCACCGACGACCTCCCTCCCGACAAGGTCAAGCAGATCTCCTGGGGGCTGCGCCCCGGCCGCCAGCACCTCGTGCTCGCCCCCAGCATCATCGACATCGCCGGGCCCCGCATCCATACCCGGCCGGTCGCAGGGCTCCCCCTCATCCACGTCGAGACGCCGCGGTTCTCACCGGGTCAGCGCTTCGTCAAGCGCATCTTCGACCTCGTGGTGTCGACCCTGCTCATCGTGATCCTGTCCCCGGTGTTCCTCGTCGTCGCGATCCTGGTCAAGACGACCAGCCGCGGTCCGCTGCTGTTCAGCCACGAGCGCATCGGACGCGGCGGGCGCCCGTTCCGCATGCTCAAGTTCCGTTCCATGCGCCAGGGCGCCGAGCAGGAGCTCCGGGCGCTGCTGGAAGAGCAGGGCACGAGCGAGAAGCCGCTGTTCAAGGTCAAGAACGACCCGCGCGTCACGCCGATCGGGAGACTGCTGCGCAAGTACTCGCTCGACGAGCTGCCGCAGCTGTTCAACGTGCTGGGCGGATCGATGAGCCTCGTCGGACCTCGTCCGCAGATCGCCGCCGAGGTCGCGCTCTACAACGACACCGCACGGCGACGCCTCTACACCCGCCCGGGCATCACCGGACTGTGGCAGGTGAGCGGCCGTTCCACCCTCGATTGGGAGGATGCCGTCAAACTCGACCTCTACTATGTCGAGAACTGGTCACTGGCGGGCGATGCGATGATCCTCGCCAAGACCGCCGGTGCCGTCCTCGCTCCCGGGGACTCCGCTCACTGACGTCATAGCGACGCCCAGGTAGACTTTCACACATACATCGCGTAAGGGGATGCTATGCCTAGCAATCTGTTCGCCGGTCCGCACATCTGGATCATCCTTCTCATCATCATTCTGCTGTTCGGCGCCGCCAAGCTCCCGGCGCTCGCTCGGAGCCTCGGACAGTCGGCACGCATCTTCAAGGGCGAGATCAAGTCGATGAAGGACGAGTCGTCGACCGATACGGCGGCCTCGACCGTCGCCGATGCGACCGCCGCACCGCGTGCCGAGACCCCGGCCGCCCCGCAGACGTCCGCGACGACCGCGGAGGCCGGCGGCACGACGGAGCCGAAGCCGTAACCTACGTGACCACCACCGACCGGCCTCGCCGCGGTGCACAGGGCGACACCCCGCGCAACGACAAGCGCATGTCGCTGGTGGAGCACCTGCGCGAGTTCCGCAAACGACTCGTCATCTCGGCGATCGCGCTCGTCCTCGGCATGGTCGCCGCGATCTTCCTCACCGACGCGGTCATCTGGGCGATCACCGAGCCCATCCGTGCCGTCGGAGCAGAACGAGGCGAAGACGCCCTGGTCAGCCTGATGTTCCAGACGGTCACCAGCGCGTTCGACCTGCGCATGCGCATCGCCTTCGCCCTCGGCATCCTGATCTCCGCACCCGTGTGGCTGTGGCAGCTGTGGGCGTTCCTCATGCCCGGGCTCACCCGCAAGGAGATCCACTACACGATAGGGTTCGTCGCCGCCGCGATCCCGCTGTTCGCCGGGGGCGTCTACGTCGGCTGGCTGATCATGCCGCACATCGTCGAGCTGATGGCCTCGTTCACGCCCGAGGGCGGCTCGAACATGTTCACCGCGAACTACTACTACGACTTCGTCTTCAAGCTGCTGCTGGTCGTCGGCGTCTCCTTCGTGCTGCCCGTCTTCCTCGTCGCGCTCAACCTCGCCGGCATCGTGAGCGGCCGGGCGATCCTGAAGGGTTGGCGCACCGCGATCATCGTCGCCGCCCTGTTCTCGGGACTGGCCACGCCCGCGGCCGACATCGTCAGTATGATGCTGCTGGCCGGCATCCTGGTGGTGCTGTACCTGGCCGCCGCGGGCGTGTCGATGCTGTTCGACCGGCGCCGCAGCAAGCGCGAGGCGCGGCTGCTCGAAGCGCCGATCTGAGCGACCTCCGGCGCCCGCACCGGCGCGTCACCCCGACCGGTTGCGCATAATTCAGGCAGAACACCGCCGACGGGCGCCGCAACGCGCGATCACGTGCAGTTTGCCTGAGTTATGCGCACCGGCTGCACCGGACGCCGCGGGCGGCGGCCGTGACTATCGCGCGCGCCCGTTCATGGCTGTGAGGTCGGCGGTGACGAGGATCGGCAGGTGGTCGCTCAGGCCCTGCGGGAGCGTGGTGATGCGGTCGATGTCGAACCCGACCGACGTCGCGAAGTCGTAGTGACCACGGAAGAACCGATAGCGCGTGTAGGTGCGGGTGTCACTCAGGTTCAGCTCGAACCCGGCCTCTCGCACCCGCTGGCCGAGATGCTCCTTGAACACCGGGTAGTTGTAGTCGCCCAGCATGAGGATCGGCAGCTGATCGCCCAGTGCGCTCAGCTCGGCCAGCGCGGCACGGATCTGGTGGCGGCGCAGCGAGTTCAGCGCGGTCAGCGGAGCGGCGTGAAAGCTCGCCACGATGAACTCGCGGGAGTGATCGATGTCGTGCAGTCGCACCCCCAGCATCCGCTCCTCGGCCGGCTTGAGCACGCGGTCGTGCATGGACTTCTTCAACGCCATCGACATCACCTCCAGCGCGGTGAAGGTGTTGGCGCGGTAGTAGATCGCCAGGCCCAGCCGGTTGCGGCTGGTCGAGTCGGCCAGGCGCAGCCCCGCGATCTGCGCGGGGATCGCCTCGGTGTCGGCCTCCTGCAGGCACAGGACGTCGGCGCCGTGCGTCTCGACGAGCCCCTCGAGCTCGCCCACAGCGCGATGCTTGCGCAGGTTGTAGGAGATGAGCTTCATGCCGCTCTCAGCATACGACCGCGACCGGTCCGCGGCGGATCATCCCGCGGTCGATCCGGCACCCGGCGTCAGTCCGCAGCACGCCGCGCGCGCGTCTGCTCCGCGCGCGCGGCGAGCAGCTCGTCGCCGGGGTAGCCGACCTCGATCAGGGTCAGTCCTCGCGCGGCGAGCACCTTCACGTCGCTCGTGCGCTCGCCCTCGTCACGGATGTCGGCGACGTCCTCGGGGTCGAGCCGACCCTCCCCGACGGCGGCGCACGCCCCGACGAGCGCGCGCACCATGCTGTGGCAGAAGGCGTCGGCCTTCACGTTCGCGACGAGGATGCCGTCGTCGTCGCGGCGCCAGTCGAACTCGAACAGCGTGCGGATCGTGGTCGCGCCCTCGCGCGGCTTGCAGTAGGCGGCGAAGTCGTGGAGTCCGACGAGGGAGCGGGCCGCGGCATCCATCGCCGCCACGTCCAGCGTCGCCGGCGTGCTGGTCGTGCGGTGCCGCTCGAGCGGGTCATAGCCCGACGCCCGGTCGGCGAGGCGGTACTCGTAGCGACGCCACACCGCGGAGAAGCGCGCATCGAAGCCCTCCGGCGCGGCGGCGGTGCGGATGACCGTCACGTCGGGGTACTGACCGAGCACCCCGCGCACGCGGGCGGCGAGCGCCGCAGGATCGGGGTCCCGGCCGCGCGCGAGGCGGTCGCGCTGGGACTCGGACAGGTCGAGGTGGGCGACCTGCCCGCGCGCGTGCACGCCCGCGTCGGTACGGCCTGCCACGACCAGGTGCGGGTCGCCGCCGAGGATGCGCGCGATCGCGGCCTCCAGCGTGCCCTGCACGGTGCGCAGCCCGGGCTGGCGCGCCCAGCCCCGGAATCCGCCGCCGTCGTAGGCGATGTCCAGCCGCAGGCGCATGGCTGCGAGTCTACGACTCGGCCCGCCGCGCCGCCGCGCCGAGTCACTGCCCTACCCGCCGCGCCGCGTCACTGCCCTACCCGCCGCGCCGACTCACTGCCCTGCCCGCCGCGCCGAGTCACTGCCCTACCCGCCGCGCGAAGTTCGGAGTATCGCGCGAAGTTCGGAGGATCTGGCCGAAATCCTCCGAAGTTCGCGCGACTCTCCGAAGTTCGTGGCGCGCGGGCGCGCGGGTGAGCGGGCGCGCGGGCGGGCGGATGCCGGGACTCGGGCCGTACGGACTCGGGCCGGACGGGCGCGGACCGAGACCCCGGAAAGTTTTTCTCGCGGCGGCGGGAATACCCCTCCTGGGTATGGATGTTGTGCGTGATGTACCCCGGCGGGGTATCTGAGCGAAAGGAAGAGCCATGGCCACGACTGAGTACCAGGTGACGGGGATGACCTGCGGGCACTGCGAGCTGTCGATCCGCGAAGAGGTCAGCGAGATCGCCGGTGTCGAGGACATCCAGGTGAGCGCGCAGACCGGCAAGCTGGTCGTCACCGCGTCCGGCGAGATCGACGACGCCGATGTGCTCGCCGCCGTCGACGAGGCCGGCTACTCGGCGGTGCGCGTCTGATGAACGCTGCGGGACGACTGGGGCTCTACGGCGCGGGGCTCGCGGTGGCGTTCGCCGCCGCGTTCGGCGTGGCGGCCGTCGTCGTCCCCGGCAGCGCGGTCGCCGACTGGACCAGCCGCGCCGAGCAGGGCGACGAGCACGCCGACATGGCGGAGGAGACATCCACGACGGAGGCCCTCCCCGGGCTGTCGCTGTCGGCGTACGGCTACGCGTTGTCTCCGATCGAGGCTCCGACCACGGTCGGCGAGCAGGGCACGCTGAGCTTCCAGATCCTGGATGACGACGGCGAGCCCCTCGCCTCCTACAAGACCGAGCACGACAAAGACCTGCACCTGATCGTCGTGCGCACCGACGGCACCGGCTTCCGGCACGTGCACCCGACGTTCGACTCCGCGAGCGGCACCTGGTCGACGCCGTGGACGTGGGATGCCGCCGGCACTTACCGCGTGTACACCGACTTCGTGCCGGACGTGGAGGACGGCCCCGACAAGGTGACCCTGACCCGCGCGGTCGAGCTCGCCGGCGAGGTCACGCCCGCGCCCGCGACGCACACCTCGACGAGCGACGAGGTCGACGGGTTCGACGTCTCGATCGAAGGCACACTGGTGGCCGGGTCGACCAGCGACCTGACGATCACCGTCAGCCGCGACGGCACCCCGGTCACGACCCTGGAGCCCTATCTCGGGGCGTTCGGGCACCTGGTGACGCTGCGCGACGGCGACCTCGCCTACCTGCACGTGCACCCGCTCGGCGATGAGCCGCAGGAGGGCGACACGGGCGGCCCGCAGATCCAGTTCGGCGCCGAAGCGCCCACCGCCGGCCGCTACCTCCTGTACCTCGACTTCCAGGTCGACGGACAGGTGCACACCGCCGAGTTCGTGCTCGACGCCGTCCACGGCGACGGCACGAGCAGCGACACCCACGACGATTCGACGACGGACGACGACCACTGACCCCGGTCGCGCGACAAGGACAAGGATTCTGATGAGCACTTCCGTGCCCGCCACATCGGGCCCGAGCTACGAGCTGGAGATCGGAGGGATGACCTGCGCCTCCTGCGCGAACCGCATCGAGCGCAAGCTCAACAAGCTCGACGGCGTGGCCGCGACGGTGAACTACGCCACCGAGAAGGCGAAGGTGACCGTCCCCGCCGGCTACGACCCGCAGCTGCTGATCGCCGAGGTCGAGAAGACCGGCTACACGGCGGCGCTGCCGGCGCCGAAGAAGGCGGAACGGGATGCCGCGGCATCCGGCGACGACGATGCCGACCCCGAGCTGACCTCGCTGCGCGATCGCCTCCGCATCTCGATCGTGCTGGCCGTCCCGGTCATCGCGATGGCGATGATCCCGGCGCTGCAGTTCACGTACTGGCAGTGGGCGTCGCTGGCTCTTGCCGCGCCGGTGATCGTGTGGGGCGCGTGGCCGTTCCACCGCGCCGCGTGGATGAACCTGCGTCACGGCACCGCCACGATGGACACCCTCATCTCGATGGGCACCACCGCCGCGTTCCTGTGGTCGCTGTACGCGCTGTTCTTCGGCACCGCCGGGGTGCCCGGCATGACCCACCCCTTCGAGCTCACCCTCGCGCCCTCGGACGGCGCGGCGAACATCTACCTCGAGGTGGCCGCGGGAGTGACGACCTTCATCCTCGCCGGCCGCTACTTCGAGAAGCGGTCCAAGCGCCAGGCGGGAGCGGCCCTGCGGGCACTGCTGGAGCTGGGCGCGAAGGAGGTGTCGGTGCTGCGCGGCGGCGTCGAGACCAAGATCCCGGTCGAAGACCTGCAGGTCGGCGACGAGTTCGTCGTGCGCCCCGGCGAGAAGATCGCCACCGACGGCATCGTCGTCTCCGGCACCTCGGCGGTGGATGCCTCGATGCTCACCGGCGAGTCCGTGCCCGTCGAGGTGGGCGAAGGCGACCCGGTGACCGGCGCCACCGTGAACGCGGGCGGGCGCCTGGTCGTGCGCGCCAGCCGGGTCGGATCGGACACGCAGCTCGCCCAGATGGCCAAGCTCGTCGAAGACGCGCAGACCGGCAAGGCCGAGGTGCAGCGCCTGGCCGACCAGATCTCGGGCGTGTTCGTGCCGATCGCCATCATGATCGCGGTCATCGCGCTGGGCGCCTGGCTGGGCGCGGGATTCCCCGTCTCGGCCGCGTTCACCGCCGCCGTCGCGGTGCTCGTCATCGCGTGCCCGTGCGCGCTCGGGCTGGCGACTCCCACGGCGCTCCTGGTCGGCACCGGTCGCGGCGCTCAGCTCGGCATCCTCATCAAGGGACCCGAGGTGCTCGAGTCCACGCGCAAGGTCGACACCGTGGTGCTGGACAAGACCGGAACCGTCACGAGCGGCAAGATGACCCTCGTCGACGTGATCACCGAGCCTGGCACCGACCGCGACGAGCTGCTGCGACTGGCCGGTGCGCTGGAGGACGCCTCCGAGCACCCCATCGCGCAGGCGGTCGCCAAGGCCGCCGTGCAGGAGACCGGTGCGCTCGTCGTGCCGGAGGACTTCGCGAACATCGAGGGCAAGGGGGTCCAGGGCATCGTCGACGGGCACGCCGTGCTGGTCGGACGCGAATCTCTGCTGGCCGACTGGTCGCAGCACCTGAGCCCCGAGATCTCCGCCGCGAAGGCGCAGGCCGAGGGCGAGGGCAAGACGGTCGTCGCCGTCGGCTGGGACGGCCTGGCGCGCGGCATCCTCGTGATCGCCGACACCGTCAAGCCCACGAGCGCCGAGGCCATCCGCGAGCTGCGCGCCCTCGGACTGACCCCGGTGCTCCTCACCGGCGACAACGAGGCCGTGGCCCGCCAGATCGCCGCCGAGGTCGGCATCGACCAGGTGTACGCCGAGGTGCTGCCGAAGGACAAGGTCGATGTCGTCAAGCGCCTGCAGGGCGAGGGCAAGATCGTCGCGATGGTCGGCGACGGCGTCAACGACGCCCCCGCACTGGCTCAGGCGGATCTGGGCCTGGCGATGGGCACCGGCACCGATGTGGCGATCGAGGCATCCGACATCACCCTGGTCCGCGGCGACCTGCGCAGCGCGGTCGACGCGATCCGCCTGTCGCGCAAGACGCTCGGCACCATCAAGACGAACCTGTTCTGGGCGTTCGCCTACAACTCCGCGGCCATTCCGGTCGCGGCCCTGGGCCTGCTCAACCCGATGCTCGCCGGTGCCGCAATGGCCCTGTCCAGTGTGTTCGTCGTCGGCAACAGCCTGCGCCTGCGCGGCTTCAAGAGCATCACCGCCTGATCCCTGCCCACCCACAACCCACTCGCACACAACAAGGAGAACAAGAGATGAGCACCGAAACGACCCCCGAGCGCACCGAGCTGCCCCTGGCCGAGTCCGGCAGCTGTTGCAGCACGACGGCCTCCAGCGACAGCACGTCGTCGTGCTGCAGCACCGAGGCGGCGGCCGAGCCGGCGACCGATTCGTGCTGCAGCACCGAGGCGGCGGCCGAGCCGGCCGGCGCGTCGTGCCACGCCGAGGCGCCGGCGACCGAGGCCCACAGCCACGGACACGACCACGGACACGGCGGTCACGACCACGGCAGCCACGGTCACCACCACGCGGCTCCCGCGGCAACGGCCTCCGGCGACGACATCGCCATGTGCCCCGTGATGGCCGGCAGCCCCGTGGTCAAGAGCGTCGCCGAGGCCCAGGGCCTGTTCCGCGACTACAAGGGCAAGCGCTACTGGTTCTGCTGCGCCGCCTGCGGCCCGCTCTGGGACGCCGACCCCGACAAGTACGCCGACGCGGCGTGATCCGCTTCGGGGGCCGTCGACATCGTCGCCGGCCCCCGAGCACCACACCCGGAGGACACCCCCGATGACCACCCACGTCGCCATCCTGGGCGCCGGCGCGGCCGGCACCGCCGCCGCGCGCGTGCTGGCGGGCGCCGACGGCGTCGAGGTCGCGCTCGTGGGCCGCACCTCCGAGACCCCCTACAACCGCACGCTCGTCAACAAGGGTGTCGCCATCGGGATGCTGCAGCCCGAGCAGGCCGCTCTTCCCGGCGTCGTCGTGCGCAGCGACTCGGCCGAACGGATCGACCTCGACGCGCGGGCGGTGACGCTCGAGTCCGGGGCGGTGCTCCGATACGACGCCCTGCTGGTCGCCACCGGCAGCGCGCCGCGTCGGCTCAGCGACGCCGTGCCCGGTGCGGCGGGCGCCGCGGCGGCGGGGCGGTTGACCACGCTGCACTCGCTCGACGACGCGGTGCGGGTGCGCGACGTGCTGGCGGGGCGCGCGTCAGCGCGCGTCGTCGTGCTCGGGGCGGGCCTGGTCGCCGCCGAGACCGCGTCGCTCCTGCACGAACGCGGCCACCGCGTCACGATGGTTGCGCGCGCCGACGTCCCGGGCGCCTCCGCGTTCGGCGTCGCGGTCGCGATCCGCCTCGCCGAGCGTCACCGGCAGACGGTGACGACGCGGTTCGGGCGCACCCCGACCTCCATCGCGCTCGAGGGCGACGAGCTGGTCGTCACGCTCGATGACGGCAGCTCGCTGCGGGCCGACCTCGCGATCGTCGCGCACGGCACGAGGCCGATCGCCCCCGCCCCGTTCGCCGACGGCGTCGTCGTCGACGCCCGACTGCGTGCGAGCTCCCCCGGCGTCTACGCCGCCGGCGGCGTCGCCGTCCACCACGACGACGGATCGGCCCCCTGGCGCATCGACCACTGGGCCGACGCCGCGGCCCAGGGCGAGCACGCCGCCCGCACCGTGCTGCACGACCTGGGCCTGGCCGCCGATCCCGGCCCGTACCTTCCGCGCAGTCCGTACACCGCGAACATCCACGGCTCCGTCGTCGCCGCAGTCGGACGCACCGGCGCAGACGGCACGCTCGTGTCGACCGATCCGCTCGTCGTGGTCCACGAGCACGACGGCGTTGCGCGGGGAGCGTCGGGAGTGGATGCCGTGCCGGCCGTGTTCTCGTGGATGGACCGGCTGCACCGCCCGCAGAGCGAGACCGCACGATGACCACGCCGCACCAGCACAGCCACGATCACGGCGGGCACGCGCACGACCACGGCGGGCACGCGCACGACCACGGCCAGCACGCCACCCACGCGGAGCTCAACGCCCCCGCGGAACACGCCGGACACGGCGGACACCATGCCCCCACCGGACACGACGCCCACACCGACCACGCAGCCCCCGGCGGACACATGGGTCACGCCGGGCACGGCGACCACGCCGGCCAGTTCCGGCGGCTCTTCTGGATCAACCTCGTCATCGCCGTTCCGGCGGTGGCGTTCTCGCCGATGTTCGCGATGCTCCTCGGCTACGACGTGCCCGCATGGGCCCGCTATGTCTCGCCCGTGCTCGGCACGGTGATGTACGTCTGGGGCGGCTGGCCGTTCCTCACCGGCGCGCTCGGCGAGCTGCGCTCGCGCAAGCCCGGGATGATGATGCTGATCGGCCTGGCGATCACTGTGGCGTTCTTCGCCTCCTGGGGCGCGACCCTCGGCATCCTCCATCACGAGCTGGAGTTCTGGTGGGAGCTGGCGCTGCTGATCGTGATCATGCTGCTCGGCCACTGGATCGAGCTGCGCTCGCTCGCGCAGACGACCTCGGCGCTCGACTCCCTCGCGGCACTGCTGCCCGACGAGGCGGAGCGCGTGGAGGGCGACCGGATCGTCATGCTGTCGCCGACCGAACTGCGCGTGGGCGACGTCGTCGTCGTGCGCCCCGGTGGCAGCGTGCCCGCGGACGGCACGATCGTCGACGGCCGGGCCGACCTGGACGAGTCCATGGTCACCGGCGAGTCCCGTCCCGTCGCGCGAGGCGTGGGCGACGCCGTCACCGCCGGCACCGTCGCCACCGACTCCGGGCTGCGCGTGCGGATCACCGCGGCCGGCGACGACACGATGCTCGCCGGCATCCAGCGTCTCGTGACCGAGGCGCAGAACTCGTCCTCGCGCGCGCAGCGGATCGCCGACCGGGCGGCCGCGCTGCTGTTCTGGTTCGCCCTGATCGCCGCGGCGATCACCGCCGTGACCTGGACGGTCGCCGGCGACCCCGACTCGGCCGTCGTCCGCAGCATCACGGTGCTGGTGATCGCGTGCCCGCACGCGCTGGGGCTCGCGATCCCGCTGGTCGTGTCGATCGCGACCGAGCGGGCCGCGCGCGGAGGGGTGCTGGTGAAGGACCGGCTCGCGCTGGAGAGCATGCGCACGGTGGATGCCGTGCTGTTCGACAAGACGGGCACCCTCACCAGGGGCGAGCCCACCGTCACCGCCGTCGAGCCCGCCGAAGGCACCGATGCCGACGACGTGCTGGCTGCAGCCGCCGCTGCAGAGGCCGACAGCGAGCATCCGCTCGCCAAGGCGATCGTCCGCGCCGCGCAGGAGAGGGGGCTCGCGCCGACTCGAGCGACCGGCTTCACGTCGTCCCCCGCCGTCGGCGTGACCGCGACCGTCGACGGGCGCGAGATCCGGGTCGGCGGACCGCGCCTCCTCGAAGAGGTCGGCGCGGGCGAGACGGCGAGCGCCGACCAGTGGCGCGCGCAGGGTGCGATCATCCTGCACGTCATCGCGGATGGGCGGGTGATCGGCGGCCTCAGGCTCGCCGACGAGATCCGTCCCGAGTCGCGCGAGGCCGTCGACGCGCTGCACCGGCTCGGAGTCGAGGTCGTCATGATCACCGGCGACGCGCAGGCCGTCGCCACGGCGGTCGGCCGCGAGCTCGGCATCGATCGTGTCTTCGCCGGGGTGCGCCCCGAGGACAAGTCCGCGAAGGTCGCACAGCTGCAACGGGAGGGCAAGAAGGTCGCCATGGTGGGCGACGGCGTCAACGATGCGCCCGCCCTCGCGCAAGCCGACGTCGGCATCGCGATCGGTGCGGGCACGGATGTCGCGATCGCCTCGGCCGGCGTCATCCTGGCCGGCTCCGACCCCCGGTCGGTGCTGTCGGTGATCGAGCTCTCCCGCGCCGCCTACCGCAAGATGACGCAGAACCTGTGGTGGGCCGCCGGCTACAACCTCGTCTCGGTGCCGCTGGCGGCGGGGGTCCTCGCCCCGGCCGGCTTCGTGCTCCCGATGTCGGTCGGCGCGATCCTGATGTCGCTGTCGACGGTGGTCGTGGCCCTCAACGCGCAGCTGCTGCGACGCATCGACCTGCGCCCCGAGGCCAGCACACGCACCATCCTGAGCAATTCCACGAGAGAGGTCCACGATGTCTGACACCACCCACCACCACGGGTACATCACCGACAAGGCGAAGTACCTGAACCGGCTCAAGCGCATCGAGGGTCAGGCGCGCGGAATCTCGCGGATGGTCGACGAGGAACAGTACTGCATCGACATCCTCACCCAGATCAGCGCCCTCACGAGCGCGCTGCAGGCCGTGGCCATCGGTCTGCTCGACGACCACCTCGAGCACTGCGTGCTCGACGCCGCACGACGGGACACCGACGACGCCGGGCTGAAGATCAAAGAGGCCACCGACGCCATCGCCCGGCTCGTCCGATCCTGACATCCCCACTCACCGACGACGAACGAAGGAGATCTCGACATGCCCCACCCCGACGCCCCCGCCCCCCGCACCCGCATGCTGCTGCTGGCTGCGGCGGGCACCGCCGCGCTGCTGCTGACCGGTTGCGCGCAGACCGGTGCCGAGCCGGGACCGTCGACGTCTCTGACCGCCGAGGCGACCGACCCCAACATGGCCGACGAGATGTTCACGGCGATGATGATCCCCCACCATGAGCAGGCGATCGAGATGAGCGACATGCTCCTGGCGAAGCAGGATGCCGACCCCGAGGTCGCCGACCTGGCCCAGCGCATCAAGGACGCGCAGGGCCCCGAGATCGAGCTCATGGAGGGCTGGCTCAGCGAGTGGGGCTCCTCGATGTCCGACAGCGGCATGAGCGGCATGGACCACGGCGGCACGGACGACGGCATGATGTCGGACGACGACATGACCGCGCTCGAAGAGGCCGACGGCGCCACGGCATCCCGCCTGTTCCTGGAGCAGATGATCGAGCACCACGACGGCGCGATCGACATGGCTCAGGACGTGCTGGAGGACGGACAGAGCCCCGAGGTGCGCGCGCTCGCCGAGCAGATCATCCAGACCCAGCAGTCCGAGATCTCCGAGATGCAGGCGCTGCTCGATCAGAGCTGAGCAGCGTGGGCGCGCGGCCGTCCGACGACCGCGCTGGTCTCACGCCGGCGAGGTCGCGCCGCGGAGCAGCCTGTTCATGCCGTCGTCCATGTGCGCGCGCAGCAGGGCCACGGCGCGATCGGTGTCGCCCGCGATGATCGCCTCGGCCAGCGCCCGGTGCTCGTTGACTCGATGGTCGATCGACTCATACGTCGCCTGCATGTGCGTCAGGCACATGCGGACCTGGGTCAGCAGCGTGCGGTGCATCCGCTGCAGGCGAGGGCTCCCCGACAGCTCGACCAGCTTCTCGTGGAAGCTCATGTCGAGCTCGGAGATCTCTTGGCTGGACGGGTCCTGGCCCTCCTCGTCCACCCCGTCGAACAGCTCCGACAGCACGATCGCCTCGGCCGCCCGGCCGGCGAGGCCGATCTGCTCGATCGCCGCCCGCTCCACCGCGCCCCGGGCCAGGTAGATGTCCCGGACCGTGTCCTCGTCCAGCTCCATCACGCGTACGCCGCGGTTGCGGTGACCGATGAGCAGGCCCTCCTGGGTCAGCCGCTGCAACGCCTCCCGGAGTGGAGCGCGGCTGACGCCCAGACTCCGCGCCAACGCCGCCTCCATAAGCTGCTCCCCCGGAGCGAGCTGGCCCGTCGCGATCGCCCGGCGAAGCTGCCGGGCGATCAGCGTCGGAGTCGTGTCCTGCTGTATGGCCTGCAGGACGATCGGCTTGTCCCGGCCGGCCTCCACCCCTGGAACCACTGTTCACCTCAGCCTCGTTGGTCGGTCCTTTGAGTGGAATCCTAGGCCAACGGGTCGACGGCGCTGGTCGATCATCGGAGGGATACCGTGTCGACAAACGACGAGCCGACAAAACGATGCACAGAACGCCGACGAAAATATGATCTGCGCGTAGACATCATTTTTGTTGACAGCCCTCTCGGGCGGTCCTAGATTGCAAACACGACTTACGGGTTTGGAGCGGCCCCCATCCATCCCGTGCACCTGATGCTGATCCCCGTCCCATCCACCTGATCAGGAGACATCCATGAAAATCATCAGAGGAATCGTGCCGCTGCTCGCCGCCGCGACCCTGCTCGTCGGCGTGACCGCCTGTTCGTCCGAGACGGAGTCGCCTGAGCAGAGCAGCGAGACCAGCGCAGCAGCGGGTACCGGCACCGTCGGCGACATCTCCGAGGGGGTCGAAGCAGATCCTGCCGTCGTCGCCCTGCTCCCGGCCGCGACCAAGGAGAAGGGCTCCATCACCGTGGCGATGGACCTGAAGTACCCGCCGACCTCGTTCATGAACGAGGACAATGAGCCGGCCGGGTACAACGTGGACATCGCCAGACTGCTGGCGGCCAAGATGGGCCTGGAGCTGGAGATCGAGGACGTCTCCTTCAGCACCATCGTCCCGGGACTGACCGGTGGACGATTCGACTTCACCGCCACGAACATGTCGGCGACGCCGGAGCGGCTGGAACAGCTGGACATGATCAACTACTGGCGGGACGGATCGGGCCTGGCCGTGGCGGCGGGGAACCCGAAGGAGCTGGACATCAACACCGACTCCATCTGCGGCACGCAGATCGCGGTGATGACCGGCTCGACGCAGGAGCAGACCTACCTGCCGATGCTGTCGGACAAGTGCACCGCGGACGGCAAGGACGCGGTCGAGACCGTCACCCTGCCTGACCTCAACACCGCGCTGACCCAGCTGTCCTCGGGGCGGATCGAGGGCATCTTCGCCGACCTGCCGCAGCTGGCGTGGGCGGTCGCGCAGCAGAGCAGCCAGTTCGGGCTCGCCGAGGGCCTGTTCGAGAAGCCTGCCGACCTGGGCACCGACCTGGTCGCGATCGGTCTGGCAAAGGGCTCGCCCCTGACTCCGGCGATGCAGGCCGCCATGCAGTCGATCATCGACAGCCCGCTGTACCAGGAGGCTCTGGACAACTGGGGCCTGAGCGACGGCGCCATCGAGACTGCCGACATCGCGGGGTGATCCGCTCATGGATTCAGCCACGAAGCCCCGAGTCCATCAACGGGGGGCGTACGAGTACACCATGTGGGTGCTCTGCCTGCTGCTCGTCGCAGGCATCGTCCACACCCTGATCACGAATCCGCGATTCGAGTTCGACGTCATCTTCAAGTACTTCACCGCGGCAACCGTGCTGCGGGGGCTGTTCCTGACGCTGTGGCTGACGGTGCTGGTCATGCTGCTGGGCACCTTGCTCGGCATCGTGCTCGCGGTGATGCGGTCCTCGAAGGTCATGCCGATCCGATTGCTGGCGATGGCCTACATCACGGTGTTCCGGGGCACCCCGGTGCTGGTCCAGCTGATCCTGTGGTTCAACATCGCTGCGCTGTTCCCCGTCATCCGGATCGGCATCCCCTTCACCGACATCGGCACGACCCTGGACACCAACGCGCTGATCAGCGCGACCACCGCCGCGATCATCGGATTGTCGCTGAACCAGGCGGCGTACATGTCCGAGATCGTGCGGGGCGGGTTCAACTCCGTGCCGCGGGGCCAGCTGGAGGCGGGCGACTCGCTGGGCATGACCGAAGGCCAGAAGCTGATGAAGATCATTCTTCCGCAGTCGATGCCGACGATCATCCCGGCGACGGGGAACCAGCTGATCGGCATGCTGAAGGAGACCTCGCTGGTCTCCGTGCTCGGTGTGGCAGACCTGCTGCAGAGCGTGCAGGTCATCTACGCCCGGACCTACGAGACGATCCCGATGCTGCTGGTCGCGTGCGCGTGGTATCTCATCGTGTCGGTCCTGCTGAGCTACCCGCAGTCCAAGATCGAGGCCTACTACGCGAGGTCGACCTCGGCGCACCGTGTCGTGAAGAAGGATCCACTCGTGACGCAGGTCGTGGAGGTACAGAAATGACCGAACCGCTCTCGCCAGAGATCACACCGAGCCCGCCGCACGCTCATGACGGGCGCGGACCTGCCGACGGACCAGGCTCGGTGCACATCCGCGGCATGCGGAAGTCGTACGGTCACCTGGTCGTGATCGAACACATCGATCTGGACATCTTCCCCGGTGAGGTGTGCTGCCTGATCGGCCCCAGCGGGTCCGGCAAGTCGACCCTCCTGCGCTGCATCGACGGACTGGAGCAGATCGATCGCGGCGTGCTGAAGGTCAACGGCGAGCACCTGGGGTATGTGGAGGAGGAGACCCGGTTCCGCCCGCTCAAGCGCGACCAGCGGCGCAGGCAACGCGCCGACATCGGGATGGTGTTCCAGAACTTCAACCTGTTCCCGAACATGACGGCCCTGGGCAACGTGGTCATCGGCCAGGTCATGACCAAGAAGGTCCCGAAGGGCATCGCCACCGAGCGAGCGTACGAGCTCCTCGCCCAGGTCGGGCTGGAAGGTCGGGAGGACCATTACCCCGCGCAGCTCTCGGGCGGTCAGCAGCAGCGGGTGGCCATCGCTCGCTCGTTGGCGATGAACCCGAAGGTGATGCTGTTCGACGAGCCGACGAGCGCGCTGGATCCTGAGCTGGTCGGCGAGGTGCTCGACGTCATGAAGAAGCTGGCGGAGGGCGGCATGACGATGATCGTGACGACCCACGAGATGGGGTTCGCCCGGGAGGTCGCCGACACCCTGGTGTTCATGCGCGACGGCGTCATCGTCGAGATGGGGGATCCACGGGAGATCATGGCCAATCCCAAGGAGGAGCGCACGAGACAGTTCCTGAAGAACGTCCTGTGAGGGTGGGATGATGGCACAGCTCAGCCCGCTGCTCATGCAGGCCACCCCGATCGTCGTCGAGCACGCGCGCGGCGCCTGGATCACCGCGACCGACGGCGTCGACTACCTCGACTTCACGACCGGCATCGGCGTGACGAGCACCGGTCACTGCCATCCTCGCGTCGTCGCGGCGGCTCGCGAACAGGTCGGCAAGATCATCCATGCCCAGTACACGACGGTCATGCACAAGCCGCTCCTGGAGCTCACCGAGCGCCTCGGCGATGTGCTGCCCGAAGGGCTTGACAGCGTCTTCTACGCCAATTCCGGCTCTGAGGCGGTGGAGGCTTCGCTGCGGCTGGCGCGCATGGCGACCGGGCGCCCGAACCTCATCGCGTTCCAAGGCGGATTCCACGGTCGCACCGTCGCGGCGGCGTCTCTGACGACCGCGGGGACGAAGTTCCGTTCCGGGTTCGCGCCGCTCATGGCGGGTGTGCACATCGCACCGTTCCCCGCGGCGTTCCGCTACGGGTGGGACGAGGACACGGCGGTCGACTTCGCCCTGCGCGAGCTCGACTTCCTTCTGCAGACCACGAGCAGCCCCGCCGACACGGCGGCGTTCATCATCGAGCCCGCGCTCGGCGACGGGGGGTACGTGCCGACTCCGGCACGCTTCCTCGCCGGACTGCGCGAGCGCGCCGACCGGCACGGCATCGTCCTCGTCATCGACGAGGTGCAGACCGGTGTCGGTCGCACCGGGCGCTTCTGGGGGCACCAGCACGCGGGAGTGGCCCCCGACATCCTGATCACCGCCAAGGGCATCGCCAGCGGCTTCCCGCTCAGCGCGATCGCCGCCTCCCGCGAGCTGATGTCGCGCGGCTGGCCCGGCTCGCAGGGCGGCACCTACGGCGGCAACGCCGTCGCCGCGGCCGCGGCCGTGGCGACGCTCGACGTCGTTCGCGACGAGAAGCTCGTCGAGAACTCCGATGCGATGGGCGCTGTGCTGCACGCCGGCCTGCAGGAGCTGCAGCAGCGGTTCCCGAACATCGGCGACGCGCGCGGCCTGGGCCTGATGCGGGCGCTGGAGTTCGTCGACGCCGACGGCGAGGCGGCCCCCGAGATCGCGAGCGCCGTGCAGTCCGCCGCGGTGCGTCATCGCCTCCTCACTCTCACGTGCGGCACCCGCGCCAACGTCGTGCGGCTGATCCCACCGCTCGTGGTGAGCGCCGACGAGATCGCCTTCGGCCTCGCAGCCCTGAGCGACACGCTCGACGAGGTCCTCGGCTAAGCAGTCGACGGCAAGCGCACGATAGAAGGGGCGGGAGGCGAGCCGATCGCCTCCCGCCCCTTCTCGCCCGTCAGCGCGACGAACTGCTGCCCACGGGCTCGGACACGCGGGTCCGGATGTTCATGATGTCGAGGTTCTTCAGGTGGCCGCGCACCGCCGCCTCGGCGTCGTTCGCGATCCGATCCGCCTCGACCGCCGATACCGCCGGGATGCGCAGCAGCGCATCGCCCTCGAGGCGGTGGCCGATCCAACGCAGCCGGATCTGCTCCACCTTCTCGATGTCGGCGACGTGGGTCAGAGCGTGCTCCGCCTCGTCCATCAGGCCCGGCTCGATGCCGTCGAGGAGGCGGCGTCCGACGGACTTGATGGTGCCGATCAGCAGCACGAAGATCGCGACCGAGATCAGCACGCCCACGATGGGGTCGGCGAGCGGAAAGCCCAGCAGCACGCCCAGGCCGCCGGCGACGACCGCGAGCGAGGTGAAGCCGTCGGTACGGGCGTGGATGCCGTCGGCGACGAGCGCCGCCGAGCCGATGCGCCGCCCGGCGCGGATGCGGTAGACCGCGACCGCCTCGTTGCCGATGAACCCGATCACCCCGGCCACGATCACCCAGGAGATGTTCTCCAGCGGCTGCGGGTGGACGAAGCGGTCGATCGACTGCCACAGCGCCACGATCGCGGAGAGGAGGATCATAAGCACGATGAACAGGCCCGCGAGGTCCTCCGCCCGGTGGTAGCCGTAGTTGAACTTGCGCGTGGCCGCACGGCGGCCGAGGACGAACGCGATCCACAGGGGTATCGCCGTCATGCCGTCGGACAGGTTGTGGATCGTGTCGGCGAGCAGGGCCACAGAGCCGCTGAAGTAGACCACGATCGCCTGGAAGACGGTGGTCAGCACCAGCAGGATCATGCTGATGATCACGGTGCGGATGCCGGTCTTGCTCGCCTCCATGGCGTCGTCGATCGAGTCGGCGGCGTCGTGCGAGTGCGGCACGAACAGCCCGTAGAAGAAGCCCTTGATACCGGTCGGGTGCTCGTGCCCGTGATCACCGTGTCCGTGCCCATGACCATGTCCATGGCCGTGACCATGCCCGTGGGCGCCGTGAGCGTGGCCATGATCCCCGTGGTCGTGCCCGCCCTTGCCGTGCGGATGGTCGTGCCCGTCCTCGTCGTGCGGATGCGGATGCGGATGCGGGTGGTCGTGCCCGTCCTCGTGCGGGTGGGGATGCGGGTGCTCGTGCTCCCCTTCGTGCGGATGCGGGTGATCGTGCGCACCCTCGCCCTCGTGGGGGTGGGGGTGCGTGGCGGGGGTGCTCACTGCGCTGTCTCCTTCAATGGTGGGCGAGGCCAGGACGAGTGCGCTCCTCGGCCGTGGCGGATCAGATGGGGTCGGCGACGCCGTCACGCGGCGTCGATGCCGCCGGGCGCCGTCGCCGATTGCCGGCGGTGGTGGGGCGGCACGTTCTCGAGGGAGTGCTCGGCCTGATAGATGGCGTCGACGACCAGTCCGCGCACGTGCTCGTTGGCGAGCCGGTAGAACACTCGCGTGCCCTCCTGCCGGCTGAGCACGATGCGCGCCCAGCGCAGCTTGGAGAGGTGCTGCGACACGGTCGCCGGGGCCTTGTCGAGGATGTCCGCAAGGTGATTCACCGACAGCTCACCGGCATCCAGCGCGAGGACGATCCGCACCCTGGTCGGGTCGGCGAGCATCGAGAACACTCCGACCGCCAGATCCACGTACGGGTTGTCCACGTCGAGAGGAGTCTGCGAACCTTCGTGCATACGAAGATATTAGCACACGATGATTCGCAGATTACGAGCTTGCGGGCACGCCACGGACTCAGCCGATGCCGATCCGGTTGACGATGACGTTCTTCGGCTCGCTGAGCTCGCGCACGGCGCTGGCCACCCCCTCACGGCCCACGCCGGAGCGCTTGGGACCGCCGAACGGCATCGCGTCGATGCGGAAGTCGCTGGTGTCGTTGATCAGCACACTGCCCACGTGAAGGCGTTCCGCGGCGTGCAGCGCCGTCTCCAGCGACGCCGTGTACACGCCGGCCTGCATCCCGAAGTCGGTGTCGTCCACGCGGTGCAGCGCCTCGTCGAGGTCGGTGAAGCTCATGATCGACACCACCGGCCCGAACACCTCCTCGCGCATGACCCGCGCGTCATCCGGCACGTCGACGAGCACCGTCGGCTCGTAGAACGCGCCGTGTCGGATGCCACCGGACCGGACGATCGCGCCGGCGGCCACCGCCTCCTGCACCCACTCCTCGACCCGACGCGCCTCGCGCTCGGTGATGAGCGGCCCGACATCCGTCTCGGCGTCGCGCTTGGAGCCGACCCGCAGCCGCCCCGTGCCGGCGACCACGCGCGCCACGAGCTCGTCGTACACCGACTCGTGCGCGAACACGCGCTGGACCGACAGGCAGTTCTGCCCCGCGACGCCGAAGGCGCCGTCGACCACCGCCGCTGCCGCCTCCGCGACGTCGGCGTCGGCGCAGACCACGACGGCGTTGTTGCCGCCGAGCTCCATGAGGATCTTGCGCGCTCCGGCCAGCCGCGCCAGCACGTCGCCGGTGGCGGGGCCTCCGGTGAACGACACCGCGGCCACGCGCGGGTCGCTCACGAGAGCGCTGCTGGCATCCCGCGTCGCGACGAGCGCCGCCATGCGGTTCGCCGGCATGCCCGCGCGCAGCAGCACGTCGACCAGGGCCAGCGCGGACAGGGGCGTGGTCGCGGCCGGCTTCAGCACGATCGCGTTGCCCGCGATGAGCCCGGGGCCCACCTTGTGCGCCACCAGGTTGAGCGGATCGTTGAACGGCGTGATCGCCGCCACCACCCCCAGTGGCTCGCGACGGTTCCAGCCGATGCGCCCGCTGCCGCGCGCGGAGTCGCTCAGCGGGAGCGTCTCGCCCTCCAGCAGCGGGGCGGCCGCCGCCGACAGCCGCAGCGTCTCGGCGGCGCGGGATGCCTCGCGCCGGGCCTCGGTGATCGTCTTGCTGCTCTCGGCCGAGACGATCCGGGCGATGCGCTCATGCTCCTCCCGCAGCAGCGCCGCCGCCCGCTCGAGGGTCTCCCGGCGCCGCCAGAGCTCCCACGGCTCCCGCAGTCCGGCAGCGACCGTGCCGACCGCGTCGGACATCTCCTGCGCGTCGGCGGTGTGCACGTGCGCGATCGGGCTGTCGTCCTCGGGGTCGCTCACCACGAGGTCGAGCCCGGTCGTGATCCAGCGGACGCCGGTGTAGCCTCCGCCGGGGATGCCGAGACCGGCGAGCTCGCTCATCCGCACGGAGTCCGCCGCCATTCAGCTGATCCGATCCTGCAGCCCGTAGTAGGCGCCGCCGACCCGCAGATGCAGCCACGGCTGCCCGAAGTAGCCGGGGATCCAGGGGTTGCGCAGGTCGCGCCACGGGTTCGCCTCGGGATGACCGGCGGTGACCTCGCTCATCACCTTGCCCATGTACGTCGCCATCTGCACGCCGTGCCCGGAATAGCTCGTGGAGTAGAAGATCCCGTCGTGCTCGCCGGCGTGCACCATCTGGTCCATCGAGATGTCGACCAGGCCGCCCCACATGTAGTCGATGCGCGCGTCGCGGAGCTTCGGGAAGACGTAGTGCATCGCCTTCTCCAGGATCTCGCCGCTCTTGCGATCGGACGACGGATCGCTCAGCGCGAAGCGCGCACGGCCGCCGAACAGCATGCGGTTGTCGGGCGTGATACGGAAGTAGTAGATGAAGTTCTTGCTGTCCGAGGCCATCCGCCGGTTCGGCAGCAGCTCGTCGACGAGTTCCTGCGGCAGGGGCTCGGTGACGACGATGAAGCTCCCGACCGGGACGATGCGGCGCTGGATCCAGCCGAACGGTCGACCGGTGTAGCCGCTGGTGCCGACGACGACCTTTCCCGCGCGCACGGTCCCGCGCGTGGTCACCAGGTCGAACGCCGCTCCCCCGGCGACCTTGCGCACGTCGGTGACCTCGGCGTGCTCATGGATGGTGGCGCCCTGCTCGAGGGCGAGGCCCGCCAGTGCGTGCCCGAACTTGCCCACGTGCAACCCGGCGCCGGTCGGGTCGACCATCGCGCCGTGGTAGACGTCTGAGCCGATCTCCGTCCGGATGTCGGCCCGGCCCACCAGGTGCACGGGCTGGTCCACCAGGCGCTTGAGCGCCTCGGCGGTCTTCTGCATCCCCTCCCAGTGCGACTGCTTCCACGCCAGGTTCATCTTCCCGGCGCGGGCATAGTCGACATCGAGCGCGTTGTCGGTGACCAGCTGCTCGATCAGATCGATCGCGTTGTTGTACTCCTTGAAGTAGGAGACGGCGCGCTGTTCGCCGTAGCGCTTCAGCGCGTCGCGGAACCCGATGGCCAATCCCGTCGTCGCCATGCCGCCGTTTCGACCGGACGCGCCCCAGTTCACGGTGTGCGCCTCCAGCACGGCGACCGACCTGCCGGACTTCGCGGTGTGGTAGCCCGTCGACAAACCGGTGAACCCCGCGCCGACGACGGCGACATCCACCTCCTTCGGAACCTCGGTCTCGGTGTAGTCGCCACTGGGGGTGGCGGTGTCGAGCCAGTAGGAACGCATTTTCACAGGGGTGTCTCCAAGCGATTGACGATGGGGGTGGGAGGGGTTGTGATCGAGGGGTGCCGACACGCTCGTGGTCGACCGGGGGGCGCCCCCCGCGCCCAACAAAATCTGTAACCAGCACGGCCAGCCCAAAAAACAAAAAAAAAAACACAAAAAAAATAAAAAAAAAAAAAAAA